>CAYXBJ010000019.1:0-65585 GCA_964463175.1 uncultured bacterium
GCGCTCTTCTACGCGGAGGCGAAGAAGTACAACGTGCTGCCGCTCGACAACTCGACGCTCGCGCGCTGGAACACGCCGCGCCCGAGCCTCACGGCGGGACGCACGGTGTTTACGTATTCGGGCGAGCTGATCGGCACGACAGCCAGCGCGGCGCCGAGCATCATCGGCAAGTCTTACACCATCACGGCCGAGGTCGAGATCCCCGAGGGCGGGGCCGAAGGCATGATCGTCACCGAGGGCGGGCGTTTCGGCGGGTACGGCCTGTTCCTCAGCAAGGGCGAGCTGGGCGTTGGCCGGGGCAGGGCGGTGTTCCTCTACAACCTGCTCGACCTCAAGCGCACGGCGTGGGAAGGACCTGAGCTGAGCGCCGGCAAGCACATCATCGTCTTCGACTTCAAGTCCGATGGTCCGGAATTGGGCAAAGGAGGGACGGGTGTGCTCTCCGTGGACGGTCAGGAAGTGGCCAAAAAGTCGATGGAGAACACGATCCCGGTCACGTTCCCGGAGGACGAGACCTTCGATATCGGCCAGGACACGCGCACCGGTGTCGCACTGGTGGAGTATCGCTACGAGACGCCATTCAAGTTCACGGGCACGATCAAGAAGCTGACCTTCAAGCTCGAGCCACCGAAGCCTTAGCGGTGTCCAGTCATTGCCGAACCAGATCTCGAGCGGCGAACGGACGAGGACCGACGCCCTGAAGAGCGTGCTGGCTCTCGCGGCGGCCATTGAAGCCGCGACCGGGGTCGCATTGCTGATCGTCCCGTCGCTGGTCGGACAGTGGCTGTTCGGCGTCGAACTCAGCGGCATGGCGCTGCTGGTGGCGCGCATGGCCGGCATCGCCCTGGTCTCATTGGGGGTGGCCTGTTGGCCAGGCACGCCGCTCGGCGGCATGTTGACCTACAACGCGGCCGCCACGCTGTATCTCGCCTGCGTGGGCTTCGCGGGCGGGTCGACCGGCATACTGCTGTGGCCGGCGGTTGCCCTCCACGCGACCCTGACCGTGCTTTTGGCTCGGGCCTCAACCGCCACTAGGGCACGAAGAACATAGCCCCGAGCATCGAACCGACCGTGACGCGGGCCTGAGCGCGCGGGGCTGCACGGTTCAATGGAGATGGCGCGCACGCGCGATCAGGTTCTGATCGCGGCCGGTCCTCACCCCAAAACCAGAGGGCACGAGGCATGAGTGCCATGACGATCAGCGTGGTCGTGTTCGCCTGCGTCTTCGGGGGTGCGCTCCTCGGCATGCTGCTCCGGGCGATACTGCCGGAGCATCATCTGAGCAGCGATTCACGGGATGTCGTGAAGCTCGGGATGGGACTGGTCGGGACGCTGACGGCCTTGGTCCTCGGTCTGCAGATCGGCTCGGCCAAGGGGTCATTCGACGCGCAGAGCCGGGAGCTGACCGAGTTGGCGGCGAATGTCGGCCTGCTGGACCGCCTCTTGGTCCACTACGGATCCGAGAGTGGGCCCGCGCGCGATCTTCTCCGCGGCGCCACCGCCAGCATCCTCGAGACGATGTGGTCGAACAGCTCGGCGGATGCCGCCTCTCCCGGAACGCGGTTGGGCAGCCACGAGGCGCTGTACGACGCGGTACAGCGGCTCTCGCCGAAGGACGACAACCAGCGAACGATCCAGGCCCAAGCGCTCCAAGTTCTGATGGACATCGGTCGAAGCCGCTGGTTGATGTACGAGCAGAGAACGGCTTCGGTCTCCTCGCCGCTGCTGATCGTCGTGGTGCTGTGGCTGACCGTCATCCTGGCCAGCTTCGGGCTTTACGCGCCGACCAACGCCACCGTCGTTGGGAGCTTGGCCGTCTCCGCGCTGTCGGTGTCGGGCGCGATCTTCCTGATTGTGGAGATGTATGCGCCCTATTCCGGCGTGATCCAGGTGTCGAGCGCCCCGCTGCGCGCCGCGCTCGCGTATCTCGGCCAGTAGCACCATCCAGGAGCGGCCACCTCACGCCTGATGATCGAATTCGTTGTGCCAGATGACGGCCTCACAAAAGAGGAACCCAAACGCGACTGCGAAGAGCGCGAGGGCCATCATGAAGAGCAGGGCGACTGCCGTCTCATGCTGCCACTTCATGACGGCCCCGGCGAACGCGAGGATCATGAGCGACGTCGTGACGAAGCCGCTGCCCACCAAGCATGTGAGCGAGTGGTCCATCAGCTTCGCGCAGCGCTTGAGCCTTGGAATGTCCGCCTTGAGATGAGCACGGGCCCGATCGGTGTCCTCGATGGTATTCAGGGTGCGGATGCGCGTGACGACGCCCGTCATCTTGCCCACGACCAGCGAGCTGAACGCGCCGACCGCCGCCAGAAGAAAGGCCGGCGCCATCGACAGCGCTATCACGTGCGAGATCTCGTGGAGCGAGAGCTGGGTCAACATCGAATCGTCTCCTTCTTTTTGCCGGAGCGTGAGCATGGTGGACCGGATTGAGCGAACCGGACAATGAACGACTCGCCGCCCAGCACCGCGAGGGCTGAAGCTTACTGCGCAGCTTCCACTCCCCGAGGCTCGGCGACATAACCCATTCTCGGTCTCTCCTCTCCCGGGGGGACCGGAGACTAGGATCTCTCGCCGGGGGCGATCTAATTAGATGATCCTGGGCCCGTGCTCCCGGTGGTCTCGATCAAGCGCGTGATTCGGCGCGGCAGCTGTCCACGAACGATCCAGCAGCCGATGGCCGGATCGAGGGCCCGGGCGAAGTACGGGTCCACGACGCCTTGGAAGGTATCGAGCGCGATCTCTCGAACGTGAGCAGGCACCTGGTGCGGCCCGCGGCCCGGCGCGATGAAGCCGTCCTCGTGCTTGACGAGCATGAGGCGCCGCACACGCAGGGTTCGGGCGATCCAGGCGGCGATGGAGTCCGAGGTGACGTCCCACGAGTGGGGCAGGGGATCCGCCCGGAGGAGCCAGGCCGATGGCGCGAGCACGTTGAGCCGGCCAGGCATGAGCTCCCGCCGGCCACGCACCAGCGTCGCTCCGGGAGCGAGCCGCGCGAGGAGATAGCCATACTGGTCCATGGCCAGGATGGCCATCCAGTGGGCGGCCGAATCGCCGAGCCGGACGCGCCGGTCGACTCGGCGCACCTCATCGGCGAAGCTGCCGCCACCAGGGACCACGACGAGCCAGTGGCGGCGGGCGGCGGCAGCGAGGGTCTCCATGAGGCGTCGCAGCCCGGTGGGGCGCGCCGCGAGACTGCCTCCGACCTTGATCACCCACTCCGGCCTGCGATCAGACTGTGACTTCCCGACCATTCGGGCCCTCGCCAGGCGGAGATGTCTAGAAGTCAAAGCCTGACCCCGTCGAGGAGGAGCCAGGCGACGGCGACCGCAGGGGCCACGGTGCCGACGTCGACCGCGAGGACGTCGGCGAGATCCTCGACGGGCAGCCCGACGCGCTCGGCGGCGCGGCGAGCGAGGAAGCCGCCGAGCCCGGTGACGACGACGGGGACCGGGCGCGCGAGCCGGAGCGCGACGCGGCCGATCGCGACCGCGATCTCGTCCACCTGCGCGTCGGCGACCGCCG
The DNA here is from genome assembly GCA_964463175.1 of uncultured bacterium. Lineage (GTDB taxonomy): Bacteria > Methylomirabilota > Methylomirabilia > Rokubacteriales > DASRDR01 > DASRDR01. The sequence goes on from CAYXBJ010000019.1 coordinate 3,535, forward strand.
TCGCGATGGCGCGGATCTCTGCGGCGTCGAGCATCTCGCCATCGGCGCACACGACGCGCGCCAGCCGCTCGGCGGAGAGCTCCGCGGTGGGCGCCCGGCCGTCGGGAGTCGGGCACGTGTAGTCGGCCGGGGCCAGCGATCCGAGGAGCACGTGGACGTCGCCGCTGACGGCGAACAGCTCGGAGGCGACCGGGCACTCGCCGCCCCGGAGCGGCACGCGGCGGACGATCGCCGCCACGTTGGTCCGAAGCGCCCCCGTGTAGACGAGCTCGCCGGCAAGCAGGCGCTCGGGGTCGGTGCGCCCGAGGGCCGCAACGCGGCCGCTCACCACCGGGATCACGTCGGTCGTGGTGGAGCCGATGTCCACCAGGAGCGCGTCGGGCACGAACCGGCCGACCAGCATGGCGGTGGCGACCCAGTTCGATGCGGCCGCGTCGAGCGGGTGGGCTCGGGCCGCCGCGCCATCGACGAACTGGCCGGCGGTCGTGAAGACGCGGACCGGCGCCCGGGAGACCGCCTCGACGGCGTCGAGGACGAAGCCGACGCCCTCCCGCTTGGTCCTGAAGACGTCCGACAGCTCCGCCGTCATCGTGACCGCGACCGCGTCGGGTGGGGGCAGCTCGGCGGCGAGCGCCTGCAGCACGCCGGGCAGGGCGTCTTTGTCGCGCCAGATCTCGAAGGGGCGATTCGCGGTGCGCACGGTCCGACGGCGGTTGTCCGCCTCGACGACGGCGGCCTTGACGTAGGCACCGCCGACGTCCCAGCCGAGCACGCGCCTCGCCGGGGACATCGCGCTAGCCCGCCTCGATGATCGAGCCCGACGCACACGCTGACTGGCCAGTCGGCTCGGATGGCTCCGATCGGACACGTTCGATCGGACGGCCTCCGGCCTTGGGCGGCCCGTCGACGCTCGCCACGGTGAGCGGCATGCTATCCTCCGCTCCGCGATGCGTGTCGTGCCGGTGCTCGACCTGAAGGGCGGCGTGGCGGTGCACGCGGTGCGCGGTGAGCGAGCCGCCTACGCGCCGGTGCGGAGCGTGCTGTCGCCGTCCGCGGACCCGGTCGCGCTCGCCCGCGCCTTTCGGGAGCGGCTCGGCTGTGACGCGTGCTACGTCGCGGATCTCGACGCGATCACCGGCGCCGGCGATCACCACGCCGTCGTCCGGGCCATCGCCGACGTTGGCCTGGCGGTGTGGCTCGACGCCGGCGTCGCGACGGCGGAGGCCGCGCGTCGCGCCGTGTCCTCCGGGGCGAAGCGGATCATCGTCGGCACGGAGACCCTCAAGGATCGGCGCGACCTCGCGGGCATCACGGCAGCGACTCGCGAGGCATCCGGCGCCGGCGCCGACTGCATCCTCAGCCTGGACCATCGCGAGGGTCGGCTCCTGGGCGGCTCGCCCGCCGTCGCAGATGCCGACGCGACCGAAGTGGCGGCGACGGCGTGGGCGGCGGGCATGGGCACGTTCATCGTGCTGGATCTCGCGCGGGTCGGCGCCGGGACGGGGCCGCCGGTCGAGACGGCGCGCCGGTACCGGGACCGTCTCCCCGATGCGGAGATCGTGCTCGGCGGCGGGGTACGGGGGAAGGACGACCTGCGCGCCCTCGAGCGCGCCGGCTACCACGCGGTCCTGGTCGGCACGGCGCTCCACACTGGGGTCCTCGGGCCCGCCGACCTGATCGCGCCCGTCTAGGACTCGAGGCGCGCTGCCAGCCACGCCTGCAGCGGGGTGCTGCCGCGGGCCTTGCCGTCCGCCAGCTCGCCGCGGATCTCGCCGAGCCGTCCGCCGCGCTGGGCGAAGACGTCGTGCTTGTGGATCGTCTCCATGTTGACCTGCCGCGCGTGGACGTACGCGTCGTCGGGCAGCTCCGGATACGTGTTGACGAAGGTCCGGAGCATCTCCCGCACGGTATCCTCGACGAAGCGAGGGTGCCGGTGGGCCTTCTCCACCACGAACAGCTCGTCCGGGCGCTTCAGGAGGTCGTAGTTCTCGGAGCTCATCGACGTCTCCACGATCTCGACGAGGTCCTCGGCGCGGAGCGCGCGATCGGCCCCGACCAGGAGACGGCCGCGCCCCCGCTGGTTGTGAGTCGCGATCGGAACCAGCGACAGCACCTGCTCGGCGAGCTCCGGCGTCAGGCCATGCTCGAGCAGCCGGGCCTTGGCCTGAGCGCGGACCATCTCTTGGGCGCAGGGGCACGCCATCATGCCCTCCGCCTCCACGCCAATCAGCTGGACCGTACGGCGGGGGTTGGCGGCGGCGATGCCGATCAGCGTGTACAGCTCCTGCGAGGGCTTGCCGGAGATTGGCGTCCGGCGTTCGAGCGGGAACTGGGCCCGGATCTCCACGTCGGCGCGCTCGGCCCCGTGCCCGACCGTCAGGGCACGCGCGATGCGCTCGGCGAGTGTCTCGATCATCGGGGCCGTGAAATCACCGAGCTCCTCGAGCACCTCCTCCACGGTGTCGCTGAAGCGTGACATGTGGGCGCCCTTCTGGTCGGCTGGCAATTCGACGAAGAGATCGAGCGTCGCGTAGAAGAGGCCGCCGCCGTCGGAGAGGCGGATGATGCGGTGGAGACCCGTCACCCCCGTCTGGTCGAGCCTGAGACGGGCGGACGGAGACTCCTCCTGCACGTCACGCTCGAGCCGTACTGTCAGGCCCTGCTCGACCCGGACGATGCCGCGCGTCTCCCCGAGCGAGGCGAGGAGCTGGGCGACCGTGCGTCCGAGCTCCGGGTGCCGGAGGCCCGGGGCGATGTCGTGAAGCGGCACCAGCACGAAGCCGCGCTCGGCGACGCGCGGGTGCGGCACCTCGAGCGTCTCGGTGTGGATCACGCGGTCGCCGTAGAAGAGAAGGTCGATGTCGATCAGACGCGGGCCGTATCGCTCGCCGGGGACCCGCCCCATCCGGGATTCGATCCGCTTGGCGACGGTCAGGAGCTCCGCGGGCTCGAGCGAGGTCACGCCCTTCACCGCGAGGTTCAGGAAGCGGGGCTGGTCGGTCACGTGCGCCGGCTCGGTCTCGTAGACCGGCGAAACTTGCTCGATCCAGACGTGCGCGCGGAGGCTCCGGAGCGCCTCGATCAGGTTGCTCTGGCGGTCGCCGAGGTTCGAGCCGAGCCCGAGGTAGACGACCGATGGCGACGTCACGGGCGTGGCTCCCCGTGGCCGCCCTCGCCGAGCGCCTCCCGGTAGAAGGCCCGCTGACCCGACGACTCGTCCACCTCGACCTCGATCGCGGTGGCGCCGGGCAGTGCGCCCAGGCTGTCTTTCAGCTCCTGGGCGATCCACCAGGCGAGCATCTCCGCGGTGGTGTTCGGGATCGGGAGGAGCACCACGTCGCTCGCGGGGAAGACGTAGCGCTTCTCTCGATAGCGCGCCTCGATCTCCCCGCCGGACTGCGTGACCCGGATGAGCGCGCTCTTCGTCGGCAAGAGCATCCGGTGATCCAGCCGGTCGACGATGCCCCGCAGCGCCCGCTTGAGCTTGGTGAAGTCGAAGACGTAGGCGTTCTCGTCGAGCGGACCCTCGAGCGTGGTGGCCGCCCGGTAGTTGTGGCCGTGGATCGGCTCGCACTCGTGCCCGTCGTAGGTGATGAAGTGGCCCGCGCAGAAGACCGTGTAGTCCTTCTCGATCCGGACGCGGTACTGGCTCATCGCTCGTCACCCGGCCGCTCGAGAGACCACACGAACAGCGCGGCCGCGCCGAGGTCCGGGACGAGGTCCGCCGAGGTTCCGGGATCGGGGAGATGGTGCCCCTCGTCTCGGCGGTCCAACCGATTCCCAGGGCGGGCTGGCAGATGTGGATTCACGCGCTGTCGATGGTGCGCGGGCTGCGCGGGCGGTGTCAAGGATGGAGGCGCGTGCGGTCTCCGGCGGGCTCCGGCCCCGCTTCTCCGGCCCCGGCGGCTCCGGTTGCAAACACGAGGCTGACGCCGTAATGATTGCGCGGATCGGCACCGTGAAGACGCCATGACTTCTCCCCGAGTGTCCGTCATCATGCCCGCCTACCGCACCCGAGAGCTCGCCCTTCGCGCCGTCCAATCGGCCCTCGGGCAGGCCGGCGTCGACGTCGAAGTCATCGCCGTGGACGACGCGTCCGACGACGGTACCGGCGAGCTGTTGCATGACCTTCGTGACCCGCGGCTCACGGTGCTCCGGCAGCCGGTGAACCGAGGCCCTTCGGCGGCGCGGAACCGGGCGCTCGGCGTCGCGCGCGGCGAGTGGGTCGCGTTGCTCGACTCGGATGACTGGTACGCGAGCGGACGGTGCGCGCGACTGCTAGAAGTTGCCGAGACCGGGGGACTGGACCTCGTCACGGACAACGTGTGGCTTGTTCCTCACGGAGAGACGACCCCTCGGGGCACCCTGTTCGCGGGTCGGCTCCGCGCGGCTCGCGAATTCGACGCGCCCTCGTTCGTGCGCGCGAACATCCCCGGTGCCTCCGAGCTCATGCTCGGGATGACGAAGCCGATCCTTCGCCGGAGGTTCGTCGAGAGTCACGCGCTGCGATATGACGAACGCATTCGCTACGCCGAGGACTTTGAGTTCTACGTGCGGTGCCTGCTGGCCGGCGGACGCTTCGCGGTGATCCCCGACGCGCATTACTACTACACGCATGATCGTCCCGGGGCGGCGACGACCCGTCAGCGTCTGCGCAAGCTCCAGCAGGCGTTGGCGGTGACCGAATCGCTTCTCACGTCGTCGGGGCCCTTGGAGCCTCGCGTCCAGGCTGCCCTCGTGTCCCGGCAGCGCTTCTTGCGGGACGACATCACGCTGTACGGCGTGCTCGAGCCTCTCTCCCAAAGAGACATCGTGACGGCGTGTCGACGCGCGGTGAGCGCGCCAGGGATCATGCTCGCGGGTCTCCGAAAGATCCCGTCGCTGGCGCGACGCATTCGGACGCGGCTCGGGGCCCGCCGTTCCTAGCGCCGGTGACCCGGCCGCTCGAGGAGCCACACGAAGAGCGCGGCGGCGACGAGGTCCGCCGACGTCCCGGGGTTTCGGCGGTTGCCGTCCTTGCGGAGCAAGGCGTCCAGGCGTCGGGCGGCGGCCGCGCCCTTCCGCGTCCTGAAGCCGCCCGCCCGCATGACCGCGCGGGCCCGGGCGGCGACCTCCGCCGCCTCGGCGGCGCCCGCCTTGCGCGCGATCAGCGTGTCCGGCACCCGCGCCATCACCGCGAGATGGGCCTGGGCGATCGCGGTCAGGAGATCCAGGCCCTGCCGGCGCGCCCGTCGGAGCCCGGCCAGCGCGAGATCGAACGTCACCGGGAAGCCGCGGGTGTACTCCGCGGCGATCGTGTCGCGCGGCGCCGCGAGCCGCATCGCCTCGCGCAGCGTGACGGCAGGCGGCCGCGCGACGTCGGCGACGACAGCCCGGCCAAGCCCGCCCGGCCGGGCGAGCCGGATGGCGCGGTACGCCCAGCGCGCGTCGTCCACGCTCAGCGCGCCCAGCACGCGCGTGAGCCGGCTCCGGAGCCCCGTGCCGCCCCGTGCCCGCGCCGCCGCCGCCACGGGCGCGAAGAGGAGCGCCATGCCGAGGTTCGTGTTCGAGGCGGCCACGCGCGCGGTTGCCGCGACGGCCCGGTGCACCGCCAGGCCGATGCGCCCCGGTCCGGCCTCCGCGATCGCGGCCCCCAGCGCCTGGGCGCTCAGCGCGAAGTCCTCGAAGCGCGCGTCGGCGAATACGCGGGTCGGCGTCACGTTGCCGACCTTTTCCGCGCAGACCTCGAGGGTGCAGGCGAGCGTCGCGGCGGCGGCAATCCGCGCCGGCGACAGCCCGCCGCTCACCGCCGCGGTGGCGCTCACGGGGCGCTCCCCGCGGGAAGGCCGGGCGAGACGGCGGCGATCGCGTGGTCGGCGATCGCCCCTGCGATGTCGACGTCCGTCGTCTGCTGGAGTCCGCGCCATCCCGGGATCCCGTTGACCTCGATCACGAGCACCCGCCCGTCGTCGGTGGGCAGGAGATCCACGCCCGCGTAGTCCGCCTCGAGCACGCTGGCCGCCCGGATGCTGAGCCGCTCGAGCGCGCTCGGAAGCACGACGGCCTCCGTCCGGGCGCCCTGCGACACGTTGGTCTTCCAGCCGGCGGCGCGCCGGGTCATCGCGGCCACCAGCCGGCCGCCCACCACGAACGCCCGAATGTCCCGCCCGCCGTGCGGCACGAACTCCTGAAGATAGAACACCGAGCGCGTCACCTCCAGCGCGCGGCAGGTGCGGTAGGCGAGGTCGGGGTCGGAGACCCGGACGATGCCGCGGCCCTCGGAGCCGAACAGCGGCTTCACGACCACGTCGCCCCCGAGCGCCTCGAAGGCGGCGAGCGCGTCGTCGAGTCGCTCGCAGACGCGGGTGCGGGGCGTCGGCAACCCCGCCTCCTCGAGGAGCGCGGATGTGAAGTACTTGTCGACGGTGCGCTCCACGCACCGGGGCGAGTTGATGACCTTGACGCCGAGCCGCGACAGTCGATGCAGGGCGTCCACCCGGAAGATCACCTGCTCGAGCGAGCCGCCCGGGATCGCGCGCACGATCACCGCGCCGCAGTCGTCGAGCGGGACGCCGGCCGCGGCGAGCCGGTGGCCGGCGCCGCCGATGCCGGTCGGGGGGGAGGCGATGGTCGCGGCGAGGCCGGTGATGGGCGCCACCACCGGCTCCACGCCCCGCTCGCTGAGCGCGCGCCCCAGTCGACCCTCGTGCCAGCCGGACTGGGAGCCCAGGATCGCGACCTTCACGCCCGATCCTCGACGCCGAACGATCGCTTCAGCACGCCCGGATCGAGGCGCCCGGCCCGGAACACGCGGCCGGAAGCCAGGTTGTTCACCACGACCTCGGCGGGGCTGAACAGCATGCGGTCGATCTTGTAGAAGTCGTTGCCCGCGCGCTTGAAGATCTCGTAGAAGGGCGTCCCATGATCCGGTGACGCGGAGGCGGGGAGCCGCGCGACCATCGCCTCGACCAGGGCGTCGTCGGCGTGGACGGCAAAGTAGGCGCGCGTCCCGTAGAGGATGGCGTCGTTCGTCCAGCCGATCGCGCGGAGGTCGTTCTTGGCTACCGGAGCGAGCGGGCACACCCCGGCGCCGCTCCGGACCGCCCGCACGTCGAAGCCGAGCTCCAGCATCTTGTGGAGGCCCGTCTCGACGGAGCGCGCAGCCACCTGGACGCAGCCCGCGATGCTCGCCGTCGGCGCGATGAGGAGGGTGAGCCCCTCCGGGCGCACGCGGCTCTTGTCGGCGACGACGCGCACGACGTCCTCGCTCGGGAGGGTGCGCCCCTCGAGGACGAGGACGGCCGCGTCCCCGCTCTCCGCGTAGCCGATCCGCGCATAGAGCTCGCGCTCCACCCGGGCGAGGCTTCGCGCCGGCCCCGAGCCCATGGCGAAGTAGCCCGGGGGATCGATGGCCCAGCCGGCGTACTGGCTGGCGAGGCAGGCCGCCACCGGATGATCCGTGGTCACCGCCACCGCGGGGAGCCAGAGCCCGTCCAGGTCGACGCTGGCGAAGGACACGGCGGCCAGATCGGCGAGGCAGATCTCGGCGAGGCGCCGGCCCGCCTCGAGCCCGCCGGGGGCGCCCACCCCGCAATCGATCACACGCGCGCCGCCGACCCGGGTGACCGCGACGCCGAGGAGCGCGGCATCGGCGGCGAGCCGGTCGGCCAGCGCCGCCGCGCGCCGGTTCAGACCCAGGTCGGCGGTCACGGGAACTCCCGGCAGGATGCGCCCCGGTTGCGTGCGCGGCTCACCTCGATCCCGGCAAGGCGGTCGCCGAACGTCGCCCGGATCTCGTCCGCCAGGGCGTGCGCCCGTCCGTCGCTCTCGACCAGCGCGAATACCGTCGGCCCCCAGGAGCTCTGCCCGACTCCGTGGGCGCCGCGCGCCAGGGCGAGGTCCGCCACCTCGCACCCGGCCCGGCTCGCGAAGCGGCCTCCCTGGCGGGGCGCGAAATACTCGCCGACCAGCTCCTGGATCTCGGTGATCGCGCCACCGAAGCCGCCGATGTCGCCGGTGAGCGCGGCGGGCATGACCTGCATGAGCGTCAGCCGGCAGATGCGGCCGACGCGGCGGTCGTCCATCGGCGGGAGATCGCGGAACGCGCGTTGCTCCGTCGCGCCGGAGAGCCCCGGCTCGGCGCGAGGCGTGGCCAGTACGAAGTGCCACGCGTCGGGCAGGGGATGCTGGAAGAGGACCGGCGGCAGCTCCGGCCCGTCGATCTCGGAGGGCGTCGCGTCGCCGTCGCTCTCGACGCGGTGCCCGGCGTCGATCACGAGCCCGCCCCGCTCGAACGCCGCGATGCCGATCCCGGAACGCTGCCCGCGGCCGAGACGCCGCGCGAGGTCCCGGATCGGCACCGGCCGTCCCGCGGCCCGCGTCGCGGCCAGCGCGACGGCGAGCGCGTGCTGGGTGCCGGATCCGAAGCCGGCGTGGGACGGGATCGCTTCGACGAGTCGCACGGTGACTGGGGCGTCGGCGAGGTCGGGGCGGAGGCGCTCCAGGACGGCCCGCACGGGATCGGCCATCGCCGACCCGCGCGCCGGCGATGGTGCGGCCTCCACCGTGCACTGGGGCCGCTCGAGGCTGACGCCGATCGATCCGAACCGACGTCCGCACGCGCCGCCGAGATCGAGGAAGCCCAGGTGGATCCGGGCGCCGGCCTCAACGATCGTGCGCATGCCGTCAGCCCGGCCGGATCAGGCGTCGCCCAGCCGCGCGACGTGAGCGCGGATGTACGCCATCGCCTCGCGCTCGACCGGCCCCCCGGTCTTGTCCACCAGGGGATCGAGGCGGTCGAGCTCGTGCAGGACCTCGTCCCGCGGCAGCCGGCGCCCGCGCGAGGCGAGGATGCTCGCCTCCACCACCGCGTGCTTCGCCCGGCAGAGCCCCGCGAACGGCCGCCCGGTCGCGCCGGCGACCACCCGCGTCTCGACGTCCGCGCGGCCGCCCCCCGCCGGGCGGGTCTCGGGCACCGACACGCGCTCGACGGAGACCTCGCGCCAGTGGCACGCGTCGGCCAGGATCACGCCGCGCACGCGCGTCGCGGGCCGTCCGGGGAACCGCTCGCGCGAGAGCGCGCTCTTGGCGAAGACCAGGACGTCGTCGGTGACGTTGACGACGGCCTCGCGCGTGCGGACGAGATTGCGGTAGGTGCGCGTGTCGACGTACGGGCGGATGATCAGGCGGGCCTCGCCCCAGAGCACGCCCATCGCGGCGAAGTTCGCCGTGCCATCCTCGTCCAGCGTCGTCACGACCGTCTCGAGGATCACGCGCCGTCGCCCAGGATCTTGTGGAGGTGGAGCGGATACTGGCCGAGCTTGCCGCCGTAGTTCCCGGCGCTGATCTGCGCGACACCCGGGGTGCAGGCGGCGCGGACCCCCACGCGCATGGCCGCCTCGACCGCGCTCACGTCGAGGCCGTCGATCACGATCTCGTAGACCGCGTTGACGTCCGCCGGCAGCCGGCTCCGACCCTGCCCCCGGAGCGTGGGGCAGTACTCGTCGTTCGTCGACGCGCGGAGCGCCTTGTAGCGGGAGCCCACCTTGCTGCCGCTGCGGACCACGCCGCCGGGGAAGGGGAGAATGACGCCGGGCACGGCGCGGATCGCCTGCACCGCAGCCTCGGCGGCGCGGAGCGCCGCCGCCTGGTCGGTCGCGAGGATCAGGAAGTTGCCGCCGGCGACCGCGCGCTGGACGCCGAACGTGTCCTCGCACAGGAACTCGCCGTCCATGACCGGCACCCGCCAGTAGCGCCGCCCGTCGAGCTTCTTGCTGGCCTGGTGCCCGTCCCCGAAGAAGCGGAGCAGGGCGCCGACCTTGACGGTCTCCTCGCCGGGGAGGAGCCCGTTGAAGCAGGCGGTGGTGGGACAGGTCATCACGCACTGGCCGACGCGGTTGACGAGCGCCTTGCCGAGCGCGGCGGTGTTGAAGCCGAAGACCAGGAGACTGACCCCGGGCCGGCCGTCGGGCGTCTCCGCCGCCGGCAGGTCGGCCTCGAGGCCGGCCTCCGCGTCGCAGCCGATGACCGAGGTGGCGTAGCCGGTCGCGAGCGCGGCGGCGGTGTGCGCCCAGCCGGCGGTCTCCGCCGTCACGATCACGCGCGCCGCGCGCATCTTGAACGCCTCGGCGAAAGTGTCCTCGATCTCGACGCCGTTGACGTGCATGGCGTGGGGTCAGTTCGCGGAGCGACGCCGCATGAGCCGGCCGTGGCGAGAGCGGCCGGGCTCCCGCGGTCCCGTGGAGGCGGGACCGCGGGGCTCCGGCGGCGCGGCGACGGTTCGCCGCGTTCTTAGGCGAACGGGTGCTTGGCCGATTCCTTCTGCGCGATCACCGCGTCCACGGTGGGCTGGTGCTTCATCGCCCGCAGGATCGCTTCCTTGGTCGCCCGGTAATTGAAGTCGTAGATCTTCTTGTTGTCCTTCGCCTGCCAGTGGATGAAGACGCCCACGATCACGCAGAGGTCGTTGGCGCTCGCCTTCGGGATGGTCCCGTCGGCGACGCTGTCGACGACGGCCTTCGCGACGGCGGCCTGGGCGGGACCGAACATCTGGACCGCCTGGCCCGCGCCCTTGATCGTGACCTTGTTGAACATGACCGTGTCCGGCTTGGCCGGCACGTTCGGCGCCAGCACGGCCAGGAGCCCGTTGTGGCCGGCCGTCTGGTCGGCCACCCGCTGGACGAACGCGGCGCCCGCCGGGCCGCTCTTCGATCCGATGATGAGGTCGATGTGGGCGACCTCGTTGCCGTCGCCGACCAGTGACTCACCCACCATGAAGCTGTGGCTGTCCGACATACGATCCTCCCGTCAGTCGAGCGTGCTCAGTGCGTGTTCAGTGTGTGGGATGCGATCACAACGATCCGGCCTGCGAACCGCCGCTGCACCCCCTTCCTCAGCTGCCACTCCGAGATGGACCAGCGTTCACCGCCGCCTGCCTCGCCACCCGCGGGCGTGCAGGGCGCCGATGACGGACGCGGGCCGGCGATCGAATGAGCCATTTGGCGACATTTCTCGGGACATCGAGCCACCGCAGAGTGGCGCCAATACTAAGGAAGGGGCCTCCCACTGTCAAGGCGATGACGGCCGCCGGGGGGCCCGATCACAGGAGCCCGAGGAGCCGCCAGTACGGCACGGCCAGCATCAGGCCCAGGAGGGTGAGCCCGGCGTAGGCCACCGCGAAGCGTCGCGCCTGCTCGTGTGAGAAGAGGCGGTCCTCGGAGGCCGAGCGGGCGACCATGTAGGCCGACGTCTGGAACGGCAGGAACCAGACCACGGAGGTCGCGAGGAGCGCGATCGTCACCGCCCAGGGCTCGACGCCGGCGGCGGTGGCCACGGGGATCAGCGTCAGGCTCACGAGGAGCACCGTCAGGTCCTGCTCGAGGACGAGCCGGACGACGAAGCTCACGAGCGCCACCCCGAGCACCATCCCGAGCGGCCCCGGTCGGCTGTCGCCGAGGAATCGCTGGATCAGCGCGCCGGCCTGGGCATCGAGCCCGAGGGCCGCAGCGAGGCGGCCGAGTCCCAGCACCGCGCCGAAGAACAGCAGCATGCTCCAGTCGAGCGCCTGCAGCGCTGCGCTGTCGAAGCTGCCGACGGCAGCGGCGGCCAGGAGCCCGAGCAGCGCCACCGAGGCCAGATCGAGGTGAAGCCAGGGGGCGACGATCCAGCCGGTCACCGTGAGAGCCAGGATCAGCCCGACCACCTTCTCCCGCGTCGACGGCGGACCGAGCAGCGCCACCTGGAGGCCGATACGCTCCCGCGGCGGCGCCGCCACGGCCGCCGGACGCAGCAGGAGGAAGAGGAGCACGAGCCCCCCGACGGCGAGGAACAGGCCGAGCGGCAGGGCCGCGATCAGCCACTGGATCCATCCGACCCGGACGCGGCTCGCCTCGGGCAGGAGGCCCCAGGCGAGCAAGCACGTGCCGGACCCGCTCAGCGCCACGAACATGAGTGGGCCCGCTCCGGTCCAGGCCGCGAGCCCCAGCAGGGCCGAGGCGCCCGAGCGGTCCGGGATCCGGAGCGCCTCGGACAGCGCGCGCGCGAGCGGCAGGACCAGGGAGGCCCGGCCGGTGGCGGACGGGATGAGAGGCGTCAGGGCGAGACCGCTCAGCAGGAGCATCGCCGCCTGGCGCAGCATGCCCTGCGGGACGCGCCGGACCAGGAGGAGACCGATCCGGAAGAGCAGGCCCGAGCGCGCCGTGGCGGCGGCGAGTCCGTACACGGCCAGCACGAAGAGCCATTCCCGCGACGCGAAGCCGGCCAGCGCCTCCGCGGGCTTCGCCACGCCGAGGAGGATCCACCCGGCGACGAGCCCCAGGCCGACCACGAAATCCGGGAGGCGGCGGCTCAGCATGGTCGCGATGGCGGCGAGCAGGAGCAGCACGAACGTCCGCTGCGGGTTCGCGGCCGGCCAGGCGGCGGCGATGGTGAGGATGCCGCCCGCCACCAGGCACACGCGGCCCGGCCAGCCTGTGCCATGCGGCAGCGGCGCCTCGCCGGTGATGCGCGGGCGAAGGCCGCTGTCGGCGACCGGGTGCTCGCCGACCGCGAGCGCGAGGCGCGAGATCTCGGCGCCGAGGCGCGCGCCGCCCTCGTGGTCGGCTCCGCGCAGGGCTCCGCCGAGAGCGCGTCTCAGCACGTCGAGCGCACGCGCGGGATTGCCGCGGGTTTCGTGAAACGTGGCGCGCGCCAGCGCGAGATCCGCGTCGCCCAGCGCCGCCTCGTCCCCCAGGCGCTCGATCCACTGCCGCGCCCGCTCCGGCGCCAGGGGCGGCGTGGCGCGGAGGGCCCGCGCGAGCATCGTGGCCAGCGACTGCGCGTCGCCGTGCGCGGCCCGTACGCCCAGCGCGGCGTCCCACTGGCCGGCCGCGGCCAGGCGCATGGAGAGCACCTCGGCCCGGCGCCGCACGCGCGCCGGCCCCTCGTCGCGGAGGAGCCGGTCGCGGAGGATGTCGCGCACGACGGTGCCGCCCTCGCGTCCCACGCCGAGCGCTGCGAGATCCGCGAGTAGCGTGTCGCCGCGATCTCCGGCGAGGACCGCGAGCGCGGCGGGCTCCTCCAGGAGGCTCGCCTCCAGCACGGCCTCGCGCCGATCGGGGGACAGGCGGTCGAGGCTTGCCTCCACGCCCGCCGAGAGGGCCTGCTCCTCGACGATGCGCATGCGGTTCGCGGTTGCGAGGCGGCGGCTCAGGACGCGAGCGATCGCCAGGAAGCTGGACGGCTGCGCCCGCACCAGGGCCTCGAACCGCTCCCGATCGAGGCGCAGCACGCGGCTCGGCGTCTCCGCGCGGATCGTCGCCGAGCGGGGCTCTCCGGTCAGGAGCGCCATCTCGCCGAAGAAGTCTCCCGGGCCCAGGCTGTCGATGCGTCGCGACGCGCCGCCCTCCGGCTCGTGCACGTGGACCCCGAGCCGTCCCGAGGTGAGGAGATAGAGGCAGTCCCCCGGCTCGCCTTGCCGGCAGACGGTGTCCCCCTCCTGGAGCTCGATCGGATCGAGATGGGCGGCCAGCTGGGCGAGGGCGACCCGATCGATCTCCGCGAAGAGCGGGATGCGGGTGAGGGTGTCCTCGAGGTGGGACTCGCCCGGAAGGCTGGCTGCCATCGTCTCGTCACGCTACCATCGACGCGGCCGCCCGTGTCATGATGCCGGCGTCGAGCAGCTCGTGGAAGGAAGGGGATCGATCGTGGCTGGAACGGATCACCTGCGCCCCGCCCCGTTCGTGGCGCCGGGGCATCGCCCTCGGGGAACGCGCGGTGCCTTCAGTCGACTGATGGCTCTCGGGCTGGTCCTCGCGATCAGCCTCGGCCTCGGGGCGTGCGCCGTCGAGTGGGGGAAGGACGACAGCGAGGATCCGTCGAGAGTGACACCGCGCGAGCGGAACCAACTCTACCAGGAGGAGCAGCAGCGGATGTACCAGCAGCGCCAGCTGGACCGGTCAGGACCGTCGGACCGCTGAACGCAGGCCGCGCTCGACGGGACGGGACCGGAGCGGGGAGGGAGGACCTCGATGGCAAGGCGGCGGCGGCGCCGTCTGCGCGGGGAGGCCAGGGCACGATGAACGGGGCGGTGCGGTGGCTCACGGCGCTGGCCCTGACGCTCACGGTGCTGTTCGGCGCGTCGGCGACGGCGCGGGCCGGCGATCCGAACAAGGACGAAGCCCTCCTGACGAGCTGGTTCCCCGGGCTCTCGAGCGCGATGCAGGACGCGCCCCCGTTCTTCCGCGACACGCGGCTCCTCCTGCAGATCCGCAGCTACTACCGGAACAACGAGGCCAGCCCGGACACGTTCCAGGAAGCGTGGGCGGCGGGCGGCTGGCTCGCCTACCAGTCCGGCTGGCTCGCCGACACGTTCGCGATCGGGGCGACCGGCTACTTCTCGCTTCCGGTCTACGCGCCCGCGGACCGGGACGGCACGCTCCTTCTCCAGCCCGGCCAGGACCCGATCGCCGTCCTCGGCGAGGCGTGGGCGAAGCTCCGCTACGGCGACCACGTGCTCACCGGATACCGGCAGCTGATCAACGTGGGGTACGTGAACCCGCAGGACAACCGCATGGTCCCGAACACCTTCGAGGCGGTCATGCTCGACGGCAAGTTCGGCTGGCTCGACTATCACGCGGGCTATCTCTTCGGCTTCAAGTCGCGCAACGCCGACAGCTTCCAGAGCATGGCGGAGGCGACCGGAGCCACCAGCTCCGACGCCGGGATGGTCCTGGCGGGACTCCGGGTCGCCCCGTGGAAGCCGCTCAGCATCGAGGCCAGCACGGCGTACGGGATCGACACGTACAACAGCGCGCTCGTCCAGGTCGAGTACGCGATCCCGCTGGCGGAGAAGATCGGCCTGGCCCTCGGGGCCCAGTTCCACGACCAGCAGAGCGTGGGAGACGAGCTGGTCGGCTCCTTCGCGACCTGGAACGTCGGCGCCCACGCGAAGCTGAGCTTCTGGGACGCGTCGGCCGACGTCATGTTCCACCAGACCGGCGACGGGGCCAACATCCTCGCGAAGACCGGGACCTGGCCGGGCTACCTGTCGATGATCAACAAGGACTTCGATCTCGCCAGCCAGACGGCGTGGGGCGTGAAGCTCACCTACGACTTCAAGAACCTCGGGGTGCCGGGCCTGACCGCGTTCTTCTGGTACGGGCAGGGGACCGGCGCGATCAATCCGGCCACCGGCGCCCACGTTCCGGACCAGCGCGAGTACGACTTCGACGTGACCTACACCTTCCAGAGCGGCTGGGCGAAGGGCTTGCAGATCAAGACGCGGGCGGCCCTGATCGACCTCGAGGGCACGCCTGGCCTTCTCCCCGACGTACGCCTGATCCTCAACTGGCCGCTTCAGCTCTTCTAGGATCGCCGACATGCAGCAGCCGGGGAGTGAAGAGCCGCGGCGCCCGCCGCCGGCCGCTGGCGACTTCACCGAGGTTCCGGTGACGCTCACGGTGTTCGGCGCGACGCCGGTGCCGGCAGTGGCCGTCGTCCAGCGCCGGAGCCTGGCCTCGCGCATGGGCCGGGCGGGAGTCGGGCTCGCAGTCGCCTGGCTCCTGGCCTTTCCGGCGATCTTCCTGCCGGTGCTGCACTTCGTGCTCGTGCCGGGCTTCGTCATCGGCGGGGTCGTGCTCGCGGCGCAGCGCCTGCGCGAGGACCGCACGCTGGCCCGCGTGGAGGGCACCTGTCCCCGATGCCGGGCCGCGCTCGACGCGACGCCGGGCGGGCGCTTCCGGCTGCCCCGCTCGGTGCAGTGCCTCCACTGCAAGAACACGCTGACGCTGGCGGCGGCGGCCGCGCCCGCGAGCGAGCCTCCGGCCGCCTGACCTGCGTCGCGGGCGGCGCGCGGATCGGCCTGGCGCCTTGTCCGACATCGTGCGGAGCTTCGACGAGGGCCGCGCGTGGTCCATCCACCGTCGTGGCCGATCGCGGCTCATCGCTCACCGGGCGGGCGCGCGGATCGGGGCCGCGACCCGCGTGCTAGGATGGCGGCCACTTCGAGCCCGCAGAGGTGGATCATGAGAACCCGCCCGGCCCTGTTCCTCGTCGGCGCGATCGCGCTGTTCGGCGGCCTCCTCGGCCGCGCGCCCTCGGGCGCGGAAGAACTCCGGGTCGCGCAGGCGACGGGACCGGCGCCGGCAGAGCTCGTCGCCCGCGGGCGCGCGCTCTTCAACGACGTCGGTCTCTCCGGGGACGGCCACTGGGCCTGCGCGACCTGTCATCCGAGCGAAGGCCACACGGACAACAAGACCTACGTCGGGGTCACCGTGGTGCCCGACGGCGATCCGAACGGGCGCAGCACGCCGACCCTCTGGGGCGCGGGCTTCCGGCGCGCGTACTCGTGGGCGGGGACCGCGCCCAGCCTCGAGGCGAACATCCGCGGCATCATCGTGAACCGGATGAAGGGTACCGAGCCCACGCCGGAGACGCTCGCCGCGCTGGCCGCATACGTGCGATCGCTCCCGTACCCGGAGAACCCGAACCTCAAGGAGGACGGGTCGCCGTCCGACGCCGCGCCGGCGGCCGCCAGGCGCGGGTACGAGATCTTCATGGTGAAGGCCGGATGCAAGACGTGTCACGAGCCCCCGAACTTCGAGAAGAAGGACGTCGAGGATATCGGCTCGGGCGGGAAGTTCAAGGTCCCGTCCCTCCGGAGCGTCTCGCGCACGGCGCCCTACTTCCACGACGGCCGGTACGCGACGCTCGAGCAGGCCTCCCAAGCCATGTGGGAGTACGTGCAGAAGGCGGGGACGTCCGAGACCCTCACCGACGACGACCTTCGCGACCTGGTCGAGTACCTCAAGATCCTCTGAGCCAGGAGCCCTCGGGAAATCCGCGCACGGGTGGCTCTCGGCGCGCTCGGTCACAACGCCGCGCAGGATGCCGAGCGGGTCGTGCGTGATGCGCGGTGCGGCTCGGTCGGCGGGGTCGCTCGGCCCGCACCTCCTGCGAGCCGCATGGTTTCCGTAACGCGGGAGCGCTGGCCAAGCCGGCGGCGATGGCCTATCCTGCGCCATAAGGTGGTCCATCCTCGCCCGCTCTCGCGTCGGGCCCGTCATCATGGCCCCCCGGTCTCACGTGTCCGCCCGATCCACGCGGGCGGCTTGCGCGTCGCCCTGGCCGCGCTGGCGGCGTGGGTTCTCACCGCCGGCTGCCAGCAGGAGGATCCGGCGACCGCCGCGACCAAGAAGTCGGGCGCTGCGGCCGCCGCGCCCGCGCGGAGCGTCCGCGTGGTGCCGGCCGCCGAGACCACGGTCGCCCGGACGGTGTCGGCCACCGGCACCCTCGCCGCCGACGAGCAGATCGTCCTCGGGACGAAGATCGTCGGGCGGCTCGCGGAGGTCTCGGTCGACCTCGGCAGCCTGGTGAAGCGGGGCCAGCCGGTCGCGCGCATCGACGCCACCGACTATCAGCACCGTTTCGACCAGGCCGTCGCCGCGCTCAAGCAGGCGCGGGTGCGCCTCGGGCTCCCGGCCGCCGGTGACGACGACCACGTCGACCTGACCCAGACCGCGGTGGTGCGGCAGGCGAAGGCCCTGCTCGATCAGGCGCAGCTCAATCGCGATCGCCTGGCGCGCCTCTGGGAGCAGCAGCTCGTGGCGCGCGCCGAGCTCGACGCGGCGGTGTCCGCCCTCCAGGTCGCCGAGGGCCGGTACCAGGACGCGCTCGAGGAGGTCCAGAACCGCGAGGGGATGCTGCTGCAGCGACGCTCCGAGGTCAATCTCGCGCGCCAGCAGATCACCGACACCGTGATCCTCTCCCCGATCGACGGCGCCGTCGTCGAGCGCCAGGCGTCGGTGGGTGAGTTCCTCGCCGCCGGCGCGCCGGTGGCGACCCTCGTGCGCCTCCATCCGCTGCGGCTCCGGCTGTCGGTCCCGGAGCGCGATGCGGCGAGCGTCCGGCGGGGTCAGCCGGTGCGCGTCACGATCGAGGGCGACACCGGCGCGTACCCCGGCGCGGTGGTGCGCATGTCCCCGGCGATCGCCGAGCAGAACCGCACGCTCCTCATCGAGGCCGAGGTGCCCAACCAGGACAGCCGGCTCCGCCCGGGCGCCTTCGCCCGGGCCGACGTGGTCATCCAGGCGGACGAGCGGATCGTCACGATTCCCGCGACGGCCCTGGTGACGTTCGCCGGCGTGGAGAAGGTGCTGACCGTCCGGGACGGCAAGACCGAGGAGCTGCGCGTCACGACCGGCCGGCGCCTCGGGGAGCGGATCGAGGTTGTCGCGGGCCTGAAGACGGGGCAGCCGGTGATCGACCCCGCCGGCAACCTCACCGGCGGACAGGCCGTGACCGTCGAGAAGTAGGGGAGACGTCGGTGCAGAAGCTCGCCGAAGTCTGCATCCGTCGCCCGGTGTTCGCGACGATGATCGTGCTGGCCCTCGTGGTCGTGGGCAGCGCGAGCTACTTCCGCCTCGGCGTCGATCGCTTCCCGTCCGTCGAGCTGCCCACCGTCAGCGTGCGCACCGAGCTGCCGGGCGCCTCCGTCGAGGAGATGGAGACGCAGGTGACCCAGAAGGTCGAGGAAGCGGTCAACACCATCCAGGGCATCACGGAGCTCCGCTCCCTCACCGGCCCCGGCACGAGCAACGTCACCATCACGTTCTCGCTCAACCGGTCGGTCGACGTGGCCGCCCAGGACGTCCGCGAGAAGGTCGCGAACGCGGTCCGGAACCTGCCCGACGACATCCTGCCCCCGACGGTCTCGAAGCTCGACAACGACCAGGCGCCGGTGCTGACGTTGGCGGTCTCCGGCAACCGGAGCCTTCGCGAGCTGACCGAGGTCGCCGACAAGACGGTGAGGGTCGATCTCGAGCGCGCGCTGGGTGTCGGCGAGGTGCGGCTGAGCGGCGGGCTCCTTCGGGCCGTCAACATCTGGGTCGAGGCGGACCGCCTCGCTGCCTACCAGATCCCGATCACCGCGGTCCGCGACGCCATCGTCCGGCAAAACGCCGACCTCCCTGGCGGCAACGTCACCGCCGGGCGACAGGAGCAGTCGCTCCGGACCATGGGGCGCGTGATCGATCCCCGGTCGTTCAACGACCTGGTCGTGGCGACCATCAACGGGGCGCCGGTGCGCGTGCGCGACATCGGGTTCGCGGAGGACGGCACCAAGGAGCAGCGCTCCGCCGTCCGCGTGAATGGCGTGCCCACCGTCATCCTGGAGGTGCGCCGGCAGTCGGGCACGAACACCGTGGCGGTGATCGAGGCGGTCAAGGGCAACCTCGCCCGGCTGATGCCGCTCCTCCCCGCCGACGTGAAGGTCGACATCATCCGCGACCAGTCCCGGTACATCTACGCGGCGCTCCACGAGATCAACCTCCACCTGGTGTTGGGCAGCATCCTCGCCTCCCTCGTCGTGATGGCGTTCATGCGCAGCTGGCGGTCGACGGTCATCGCGGCGGTCGCCATCCCGGCGTCGGTGATCTCGGCGTTCGGCATGATGGCCGCGCTCGGCTTCACCCTGAACAGCGTGACCATGCTGGCCCTGGTGCTGATGGTCGGCATCGTCATCGACGACGCGATCGTGGTCCTGGAGAACATCTTCCGCTTCGTCGAGGAGAAGCGGATGAACCCGTTCGACGCGGCGCGGGCGGCCACCGCGGACATCGGGCTCGCGGTCATGGCCACCACGCTCTCGCTCGTGGTCATCTTCGTGCCGGTGTCCTTCATGTCGTCGGTGTCCGGCCGCTTCCTCTACCAGTTCGGCCTCACCGCGGCGGTCTCGGTGCTGGTGAGCCTCCTCGTCTCGTTCACCCTCACGCCGATGATGAGCGCCCGGATGCTCCGGGCCGAGGACGCGGGCGGTGGCCACGACGCCGCGCGCTCCCGGCGCGGATTCTACGGATACCTCGACGCGGGGTACACCGGGCTGCTCCGCCTCGCGATCCATCCCGCCGGCCGGGTGGTGGTCGGCCTGATCGCCGTCGCGGTGATCGCCTCCGCGATCCCGCTCTCCGGCTGGGTGAAGCGCGAGTACGTGCCGACCGACGTCGACGAGGGTGAGTTCGAGATCAGCTACGAGGGGCCGGAGGGCATGAGCCTGGCCGCCATGGACGAGGCGGTGCAGGCGATGGACAAGGAGATCCGCGCGGTCCGAGGGATCCGCCTGGTCCTGCTCACCGCCGGCAGCAACTTCCTCGGCCGGGTCAACCAGGGCGGCGGATACGTGCGGATCGCGTCGCACGCCGAGCGGACCGTGACGGTCGCCCGTCTCTGGGAGGGGCTCCGCCGCGGCGACCCGGGCGCCGTCTTTCGCGGGAACTACACCCAGCGCGAGGTGATGCAGGAAGTGCGGCAGCGGCTCCGCCGGTTCCCCGAGTTCCGGGACATGCGCATCACGATCCGGAACATCCCCGGCTTCAACATCGGCGGCGGCAACTTCGACATCGACTACGTCCTCCGCGGGCCGGAGCTCGACACGCTCGCGAGCTACGGCGAGAAGCTGCGCGAGCGGGCCCAGCAGATCGGCGGCATGCTCGATCTCACCACGACGCTCCGCCTCGACCGGCCCGAGCTGCGGGTCCAGATCGACCGCGAGCGGGCCGCGGACCTCCGGGTGGACGTGGAGCAGATCGCCACCGCCCTCCGGCTGATGGTCGGCGGGGACCGCGAGGTCTCGCGCTTCCACGATCCCTTCCTCGACCAGGACTACGACGTCCAGCTGCGACTGAGCGAGGCGGACCGGAGCGACCTGAAGACGATCTCGCGCCTGTACGTCTCGCGATCGTCGGCCGCCGCCGCGACGGCGCTCGGCGCCGCGCCCCAGGTCGGCCTCGCGCCCGGCGGCGGGCTGGTCCGGCTGGACAACGTGGTGAAGATTGCGGCGACCCAGACCGCCTCGCGCATCGACCGGTCCGAGCGCCAGCGCGAGAACCGCCTGCGCGGAGTCATCGCGCCCGGCTACGGCCAGGCCGACCGGATGGATGCGCTCAAGCAGGCGACGGCGGATCTGAACCTGCCGGCGGGCTACAGCACGTCGGTCTCGGGCCGGGCGCGGGAGTTCGAGAAGACCTTCGCCGAGTTCCTGTGGGTCTTCCTGCTGGCGGTCATCTTCATGTACATGATCCTGGCGTCCCAGTTCGAGAGCCTCCGGCATCCGCTGACGATTCTCCTCTCGCTCCCGCTAGCGGTGCCGTTCGCGCTGTTCTCGCTCTGGTACACCGGAAACACCCTGAACCTCTATTCCGCGCTCGGCATCCTCGTCCTGTTCGGCGTCGTGAAGAAGAACGCAATCCTCCAGATCGACCACATGAACGCCCTCCGCCAGGAGGGGTTCGACCGTCGCACCGCCGTCCTGGTCGGCAACCGCGACCGGCTCCGGCCGATCCTCATGACCACGCTCGCGCTGGTGGGCGGCATGCTGCCCTTGTGGATCGGCACCGGCCCCGGCTCGGAGGAGCGCCGCGCGATCGCCGTCGTGGTCATCGGAGGGCAGACGCTGTCCCTGCTCCTGACGCTCCTGGTCACTCCGGTCGCCTACCTCGTGCTCGACGACGTCGTGCGCCTGTTCAGCTGGCGACGCCATGCGGGCGCCGGTGCGCCGATGGTCGCGTCGGGCGCAGGCGGCGGCGCGGCGGCGGTGGCGGTCGCTCCGCCCGGGACCGCCGCTCGCCGCGGGTCTCTCGGCGCGAACGGCGCGGCGCAGGATGACGGCGAGCGCAGAGGAACCGGGCCGGCGCCGCACGGGATCGAGGCTCACCCGCCGTAGCGCGTCTCCCGAGAAAGCGCCCGCGGGCCCGGCCGCTCGATCGGCCGTGGGCGTCGGGCGTCAGCCTTCGAGGCTCGGGTGGATCCCCGGCACGTAGCCGGCGGCGATCGTCCGGCTGGTGGAGCGCGGGGTCAGGACCGTGACCCGCTGCCCGCGCGCCGCGGGCCGGCTCGGCCCATATCCCTCCGGCGACCACGAGGCGAGGCGCCCCCGCCAGTGGAGCAGCGGCCCCCCGGTGCCCGGCAGGACGACGAAGACCCCGTCGGGAAGCGCGCCGAGCCGGGCCTGGTACGCGCGGGCGCGTCCGTCCGCGGCGAGCCGGTCTCGTTGGAGCTCCCGGTCGATGGCCGCGATCGGGGCCTTGGTCCCGAGTCCGCGCTCCCGGTTCGCGACGAGCCAGAGCGCCTTGAACCGTCGATAGTCCGCCCGCCGGCATTCGCCGCACGGCCGGTGTCCCGCGGCGAGCGCGGTCGCCTCGTCGAGGAAGAAGAGCTCGGTGTAGCGATCGGGGGCCATGACGACCCGCCGCCGACCCTTGAACTCGAGGAGACACGTCACCCAGGCCCGGTAGCTCGGGACCACGCGGCGCACGATGCGGCGGGCGTGGTCGTGAAGCCGCCCGC
Source organism: uncultured bacterium (assembly GCA_964463175.1). Lineage (GTDB taxonomy): Bacteria > Methylomirabilota > Methylomirabilia > Rokubacteriales > DASRDR01 > DASRDR01. The sequence continues at coordinate 25,831 of CAYXBJ010000019.1, forward strand.
GATTTCCCATGACCGTGCCGCGGGCGCGCGTGGCGATCAGCTCTCCGAACGGCGTGACGCGGTTCTGGAGCGGGTGCGGCGCGAGCCCGCTCCCCGCGTCCCGGCGTCCTCGGATTGCCGCGGGCCTCCGGCGTCCCATCGTCAGAGCAGGCTCGCCAGGGTGGCGCCGAGGAGCGCGAGCTCGTGGGGCTCCGACAGGCGGTGCTCGCCGTCCTTCACCAGCGTCAGCGCGACGTCGTGGCCGCGGATCGCCTCGACGAGGCGCCGCGACGTCTCCCACGGCACGTCGAGGTCGCGCGTGCCGTGGAGGAGGCGCACCGGGCCGGGCAGGGCGAGCGGCGCGCGCAGCACGAGGTGACGGCGGCCGTCCTCGACGAGGCGCCAGCTGAAGGGCATGGGCTCGCCGTAGGCGGACGGGAGCCGGAGCACGCCGTCCCGCTCGAGGGCGGCGCGCTGCCCGTCGTCGAGCCGCGGCCAGAGGAGATCCTCGGTGAAGTCGGGCGCCGCGGCGATCCCGACGAGCGCGTGGATCCGCTCCGGTGCCGCGAGCGCGCTCAGCACCATGATCCACGCGCCCATGCTGGACCCGACGAGCAGGAGCGGGCCCGTCGTGCACGCGCGGATCACCGCCAGGGCGTCGTCGCGCCACTGGCCGATCGTCCCGTCGACCAGCTGCCCCGACGATCGTCCGTGCCCCTGGTAGTCGAATCGGAGGAACGCGCGGCCCCGGGCGCGGCACCACTCGTCGAGGTAGCTCGCCTTCGTGCCCGTCATGTCGGACGCGTAGCCGCCGAGGAAGACGACCGTGGGCCCAGTGCCGGGGTGACTCACGTACGCCAGCCGCGCGCCGTCGTGGTCGACGAAACGGACGGGCGACGGCGGCGCGCTCACGCGGTCCTCGGACGCGCCGCCCACTCGTGGGTTGTTCGTCTCACGCCGGGGCCGATCCGAAGACCACGACGCGCAGGCGGGTCGGGTTGTAGGCGTTGCAGGGGTTCCGCTCCTGCGGACAGTTCGAGATGGCGACGAGGAGGTCCGTCTCGGCCCGAAGGTCCACGTAGTCCCCCGCCTTGGAGACGGGCTCCTGGATCCCGATCTTGCCATCGCCGATCGGCACGTTCATGAAGATGTTGAAGCTGTACGGCACCTCCTTGAGCGGAATCCCGAACGGCCGGAGCGCCGCCTCGAAGTTCGAGCGGCAGTTGGGCGTGTCCGCGACGCCGTAGCGCCACCGGTTCGTGCCCTCGCTGCAGGACCCGGCCAGAAGGTCGTGGAGGCCGCACGTGTCGGCGGTGATCCTCATCAGGGTGCCGCACCGGTCGGACAGGAGGAGGTGTCCGGTGCTGATGTGGATGGTGCCCTGGATGAGCGCCGTGTTGTGGACCGACAGCTTCTCGCTCGTGTCCGGGCGCCGGAAGCAGACGAAGTCCGCCACCTGCTGCCCGTCCACGTCGACGACGCGGACGGTCTGGCCGTGATCGACGGGGAACGCGGTGCGTCCGCGGGCAGGGAGTGTCTCGTCGCGAACGATCGGCCCCGGCGCGTCGGTCGTGTGCATGCCGCCCCTCCGTGTCGAGCGCTTGGCGAGCCACTCCGCGCCAGCCTAGCCCAGCCCCCGCGGGGCGGCAACGCGCCCGTCGGTGCCGGGCGGCGGCCGGAACGCCGATCGTCGAGCGGCCGTGGTCGATCCAGCAGGGGCGACCGATGCAAGACGGCGGTAGGATAGCGGGCGCCATGATCGTCGGGTTCGACGTCACCGTCGCGGCTCGCATGCCCACCGGCACCGCCGTGTATGCGCGGGAGCTGTGCGCCGCGCTCGAGGGCCGGTCGTGCCGCCCTCGCGTCTGGCAGTGGAGCGTCGGCTCGCCGAGACGGGGACGGGCCCGCTCCATGGCCGCGGCGCGGCTCATGTGGTGGTTTCTCGTCGAAGTTCCGCGGCGCGCCCGGCGGGAAGACGTCGACGTGTATCATGCGCTCGCCAGCCTGGCGTCGCCCCGACCCGGCCGCCCACTCGTGATCACGGTGCACGACGCGACCCTGCTCACCGAGCGTTCCCGGTTCGGGTGGATCGATCGTCTGTACCATCGGGTCTTCAGCGTCCTCGCGGCTCGCCGCGCGCATGCCGTCACCGTCCCGTCCGACGTGTCGCGACGGGAGCTGGTGCGCCTCTACCGCATCCCGGACGCGCGCATCCACCTCGTCCCGGGCGGAGTGTCGCCCCGTTTCCGGCCGACCTCGCCCGCCGAGCGGGACTCGCTCCTCGGGCGGCTGGCGCTGCGCCCCCCGTACGTCCTGTTCGTCGGCGCGCGGGTGCCTCGGAAGAACCTCGACGGCCTGCTGCTCGCGCTGGCGCGGGCGCGCGAGGCGGGGCATTCCGATCTCCAGGTGGCCATCGCGGGGCCCGCCGGGCCGGGCGACGGCCCGTTCCGCGCGCAGGTCGGGCGCCTCGGTCTCCAGTCCGCGGTGCGATGGCTGGGTTGGATTGGCGACGAGGACCTGCCCGCCCTGTACGGCGGCGCGCTCTGCCTCGCGTACCCGTCCCTCGAGGAGGGGTTCGGGATGCCGATCCTCGAGGCCATGGCATGCGGGACGCCGGTGCTGACCGCCGACCGCTCGTCGATGCCGGAGATCGCAGGGGACGCGGCGCTGCTGGTCGATCCCACGAGCCCGACGGCCATCGCCGACGGCCTCCGGCGCATCGCGGGTGACGCCGCGGTCCGGGAGGCCCTGATCGCGCGCGGCGCGGCGCGCGCCGCTGAGTTCACGTGGGAGAGCGCCGCGGCCCGGATGGAGGCCGTGTACCGGCTCGTCGCCCGCTAGCTCCGGCCCTCGAGCCGCGCGACCCCGCGGGCCTCCGCCCCGATCGCAGCGCGTGGTTCCCCGAACCGGTAGAGTAGAGGCAGGATGCGGGAGCCCGGGGCGATCCTCCTGGTGTCGTGCTACGAGCTCGGCCATCAGCCGCTCGCCGTCGCGTGGGCGGCGGCGTTTCTCGAGGCGCGCGGTTTCGCGCCGGCCGTCATGGACGTCTCCGTCGAGCCATTCGATCCTGACAAGGTGACCCGGGCCCGGCTCGTCGCCGTCTCGGTGCCGATGCACACGGCGCTGCGGGTGGGCACCGCGCTCATCGCGCGCGTGCGCGCCGTCAATCCCGCGTGCCACGTGGTGGCGTACGGGCTGTACGCGCAGCTCAACGCCGAGCACCTCTTCGCGTGCGGCGTGGACTCGGTGATCGGTGGCGAAGTGGAGGCGCCCCTGGTCGCCCTCGCCGAGACGCTGGATGCCGGGACGGACCGCGCCGTTCCGGGGGTGAGGAGCGCGGCGCGGCCCGCCGCGCCCCACCTGGCGCGTCTTCCGTTCCCGGTGCCGAGCCGCTCCGCGCTGCCTTCCCTCAAGCAGTACGCGCGGCTCGAGCGCGACGGACGTCACGAGCTGGCCGGCTACGTCGAGGCGAGCCGCGGCTGCAAGCACCTCTGCCGCCATTGCCCGATTCCTCCCGTGTACGGCGGCCGGTTCTTCGCGGTGCCGGTCGACGTGGTCCTGGCCGACGCCCGTCAGCAGGTCGAGGCGGGAGCGACCCACCTGACGATCGGCGACCCGGACTTCCTCAACGGGCCGCGCCACGCGCTCGCGGTGGCGCGCGCCATCCACGCGGACTTCCCGCACGTGAGCTTCGACGTCACCGCCAAGGTCGAGCATCTCCTCCGTCACCGGGCGATGCTCCCGGAGCTCCGGAGCCTCGGCTGTGCCTTCGTGGTCTCGGCGGTGGAGTCCCTCAGCGACGCCGTGCTCGGCCACCTCGACAAGGGCCACACGCGCGCCGACGTCGTCGAGCTGGTCCGCCTCATGCGGGAGAGTGAGCTCGCTCTGCGTCCCACCTGGGTGGCGTTCACGCCCTGGACGACGCTCGATGACTACCGGGCGATGCTCGACTTCGTCGAGACCGAGGACCTGGTGGACGCGGTGGATCCCGTCCAGTACTCGCTCCGGCTCTTGGTGCCGCCGGGATCGCTGCTCGCGTCCCATCCCGCGATGCGGGCCCACCTCGGGCCGCTCGTCGAGAGCGCGTTCTCTCACGTCTGGAGTCACCCGGATCCCCGGATGGACGCGCTGCAGCGCGAGGTCGCCCGGGTCGTCGAGACGGCGGCCGAGGCGCATGCCGACGATGCGGAGACATTCGATCGCGTGCGGGCGCTCGTCGACGGGGCGGCGAGGGTCGCGTCCCGCAGCCTCGCGCCAGCCCGGGCGCGTCCCGACCGGGCCCGCCCGCCGCGACTGACCGAGCCCTGGTTCTGCTGAGCGGAGCCGACCGAGGGCCAGTTGGCCCTCCGCGGACGGCCGGTGGGGAGCGCGCTCTGACCGGCGCGCGACGCCCACGCCTGGGGTAGAATGGCCTGGAACGGGCGCGCCTCGACTGTCGGAGGCGTCCCCGCAAAGGGGGAGGACGAGCGATGTCGGAAGGGATCGCGCTCAAGGACAAGGTGCAGGAGCTGCTCGACACCGCGATCAACCCCGCGGTCGCCGGCCACGGCGGCTACATCGAGCTGATCGACGTGAAGGACTCGACCGTCTACATCCGCATGTCGGGCGGCTGCCAGGGGTGCGGCGCCGCCGACGTGACCCTGAAGGCCGGGATCGAGCGGATGATCTTCGAGGAGATCCCGGAGGTCACCGAGGTGCTGGACACGACGGACCACGCGTCGGGCTCGAATCCCTACTACGCGCCCGCCAAGGCCTGACCGCGGTCAGGCCCTGGCGCCCTGAGCGCCCGCCGCGGAGTCCCGACCGCATCGACGTAGAGGCCCGACCCCGTGCTGCGCGTCCTGCTGCTGATCCCTACCACGACGTACCGGACTGAGGACTTCGTCCAGGCCGCGTCGAAGCTCGACGTCGAGATGGTGGTGGCCTCGGAGCGCCCGAACGTGCTGGAGTCGGCGCTGCCGGACAACCTCCTGACCCTCGACTTCGGCGATCCAGGGAAGGCCGCCCGGGCGGTCGCCGAGTTCGCGCGGCGCCACCACGTCGACGCCGTGGTCCCGGTGGACGACCGGACGACGGTTGTCGGGGCCGCGATCGCCGAGCGCCTCGGCCTCCGGTCGAGCTCGCTCGAGGCGGTCTCGGCCACGCGAAACAAGCACCGGATGCGCGACGCGTTCGCGCGGGCCGGGGTCCGCTCGCCCCGGTTCATCCTCCTCGACGTGTCCGACGACGCCGAGGACGCTGCGGGCCGGGTGACCTATCCCTGCGTGCTGAAGCCCACCGTCCTTGCCGGCAGCCGTGGCGTCATTCGCGCCGACGATCCGGCGGCCTTCGTGGCCGCGTTCCGGCGGATCGCCGCGATCCTCGGTGCGCCGGAGACGTCCGGTCTTGGCGAGGGCGCGACCGAGGTGCTGGTCGAGGACTTCATCCCGGGGCGGGAGGTCGCGCTCGAGGGACTCCTGGTGGGGAGCGAGCTTCACGTCCTGGCGCTCTTCGACAAGCCGGACCCTCTCGACGGGCCGTACTTCGAGGAGACGATCTACGTGACGCCCTCGCGGCTGCCGGGCGACGTCCAGGCCGCGATCGCCGCCGAGGCCCGCTGGGCGGCCCGGGCGCTCGGCCTCACCGAGGGCCCGATCCATGCCGAGCTTCGGGTCAACGACGACGGGCCATGGGTGGTCGAGGTCGCCGCCCGCACCATCGGCGGGCTCTGCTCGCGCACGCTTCGCTTCGGGGCGGGCCTCTCGCTGGAGGAGCTCGTCATCCGTCACGCGCTGGGGATCGAGCTCGACTCGCTCGAGCGGGAGCGGCGGCCGGCGGGCGTCATGATGATCCCGATCCCGCGGGGCGGGGTGCTCCGGGCGGTGCGGGGACGCGAGGACGCGCTCGCCGTCCCGGGGATCGAGGACGTCACGATCAGCGCCCACGTCGGCCAGGAGCTGGTGCCGCTCCCCGAGGGCTCGCGCTATCTCGGCTTCATCCTCGCCCGCGCGGACTCGCCGGAGGCGGTCGAGGCCGCGCTTCGGGCCGCCCACGAGCGCCTCGCCTTCGACGTCGACCCACCCGGCTCGGCCACCCCGGCCGGGCCCGTTCCATCATCCACGGACTGCACGGAGGATTCCCGCGCGTGAAGCTCGTCTTGCATCCCGCGATCGAGCCGGAGCGGCTCGCCAAGATCGTCGAGGCCGCTCGCCCCATGACCGTCGTGAACGCCCAGAGCGAGGCGGAGGCCCGCGCGGCCCTCGCCGACGCCGACGCCTTCTTCGGTAAGATCACCCCCGAGCTCCTCGGGGCGGCTCGCCGGCTCCGCTGGGTCCAGGCGCCGACCGCGAGCCTCGAGCACTACATGTTCCCCGAGCTCGTCGAGCACCCGTGCGCCCTGACCAACATGCGCGGGCTCTACTCCGACGTGATCGCCGACCACGTGTTCGGCTATGTCCTCTGCTTCGCGCGGAACTTCCACCACTACATCCGGAACCAGCTCGAGGGTCGCTGGGCTCCGGTCGGCGGCAAGCCCGAGAGCGGGGACCGCCGGCCGGGGGACGCTGGCGAGAAGGCCGAGCGGTCGGGCTTCGTGACCGGCCCCGCGCACGTCAGCGCCGTGGACCGCTCGCATCTGCACCTGGGGGACCTGACGCTCGGCGTGATCGGGCTCGGCCAGATCGGCTCCGAGATCGCGCGGCGGGGGCTCGCCTTCGGGATGCGCGTGATCGCCGTCGACCCGATGCAGACGGCGCCGCCGACGGGTGTGGCCGCGCTCTGGCGCCTGGACCGGCTCCCCGACCTCCTCGGGGAGAGCGATTTCGTGGTGATCGCCGCACCCCACACCCCGGAGACCGTGAAGCTGTTCCGGCGGGCGCAGTTCCAGCAGATGAAGCGGAGCGCCTACCTGATCAACATCGGGCGCGGGGCGATCGTCGACCTCGGGGACCTGGTCGCCGCGCTGCGGGCGGCCGAGATCGGCGGGGCCGGGCTCGACGTCTACGAGACCGAGCCCTTGCCGCCGGATCACCCGCTCTGGCGGATGCCGAACGTGATCCTCACGCCGCACGTCGCCGGCAACTCGCCGCGGATCGCCGAGCGGCACCTCGGCGTCCTCCTGGAGAACGTCCGGCGCTTCGCCCGCGGCGAGCCGCTCTCCACCGTCGTCGACAAGCGCCGCTGGTTCTGACCGTCAAAGTCGGGGGTCAGGCCTTCACTTTGACGTCCACCCGCCCACCGCTCGTTCCCGGTGCCGGCCATGTGGGGAACCAAAGTTAAGGCCTGACCCCGAAGTTTTAGACTTCCGCGTCGTGGATTGCCTGAGCGGCGCGGAGCCCGGACTCGATCGCGCCCTGGATCCAGGCGTGGGCGAGGGAGGCGTGCTCGCCCGCGAAGTGGATCCGGCCCTCCGGCGCGACGATCGCCTCGTAGAGCCGCGTCTGCTGGCCGGGGTCGAAGAGGGCGAACGCGCCCCCGGCGAACTCGTCGTGGTGCCACATGTACGAGGTGCCGACCTCGAACTCCTGCGTGATCTGCGGGTGGATCAGCGCGACGTTCTCGAGGGCCTGGACGATCCGGTCGCTCGGCGCGAGCGAGCCCCAGCGCTGGGCGTCCTCCGACCACGTGTAGCTCGCGAGCAGGATGCCGCGCCCGGTCTCGCGGCCGTGATCGGGGTAGTAGAGCGCGCGGATCGGCAGGTCGGTCGCCGTCCCTCCGCCCACGATGCCGTCGTCCTCTTCCCAGAAGCGCCGGCGACACTGGAGGAGGATCTTGGCCGAGGCGTCGTAGTGGAGCTGGCGGATGGCCCGCTGCTTGGCGGGGGAGAACGGCTTCAAGGTCTCGACGTGCCGGAAGACGGCGAACGGCACCGTCACGATGGCGTAGTCACCGGTCTCGCTGAAGCGCCCGGCGGGCGTCTGGTAGTGGACCGTGACGGAGCGCTCGTCCTGGTCGAGGGCGATCATCTTCGCGCCGAACCGGATGCGGGGCCGGAGCGCGGGGAGGAACGCGTGCGGGAGCCGGTCCATCCCGCCCTCGATCTCGGTCAGGTCGACGTAGCATCGCGTGACCTCCTCCCGGAGGAGCTCCAGGAAGGAGGAGTTCATGAGCGCCTCCTGGAACGAGAGGAGGCCGAACGCCTCGATCGCGCCCTCGGACCAGTGGCACTCCTCGAGGAACTCCCGGGTGGAGCAGTGGTCCCAGTCGCGGACGATGGCCGCCCAGGCGGCGTTGCCCTCGCGCGCCACGCGGTCGATGAATCCCTGGATCGCCTCGCCCCAGAGCGCGTCGACCGTCCGCCCGCACTCCCCGTCGGACAGGGCGAAGGGCAGGCACGCCGGCGCGGCCTGCACCTCCCCGAGCCGCCACCGCTGGCCGCGCAGGAAGACGTAGGCCTGGGGGTTGTTCATGGTGAAGGGGCGGAGCGCCAGGCCGAACCGCTCGCAATACGCGTGTGTGAGGTCGTGCGTGCGCGGGATGCGCATCGCGCCGACCTCCGCGTAGAGACCGTCGGTGAACGGCTCGCGCAGCGTGTGGACCCGCCCGCCGACGCGGTTCCGGGCCTCCAGCACGATCGGATCGTGCCCGGCCCGCGCGAGCTCCCAGGCGGCGACGAGGCCCGCCATGCCAGCCCCGACGATGACGACGCGCTTCGGCCGGACCGGCCGCCCGTCCTCCCGCGGCAGTCCCTGTCGGGCGACGGCGAGCAGCGCCTCGTGCGAGTCCGATCGGATGGGCATCCGGTCCTCCCGGCGCCGCCGGTCTCGGCGGCGCTATAATCCGCTCGCGGAAGCATACCGCGCCGGAGGGAGCGTCATGAAGGGCGTCACGCTGCCGACCGAGACCGTCTTCGTCATGGAGATGTCGCCGATCAAGTTCGGCCTCGGCGCCACCGAGGAGATCGGCTTCGACGCGCGCCGCCTCGGGCTCCGGAAGGTCCTGATCGTCACCGACGCCGGCCTCGCCGCCCTCGGACTCCCGGAGCGCGTGCGCGCGCTGCTCGACGAGCAGGGGATCAAGGCGGAGGTGTTCGACGGCGCCGCCGTGGAGCCGACGGACCGCTCGATGGAGGAGGCCGCCGAGTACGCGCGCACGAAGGAAGTCGACGGCTTCGTCGCGGTGGGCGGCGGCAGCGCCATCGACACGGGCAAGGCGGTGAACCTCCTCACGTGCCATCCGGCGCCGCTGCTCGACTACGTGAACAAGCCGGTCGGCGGGGGCCGGCCCGTGCCGGGCCCGCTCAAGCCCCTCATCGCGATGCCGACGACGGCCGGCACCGGCAGCGAGACGACCGCGGTGCTGGTGACGCACGTGGTCGACCAGCACGTCAAGGCCGGCGTCTCGAGCCGCCTCCTGCGTCCCACGCTCGGCGTGGTCGATCCGCTCAACACGCTGACCGCGCCGGCGGGGGTGACCGCGGCCGCGGGCGCCGACATCCTCACGCACGCGATCGAGTCCTACACGACGCGGCCCTACGACGCGCGCCCGAAGCACCATCCGCCCGACCGCCCGGCCTACATCGGCGCCAACCCGGCGAGCGACGTCTGGTGCGAGAAGGCGATCGAGCTGGTGGGCCGCTATCTGCGGCGCGCGGTGCTGAACGGCATGGACCTCGAGGCCCGCACCCACTTGGCGCTCGCGGCGAACTACGCCGGGATCGGGTTCGGCAACGCCGGCGTCCACCTGCCGCACGCGGTCGCGTACCCGGTCGCCGGGCTGGTGCGCGACTTCCAGCCCGCCGGCTATCCGACCGGCCACCCGCTGGTGCCGCACGGCATGTCGGTCATCCTGACCGCGCCCGCCGCGTTCCGGTTCACCTACGCGACGGCGCCCGAGCGGCACCTCCGGGCCGCGGAGCTCCTCGGGGTCCCGGTGCGGGGGCTGGACGACGCCCGGCGTCGGGAGGCGCTGCCCGGGGCGCTCGTGTCTCTCATGCGCGACGTGGGCATCCCCAACGGCCTCCAGGCCGTCGGCTACACCGAGGGAGACGCGGCAGCGCTGGTGGAGGGGACGCTCCAGCAGCCCCGCCTCCTCGCCAACACGCCGCGGAGCGTGGGCGCGGGGGACCTCGACGCGATCGTGCGGAGCTCGATGCGGATCTGGTAGCGCTCGGGCCACGGTTCCGGCCCGAGGGGTCTCGTGACGTGTCGCGTGCCAGCCGGCGCGTGGAGGCGCGCACGATGCGTCGGCCGGCGCCGCGGCCGCTTCCACCAGAGGTCTCCCGTTGCCTCGCGCGGGCGCGACGCCTGATTCTCCCGACGCTCACGCGCCGGGATGGCACGACCAGGCCGGCCCGCGACCGCGCTCGCCTGCCGGAGGCAGAGGAAACGTGTCGGCCGTGACCGCCGCCAGGCGCGTCGGATCGCCGAGGTCGTAGAGGTCGGCGCGCGCGCGGTCGCTCTGGCGAAGGCCGCGGCCTTCGCCGGCTTCCAGCGACGTGCGGCGCGTGCCGATGCGATCGAGGTATTCGCGCAGGGCGGCGGCCTCCTCCGGCACCGCGTGGGTCATGACAAGCCATGCGCGGGGCGCGCCGCGGAACGCGTCGAGCTCGCGGAGGTACTCCCGCGGATCCTCCCGCGCGCAGCGGCCGAGGACGTAGTCGCCGGGCGCGAACCCGTACCGCCGCGCGTAGTAGACGAAGGCCTTCTCCCCGCCGTAGTAGACGTAGACGCGATCCCCCGGCTGCCAGGCCTGCCGCATCGCCCGGACGACCGGCGCGAGCGGCTCGGGTGCGTAGGGCAGGGGGCTCCGCGCGACGCCGAGGAGCGCGAGCGCCGCGCACGCGATCGCGCCGAGGGCCACCACCCGGGAGCGCCACGCTCCGGCGAGGCGTCCCAGCGTGTCGGGGCCCGCCGCCGTCAGCATGAGGAGCGACGGGACGAGAAAGAGCGTGATGCGTGGCGCGAACGGGTAGACGTGGAGCGCGGCCGCGCCGAACGTGGCCACGATCGGACCGAGGAGCAGCCACGCACGGTCGCGCGCGGCGCGCCAGAGTCCCCACGCTCCGATTCCCGCCAGGACCAGGAAGACCCCCGGGACCGGTAAGCGGAGGCCGCCCCCGCCGTACACGCTGCTGAGCCTGATCACCGGCCAGGCGAGATCTCTCAGTGTCGTCGGCGGCAGCGGCAAGAAGGCGCGGGCCCAGAAGCGCTGCATGTAGACGACGTCGTCCGGCGTCAGGGTGTGCCGCGCCCACACCAGCAGGCCCGCGCCGCTCATCGCCCACGCGAGCGCCACCGGCGCGAGCGGGCGGAGTCGCGCGCGGCCATCCTCCCCGAGCGCTGCGGCGGCGAGCGCGAGAAGCAGGCCCGCGTCGACCAGCAGCGCGGGGTACGACACCCATGGTGCGATGGCGCCCGTGAGACCCAGAGCCAGCGCGCGTCGCCGGCTCCCGCCGGGGTGCGACGGCAGCGCCAGGGCGGTCAGGAGCAGCGCGACCGCGACGTCGGTGGAGTACGGTTTCACCTGGGCCGCATAGAAGATGAAGGAGGTGCCCGTCGCCACGAGGCCGAGCGCGAGCGGCGCGCCGATGCCGGGCACGAGCACGCGCTGCGCCACGTACCAGCAGAGCGGGAGGGCCCCGAGACTCCCGAGGAGCGGGATCAGCCGGAGCGCACGCTCCCCATCCCCGAAGAGCGTGACGGTCCCCTTCACGAGCAGGAGCCAGCCCGGTGGCGCGACCTGGCGAAAGTCGAGTGGACCCAGAAGCCCGCTCGCCGATCGATCGATGACGTTGAGGGCGAGGTTCGCCTCGTCGGCCCACAGCGAGGCGCCGGTCCCGTATTGCCAGAAGCGGAGGGCCGCGCCCAGGAGGCAGAGGGCGGTGGGGACGAGCCAGGGGGTCGGGCCGCGGCCACGGAGGAGACCGAGGAGGCGCGTCACGCTGATCGGAGACTATCACCTCGACGGATCGCGCCCGGGGACTTCGGGCTGACGGTCGCCGCTCCCGCGACTGCCTTTGGACGAGGCCGCGCCGCGCGTGTCAGGGTTCCTCTCGTTGTCGGGCCCGCGGGGCGGGGCTATTATCCGACCATGCCCGGAGCCGGCTTTCGATGACGCGTGGCCAGCTGTTCGAGCTGTCGGCCGGCGTCGTCCTGCTCGCCGCGGCGGTCGGCGGGGCGGCCTACTGGGGTCGCGCCACCCCCGCGAGGCGTTCGGACACCTTTCAGGTCACGCGTGCGGCCGAACCGATGGTCGCGGCGGACTTCGAGCTGGTCGACCTCGCGGGCCAGCCGGTCCGGCTCCGCGACCTCCGGGGCCGCGTGGTGCTGCTCAATTTCTGGGCGACCTGGTGCGGGCCGTGCCGCGACGAGATGCCCGGGCTGGGCACGCTTGCCAGCGAGCTGGGGCCGCGGGGGCTGGCGGTGGTCGGCGTCAACTACAAGGAAGCCCAGCCGGGCATCGAGGCGTTCCTCCGCGAGCGGCAGGTCATCCTCCCCGTGCTGCTGGACAAGAAGGGAGCGGTGGCCGAGCGCTACCAGGTCTACGCGCTGCCGGCGACCTTCGTCGTGAACCGCCGCGGGATGGTGGTCGGGACGGTGCTCGGCGGGCGCGACTGGGTGGGCGCTGACGCGCGTGGCTACCTCGGCCAGCTCCTGGCCGAGCCGGAGGCCTGATCCGCCGTGCCGCCGACCGATTCGCTGGCCACCGGGTTCGGGGATCTGCTCCTCCGCGTGGCGGGGGCGTGGTATCCGCGGCCCCTCGTGCTCTTGCTGGTCGCCACGCTCGGGGTGCTGTACGTTCGCGGCTGGTGGCGCCTCCGCCGAACGCCGCGGACCCGCGGCGCCGCGCCCGGCTGGCGGCTCCTCGCCTATCTGCTGGGCCTGGTGACGATCGTGCTCGCCCTCTGCTCGCCCCTCGAGGTCCTCGCCGAGCTCTCGTTCACCGCGCACATGATGCAGCACCAGCTCCTGATGATGACGGCGCCGCCGCTTCTCCTGCTGGGCGCGCCGTTCCCGCTGATCCTTTGGGCCCTGACGCCGTCCCTCCGGCGACGCATCGGCGGGCTCGTGGCGCGTCCCGGCCCGGTGCGACGCGTCCTCGCCACGCTCACGTGGATGCCGGTCGCCTTGACGCTCTTCACCGTGACGCTCTGGAGCTGGCATCACCCGATCCTCTACGAGGCGGCGCTGAGATACCCGGTGCTGCACGACCTCGAGCACCTGACCTTCTTCGGAACCGCCGTGCTCTTCTGGTGGCCCATCATCAATCCCGCGCCCCGATTCCATCACCTCACCAGCGGCGTGATGTACGGGGCGCGCATCGGATACCTCGTCCTGGCGACGGGCCAGAACACGTTGCTGGGCGCCGTGTTCGGGATGGCGGAACGGGTGTTCTACCCCTCGTACGCCGCCGCGCCGCAGCTTCTGGTGGACTGGAGCCCGCTGGACGACCAGTCGTTCGGCGGCGGCGTGATGTGGTCCGCGAGCCACATGTTCCTGCTGGCCATCCTCATCTTGCTACACCGAGCGATCGAGGCCGAGGGGCGAAAGGCGAGTGCGCGCGCTCGCCCCATCGTGTAGGATTCGCCCAGTCCATGCTGGACATCGGCGTCCAAGAGATCCTCGTCATCATGGTCCTGGCCCTGATCGTCTTCGGGCCGGACAAGCTGCCCGACCTCGGCCGGCGGCTCGGCCGTGCCATGCGCGAGTTCCGCCGGGCGAGCGACGAGTTCCGGTCGACCGTGGAGCAGAATCTCCAGCTGAACCTGGACGCCGACATCACGTCGCCGCCGCCGGCCTCGTCCGGGCCCACGGCGGCCACGGCCACGACCGCGGCCGTCGGCGCTGCGGACGGCCACGGCGCTGCGACCGACGGCCATGGCGCCGCCGAGACCTCGCCGGTGGCGCACGGCGAGCACCACGGATCCGGGACGGTCGACGCCCAGGCCTCGGACGAGCCGCTCGAGCCGTACTGGACCAGCCGGGGCGGGCGGCTCTTCCACCGTCGCGAGTGCGCCTGGCGTGCCCGGGTGCCCGTGTCCGAGCGGATCCCGCTGACGGCCCCATCGGAGGGGCTCGACCAGGGCCTCAAGCCCTGCCCCGTGTGTGATCCGAAGGAAGTCGCCGTCGCCTCCTGACCCCCCTCTTTTTTTGGTTGACTGCCTCAACGGGTGTTGACTAGACTCCTGGCGGGAGGAACACCCATGGACCCAAGGCTCACCGACCGCCAGCGCGAGGTTCTCGAGTTCATCCAGGTCTTTTCCGAGAAGCACGGCGTCCCGCCGACGGTGCGCGAGATCGGGGGGCGCTTCCACGTGACGCCCCGCGCGGCGTTCGATCATCTCCGGGCCCTCGAGCGAAAGGGCTACCTCCGGCGGCGCAGCACCGAGGGGCGGACCTCGCGCGCACTGACGCTAGCGGTGAAGCCCCCGTCCATGCACGAGGTGCCGATCCTCGGCCGGATCGCCGCCGGCGCGCCGCTCCTCGCGGAGGAGAACCGGGACGGGACGCTGCCGCTCGATCCATCGTGGGTCGGCGGGCGCGGCGACGACGTCTTCGGTCTCCGCGTCCACGGGGAGAGCATGATCAACGCGCACATCGTCGAGGGTGACCTCGTCCTCGTGCGGCGTCAGGACCACGCGCACCCTGGCGACATCGTCGTGGCGCTCGTCGACGGCGAGGCGACCGTCAAGCGGTTCGCGCGCGACGGGCACGCGGTCCTGCTCCGGCCGGAGCATCCGACCATGGCGCCCATCGTGGTCCGGGAAGGCGAGAAGGACCTGCGGATCATCGGCAAGGTCGTGGGGCTCGTCCGTGGCATCTGATCGCGTCTCCAGCGCAGGGATCGCGCGGCCGCGCGCCGCCGCGGCGGATTGCCGGGGTTCGGCTGGCGGCGGCCGTCGGACGAGAGGGGACGCGGCCGCCCGCCTGACGGTGTCCAAGGAGTGGACGCCCGGCCACGCGATGCGCGTCCGCGCGCCGATGACGAATGACTCCGCGGGCTCGCGTCGCCAGCGGCGCTCGACGAGCGTAGGATCGCGCGTCGACGCCGTGTCGGCGGGCGCGTCGATCGCGAGCCGTCGTCCGCGGTCTTTTTTTTGGCCCATCACGACTCAACAGGTGACAAGGATGGTCCGGACGCTTTCGCTCCGCGACGTGAGCGCGGCCATCGCGGCCGCGGGCGCATTCGCGCTGTGGGCGCTCGCGCTGTCGCTCCTCGTGGTCTAGACCGCGGCCGCCGAACGGGGCCTGCGCGGCGGGCAGGGCGTCGCTCCCGTGAGGCCCCGCGTGGTTGACGCGCCCCAAGGCCGTCCGTATCCTTCGACCTCGTGACCACGGCGGCGCGTGTCTCCACCGGTGTCCCGCGGCTCGACGCGATGCTGGGAGGCGGGCTGCTCTCCGGGACCCTCACCGTTGTCTACGGCGCGACGGGGATCGGGAAGACGCACCTCGGGTTGACGTTCGCCCACGCCGGGCGCGGGGCGGACGGCGCGCCCGGCCTCCTGGTCGACATGAACGCGCGGGGCGATTCGCAGCAGCATGGCCCGTACGCCGAGCGTCTCTACCGGTGGCCGGTCCGGCGCTGGACCCACACGGTCATGCCGATGAGCGATCCGTATCCGCCGGCCGACCAACTCGAGGCCCACTACCTCGACGTCTTCCCGTGGGTGGGCCGGCGGAGCGACTACGAGGCCGCCACGCCGGACGGGCGGGAATTCGACTGGAACTGGAAGTCGACGTACGCGAGCGCGCTCTACACGGCCCGCCCGTTCTTCTATTTCCACTTCGCGAACGGGTCGCGGCGGGTCGTCGTGGACGGAATCGAGCCGCGCGACAGCGACGACTCCATCCAAGCGTACATCGTCGACGACCTCTACCGGAAGATCATCCACCGGGACGCCGAGACGCTCGGGATGGAGATCTGCCTGCCGGTCTGGCAGCACCGGGCGTTCATCGAGAGCCACCTCTACGATCACGGCTCGATCACGACCCTGCTCCTGGTCACGACCGAGGAGACCCGGCTCGAGGATCTCGTCTCGCGCAAGGTGACGGCGGGCGACATCGGGGCCGTGGCCAACACGGTGCTTCTCCTCGGGCGCGAGAAGGTCGGTCTCCGCGTCGGGCGCTTTGTCGCCGTCGCCAAGCACCGCGGCAGCGCGATGAGCGACGAGATCGTGGAGTACCGCGTCGGCGAGCAGGGGCTCCGGTTCGACTGACTGCCGCCGGGCGGATGGCTCCGCCTCTCCCGACGCTCCGGCCGCTCACCCGCGAGGACCTCGAGCGCGCCCGGGACGTGGCCTTCCGCCGGACGCCGGCGCGTCGGATCAAAGGCGAGCGGGACGCCCTGGCCTTCGTCGAGGAGGTCGGCGTCTGCTCCACCTTCTACCGGTTCCCCGAGGGGCTCGCATGTCTGTGGGAGGCCGTCGTCGGCCGGCGAGACCCGCGATGGCCGCGGCGCTCGCATCATGACCGGGGCATCGGCCTCACCTGGGAGCTCAAGGACAGCCTGCCGGCCCGCCGCGCCGTCTACTACGGGAAGCTCCTGAAGGGCCGGCCCGTGCTCGTGGCCCTCGATCTCTTTCCCGCCTTCTACGCGCTGGGTCGGGGTCGCCAGCGCGCGCGGGACTACCGCGCCGAGTACGAGGCGGGCCGTCTGTCCCACGCGGCCAAGCGCCTCATGGACGTCCTCATCCGCCGGCATCCGCTCTACACGCGAGAGTGGCGAGCCGAGGCGCTCATGCTGGACCCGGGCTCGACGCGGGGATTCGAGCGCGCGGTGGCCGAGCTCCAGCGGGGGCTCTTCGCGGTGAAGACCGAGGAGCGCTACGATCCGTCGTTCTCGTACCGCTGGGATTTGCTCGAGGCCTGGCTGCCGGACGCGGTGGCAGAGGGCCGACGCCTCGGTCGCCCGGCGGCGCTCCGGCGCCTGATCGGGCGATATCTCGGCGGCGCTGGATGGGGCTCGGCGCGCGGCATGGCCCGGCTCTTCGGCGTACCGGTCGACGAAGTGCGTCTCGCCGTGGGGGCGCTCACCCGGGCCGGCGAGACCCGATCGTCGCTTCCGGGACTCCCGGTCGACTGGGTCGTGCACCGGACCGTCCGGCCCGGGTCAGGCTGACGCGTGGAGCCACCCGCGGGCTTCCGCTACATCGACGCGCACACGCATCTCCACCCGCCGCGCCTGTTCGCCGCGATCCGGCGGTGGTTCGCCGAGCACACGCGCTGGAATCTCCAGGGCCCGACCGAGCCCGACGAGGTGGTCGCCGCGCTGCGCCGAGCCGGCGTGGAGCGCTTCGCCTTCTTCTCGTACGCCCACCGGCCCGGGATGGCCCGGGACCTGAACCGCTGGCTACGCGACACCGCGGCCCGGTTCCCGGACGGGATCCCGCTCGGCACCGTTCACGCGGCCGACGAGGATCCCCGCGCCCTCGTGGACGAGGCCTGCGGCGAGTGGGGGCTCGGAGGGCTCAAGATTCACACGCAGGTCCAGCGTTTCCATCCGGACGACCCGCGGATGCTGCCGGTCTACGAGCGGCTCGTCGCGCTCGATCGAGTGCTGGTCATCCACCTGGGGACCGGACCGCACACCAACGAGTTCACGGGCCTGGCGCGCTTCGAGCGCGTGCTGGAGCGGTTCCCGCGCCTGCGCGCGTCGATCTGCCACATGGGCGCGTTCGAGACCCGCGGGGCGCTCCAGCTCCTCGATCGCTACCCGCACCTCCGCCTCGACACGACCATGGCGATGACCGAGGCGTCCCTGCCGTTCACGGGAATCGATCCGGCCATGGTGCGCGACGCCGACCTCGTCCGCTACGCGGACCGAATCCTCTTCGGCAGCGACTTTCCGAACCTGCCGTATCCGTACGAGGCGGAGCGAGCGGGGCTCTGGGCGCGCGATCTCCCGATGGAGGTCTACCGCCGCATCTTCTACGAGAACGCGCGCGCCTTCTTCAAGATCGACGGCTGACGCCACGCGGGGCGCGGGCCCCGAGCGGGCCGCGCGAGCGGCGACGGGCCGGCGATCGGGCGGGGACTACGCGGGCCGGGCCGCGCGGAGCACGGCGAGCGTCTCGTCGACGGTGTCGGACGCGGTGAGGGCCCGGACCACCACGTCGTCGAGCACCCGGTCCCAGCGGGCGAGCGCGTCCGGCACCTCGGCCGCGGTCCTGGCGGCCACCGCCGTCGCGCTCGGCGGCGCGCCCAT
Source organism: uncultured bacterium (assembly GCA_964463175.1). Taxonomy (GTDB): domain Bacteria; phylum Methylomirabilota; class Methylomirabilia; order Rokubacteriales; family DASRDR01; genus DASRDR01. The sequence goes on from CAYXBJ010000019.1 coordinate 43,933, forward strand.
CCGCGCGAAGTGGTCCGCATAGGCGGGGATCGCGGCGTAGCGGCGTCCCTCGGCGTCGACGCGCGCCGCGCAGTCCGGCCCGATCGCCACGCGCACGTAGCTCGCCAGGCGGGGAGCTGGCCGCCGGGCCGCGGCGGCGGCCTCCCGGACCCACTCCGCGGACCGCTGCGCGTGCTCCGGCGTGAGCCAGTTCAGGAGGACGCCGTCGGCCACCTCGCCGGCGAGCTGGCACATGCGGGGCCCGAGGGCGGCCACGTAGAGCCGCGCCGGGAGGCGAGCTCGCAGTGCTGCGATCCCGTCGCGCACGCGGCCGAGGGATCCGGGATTCGGGCTGCCCACTCCCAAGAGGAGCCGCGCGACCGGGAGGCGATGGATCTGGACGCCAGTGGCGATGACGTCGGGGCCGACCGTGTTGAGCGGCACCACGCCGACCCCGAGTGCGATGCGCGCCGTCTCGGCCGCGGCGTGAGCGAGGGTCGCGAGGCCGTCGGTCGGCGCGGGGTAGTTCACCCAGAAGGAGCCGTACCCGAGCGACTCGGCATTCCGGGCCGCGGCGCGGATCACCTCGGGCGCGACCCCGGCGCCGAGGGCGAATCCTCGCGCCATCAGGCGCCGCCCGGTCGCGAGCGGGGTCTCGTCATGGCCGCGATTATCGAGTCGCGGAGGCCCCACGGCAAGATGCCCTCTCGGGTCGCGGCCTCCCGGGCGCCGAGGAAGGCTGGCCGCCCCACCGTCGAGCCCGGGGCGAGGCTTCGGTGCGGCGGTACAATCGTTCCGGCACTGCATGTGGTCGGCACCCGGGTTCTCGCTGGCTTCGATGCGCCTCGCGACCGCCGATCCGGCGGCGGACGGGAGCGTCGCCTGAGCCGGATCCGCCCATGAGCGACCTGCACCGGGGGAGTCGTCTCCGCTTCCAGGACTACCGGCGGGGCGCCGTGGCCGTCTCGACGGACGGAGCCCCGGCGCCCGGCGCGCGACGCGGACGTCCCCGTCACCGCGCGGTGCGGGAGCTCCTCCCCCAGTTCTGGCGCTTCCTCCGTGGTGTCCGATTGGCGGCAGGGGTGTCGCTCGTCGCGGGGGCGGTCGCCTCCACGCTCCGGCTCGTCCCCCCGGCGGTCACCGGCTTCGCCATCGATCATGTCCTCGGCCACCGGCCGGCGTCCGATGTCCTCGGCGGGATCGGCGTGACCCTGGCGCCGCGGACGCTCCTCGCGGTCGTCGCGATCGGGTTGTTCGGCGTGATGGTGGTGTCGACGGTCATCGGCACATGGGGCCGCTACCTCGGGGCGCTCGCGGGCCGCCAGCTCCAGTCCGGGCTCCGGCGCCGGGTCCTCGCGCACATCGCCCGGCTGCCGATCCACCGGATCCGCGCCTATCAGTCCGGCGGCCTGGCGAGCGTGTTGCGGGACGACGTGAACGGCGCCGCGGGTCTCGTGAACTCGATGGTCTATCAGCCTTCGCGGTCGCTGATCCAGCTGCTCGGGACCGCGGCGGCCCTCGGCTACATCGAGTGGCGCGCGCTCGCCGTGGTCCTGGCCGTCGGGCCCTTCGCCGCGCTCGTCCACCGGCGGTGGGTCCGCCGCATGCGGCCCCTGTGGCGGGACACGCGTCTGCTGCGTCGGCGCATGGACGCGCGTGTCACCGAGGTCTTCGCCGGCATCCGGGTGATCCGGGGATTCGGTCGGCAGCGCACGGAGGCGCTCCGGGATGCGCGCGATCGGCACCTAAACCTCCGACAGGAGATGCAGGTCTGGTGGATGAGCACGGCCGTCGACGTCGCCTGGGCGCTGCTGGCGCCCGCGGTGCTCGCGATCCTGCTCTGGTACGGCGGCAGCCGTATCCTGGCCGACGCCGCCGCGGTCGGGGCCGGGACCCTGGATCCGGCCCACGCCTTCACCGTCGGCAGACTGGTGGCCCTCCTCTTTTACCTCGGGATGCTGATCGGTCCGATGGGGGCCCTGGCCGGCGCGGCCGGTGACGTGCAGAACGGGCTCGCGGCCCTGGACCGCGTCCTGGACATTCTGGACGAGGAGACCGAGTTCCCGGGCGCGTCCGGGACGCTGACGCCGCGCCCGGACGAGATCGCCGGGCGATTCACCCTCCGCGGCGTGAGCTTCCAGTACCCGGGGCGGCGCTTCCCGGCGCTCCGCGACGTGACGCTGGAGGTCGCGGCCGGCCAGGTCGTGGCGCTCGTCGGGCCGAGCGGGGTGGGCAAGTCGACCCTCTGCGACCTGATCGCCCGCTTCCACGACCCGACCGAAGGGGTGATCGAGCTCGACGGGATCGACATCCGGAAGATCGACCTGCGGCGCTACCGCCGGCTGATCGGCGTCGTGGAGCAAGACGTGTTCCTGCTCGAGGGCACCATCGCCGAGAACATCGCGTATGGCGTCCGGGACGCGTCGCCGGCCGCCATCGCGCGCGCGGCGGAGGCGGCGCTGGCCGCCCCGTTCATCGAGGAGATGGAGGACGGCTACGACACGCTGATCGGGGAGCGCGGGGTCCGCCTCTCCGGCGGGCAGCGGAAGCGGCTCGCCATCGCGCGGGCGATCCTGACCGATCCGCGCGTCCTCATCCTCGACGAGGCGACGAGCGAGCTCGATGCTGCCAGCGAGCGGCTGGTGCACCGGAGCCTCGCGTCGCTGATGCGCGGGCGGACCGTCTTCGTCATCGCCCACCGGCTGAGCACGGTGGCGCATGCGGGACTGATCGTCCTGCTCGATCGCGGTCGCGTCGTCGACCAGGGCCGTCACGCCGAGCTGCTGGAGCGCAGCGCCGCATACCGCGGCCTGGTGGAGGCCCAGCTGCTCGACGTCGAGCGCCCCCCGGGGGGCGAGGGCGCCCTCCCGCCGTCCTCCTGAGCGCGGTCCCCGTCCTGACGCCTGCATGTTGGAAGGGACCGGGGGACTGTCATAAGATGCCGGCGTGGAGCGCGCGTTCTGGCTGCTGCTGGGCGCAGTCGCCTATGCGTACATCGGTTATCCAGCGCTCCTGTGGCTCGCCGTTCGGCTGAGAGGCCGCCGTCCACCGCCGCCGGTGTCCGTCGACCCGGGCACGCTGCCCCGGGTGTCGATCCTGCTCCCGGCGCACAACGAAGCCGGCTGGCTCCGGCGCCGCCTGGAGAATCTCCTCGCGCTTCGATACCCGTCCGAGCTCGTCGAGATCCTGGTCGGGTCGGATGGATCGACCGACGGGACCGCGGAAGTCGCGCGGTCGTTCGGGGCCAAGGGCGTCCGGCTGGTCGAATCGGCGCAGCGAAGCGGGAAGACGGCGCTCCTCAACCAGATGGTCGGCGTCGCGTCCGGGGACGTCATCGTGTTCACTGACGCCAACGCGCTGTTCGGAGCAGAGGCGCTCGAGCGTCTGGTCGCGCCGTTCGCCTCGCCGCGGGTGGGCTGCGTGGTCGGCGAGCTGGTGTACGTGAACCGTGAAGTCCCCTCGGTCCGCGCCGGCGAGGGGCTCTACTGGCGGTTCGAGAACACGATCAAGGAGATGGAGGGCCAGTTCGGCGGAACCCTCGTCGGGACCGGCGCGGTGTATGCCATGCGGCGCGCGCTGTACCGCCCGCTGCCATCGGGAATCTCCGACGACGCGCTCAACCCGCTGCTCGTGCTGGCGGCGGGGTACGACGTGCTCGTCGAGCCTCGCGCGCAGGCCTTCGAGCGCGCCGCCACCAGCCTCCGGGAAGAGTTCCAGCGAAAGGCGCGCATGGTCACGCGACAGCTGGGCGCGCATGCGCAGGTGCGGTTCTTCCTGAAGCCGCTTCGTCCTGCCCTGGCGGTGCGCCTGGCGAGCCACAAGCTCCTGCGATGGCTCGCGCCGGCCCTCATGCTGGGGGCCCTGCTGACGAATCTCGCCCTCCTCGACGAGTGGCTCCACCGGGTGGTCCTCGTCGCCGCGGGCGTCGGCGCGCTCGCCTTCGGGGCCGGCGCGCTGATGGCTCGGGGCCGCCGGCCGATGCCGGCGCCCCTGCGCCTCTGGGTCTACTTCTGCGTCGTCAATGCCGCGGCGTTGAAGGGCACGATCGACTTCCTTCGAGGACGTGAGCGCGCCACGTGGACGATCAGCGCGACCACCCGATGATCGTGGAGGAGGCCGCGCCGCTCGTCTCCGTCATCGTGCCGGTGCGCGACAACCCCGAGGGCATCCGAGCGCTGCTGGACCGCCTCGAGGCCCAGACCCTCCCGCGACATCGGTTCGAGGTGATCATCGGCGACGACGGATCACGGGCGGGATCCCTGGCGGACGTGTCGGCTCCCGACGGCCGGATCCGGGTGGTCTCCGGGCACGCGAGAACGTCGTACGCGGCGCGGAATCAGGCCGCCGCCGCGGCGCGGGGCGCCGTCCTCGCCTTCACGGATAGCGACTGCCGGCCCGAGCCGCGGTGGCTCGAGGAGGGGCTGGAGGCGCTGGAGGGCGCCGACATCGTCGCGGGCCGCGTCGTGTTCCGCGCCCCGCCGCGACCGACGCTCTGGTCGGTGCTGACCGTCGACATGTACCTGGACCAGGAGCGCAACGTCCGACGGTCGCGCGCGGTTACCGCGAACCTGCTCGTCCGCCGAGAGAGCTTCGACGCCTGGGGACGCTTCGATCCCTCGCTTCCGTCCGGGGGAGACTACGACTTCGTCCTGCGCGCGGTGGGGCAGGGCGCCCGCCTCGTCTACGCGCCCGAGGCCATCGTGGCTCACCCGACGGTCGACGACGCCCGGACGTTCTTCCGCAAGGTGTGGAGGACGAACCGGTGGGCCGCGGTCCGTCGGACCCGGACTGACTACCGGATCGGGCTGCGGAGCGTGCTGACGTTCGTTCCGGTCGTGGGAGTCGCGCTCGCCCGGCGACACGCGCTCCGTCCGGCGCGGCGACTGGCGTCCGCACCCCTCCGCGACGCCGGGATCGCGGTGAGCGTGTGGGACGAGTTCCTCGCCGTGGCGGCGCTGTACACGCTGGTGGGCTACGTCTCCAGCGTGGCCAGGTTGTGCGGCTGGCTCGAGGCTCGCCGGGGCGAGCGCCGGCGCGCCACAGGAGCCTGGTCGAGTGCCATTCGGTGAGGCGAGGGCCGCAGGTCGCCGGGCGTGATCGTCATCGCGCGCGGCGTGGGACGCCTCGCCAATCGACTGCTGCTGTTCGCACACTTCATCGGCGCCGCGGCCGAGCACGGATTCTCGGTGGCGAACCCGGCCTTCGGGCCGTACGCCCGGTACTTCCCCCGGGCCGCCTGGGATCTGCTCTGCCGATACCCTGCGACACGGGGACTGTTCGCTCCACCCGGTAGCCGCCAGCTCCTGTATCGAGCCACGCGCTGGACGGCTGGAGCGCTGCACGGTCTCAAGCAGAACGGGCGGGACGTCGGCCTCATCCGGCTCGGTCGAGACCAGCGGCTCGATCTCGACAGCCCGGCCTTCCTCACGGCGGTCCAGCGGCACCGACTGCTGTTCGTCCAGGATTGGCACTTCCGGACCGCGGTCAACTGTGAGCGCCACGGGGATGTCATCCGTCGCTTCCTCACCCCGTGGGATCAGCACCTGTCCCGTGCGCGAGCATCCCTCGAGCCAGCGCGCCGGCGGGGCCGGTTCGTGATCGGGATCCACGCCCGCCGTGGGGACTACGAGCGATACCGTGACGGGCGCTTCTACTACACCTGGGCGCAGTACAGAGCGACCATGGCGGGAGCCGAGGCCGCGTTTCCTTCCGAGAACGTGTCCTTCCTCGTGTGCTCCGACGAGCGCGTCCCCCTCGAGACCTTCCACGGCCTGGATGTCTTCCCGGGACCCGGGCAGGAAGTCGAGGACCTCTACGCGCTGGCGGCTTGCGATCGCCTGATCGGTCCCCCGAGCACCTACTCGGCCTGGGCGTCCTTCCACGGTAATGTGCCCCGCTACGAGGTGAGAGACCCGGCGACCCCGCCGACGGCGCCCGCGTTCGTCATCAACCGCACCCTCGCATCCGCTGGCGCGCCGGCGCCCGGGCTGGCACCGGTGGTCCCTCGGTGAGGCCGCTCCTCGTGAGGCTGACCCGCTGGCGGCGCGCGCCGTGCCGCTGAGCGCGGTGGTGTCGCGGGTCGCCCGGCGCCTGCGATGACGCGGATGTCGGGCCCGGTCGGCGCCCGTCGCCGCTCCAGCGGAACATAGTCGGCGCCGATGCCGCGCCCACGGCAGCCGGCGTTGGCCTCCACCGTGGCGCTCGCGCCCACCGAGCCGCTGCGGCCGCTGCTCGAGACGATCGTCGAGACGGTCGGCGGGCCCGTGTGGCTGGTCGGCGGCGCGGTCCGCGATCTCCTGCTCGGACGGCCGCTCCATGACGTCGACCTCGCCCTCCCTCGGGAGAGCGGCGTCGTCGCGCGTCGGCTCGCCGACCGGCTGGGCGGCGCGTTCGTCCCGCTCGGCGAGCCGCACGGCATGGCGCGCGTGGTCCTCGCCGGCCCGTCGCCGGTCCAGGTCGATCTGGCCGATCTCCGGGCCCCGACGCTCGACGCAGACCTCGCGGGACGCGACGTCACCATCGATGCCCTCGCGGTCGACCTCCACGCGCTGCTGCGGGGGCCGGCGCCCATCCAGGACTCCACGGGCGGCCTTGGCGACCTGGCCGGACGGCGGCTCCGCGCGTGCGGGCCCACCGCGATGGCCGCCGATCCGGTGCGCGTGCTCCGGCTCGTCCGGCTCGCCCACGAGCTCGACTTCGCCATCGAGCCCGCGACGGAGGCGCAGGCGCGATCGGCGGCCCCGGCGCTCACCTCCGTCGCGGCCGAGCGGATTCGCGACGAGCTGACCCGCGTGCTCCGGCTTCCGCGGAGCGCGCCCGCCATTCGTCAGGCCGACCGCTGGGCGGCGCTCGCCGTCGTCTTCCCGGAGATCGAGCCGATGCGGGCGGCGGCGCAGTCGCTGCCGCACCGCTTCACCGTCTGGGAGCACTCGCTCCGAGCGCTCGAGGCCGCCGACGCGCTGCTCGACGATCTCGGGCTGCTGGCGCCCCACGACGCCCGAGTGGCGGCATCGCTCGCGGAACCGCTGCGAAGCGGGCTCACCCGGCGCGAGGTGTGGAAGCTGGCCGTGCTCTTCCACGACGTGGCCAAGCCCGAGACGCGCAGCGTCGACCCGGACGGGCGCACCCGGTTCATCGGCCACGACCGGATCGGCGCCGATCGGGTGGCCGCGATGGCGGAGCGGCTGGCCTGGCCGCGCCGCGCGGCGGAGGTCCTCGCGCGCCTCGTCCGTCACCACCTCCGGCCGATGCACCTCGGGATGCTGGACGCCGTGACTCGCCGGGCGCGCTACCGGTTTCACCGCGACGTGGGCGAGGAGGTGCCGGCGCTCGTGTGTCTGACCATCGCCGACGCCGCCGGCACGGACGGCCGGGCCCCGGGTCTCGTCTACGGGGGCGGGACCCGCGCCTTGCTGGACTCGCTCCTCGCGGGCGAGGAGCCGGCGGCCCGCGAGGCGGCCGAGCCGCCGCTCGTGCGAGGGGAGGACGTCATGACCGCGCTTGGCGTCGGCGCGGGACCCGCGGTCGGAGATGCGCTCCGTCGGGTTCGCGAGGCCCAGGCGCTCGGCCTCGTGCGGACGCGCGCGGACGCCCTCGGCTGGCTCGTCCGGCAAGGGACGGCGCCGGGTGGAGGAGGCGCGACCGACGTGGCAGAGGGGCCCGGACCGGACCCACCGCACCATTGACAGGGCGCGGGGCGGCTGACTAGACTCCGAGTGGGACGCGGGCGTAATTCAGCGGCAGAATGCCAGCTTCCCAAGCTGGACGTCGCCGGTTCGATTCCGGTCGCCCGCTCCAATCGGAACCCCGCGGTTCTCGATAGAATCGCGGGGTTTCCCTTTGCCCTCCGCCGGGCGTCATGGCCGGGAAGCGACCGCGTGTCGAGCACGTGCCCATGGCGGCAGCGATCTGCTTCCAAGGAGCGCGCGCGCAGGGAGCCTCAGCTACAGTCCCGCGTTCGCTTCCGGCGCCGACTCAGTCCCTTCGCGACGTAGCCCGGTCCGTCAGCCGCCGGTGGGAGCGGTGGCCTCGGCGACCCTGCGCACGTGCTTGTCGACGATAGCGAAGAGAAGAGCCTGCGGGTCGGCCTTGCAGTCCTCGGCAATGCCCTTGCCCGCGTCGAGACCCGCGTCGCGAGTGTTGGGGAAGGTGAGGTCCCGGTTGGCCAGGGACACGCGGGCCAGCACCTCCACGACCGCGAGCAGTCCCGGATAGGTCCGGCCGGACTGCACCCAGGCCTGGGCGCAGGTGAGCGGCAGCGCGTCCACAGCCTTCCAGGTCTTGGGCGCGGTCTTCGCCGGCGGTGCCGGCGCCTTGGGCGTCGGAGTCTGGGCGCCCACCGACGCCGCGCAGGCGAGCGAGAGCCCGGCCAGCCACACGAGTCCGATTCGAGCGCGAGTCTGCATGTCGATCCCCACCTCACGGCACGATCTTCCGGACCTTGTTCAAGCGCTTCGCCCTGTCCGCGACGTCCACCGCCGTGTCGATGCTCGAGGCGACGTTCGACGCGTTCATCGCCGCCTCCAGCCCCTCGCCGGCCGCGGAGCCCACGCCCTTGCGATCCCCGGGCCCACCTCCGCCGGCAACCTGGGTCGCCGCGCCGATGGCCGGCCCGCGATCCGACTTTCCGCGGTTGATGTCGCCCAGCGCCGATCCTCCGGGCACGGCGGCGCCGAGCGCCGCGTCGACCGCGACATTCTTCGCGGCGTCCTCCATGCCCTCCTTCGCGGCGCGTCCGACCGTCCGCTTCGCCGCGTTGGTCTTCCAGTCGGCCAGAGCTGCGCCCGCGCTCGCCGCCAGGGCCAGCGCGACCAGTCCGACCAGGACCCAGGACCTCGTGGTCATCTCGTGAGCCTCCTGTTCATCTACACGCTCCGTGCAGTCGGTCACACCCGCTGCGCGACTCAGCGCGCCAGCACGCGCCCCGGCCGGCTCCCGGTGTGGGCGCCCCGGGCGATCACCGGCTCGCCGCTGACGAGGACCCAGGGAATCCCGACCGGATAGCGATGGGGCTCGGCGAAGGTCGCGGTGTCGGCGATCGTCGCGGGGTCGAAGACCACGACGTCGGCGACGGCGCCCGGCTCGAGCCGGCCGCGATCCCGGAGGCCGAGCTTCGTCGCCGGCAGGCTGGTCAGCTTCCGGATCGCGTCGGGGAGCGGCATGACGCCGTGGTCGCGGACGTAGTGACCGAGGAACCGGGGGCACGTGCCGTAGTTCCGGGGATGAGGCTTGCCGGCCCCGTACGGTCCGTGGGCCGCCCGGCCCTCGCCGTCGGAGCCGATCATGACCCAGGGCTGGCGGAGCCCGAGGGCCACGTTGTCCTCGCTCATCATGAAGAGGACCATGTCGGCGTCGCCCTTCGACTCGCGGAGGATCTCGACCACTGCCTCGGCGGGCGAGATCCCGAGCCCGGTGGCGATGTGCCCGAGAGTCCGGCCCTCGTACTCGGGCCGGGCCGGGCATCCGGCGATGAGGATGCCTTCCCAGCCCGCGTCGTGGGCCATCCCGGCGCTGTCCAGCTCCCCGAGGATTCGCGCGCGGTCCGCGGGACTGTCGAGGCGCGCGAGGAGCGGCTCGCGCCCGCCCGCGTGCGCCCAGGGTGCGAGGAGGGCGCTCAGGGTCGTGCTCCCCGCGGGGTAGGGGTACATGTCGGCGGTGACGTCGAGCCCCTCGGCGCGCGCCGCCTCGATGAGCCCGATCGCCCGCGCCATGTCGGGCCAGTTCGCTCGGCCCGCCGCCTTGAGATGGCTGATCTGCACCGGGACGGACGCGCGGCGTCCGACCTCGATGGCCTCGGTGATCGCGGTCAGGAGCGTGTCGCTCTCGCCGCGGATGTGGCTCGCGTAGAAGCCGCCTGCCTCACCGGCGGCGCGGGTCAGCTCCACGATCTCGTCGGTGTCGGCGTACACGCCCGGCGGATAGATGAGACCCGTGGAGAAGCCGACGGCTCCTTCGTCCATGGCGCGCCGCACCTCGCGGGCCATCGCCCGGAGCTGCTCGGACGTCGGAGGCGCGTCGCCCGGTCCCATCACCACGAGGCGCACCGTGCCGTGTCCGACCAGCGGCGCGACGTTGATCGAGGGGCGCTGGCGGTTCAGGACGTCGAGGTAGCTCCGGAATGTCGTCCAGTCCCACGCGAGCGCGGGCAGGGGGAGGCCGGCGGACTCCATGACGTCCTGGCGCCGGGCCGCCGTGAGGGGCGCCGGGCTCGCCCCGCAGTTGCCGACGACCTCCGTCGTGAAGCCCTGATGGACCTTGCTGTCGGCGGTCGGCAGGCCGGGGAGCGTGAAGTCGGCGTGCGAGTGCATGTCGATGAAGCCGGGCGCCACGACGTGGCCGGTGGCGTCGATCACGCGCGCCGCGCGGGCGCCGGGCAGGCGGTCGACCGTCTCGACGCGATCGCCGGTGATGCCGACGTCGGCCGGCCGCGCGGGCCGGCCGGTGCCGTCGATCACCGTGCCGCCCTGGATCAGGATGTCGAGCATGACGCCTCCGTTCGCGGCGGCTGGCCGCTCCTCGACTCTACGTCGTCCTGGCCAGGCGCGACAGCCCGCCCGGGTGTGTCGCCGGCATGCGCATGGTCGCGACGGCCACTCGGCCGCCGTGGGCCGCGCCGGTCCTGGTAAGCTCTTCGGACGGAGCGATCATGAGCGCGCCTCGACACGTCATCGTCTGCGGGGCCGGCGTCGTGGGCGCCAGCGTCGCCTACTTCCTGGCGCGCCGCGGCGCCCGCGTCACGGTGATCGAGCGATCGGGCGTGGCGTGCGCCGCCTCCGGCAAGTCGGGCGGCTTCCTGGCGCTCGACTGGTGCGACGGCTCGCCGGTGGGCCCGCTCGCGCGGGCGAGCTTCGCCCTCCACGCCGATCTGGCCCGCGAGCTCGACGCGGACTACGGCTACCGCCGCGTCGACACCTTCATGCTGGCCGCGCGCGAGCGCGGGAGCCGCCCCGGGGAGCACCGCGTGCCGGCTCCGCCCTGGCTTGACGGTGACGGCACGGTCATCGACGCGATCGGGTCCATCGAGACGACGGCCCAGATCCATCCGGCCCGCTTCACGGCCGCGCTGGCCACCGCGGCTCGGGCGCACGGCGCGACGCTCCGGATGGGGACGGTGGACGGCGTGCTGCGCCGCGGCGGCGCCGTCGCGGGCGTGACCGCGGACGGCGCGGCGATCGAGAGCGACGCGGTCGTGCTGGCGATGGGCCCGTGGACGACGCGCGCCGCGACGGGGCTCGGGCTCCCGTCGGTCCACGGCCTGAAGGGCCACAGCGTCACCCTCGCCGCGCCCGGAGTGCCGGCCCACGCGCTGTTCGTCGACTATCGGCTGATGGACGGACGGCGCCTCGAGCCCGAGATCTTCCCGCGGCCGGACGGCGAGGTCTACGTGTGCGGGATGGCCGACCCCACGCCGCTGCCGGATTCGCCGGATGCGGTGGCGGTCAGCGACGAGGCCTGCGCGGTGCTCATCCGCGCCGCCGGCCGAGTGTCGACGGCGCTCGCCGGCGCGCGTGTCACCTCGCGCCAGGCCTGCTACCGCCCCGTCACCGACGACGGGCTCCCGCTGATCGGGGCCGTGCCGGGCGCCGCGGGGGCATTCGTCGCGACCGGCCACGGGCCGTGGGGCATGCTCAACGCGCCGGCGACCGGCCGGGCCCTCGCCGAGCTGATCGTGGACGGCGCCGCGTCGTCGGTGGACCTCCGCCCGTTCGACCCCGCGCGACGGGCCCCGGCGCGCGTCCGCTGAAGGGCGGGCCGCCGCTCACGATTCACCGGCGCTGACCAGGAGCCACACGGTCCCGAGCACGAGCGCCGCCACCGACACGAGCGACAGCGCGAAGTAGGCGACGTAGACCTTCTCGCGGCGAGTGAGCCGCTGAAGATTCCGAAGGCGCGGCCAGAGCGACTCCAGCACGAAGCGCTCGGCGTCGTGGTTGAGCGTCGGGATCCCGAGCCACTCCACCAGGACGTGGTAGCCGTCCATCTCCAGGAAGCAGAACGGATAGAGGCTGATGAAGAAGGACTGGATCTGGAGGATGGCGGAGGCGGCCAGGAAGCCCTGGATCAGGCCCGGCGACAGCAGGGCCGCGATCCAGAAGGAGAAGCCGCCCAGGAAGAGATGGAAGAGCGGGCCGGAGATGGCGGTCACCACGCGGGCCCGTCGGCTCGCCATGAAGATGTCGGTCACGTCGGCGTAGAACGTCGGGATGAAGCCGTGGAGGATCGTGAAGCCGAACTCGCGGACCCGGCGCCCGTAGTGTATGCAGGCGAGGGCATGGATCGCCTGGTGGTTGATGACGGTGAGCCAGAAGACAGTCTTGACCAGGAGGATGGCGATGAGCGGGTGCCGGGCGAGCCCGTGCGTCACATCGCCCAGATCCTTCCAGAGCTGGACCGCGCCCCACCCGCCGAGGCCAACCATGACGGCCAGGACGAGCACCGCCCAGGGCGTGAAGAGCAGGAAGCCGCCTCGGCGGTACAGGCGCACGAAGAAGTCGTGGGCACGGCGGCTGGCGACGGTCAGCCGCTCGAGCGCATGGAGCGTCCCCTCCATGGCGCGCGCGGCCGGGTTCCGGTGGTTGCGGGCGAGCACGGCCCGGAGTCGCGAGACCGGGCGCATCGTCAGGAGGTCCGCCCGGAGGAGCTTCACGATCAGCGCCGGAATGATCTCGAACTCGAACGAGCCGTAGCGGAGCAGGTACGCGGTGGCGATCTCCTGGAGCGAGGCCTGCCCGTCCATCTGCTCCCACAGGAATCGCTCGGCCTCGCTGATCTGGATGATCTGCTCGGTCCGATTGTTCCGCAGCGCGTACGTGACGACGCCCTGGGACGCGTAGGGCAGGGGGGCGAGCTCCCAGTCCTGGGTGGGGATGCGCTCGGGCCGGCTGTGGAGGTACGCGATCGAGCTCGGGATCTGGCGGAGCTCGAAGCCGTCGCCGTCCGCGTGACGGACCAGGAGCTCGATGCGCGCGCGCTTCGGCCGGGTCTCCACAGGCGGGTTCGTGACCTCGCTGACCGGAGCGCCGGAAGCTAGGTGTGCTCGACGTCCAGCCCGGTGGCCTCGAGCCCCCAGCGGGTGACCTCGGCGACCAGGTCGGACGAGTCCCGGAGCCGCTTGAAGGCCACCTGCGCCATTTGCTGGAAGAACCGGGCGGCGGTCGCCGGGTTCACCGCGACGAACCGGTTCAGGCTGTCGCGGTCGAGGCTGTAGAGCACGGTATCGACATCCGCCTGACAGGTGGCCGACCGGTGGCGCTGGTCGCCGAAGACGCTCATCTCGCCGAATGCCTCGCCGGGGCCCAGGCGGGAGAGGACCTGCTCGACCCGTCCGGTGACCGGCCGGGAGACGACGATGCTGCCGTGCTTGACCAGGAACAGCTCCTCGCCCTGATCGCCCATGCGAAAGAGGATGTCGCCCTTCCGCAGACGCCGCTCGACGAACGCGTACCACAGCTCCCGCAGCACCGACTCCTCGACGTCGTGGAACAGGGGCACCTTGCGAAGGAACTCGATCTCGGGCAGCCGATCAATCACGACAGTCTCACCAGCGCGGCATGGGCCGGCGCGGGACGGTCAGGTGGCCCACCGCTTCAGCATGACGCTCTGAAGCGCGTGGGCCCGTTCCTGCTCCGAGCCGTGGATCCCGCGGCCGAGGGCCTCCAGGATGACGGCGCGCTCCTCCGAGGTCAGCTCGTAACCGGCCAGCCCGGCGTCCGGATCACGGACGAGCTCGGCAAGGAAGTCCCTGTCGATCAGCACGCGCCCCACCAGATCCTGGATCGCCTTGCCCGTCATGGCTCTGTAACCAGAGTGCTCCTCCGGCCGTCCGGAGCGTCCTCGGATCTCAGAAGTTAGCAGAGAAGCGGCGTCTTCGGAAGGCCGAGGCGATGCGGACGGCGGCATCCCCTGCCCGCGGGACGGCTCAGACGACGCCGCGATCGCGCAGCGCCTGGATCTCGGCGGGGCGGTAGCCCGCTTCCCCCAGGATCTCGTCGGTGTGCTCACCGAGGGTCGGGGGCGGCCGGTCGATGCCCGGGCTCCCGTGCTCGAGCCGGAATCCGGAGCCGACCAGCGTCATGGGCCCGAACTTGGACGCCACGGTCTGCAGCACGTCGCGGTGCTGGAGCTGCGGATGCTCGACGATCTCGTGGATCTTCCAGATGGACGAGCACGGCACGTCCGCCTTCGTGAGGCGTTGCTCCCACGTCCGGGCGTCGTCGGCGGCCAGCGCGCCCTCGATGATCTCGCGCAGCGCCGGCAAGTGCCGTGTGCGCCCGGCCCAGTCGGCGAAGCGGGGATCGTCGAGCGCCTCGGCCCGGCCAATGGTCTTCATGAGCCGCTGGAACTGAGGCTCGGTCAGGACCGCGAGCACGAGGAAGCTGTCCTTGGCCCGGAAGCGGTTGGCGGTGGGTTTCCGGCTGACCGACCCGTTGCCGATCTGGATCTGCTCGATGCCGGCCACGGTCCACTCGGTGACCGGACCCGGGATGAAGGCGAGCGCGGCGTCCAGCATGGCGACGTCCACGAACTGGCCCCGGCCGGTGTGGGTGCGCTGGAAGAGGGAGCTCGCCACCGCGAGGGCTGCGGTCAATCCGCCGATCGTGTCGCAGATGGCGAAGCCCGCCCGCATCGGCCCCTGCGCGGGCTCACCGGTGATCGACATGATCCCGGACATCGCCTGCAGCTTTCCGTCGAACGCGGCGGTGGTCTTCTCCGGCCCGGAGTGGCCGAAGCCGGAGACGGCGCAGTAGATGAGCCGCGGGTTGAGCTCGGACAGCGCGGCGTAGCCGAGTCCGAGGCGGTCCATCACCCCGGGGCGGAAGTTCTCCCACACCACGTCGGCGCCCGCGGCGAGCCGCCTGACGATCTCGACGGCCTCGGGGGTGCGCAGGTCCAGCGTGATGCTGCGCTTGTTGCCGTTCACCGCGAGGAACCCCGGCGGCAACCCGCGGTCGGCCCACTCCGACGCGACCGGCTGCGCCCGCGTCTCGTCGCCGTCGCGCGCCTCGATCTTCACGACATCCGCGCCGAGGAGGGCGAGCTGGTAGGTGCCGTAGGGCCCCGCGAGGTAGCGGGTGAAGTCGAGTATGCGGATGCCGGCGAAGGGCCTGGTCACTTCCGGTCGGCCTTGCTCGCGATGATCGCCTTGACGGACTCGAACTCCCGGCGGTGCTCGGCGATCTCCTCGGGCGTCATCGTCGCGAGGTTGTGATAGTCGAGCTTCCACGATGCGTCCTCGCTCCAGCGCTGCGGCGACTGGACGGTCGTCCGCGGCCCCGGCGCGCTCTCGAGGACGCGGAGCGCCAGCTCGAGGGTCGCCGCCTGCGAGTCCGGATCGAATGGCTTGCCGGCCGAGTTGCCGAGCGGGAAGTCGCTGAACACGAAGCGCGGGACACCGCAGTGCTCGACGATGTCCTTGGCGGCGCCCATGATCACGGTCGGGATCCCGTTCGCTTCCAGGTGGCGGGCGACCAGACCGACGGTCTGGTGGCACACGGGTCAGGTCGGGACGAGGAGCGCGACGTCGGCGGCGTCGTCGCGGACGCGCGCCAGGAGCTCCGGCGCATCCCGGTCGAGGGTCACGCGCTGGCTCCGGTTCGTCGGCGAGCCGTAGAAACGCGGGGTGAGCGCGCCGAGGCGGCCGACCTTCACCGCCTCGCGGAGGCGGGCGAGCGGAAACCACGTGTTCGGGTCCTTCGCGTGCGTGTGCCTCCGGTCGTAGCCGACGTGGGAGATGCGGAGATCGGGCGCGGAGTCCGTGGAGTCCGTGTACATCGTGTAGAACTTGGCGGCGGCGTTGTACGGGGCGCCGGGCTCCTGGTTCCCGGCGCCGGGCTGGTAGGGCGCGGCGGTCGTGATAAGCGCGAGCCGCGACCGGGCCAGTGGCTTCGAGACGGGCGTGAACGGCACCGCGTCGTGGTGCGCCCAGCGGTAGGCGGTCTCGAAGCCGAGCGCCCGGTAGTAGTCGCGCGTCCGCTGCATGTAGGGGATGGGGACGTCGTGCTCGGGCGCGACCTTCATCCAGACCTCCGGCGGCCGCGGGGGCGCGTCACCGCGTGGAGACAAGTGTCGCACGAGCCGACCCCGGTTGGGGAACTCGGAATGGCGGGATGTCATGAAGTCCGGGCAGTCGCTGGTTGTGAGTGGCGGCAATCCGGGCCAGGGTATGGCTTGCCGGCAGCCAACGAGGCGACAATGTCGTCGGGCCACGTTCCCGGATCGGGACCACACTCGTCCGGCGGCGGCGCGGATGTTCTCGATCGCGGCTACGCTCGCGGCCTGGGCGTGTCGTGGCCCCCGGGAACCGCCGCGGGAGACGCGGTCATCCGGCAACGCGACATCCTGGGAACCGACGACCACGGGGAGAGCTGGGAGGGACGCCGGTGAAGACAGCGCTATCGGTTGGCACCCTGACGTTGGCGATCGCGGTGGGGAGCGCGGCGTACGCCGCGGAGAAGCCGCCGCAGGCCTGCCCTCTCCTGACCCCGGCCGAGATCGGCGCGGCGACGGGAGAGACGGCGGGCCAGCCCCACGAGGACTCGATGACGATCAGCGAAGGGCCGGCGAAAGGCCAGACGATGGCCATGTGCAACTGGCCCACGGGGACCCAGAGTGGCGTCTCGCTCGCCGTCACGAAGGGGTTGCCCGGGGCACAGCGCGAGGCGGGGCTCGCCCAGTTCAACAAGAGCTTCGAGACGCTGAAGAGCCAGGGCTGGAGCCAGGAGCGGAAGGACTTCCCGAACGGCGCGTGCCTGATCATGACGCCGCCGGCGTCGATGAAGGACCTGCCCATCTCGACCGGCTGCTTCGCCGAGGCGAAGGGGATGGGGATCTCCGTCGGCCACAACGGCCCCGCCAAGGCGTCGATGGACAAGGTGAAGGCGCTGCTCGACAAGGCCATCGGACGACTGCCCTAGCCGCCTCGCCGCCCGCCGTCCCCGCCCGGGCTCGCTCGCCCGCCCAAGTGGCGCAGCGTGCGCGCGGCGGGCGTATCCTGGCGCGGGGAGCGGCGCGTGGAGATCATCAGGCTCTTCGATATCCGGCAGCCCCGCCGGGGCGGCCTCGGCTCGGGCGACGTCATCGCGCTCGTCGCCCTCGGCGTGCTCCTCTACGGCGGCGTGCGGCTCGCCCACTACGCGCCCCGCCGGATCCTGGGCCCCGAGATCACGCTCGCCCCCGGCGCGCTGCCCTGGTACGCGGGCCTGTCGCTCGGCCGCATGGCCGCCGCCTATCTCCTGTCGATCCTGTTTACGTTCGCCTGCGGGTCCTTGGCGGCGGGCAACCGGGCCGCGGAGCGGCTGGTGCTCCCCGCGCTCGACGTGCTCCAGAGCGTGCCGATCCTGTCCTTCCTGCCGGTGGTCCTCCTGAGCTTCAGCGCGCTGCTGCCGCAGGGGATCGCGGCCGAGCTGGCGTCGATCGTCCTGATCTTCACGAGCCAGGTGTGGAACCTCACCTTCGCCTGGTACCAGTCCCTCACCACGATCCCGACCGAGCTCCGGGAGGCGAGCGCGATCTTCCGGTTCGGCCCCTGGATGCGGTTCCGGGCGGTCGAGCTGCCGTTCGCGGCCATCACCCTCCTCTGGAACAGCATGATGAGCTGGGCCGGCGGCTGGTTCTTCCTCATGGCGGCCGAGATCTTCACCGTGGGCGAGCGTGACTTCCGCCTGCCGGGGCTCGGCAGCTACCTGAAGGAGGCGGCGCGCCAGGGGGATCTGAGCGCGGTTCTCTGGGGGCTCGGGACCCTCGTCTTGCTCATCACCGTGCTCGATCAGCTCGTCTGGCGCCCCCTGGTGGCCTGGGCCGACCGCTTCAAGCTCGAGAGCGTGAGCGGCGAGGCGCCGGCCACGTCCTGGGCCCTTCAGGCCGCCAAGCGGTCGATGCTGGTCGACTGGATCCGGCAGGACGTCACGCGGCCGGTGATGGAGCGGCTCGATGCCGCGTTCAGTCACCACTGGAACGCCCCGCCGGCCCGGGAGGGCCCGACCTCGAGCGGCGCTCGCCGGAAATGGGGCTTCCGGCTCCTCGCGGGCGTCGCCGTGGCCGTGCTCGTCTACGGCGCGATCCGGGCGGCGATGCTGCTGAGCCTGGTGCCCCGGGCCGAGTGGGTGAGCCTCGTGCCGGCGCTGCTCGCGACCCTCGGACGCGTGCTCGCGTCCCTCGCGCTGGCCGCCCTGTGGACCCTGCCGGTCGGCGTGTGGATCGGGAGCCGCCCGCGCGTGGCCGCGGCGCTCCAGCCGGTGGTGCAGGTGGCCGCATCGGTGCCCGCCACCGCGCTGTTCCCGGTGCTGATCTCGGCACTCCTCCGCATCCCGGGCGGTCTCAGCACGGCGGCAATCGGGCTCATGCTGCTCGGCACCCAGTGGTACCTTCTGTTCAACGTGATCGCCGGCACGATCGCCATCCCGCGCGATCTCCAGTACACGACGGCGCTGCTCCAGTTCGGGCCGGTCGACCGGTGGCGCACGCTGCTCCTGCCCGCGCTGCTGCCGTACCTCGTGACGGGAGCGCTCACCGCGGCCGGCGGAGCCTGGAACGCGAGCATCGTGGCCGAGTACGTCGAGTTCGGAGGCCAGAGCGTGCATACGGTCGGCATCGGGGCCCGGATCGCCGAGGCGACCGCGGCCGGGGACTACCCGCTCCTCCTGGCCGCGACGCTCGCGATGGTGCTCACCGTGGTCGCCTTCAACCGTTTCCTGTGGCGGCGGCTCTACCGGGTGGCCGAATCCCGGTTCCGGATCGAGTGATGGCGGTCCGGAACGGCGCCCCGCTGGTCGAGCTCCGGAAGGTGAGCCAGCGCTACCAGACGCGGGAGCGGACGTTCACCGCGCTCCGCGACATCGATCTCGTCATCCGCGAGGGCGAGTTCGTCGCGCTGCTCGGCCCGTCCGGCTGCGGCAAGAGCACGCTCCTCCGGATCATCACCGGGCTCCAGACGCCCTCCGACGGGCAGGTGCTCTACCGCGGCGCCGCGCTCCAGGGGATCAATCCCCACGCCGCGATCGTCTTCCAGACCATGGCGCTGTTTCCGTGGCTCACCGTCCAGCAGAACGTCGAGATCGCCCTCAAGGTCCGGGGCGTGGCGCCCGCCGATCGCACGACCCGGGCCGTCGGGCTTCTCGACAAGGTCGGACTGGACGGGTTCGAGTCGGCCTTTCCGCGCGAGCTGTCGGGCGGGATGCGTCAGAAGGTCGGCTTCGCGCGGGCGATGGCCGTCGAGCCGGAGCTGCTCTGTCTGGACGAGCCGTTCTCGGCGCTGGACGTGCTCAGCGCCGACGCGCTCCGGGCCGAGCTCCTCGAGCTCTGGACGAGCGGCGCGATCCCGACGCGCGCGATCCTGATGGTGACCCACAACATCGAGGAGGCCATCTTCCTGGCCGATCGCGTGATCGTCATGGAGAAGGATCCGGGGCGCGTGGTCTCGGAGCTGTCCGTCGACCTGCCGCAGCCCCGCCACCGGCGGGCGCCGGAGTTCACGGCGGTCGTCGACCGCGTCTACGGGCTCCTGGCCGGGCAGACCCAGCCGGAGCACGTCGAGCTGGGCACCGCGCCCGGCGAGCCCGGCCGCACCCGGGCCCTCCCGCACATCACGATCAACGACCTGTCGGGCCTGCTCGAGTACCTGGCGGGGCTGCCGCGACCGGAGGCCGATCTCTACCAGATTGCGGCGGATCTCAAGATCGACTCCGACCATCTGCTGCGTCTCGCGGAGGCCGCCGAGCTTCAGGGGTTCGCCACGATCGCTCGCGGCGACATCACCCTGACGCCGCTCGGCGAGACCGTCGCCGACGCGAGCATCCAGGCCCGGAAGGAGATCTTCGCGAGCCGCATGCGACGCCTGCCGATCTACCGGTGGCTCGCCGCGCTGCTGCGTGAGGCCGACCGGCATCAGCTCAATGCCGGTGTCGTACAGCGGGCGCTCGAGATCGAGTTCCCGCCGGCCGAGGCCACCCGCCAGCTCGAGACCCTCGTGAGCTGGGGCCGCTACGCCGAGCTACTCAGCTACGACGACAGCAGTGAGGTGATCACGCTCGAGAGCGCGCCGGCCCCGGCGAGCGGTGACGGGGGGGTCTCGACGGCGCCGCCCTCTCGCTGAATCCGGGTCGAGCGACGGAGCCGCGAGCGGTCGGGTTTGCCAGGCTTTGAAGAACGCGATAGCGTGCGAGGCGACGGAGGGCGACATGGATGACGTGACGCTAGACGAGGTGAAGGCGCGTGCCGCCGTGGCCGGTCTGGCCGTGCCGGACGAGTGGCTGGAGATGGTGCGGCGCCTGCTGAGCGAAGCGCTCGCGCCCCTGCGCCGGGCCGACACGCACACGCTGCGGACGGTCGAGCCCGCCGTCACCTTCGACGCCACGGGCAACGAGGGGCGCGATGGCGGGCGATGACCTCGTCTTCACCGGGATCCGCGAGCTCGGGCGACGCTTTCGCGCGAGGGAGCTGTCTCCGGTCGAGCTGACCCAGGCACTGCTCCAGCGCATCGAGCGTCTCGACCCGACGCTCCACGCCTTCGTGACGGTCACCGCGGATCGGGCCCTGGTCGAGGCGAAGGCCGCGGAGGCCGCCATCCTTGGCGGGGACCGCCGGCCGCTCCTGGGCATCCCGGTGGCCTACAAGGATATCTTCGCGACGCGGGGAATCCGGACGACGGGCGGCTCGGCGCTCCTCGAGGACTGGGTGCCGGACGCCGACGCCACCTGCGTGGCGCGCCTGCAAGACGCGGGCTGCGTGATGCTCGGCAAGGTCATCACGCACGAGTTCGCCTGGGGCCTCCAGACCCCGGGGCACCGCTTCCTGCCCGCGCGCAATCCGTGGAACCTTGCGCACATCCCCGGCGGCTCGTCGAGCGGCTCCGCGGTGGCGCTCGCCGCAGGGCTGTGCGTGGGCGCGCTCGGCTCCGACACCGGCGGCTCGATCCGCTCGCCGGCGTCGTTCTCCGGCATCGCGGGGATCAAGCCCACCTACGGGCGCTGCAGCCGCGCCGGCGTTCTCACGCTGTCGTGGACGCTCGACCACACCGGGCCCATGGCCCGCACCGTCGAGGACTGCGCGTTCCTGCTCCAGGCGCTGGCGGGCCACGACCCGCTCGATCCGGCCTCGAGCCGCGCGCCGGTCTCCGACTACCTCGCGCCGCTCGGGCAGCCGATTCGCGGGCTCCGGATTGGCGTGCCCTCGCGCGACTTCTTCCTCGAGGGCGCCGATCCGGAAGTCGCGGCGGCGTTCGAGGCCTCGCTCGGGACGCTCCGGAGCTTGGGCGCGGACGTCCGGGACGTGAGCCTCCGCCACATCTGGGACTCGCCGTCGTTCATGGTCATCATGGCCTCGGAGGCGTTCGCCTACCACGAGCGAGACATCCGCGAGCGTCCTCACCTCTACGGCGACCTGATGCGCACGCGGCTGCGGCACGGCGGGCTCTACACCGCGGGGGAGTACGTGCAGGCGATGCGCCTCCGCGAGCGACTCCGCCGGGAGATGCTGGACGCGCTCCGGAGCGTGGACCTCTTCGCGACGCCGACGACCCCGAAGCCGGCGCCGACGTTCGAGACGGCCTACGACCGGTCGGTGGGCTTCCCGAGGAGCAACACGCCGCCCTTCAACGTGAGCGGGCTGCCAGCCCTCGCGCTGCCGTGCGGCTTCACGCGGGACGGGTTGCCGATCTCGCTCCAGCTGGCCGGCCGGCC
>CAYXBJ010000020.1:0-19858 GCA_964463175.1 uncultured bacterium
CGGAACTCCGTCACCAGGCTCTCGGAATACTCGTCGTCGTAGTCGGTCGTCACGCGCGGCGGCTCGGTCACGACTCTGGTCCTGCTCTCCACTCGCCTCCGGGATGCCGGACGATCCGCGGCGCCTCGCTTCATGTCCCACGTGATCGAGCAAGGAGCATGCCGTCACGCGGTTGCCGACATCTCGGGCGCGCGACGGGCTGTCGCCGGAGCGTCACGCTGACAATCCCGGAGCCGGCTCGGGCCAGCGATTCTACAAATCAACACCGCCGGACCCGTCGCAGCAGCCCATCGCAGCAGATGGCGTGGCGCACTGCGGTCGGGGGCGCGATGTGGGAGCGGGCCCGCGTACGCGCTCTCATCGCTGGGAAATGGCCCATGACTTGCTGACACCAGGTGCATGACGGAGTCAGATCCCAGCGCCCCCACTCGGTGCGCGCGACAGGATGACGACGCGGTGACGGGGTGTCGTCTCCGGTCGGTAACAGCGTCGGGGTCCGCACGCGATGGCCGACGTGCGATGTTCGACAGGCCTCAAGAGAGGAGCTCACGATGCGATCGTGGCTTGGCGGTGTGGCAACCTTGGCGGTGGCAACCCTCCTGCTCGCCGGATGCGGGAGCGACACCAGCTCGACCGGGTTCTCGAGTGTGACCGTCACGGCCGAAAAGGAACAGCAGGTCGCGGGTAACCGCTGCGCCGTCCAAGGCCACGCCACCAATTCTGGGAACAATCGCGCGCGGGTGCAGCTTTCGTATGACGCGAAGGACCCGAGCGGCACCGTGATCGCCACCTCGACCGCGGAGTTCGAGATCGCGCCCTTCTCGAACTTCGACTTCAGCAACTCCGTGCTCAACAGCGAGGGCCAGCCGTCCTCCGGCGTGTTCAGCAACAACGTGAGCTGCGCCGCCATCGACGACATCCATCGAACCAATCTGGATGTGACGGCGCTCTAAGCTCGCGGGGTCAGTCGGGACACGGCGTGACGGGTGTGAGGTAAAAGGCGCCGCTCTGAAGTGGACCGTCGCGCGAAAGAAGCAGTCGGCGTTCGGGCACCGGCCGGTCGACCCTGCGACGGCCACCGGACCCGGAAGGTCACGGTCCGGCGACACCCCGTCGCCCTGACGACAGTTTGGCGCCCTGATCGCCCCCTGTCCCTCTCATCGACCCCGCGGGACCCCCAGCGACTCGCCCGGAATCGCCTCGAAAACCCCGATACTGAGGGCCGTCCCGGCCCTTTTCCGTGCCGGCCCCCTGGGAGGGCGCGGGCGCGCAGCCGCCTCAGCGGTCAGGGCACACGCGTTGCACGAGAGCGACCGGCGTGGCCGTCGGTGATCACTCGCAGCTGAGGGGGTCTCGGTGCCAGGCCAGTCGACCGCAGGGCGATCTGGACCGCACTCTGGGGCGGAGGCCGCCACCTTGCGACCGGTTGGTCGGTCGACTATCCTGGCCCCGCGCAAACGACACATCCCTCAACCCCGACGCTCAGTTGAGTAGCGTGAACTCGGGGCCGGCCCGACGCGGGCGGCCAAGCGCCACTCGCAACGATGTGAAGGGAGGCGACGCGGACTGTGCCGCCCGATCTAGTGGTCGGAGGGCAGCGAGGTACGGGGCTGGTCGACGTGCTCGACCGGGTCCTCGACAAGGGTCTCCTCATCGCCGGGGACATCCGGATATCGCTCGCCGAAGTCGAGCTCCTCACCATTCGCATCCGGTTGATCGTGTGCTCGATCGACAAGGCCCAGGAGATCGGGCTCGACTGGTGGAAGTACGACCGCAACCTGGCGCCGGGCGCCCAGGCCCGGACGGGCGAGGTCGAGTCTCTGCGCCGCCAGGTGCGGCTTCTCGAACGCCGGATCTCCGCTCTGACCGCGCGACGGACGCCGACCGGCCGCCGGACGGCGCGCAAGCGGACCGCCTCCACGGGAGAATGACGCATGCCCATTGAGCGCACCACGGGCGGCACCAGCCTCATCGACGTCCTGGATCGAGTTCTGGACAAGGGCATCGTGATCGATGCCTGGGTCCGCGTGTCGCTGGTCGGGATCGACCTGATCACCGTCGAGGCGCGGGTCGTGGTGGCGTCGATCGATACCTACCTGAAGTACTCCGAGTCCATCGGGCAGGTCGCGCCGGTCTCCCGACCCGCCGCGGTCGCGTCGCAGGAGGCGGTCCTGGCCGAGAATGCCGCCCTCCGCGCGCAGCTCGCCGCCACTCCCTCTGGCGCCGCCCGATCCAGCCGGGGTCGCCGCCGCCGGCGGTCGACGCAGTCGGCATAGGCCGTGTCCCGCGGCGCTGCTTCGGTCCGAGCGGCGCGAGGGTCCGGGCCGCGGCCCGAGGAGCGGCTCGCCCTCCTGGAGTTCCTGCTCTCCGGCGAGGACCCCGCGGAGATGGCCGACCGGTGTCTCGCCTGGCTCAGCGAGCACGCGGGGGCGCGTGAGGGCCACTGTCTCGTCATCGACTCGGAGCGCACCCATCTCATCCACCTGACCGGCCGCGGACTCTCGCGGGGCGCCCCCGGCAGCATCGCGGTGGATCTGGAATCCCGGGACCACCCGCTCGCGCGAGCGCTCGGGTCAGAGCAACCGGTCGTCGTGACCGACCATGTCGCCGAGCTCGGGGCCTCACGGCGCGCGCCGTTCCTGGCGGTGCCGCTCCACGGGGTCGAGATCGAGCACGATGCCCCCGCCGGCCTGCTCCTGCTCAGCCCAGCGACCGTCAACCGCGTCGAGGTCGATTGGGTGGCGGAGTACCTGGGCCACCGGCTCGTGCGCACGCGGCTCCGCGCCACCGGCCTCGAAACCGAGCGGCGTCTCCGCCGCGAGCGTGATCTCCTCCAGAACATCCTCGATCGCGTGACGGATCCGATCCTCCTGACCGACAGCGAAGGACGCATGGTGGTCGCCAACGCGCCGGCCGAGCGCCTGCTGGCAGCGCGGGATGACGAGAGCGAGGGGCGGCGCCGCGCGGTGGCCATCAACAACATGCTGTTCTCGTCCGCGCTCGGGCGAAGCGCGGTGGAGCCGGGCGCCCCGACCCACCGTGAGCTCTTGCTCGTCGATCCGGCCGAGGGGTCGGATCTCCTGTTCGAGCTCTTGAGCACCACGGCGGGGGACGCGCGGATGGGCATGGGCATCGTGTCGATCCTGCGGAACGTCTCCGACCTTCGCCGTGCGACCGAGGAGATCCAGGAGAACTATGGGAAGCTCCGGGCCGCGGAGGCCGTGGTTCGCGCCGAGCGAGACCGGCTGGACCTCGTCATCGACTCCGTGGCCGACCCCATCCTGGTCACCGATCCCTCGGGCAATCTCGTGATGATGAACGTGCCCGCCGAGCGCCTCTTCTCCGCATCAGCCAAGGCGAGCCCCGCCGCGGCGCAGCGCGTCCAGGCGAACGACGCCAACTTCACCTCGTTCGTCTCGAATCTCCTGTTCGGACAGGGCGGCCAGTCCCGGCACCACGGCAGCGTCAATCTGGTCGATCCCAACACCGGGCACGTCATTCCGGTCGAAGCGATATCGGGCAAGGTCTACGGCGAGGGGGCCGAGCTGTCCGCCATCGTCACCATTCTCCACGACCGGACCGAGGCGCTCGAGCGCGAGGAGTTGTACGAGCGACTGAAGGCCGCGTCGGCCCAGCTCGAGCGCCGGGTCCACGAGGCGACGTCGACCCTCGCCCACCAGAACGAGCGCCTGCGCCGCCAGGCCCTCGAGCTCGAGCAGGCATCCGTCGCCAAGTCCCAGTTCCTGGCGAACGTGTCCCACGACGTGCGCACGCCCTTGAACGCGATTCTCGGTTACACGAACCTCCTGCTCCGCGGCGTCTCGGGCGAGCTGGGCTCCGGACAGCGGGAGTCCCTGGCCCGCGTGGATGCGAATGCGCGGCACCTGCTAACCCTGATCAACGAGATCCTGGATCTGAGTCGCATCGAGGCCGGCAAGATGCCGGTCCGCCTCGCCCCGTTCAAGATGAGCGAGCTGATCCAGGAGATCATGAGCGAGGTCGAGCCGATCATCGGTCGCACGAGGCTCGAGGTGACTGCGCACGTCCCAACGGGCTTCCCCGCCGTCCGAAGCGATCGACAGAAGATCAAGCAGATCCTCCTGAACTTGCTGACGAACGCGCTCAAGTTCACGCCGCGCGGCTCGGTCACCCTCACGTGCACGCACCCGCGGAGGAGCCGCGACATCGCGATCGCGGTCTCCGACACCGGCATCGGCATCACCGAGGCGGACCAGGCGCGCATTTTCGAGCCCTTCTCGCAGGCTGACCCCGCTCAGTCCCGCGACGGCGGAGGGACCGGCCTGGGTCTGGCGATCTGCCATCGCCTGGCCGCGGTCCTCGGGGGGCGAATCACGCTCGAGAGCAAGCCCCGCCATGGCTCGACGTTCACCCTGAGCATCCCGGTCGGATCGAGGGCATCGTGAGCCGGAAGCTGCCGGAGCCAGTGGAGCGAAAGAGCGGCAACCCCGCGCCGGGGCCGCTGGTCCTCATCGTCGACGACGTCCAGGACAACCGGACGATCTACGTGCTCTCCCTGAAGTTCTCGGGCTACCGGGTCGCCGAGGCCGAGAACGGAGAGGAGGCCCTCCGCCAGGCGGAGCGGCTCCTGCCCGACGTCATCGTCATGGACCTGTCCCTTCCGGTGATGGATGGCTGGGAGGCCACCCGGCGCCTCAAGCACGACCCTCGGACCAAGCAGATTCCCGTGATCGTGCTGACCGGCCACGCGCTGCCGGAGCATGCCGAGGCCGCCCGCCGGGCCGGCTGCGACATCGTGGTCACCAAACCCTGCTTGCCCGACCAGCTTGAGGGCGTCATTCAGCGTATCCTGGGGGGCCAGGCATCCCGAGCGGGAGGTTGGGAGTGAAGAAGCGGTCTCCGCAGCGGACACGCGCCGGTACCCCGTCGAAGCGCTCGGCCAGAGCAGTAGGTGTCACGCCGCCCGCCGGACCCAAGTCGGCGAAGACCGGGAAGCGGGAGCCGTCCGGTACGGCGCCCGCCCCCGCCGTCCGCGAACGCGGCCAGGCCCCCCGCTCCCCGAGCCCCGTCGATCCACGCGGCAAGTACGTGTACTGCATCATCCGGAGCAACGCCCCGCGCCGCTTCGGGCGGATCGGCCTCGGCGCGGAGCCGACCGAGGTCCACACCGTCAGCTTCCGGGAGATCGCGGCCGTGATCTCGGACACCCCGGAGGAAGTGCTGGACGCGACCCGCGGGAACGTGCTCGCCCACGAGCGGGTCAACGAGACCGTGATGAAGTGCTTCACGGTCATCCCCATGTCGTTCGGCACCGTCTTCAAGACCCGCGACGACATCGTCGAGCTCCTCCGCGGCGCCTACGACGCGTTCTCCGACGTGCTGGACAAGATGGAGGACAAGGTCGAATTCGGCCTCAAGGTGCTGTGGGACCGCGACATCATGATCCGCGAGATCGAGGACGACGACGACGACATCCGGCGACTGAAGCACGAGCTCTCCGCGGCGCGGGGCTCGACGTACTTCGCCCGCATGCAGTACGGCCGCCAGATTGACGCCGCCCTGCAGGCGCGCTCCGAGCAATATGTCGCGGACATCTTCACCCAGCTCCGCGACGTGTCGGTCGCGGCACGGGGCAACAAGCCGATCGGCGACAAGATGATCATGAACGCGGCCTTCCTCGTCTCCCGGGACAAGGAGACGGCCTTCGACGCGAAGGTCAAGGAGGTCGGGGCCCTCTACGACAAGCTGAACTTCCGGTACACCGGCCCGTGGCCCCCGTACAACTTCGTCAACATCCGGCTGAAGCTCGAGCGCGCCCGGGACACCGAATGATCATCCTCGACACGCTCCTGGTCGGCGGGCTCCGGTTCGTGCTGGGCAAGATCGCCGCGGCCGTGGAGGCCGAGATGTCCGACGACCGGGTGTGGCGGGAGGAGCTCCTCGCGGCCCAGATGCGCCTCGAGCTCGGAGAGATCGGCGAGCCGGAGTACGCCGCCCTCGAGAGCGACCTGCTTGCCCGCATTCGCGAGGTCCGCGAGCGCGAGCGCGGCCCCGCATCGTTGCCGGGCACGTTCCGGGTCACCGGGATCGAAGCCAGCGCGGTGGGCGACGAGGCCGCGGACGCGCGTGGCGGCGTCGATCCTCCCGCCCGGTGAGCAGAGGGCCCACGCGACGCCGGTCGCCCTGCTACGAGTTCGTCGGGGGCAAGGGCGGGGTCGGCAAGACGACGCTGGCCGCGGCGCTCGCGCTGGCCGCCGGGGAGGTAGACCGGTCCGCCCTCGTGGTTTCGACCGATCCGGCCCATTCGCTGGGTGACGCGCTCGGGCGCCGACTCGGCCCGCAGATCACGCGCCTCCCGACGATGCCGGGCCGGCGCGCCGTCCACGCGCTCGAGCTGGACGCCCACCGCGCCCTCGCCCGCTGGCTTCGACCCCGCCGATCGTCCTTGCGCCTCATCGCCGAGCGTGGGACCTACCTCGACCGGGGCGACATCGACCCGTTTCTCGACCTGAGCTTCCCCGGCGTCGACGAGCTCGGCGGGCTGCTGGAGCTCGTCCGGCTGGCGGAGACGGGCCGATACGACACGGTTGTCGTGGACACCGCCCCCACCGGGCACACCCTCCGGATGCTCGCCGTGCCGGAGGCGCTTCGGCGGATCGCGGCGGCGCTGGGCCAGATGCTGGCCAAGCACCACTTCCTGCTCACCCGCCTGTCGGGCGAGGATCGCGACGACGGCGCCGATGCCCTCGTCGCCGAGCTCGAGACGGAGGCCCGACGACTCTCCGATCTGCTCCGCGATCCGCGCCGTCGCAGGTTCCGGTGGGTCGTCCTGCCCGAGATGCTCGCGGTGGCCGAGACGCGGGACGCGATCGCGGCGCTCGAGGCGCGCGGGATCACGGTCGACGAGATCATCGTGAACCGCGTGACGCCACGGCCCGCGTCCGACGGACCGCTCCGCCAGAAGATGGCCGCGGAGCAGGCGGCGCTCGCGGCGCTTCGCCGCGCGTTCCCGGACCGCCGGATTCGCCTCATGCCCGAGCTCGCGTGCGAGCCCCGCGGGCCGGCCGCCCTCCAGCCGCTGACGCGGCGCCTCGCTCGGGACTCCAGCGACGCGGTCGTGCCGCGGGGACGGCCGGCTCGGCCGGTGGCACCGCACCGCCGGACGCGGCCCGCGCGAGGAGCCGTCCAGTGGCCGGCTCTTCTGGCGCCGCCGGGCCTCCGCCTCCTCCTGGTCATGGGCAAGGGTGGGGTCGGCAAGACGACGTGCGCCGCGGCCGCGGCCGTCGCGCTCGGTGACGCCGCGCCCGGTCAGCGCGTGCTGCTCCTGTCAACGGATCCCGCCCACTCCCTCGGCGACGTGCTCCTGACCGCGCTGGACGATGCGGAACGCCCCGTGCCGCCGGGCCCGCGCGCGCTCCGCGCGCGCGAGCTCGACGCCGACCGCGCGTTTACGGTCCTGCGAGAGCGCTACCGCCGCGCGGTGGACGCCCTGTTCGACGCCATCCGCGGGGATTCGCGCTTCGACGTCGCGTTCGATCGGGCCGTGGCGCGGGACCTGCTCGATCTGGCGCCGGGCGGCGTCGACGAGCTCTGTGCCCTGCTGACGGTGACGGAGACCCTGTTCCCCCCCGCCGGGGAGGCCCCGCGCTACGATCTGGTCGTGGTGGACACGGCCCCGACCGGCCACACCCTGCGACTGCTCGCCCTGCCCGAGCTCGCCCTGGAGTGGGTGAAGGCCCTCATGGCCACGCTCTTGAAGTATCGCCAGGTCCTCGGCCTCGGGGCATTGGCGGCGGACCTCGTGGCGCTGTCCCGCGGCTTCCGCGGCCTCGGCGAGCTCCTCCGCGACGGCCGGCGGGCCCGCGTCGTCGTGGTGACCCGCGCGGCGATGCTGCCGCGACTGGAGACGCTGCGGGCGCTCCGGCGACTCCGGGCGCTGGGGCTCCGCACCTCTGCCGTGGTCGTCAATGCTGTCGGCGCGCCCGCGGGAACGCGTCGGCCCCAGCTCGGCCGGGCCGAGACGGAGGAGATCCGTGTGCTCCGCGCCGCGGTCGGGACTCGGGACGGCGCCACTCCTGTCCTGTTGGCGCCCGCCGCCTTCCCGCCACCCCGTGGCGTGCCTGCGCTCCGTGCCTGGGCGCGCACGTGGACCGAGGCCGCCTCGTGACCGCGGCCACGTCCCCGCATCGCGACCCCCGGACCACCGGCGGGGCGCAGACGGATCCGGCGACGTATGTGTACTGCGTCGTCCGGAGCCCGATCCGGCCGGATCTCCGCGGCGTGCCCCGCGGACTGCCGGGGGCGGGAGCGCCGCGGGCCGTCGGGGTCGGGCACGGGCTGTGGCTAATCGCCGCCGATGCCCCGCTGGCGCGCTACGGCGAGGCCGCGCTCGCCCGCGTGCTCCGCGACCTCGACGCGG
This sequence comes from uncultured bacterium, assembly GCA_964463175.1. GTDB lineage: Bacteria > Methylomirabilota > Methylomirabilia > Rokubacteriales > DASRDR01 > DASRDR01. Next base: position 8,399 of record CAYXBJ010000020.1, read on the forward strand.
TCTCGCGATGCGCGCTGGCCCACTCGGCGGTCATCGCGCACTGCGCCCGCCGGAGCCCGGTCCTGCCCCTGCGGATGCTGACCCTCTTCGCGAATGACGAGCGGGCCCTCGCTCAGGTGCGCCGGCGCCGGCGCGCCCTCCAGGGCCGCCTGGCGCGGGTCGCGGGGCGGGCCGAATGGGGCGTCCAGGGGCGCATGGAGGCCATCGGCGGTCGGCATGCGCGCCGCCGCCGCGCGGCCGCACGGGAGGCCACCGCCACGCTCGGCCCCGGCGCGCGGTTTCTCGAGCTACGCCGCCGCGAGCGGCGCGAGACCCAGGATCTCGCGGCCGACGCGAGACGGGCGGCCGCCTCGCTGTACCGCACCCTCGCCCGCCTCGCGGACAGCGCCCGCCAGCGCCCCCCGGTGGCGGTGGACGGCGGGCCGTCGCTCTTCCTGGACGCCGCGTTCCTCGTCCCCCGGGCCCGGGCGACGCGGTTCCGCCAGGCGGTGCGAGCACAGGCCACGCACCTCGCCAACCAGGGACTGCGGATCCGCCTCACCGGACCATGGCCGCCCTACAGCTTCGTCACCGGGCGCCTCTGACCCGGCGGCGCCGTCCGCGGCGCGCCCGCGCGCGGCACGCCGACACGGACGCGTCGCTGCTCGACGTGCTGGACCACGCCCTGACCCAAGGCGTGGTGGTGAGCGGAGACGTCGTGCTCGCGCTCGCCGACGTCGACCTCGTGTACCTCCGCCTGTCGGTCCTCCTGTGCGCCGCCGATCGTCTCATCCGGCCACGGACCCGCAAGTGAGCGTGCTCTACCTGTACGCCATCGTGAGTGCCCCGCTCCGGGCCGCCGTGGGCCGCGGTCTCCGGCGAGAACGGCTCGAGATCCTGCCCGGCCGGGGGTATCAGGTGGTCCTGGGACGGATGGACGCGCCTCCGGACCGGCCGACCGCGGCGGCCGTCCGCCGCCACGATGCCACCATCCGCCGCATCGCCGCGGCCACCGAGGCCGTGCTGCCCATACGCTTCGGTGCGGTCGTCGCCAACGAGGAGGCGGCGGCCCGGGCCCTCGCGCCACGGGCCCGGGAGCTGGCCCGGCGGCTTCGCCACGTGCGAGCACGCGAGCAGATGACGCTTCGCGTGTTCCACGCCCGCGAACCCGCGCCGCTCGATCCGGTGGCCCGGCGAACCCGCGCCGCGTCGGGGCCCGGGACGCGATACCTCGCCGAGCGAGGACGGCGCTCGGCCCCGGCCGAGCCGTCGGAGCTCGGCCGGATCCGGCTGGCCCTCCGCGGCCTCGTCGCCGACGAGCGCGTCCAGCGCCACCGGACGCCTCCGCTCGTGGCCAGCGTGTATCACCTCGTGCCGCGAGGCACGAGCGCGGAATACCGGCGCCGGATGACGAGGGCCGTCAAGGCGCTCGCGCCGCTTCACGTCACGGTCAGCGGTCCGTGGCCCCCGTATGCCTTCGGAGACGACGCGTGGCAATGAGACGGAGCCGCCCCCGCGTCAGACCCGTGCGGGCGAAGGAACTCCGGGCGCTCCGATCAGAGCTCCGAGCGCGCCGCGTGGCCGCCAAACCAGTTCGCTGGAACGCCGACCCCGACGACGTGCAGCGGTCCATGGCCCAGCTGGTCCTCACCCTCGTCGACTTCCTGCGTCAGCTCCTGGAGCGCCAGGCGCTCCGGCGAGTCGAGGAGGGTACCCTCACGTCCGCGGAGGTCGAGGCCGTGGGGCTGGCGCTGATGCGTCTCGAGAAGGCGATCCGAGAGCTGGCCCGGCGCTTCGGCCTCTCGCCCAAGGATCTGAAGCTCGACCTGGGTCCCCTCGGTCGTCTAACCTGACGGCGCGGCGCCCGCCGGCCGAGCCGCATCCCCATCCCCGGCCTGATCCGTGGCTTCGTAGTGCAGTCGCACACGATCGAGAATCAGGCGGGCCGCCGCTGGCGCGAACTCGTGCGCGGCCAGGATGGCGGCCTGCGCATCCGGCATCCACGCGGCTCTCGGATAGTGGCGGATGAACGCGCGACGGAGAAACGTCGCGTCGCCCTCGGCGCCGAAGACCTCGCTGTAGGCTCGCTCCACCGCCACGTCGAGCCGCGCGTAGTCCTCGACCGGGACGAGATGCGTGTGGGCGGCGATGACGCCCTGCAGGGCGCCGTCGTAGGTCTGCGTGTCGAGCGCGTCGAGCGAGTAGCCGCACAGCAACGCGATGCCTTCCCTTTCGAGGAGCTCGTTCCACAGCTCCTCGAGGCGCAGCGCGCCGCCCACGCTCGTCCGGCGCAACAGGTCGACCATCTCCCCGAAGGCCCGGATCCGCGCATGCCCGGCGCTCTTGATCGATCGCACCGCGTTTCCGATCACCGCCCGGAACCGGGCCCGGTTGGGCTCGCCGGCCACGAGCAGCTCGCCCAGGGTCCGGTCAGCCTCGAGCACGACGAGCTGGCGGCCCCGCTCGAGATCGTGGAGCGGGAGGCCGGCGTCCCGGAGGCGGCGCATGAGCAGCCGACCATGGGCCGCGGTCGCCACGACCAGGGCCGCCTCGCCCTTCCGGAGCCCCGCGGCGAGGTATTCGCTCACCGCCCGCGCGAGAAAATCCGGGTCGCGGTACAGCTGGGCGATGTGCTGACCCGGGGCCGCCCTCTCGAGGAGGGCTGTCCAGGTCGCGTCGGGATCGGGAGCCGAGGGGTTCCGAGTCATGGCGTTCGGGCGCTCGACCTGGAGATCGTGGACGTCAGTCGCCCCTGGGCCCCGATGCTACGGTCCGAGGGGTCCGCAGGTCAAACTTCACGCCACGGCGGGCCCGGGCGGGTCTGGAAGGCCGACGGGGTGCGCCGATCTTCGCCCGTCGAAACGCCGCCTCCACGGAGGCCTGGACGAGCGCCTCCCAGGCGCGGCGCTCGGCGGTGTTCCCGGGCCGGCCCCGCCTCATGCTGGCTCGTCGGCGCAGCGCGCGCTCCAGCGCGCCCCGCAGGTATATGGGCTCCAATCCGCTCGCCCAGTACAGAACGTGCTCGCGCTTGCCCTGAGTCGTCTCTCGATCCGTGTCGACGATGTTCCCCGTCCGCAACGACAGAAAGACCAGCCACGCCTCCCAGAGGCCGCCGCGCGGACGGCGCATGTAGGCGCGCGCGACGAACGGCTCGCCCTTCGGCCCCTCGAGCACCGGCGAGTATTGCCGCACGAACTGGATCGGCTCGCTGGTCATGCCGATCTACCCCGCCGGGGAACATGGAGTGCGGCTCCCCGCGGCCTCGCGTCCGTCAGTTGGTGACCTCCACGCTCCGCACCCATTTCTTGCCGTCGCGCTCCTCATAGACCACCTTCACGCGCTTGCCCTGGGCGAAGAGGTCCAGGGACAGGCCGGGCACGAGCCAGAGCTCCGTGCCATCGGTCAGGCGGGCCGTGCGTCGTCCCGGGTCGACGCTCTTGATCACCCCCTGTTGCTCTTCACCCCGAGCCACCCCGTCGACCAGCAGCAGAGCGAGGGCCAGGGCGATTCCCGGAAGCATCCGGACGGGGCCTCGGCCCGTCATCTCCGCCCGCCACCGCGCACGCTCCGGTCAGCTCCCTGTCTTCCCGCTTTCGAACTCGACCTCGCTCTGCTTGGCCTTGAGCTTGGTCAAGAGCGTGGGATACCCCGACTGCAGGATGATCCGATTGAACTGGCTCCGGTAGTTCGACACGAGACTGACGCCTTCGATCACGACGTCGTAGGCGCGCCAGCGGTCGCCCTCTTTCTGCATGCGGTAGTCGATCGGGATCTCGGTGTTGGCCTTGGTGACCAGCTTCGTGCGCACCGTCACCTGGTCGCCGTCGATGGTCTCACCCGAGTACACGATGCGCTCCCCGGAGTACTGCTCGATCTTCCCGATGTACGACCGCTCGATGAGGTCCGCGAACAGCTCGGAGAACTCCTCCTGCTCCTTCGGACTCCGGTCCTGCCAGTGGCGGGCCAGCGCGCGCTTGCCGGTCTCCCGCCAGTCGAAGATCTCGTCGGCGATCGATCGGATTTGCTGCCGGCGCGCGTCCGACTTGGCCGGCTCCTTCAACGCGGGATCCTGCAGCACCTTGAGAACCCGGTCCGTCGCGCCCCGGAGCTGATCCGTCGGGATGCCAGCCTCCGCGGCGCTCCCTCCCAGCGCCGTCGCACCGACGGTCAGGGCCATGCCAAGGACCCACGCTCGGATGTTCATGTCCATCCTCCCTCTACGCGCGATCGGCCCGGCCTCGCGCCGCATCGCCGCCGCGTCATCACACACGGTCAACTTCGAGTCGCACCGGCACGACTCCACGATCCATCATGTCGAGGCGCCGCGCGGCCTCGCGGCTCAGATCGAGAATCCGGCCGGACACGTAGGGGCCACGATCGTTCACGCGGACGCGGACGACCCGGCCGTTCTCGAGGTTCGTCACCCGGAGGCGCGTGCCGAGCGGAAGCGTGCGGTGGGCCGCGGTGAGCCTGCCCATGTCGAAGGGCTCACCGGAGGCCGTGAGCTGACCCTGGTGGAACGCCCCGTACCAGGACGCGAGACCCACCTCGGATCGGCCGGGGGTCGGCGCCGTGACGTGACCGGCCCCGACGCTCGGGGGCCGCATCTGGCTCGGCGACTCCGGGTTCACGGCCGCGCACCCCCAGATTCCGCCGCTTGCCAAGAGGAGCGCGAGCGCGCCCCTCAACAGGCGGTGGCGATGGTGACCGGCTCCCCGGCATTCCCCCGACCGCTTCCTCGACTCAGCACACCTCACGGATCTGCTCGCGGACCAATTGGTTGTCCTGATAGATGCGCTCATGAACCTGAGGGCAGCCCGGAGCTCCAGTCGCCCCCGGCGCCGCCTCGACTCGCTGCCATCCGTCCGTGGACTGGTACGTAACGGGGAGCCTGGCGGTCACCGACTCCCGCGCCGCTCGCGAGGAGATGTCGGTCACGCTGCCGGTCAACACGTCCCCCAGCGCCGCCCCGCGGGCCGCGCCCCGCCACCGGTTGCCCTTGTCGATCAGCGCGCCCGCGCCATCGGCCACCGGCGCGCCGGTTGCGGCGCGGTGATCGACGCGAACCGGCGTCACCGCGGGCGCCCCGGCGCACCTCGCCAGCGCCGCGAGGGGGAGGCCCAGCACCACCCACGCGCGACCGAGACGCATCTCCCATGTCCTCACGCGCACGCCGGCGGATACTCCTCGTCGAGCTGACCGAACAGCACGCCACCGATGCCGCCGGCAATCGTCCGCCAATCGGTGCCGGTCCGCGGTCCGTGAGCCACGACCAGCGAGGCGCGCGACACGCCACCTCTGGCGTCGAGCGTCCGATGGGCGCTTCCCGCTCGCGGTGGACGCGGAAGCGCCCCGCCGCTCCGGTCCGCTCGGCTCGACACGATCGTGAGAGTCCTGGTCCGGCTCTGTCCGACTTCACGCGGGTGCATGCCGGGGTGAGGTGGCAAGCCCCATGCCATCGCTCGCCGAGGCGTCCTGCGCTTCGAGATCGTGCGGTTCGGCGCGCACGGTGCCCAATCGGCGCGGATTGCCCCGTGCGACCGCGACCGTCTGTCGCCCTCACGACAGGGTGACGCGATGCTCGGCCTTTCGTTGCCGCGCCGCTCCACCGGCTCTATGGTGAGAGCATGTCGCGTCTCCAATTGGCACGCGAGGTCGCCGCTCCGGAGCCGTCGGTGCGCGTGGTGACCTACAACATTCACAAGGCCCGCGGTCTCGACCGGCGCGTGCGCATCGAGCGAATCCTCGAGATCCTGCGCCGGATCGACGCCGACGTGATCGGCGTGCAGGAGATCTACGAGGAGCAGGCCGACTATCTCGCCCAGGCGCTCCGGATGCGGCTCGTCACCGGCACCACGGTCCGACGTCCGGAAGGAGCGTGCGGCAACGCCATTCTCACGCGCCTGACGCTCCAGGGCGTGGCGACCTTCGATCTCTCCGTCGAGGCGCGCGAAGCGCGCGGCGGCATCCGCGCCGACCTCGACTTCCACGGCCGGACCCTCCATGTCCTGAACGTGCACCTCGGGCTGCGCCAGCGAGAGCGCGTGACGCAGGTCAAGTGGCTGGTCGAGCGCCACATCCTCGGGACCGAGCGGCCGGGCCCCCGCATCGTGATCGGCGATCTGAACGAATGGTTCCCGGGGCGCGTGGGCCGGACCCTGCGCCAGGAGTTCACCAGCTTGCGGCCGCGGCGAACCCATCCATCGCTGCTTCCCCTCTGGGCTCTCGATCGCATCTACTGGGACCACGCCTTCACGGGCGAATCGCTGCGCGTCCATCGCAGTCGCATCGCGCGAGTGGCGTCCGACCACCTCCCGCTGGTGGCCACTCTCCGGCTTCGACCCGCTCCGCCCGGCTGATCTGCGGCCGACCTCCACGCCACGCTGTCGTCGCTCGGACACGGCGTCGGGCGTCCGCAGCGCACCCGCGCCCGCGAACCTCCAGCGTTGGGCGCGTTTTGCACCGTGCCCTCGCGGCGACACGACGTCTGCGCACGTGTGACTGGCACCGCCCTTGCTGCCTCAGGATCATGCGAACTCGCACGCAGTCCTTGCGGCTTCCGACATCGAACACGCCCGTCGCCCCGTTCGCGCGGCGGCAGCCGATCCAGATCGTCGTGACTCCGCGATCGGGCGACGGGCGCGCGCTGGACACCGCGCAGGCCCTGCATGAGGGGCTCCGCGCGCGGCGCTCTGCGTCCAGCCTCAACGTCTTCGCCGATCTCGTCAGCCTGCAGCGCTGGGCGGCGACCGCGCGCGGCGCGACTCCCCTGCTCATCTGCGTCGGCGGAGACAGCACGCAGAGCACGACGGCGATGGTCGCCGTTCGCCGCTCGGTGCCATTCCTGCCGGTGTCGTGTGGATTCGGCAACCTGTTCGCCAAGGCGATCGGCGCCCCGAGGAATCCGACCGAGGCGCTCGAGCGCCTCGATCACGGGCAGGTCGTCGACGCCGACGTCGGCACGCGGAACGGCGAGCTCTTCCTCTGTCAGCAGAGCTACGGCCTCATCGCCGATGTCCAGGAGGACGTCGAGGCCGGCGGCGGCGCGCCGCGGGCGCGGTGGCGACGCTGGCTCGCCTACTATCGCGCGGCGGTTCGGCATCTCCGGCGGGCGGCGATTTCGCCGCGGCGCGTGGTGGTGGACGGGCGCGTGGTCGCGCTCGACGCGGCCCTCGTGATCGTGGCGAACGTCGAAGCGTACGGCGCGGCGCTGCCCCTGACTCCGGACGCCTCGCTGGTCGACGGCCTGTTGGACGTCTTCGTCATGCGGGCCGCGACGCCTCGCGCGGTGTTCTGGAACCTCCTGCGCCGCCATCTACGCATACCCGGACGGGCACGCGGAGCGACGGTCTGCCGCGGCCGGCGGGTGCGGGTCTCCGGTCCGGGCGCGCCGCCCGACCGCCTCGAGGTCGTGCCGGGCGGGTTGCCGATCGTCGTCCCGCCGGCGACCGCGGCGCGCTTCGCCCGGGAACGGCTCGGCCTCGAGAGCCCGAACGCCCTCGATGCGGTCGCCGCGAGCTGACCCCGGTCAGTCGGAATGGGCCGAGGCGGACCTGGCCGGGCTCGTCGCGCCTTCCGAAGCCCGGCCGACACCCATGACGGCGAGGACCACCAATCCGACGCCGATCCACACCGCCTGACGCCCGCGGCGAACGAGGCTGAAGACGAGGCCGTCGCTGGCCGCCCACCCCAGCGCGGAAAAGGCCGCCGCGTTGGCGCCCTCGAGCGTGCCGAGGCTCGCCGGAACGAAGAAGGTGGCGAACCGGACGCCGGTTCCGAGGGCCTCGATGACCGTCGCGGTCGGCAACGTGGCCGGCACGCCCAGGCTTCGGAGGATCACGAACGCTTCCACCGTTCCCGCGAGCCAGCTCACGAAGTGGCACCCGATCGACATGAGGAGCGCTCTCCAGTGCGAGCGGTAGAACTCCCGCACTGCGCCGTCGACCACGCGCACCCCGGCGCCCGCGCCCATCCACGCGAGCAGGCGGCCCGCCCGGCCGACGCCGCCCGCAACCTGCACCAGGATGAACCCGCCGACAGCGACCACCTCGACGAGCAGCAGGTACAGCATGGGCCCCAGAAGGGCCCCGCCAACGACGCCGCTCGTCCATCCGATCGCAATGCCCGTGGCCAGGAGCAACGTCTGTCCGACGATCTCCGCGGTCTTCGCGAGAATCAGCGACGGGACGCTCGCCTCGTAGGGCAGGTCGCGCCGCAAGAGCCACGCCTTGATCGCCTCGCCCCCGACACCACCCACGGCGGTGATCACGTTGACCGCCTGGCCGGCGCTCCGGGCGGCGAGAAGCTTCGTGAACGGTGGACGATCGCCGAGAAGCGTGTACCGCCAGCCGAGCGTGTCGAGGACCATGCAGATCCCGTAGATCAGGCACGCCAGGGCGAATTGCCACCAGGCGATGCGAGTCAGGGCCGAGGCGATCGCATCCAGCCCGAAGTGGCGCACGAGAAGCCCCAGCGCCAGGAGACCGCCCACGAGGAGGAGGTTCCGGAGGATCCGCACTGCTGTCCTGGCAGAGCAAGAACAGTGCCCGGGGAGACCGCCCCGCTCTTGCCGCCGCGCGCGGCCATGATAGGTTCGAAGGACTCCCATGGCACCGCCGCCGAACCGGGCGATCCCAGGGCCGACGCTCCTCGGAGTCGGCGCGCTGTTCCTGCTCGCGTTCCTGGCTCTCACCACGGCCGTCACTCAGGAGCGCCTCGACGGGATGGATCAGATGGCTCGGGCCTTCGTCCACCGGGGCCAGGGGCCGAGGCTGTCCCTCCTGATGGAAGCGACATCGGCGGTCGGCGGGCACCCGGGGCAACTCGCGGTCGTCGTCCTCGGCTCGATGATCCTGTGGCGTCGCCGTCCCGCCTGGGCCCTGACCCTGCCGCTCGCGATGGCCGGAGTCGGGATCGTCCAGCTCGCGGCGAAGTGGGCCATCGATCGGCCCCGGCCCAATCTGCACCCCTGGGGTTTTCCGAGCGCGCACGTGTTGAGCCTCGTCGTGCTGGGCGGGCTCCTCGCCTACATGGTTGGCCGGACCCGGCGGGGGCGGAGATGGCACCCTCTCGCCGTGGGGGTCGCCGGCGGGATCGTCAGCGTCGTGGCGTACAGTCGGATATACCTGGACGCCCACTGGCTCTCGGACATCCTCGGCGGCGTGACGGCCGGGCTCGCCTACGTTCTCATCCTCATCTGGTTCATCGAGACGGCCCCCGCGCTCCAGCGCGGCCTGGCCCGCGCGTCGCGGACCCCTGGCTCCGACGGGCTCGGGGTCCCGGCGACCGAGCTCCTGACCGTGCCGGGCGCGGCGACGGTCGTCCCCGCGCCCCTCAGCGCTCCCTAGTCCGCCGGTTCGCCGACGCGGGCGGTCGCGCCGATCCGCGGGGCTGGCGCGCTCGCCTGGCTCCGATCGACGCGACTGCTCGTCGTCCTTGCGGTGGTGAGCCTCGCCGCGCTTCCCGCCTACGGCCAGGAGGAGTTCCTGAACCTCCTCAACCCCGAGTTCGGCCAGCTCCATTTCCGCTCGGACTACCGCTTCACCTACTTCCCCGATGAGCCGGTCGCCGGCCAGGACGCCGACCTCGGCTTCACCCAGCACGACCTCACGCTCGACGCCCCTCTGTACCAGGGCGCTACCGACGAGTGGGCCGCCTCGTTTCGCCTCCGGGCTCAGGAGTTCGACACCACCGCCGTCTTCCCGGACAGCGGCGAGCCCTTCCCGGACGAGCTGTGGAACATCCGCTTCGGGACGAGCTATCGGCATCGCTTCGACTCCGGCTGGATCGCCGCTCTCACGCTGACGATCGGGTCGCCTTCCAACGAGCCCTTCGCCAGCCTGTCGGAGACGGACATCAACACCACGGCGATCCTCCGGGTGCCGAGCGGCGAGCACGGGGCATGGCTCTTCTTCGTCAACTACGCGAGCAACCGGGAGTTCCTCCCCGGTCTTCCGATTCCCGGGTTCGGCTACGCGTACGAGCCGTCGGACCAGCTCTCGGCGGTCGTCACCACGGGATTCCTGTCGCTGCGCTATCGGCCGATCGATCCGCTGACCTTCAGCGCCACCTACGTGGCGGTGCGCACGGTCGACGTGCGCGCTACCTACGTGGTCGTCCGGCCGGTGCGGCTCTGGGCGGGCTTCGACTGAACGAACGATCGCTTCCTGCTCGCCGATCGCGAAAATACGGACGATCGCCTTTTCTACTACGAGAAGCGCCTCCGGGCTGGCGCCATCATCGGTCTGGCGCGCCAGGTCTACACGGAGATCACCGTGGGCTACAGCTTCGACCGGTTCTACTACGAAGGCGAGAGCTACAGCGATCGAACCCACAACCGGATCGACGTCGGAAGTGGCCCCTTCGCGACGATCCGTCTGGGCCTTCGCTTCTAGGGGCGGCGGGCGATCGCCGCTCAGTCCACGCCGGCCATCTCCACGCGCCACACCGGTCCGTTCAGGAACATGGCTCCCTCGAAACGGACGAAGGCGGGCACCTCACCGGTCGCAAGCCAGTAGCGGAGGTCGGGTGGGCTCTTGCCGATGACCGATGCGACCACTCCGGTGAGCCCGCCGATCTCCAGATTGACCAGGTATCGGCTCGCTGCCTTGGGGTCGCCGGCGAACATGACGCGGTCCTCCCCCTCCCGGCTGAGCTCCATCCGGAGCAGCCGGGGCCGGGGCGTGAACGCGACCAGCTGGCCCGCGACCGTCTGCCCGGGCGGCAGGTTCTTCAGCAAGGTGAGCGCCATCCCGTTGTAGAGATCGGGTGGCATCTCGAACTCGCCGCTGGCGACCTCCTCGGTGGCCCCGATGCGCTCGTGCACCTTCGCCTCGTACCGTCCGCTCTTCCGATCGAAGGTGACCTCCGCTCCGGGGAACGACGGGCCGCGCTGCGTGAGGCGGTACGCCTCCAGCCGGAAGGCGCCCCGCTGCGAGTAGGTCGTCACCTCGTCGTGCAGCGATCCGTCGTCGAAGCGGAGCACGAGATGGTTCTCGACCTCGTCACCTCGCGGTCTCTGGACCAGCTCGCCGTGCCCGATCCGCTCGCCGGTCGGCGTGCGGATGGCGAGGAAGCCTCGCACGGTGCCCTCGCGCAGACGGACCTGGACGGGGGCGGCGCCCAGCGCGCTCGCCCCGATCAATAGAAGCAACGAGAAGAGTCCGACCCGCATGCGACTCACGTCGCACCTCCAGTCACGCCATCGGGTGTTTGCGATCCACGATCCCGACTGGGAGAGCAACCGGGATGCCATGCCCGCCAGGGGAGCCTGCGCCTTCCCGCGCCGCGCCGAGTGCGCCATCGATTCGCGCCTCGCTCGATTCGATCGTCCGGTCGAGCGCGACACGATGACGCGGAATCGACATCGGGGCGCGTCACGGCGTCGCGTGGCCTGGTGGCGGCGCGCACGCGTGCTACGCTTGGGAATGCCGTCGTTCCCGGTCCTGGGAGCGTCGACGGCTGGAGGTCCCTCGGATGTCC
>CAYXBJ010000021.1:0-49204 GCA_964463175.1 uncultured bacterium
CCGCCGACGTTGATCGGCACCCGCCCGCTGACCAGCGCCTGCATGCTCTCGGTACCGCTGTCGAAGAACACGAGGTCGACATCGAGATCCTGCGTTTTGAAGAAGCCGAGGTCTCTGGCCATCATGAGCGCGCACTGCCCAGCGGATGGAGCAGCCGATCCGACGATGAGCGTCTCGGCGGCCGCCGACCAGGGCGCGCAGTGAAGCACCAGCGCCAGCGCAACCCAGAACCACGCGCGAGGCCCCCATCGGAGCTTCATGGACGTCGCGTCTCCTGTCGCTCTTCCATGGGGCCGCTGCCCGGGGCGAGTGTCGCCGAAAAACCGCGCCGCCCGGGAGGCAGGTCGGATTCCGGAATCAGGCAGACGGTGGGGCGATACTTCCCGGAGCGCTCTCGGGGAATTTCGTCGAGAAACTCGAACGTCACTCGACAGTCGTCGCCCAGCACACGCCGGAAGTGCTGTTCGATGGTCCGCAGATTGGCTCGACGTAGCGCCGCTGCGTTGGCGATCTCGGCCCGTTCAACCAGGCGGACGTCCACCCGGGTCGGCGCCAGCTGGACGACCTGGAACTGCCGGATTCCCGAAACGGACCGGTAGAAGCGTCGAACAGAAGAGCCGCTCACCAGAGTGCCGTCCCATTTCACGAAGGTATCCATGACCCGCCCCGAGACCTCAGCGATCGACGGCAGGGTGCGTCCGCAGCGGCAGGGATCGCGTGGGCCGGGCATGGCGACGTCCCCGATCCGGTACCGGATCAACGGCATCTCGCGGTTCACCAGGTGCGTGATGACGAGCTCCCCGGGCTCTCCCGGCTCGCAGGGCTCCCCGTCGGCGCGTAACACCTCGACACGGTGAGTCAGCTGGGACACGTGGAGGCGCGGCTCGACACCGCAGCTGCATGCGATCGGACCCAGCTCGCTCGTGCCATACCGGTTGAAGACGGGCGCGCCAAACACGCGCCCGAGGGCCCGGGCCATCTCCGGCATCAGCGCCTCGGAGGAAGTCATGACCGCGCGAAGCGGCCGGATCGGCCGACCGATGGCCTCACCGTGGCGGCCGATCTCATGCAGCAGCCAGGGGGCCCCGACGATCTGAACCGGGCGATGTCGGTTGATGCGATCGACGTACCCCGTGAGGCGGCGCGCGGCCAGATAGGGCGCGTACAGACGGAGCTCGTTCCGCACGATCGATCCGATCCACCCTCGCGCTCGCTCCCTCAGAAACGGGCGGCGACCCGTGAGGATCACCCTCGGCTCGCCGAGCGAGCATCCGGACCACTCGTCGAACCAGACCTGGACCGCCCTCACGAACGCGTAGGTCGCGCGCCCTCGGAGGATCCGAACCGGAACGCCGGTCGTACCGCCCGAGGTCATCGTGAATGTCCCGCGACGAGGCTCACCCCTGTCGCAGAGGTCATCCGCATGCCGCCGGAGATCCTCTCGAGTGAGGGGCGGGAGACGGGAGAACTGAGCCAGATCGACCCGCGGCTGCGCGCCGCCGGTGACGACGCCGGCCGCCAAGAGTCGCTCCCGATAGAAGGGAACGTTCGCGAAGGCGTGGCGCAGAAGGCTGGAGAGGCGCGCCTCCTGCGCCTCTCGGAGGCGGTCGGCTGGCCACGCCGCGCTGGGGCGGAGCGCTTCCAGGACGTCGAGGTGATGGTCCCGCCGGATCGCGCAGGTCAACGCGTAGGCGCGCGCGCGCCAGCTCACGCGATCGGGCCCCTCGCAAACAAGCTTGCGGTCACGCTCCGGCACTCACGATGAAGATCCTTCCGCGCCGGCTCGATCGCGGCAGCCTGGACGGCCCGGCGCCGCCCCGGATAGTAAGGGCCCCTCTCCACCGGGTCAAGCTCTCCGGCACGAGGCCTCGACGAAGCGCGCGGAGATGCCGGCGCGACTGCGCGACCATTCGAACAATCCGGCGCGCCACCGGCCGAGAGGGGGTAATGTTGAACAGAATGCTCTGACCCCATTCAAAGGAGCGATAGTGAGGAACAACAGCGCGAAGCGGAAGCTGGCCGCCGGAAAGCCGGTGAGCGTCGTGGCCCCGACCTACAGCGCGCCGGGACTGGTCGAGCTGCTGGGGCGCCAGGGCTACGACGTGATCTTCATCGACTGCGAGCACGGGCCCCCGAGCTGGGACGCCGTCGAGGACATGGTCCGCGCCGCCGAGCTGTGCGATGCGACGCCGATCGTGCGGGTCCAGAGCCACGATCCGTCCATCATCACGCGCGCGCTCGACCGGGGCGCCGGCGGGGTGCAGGTGCCCCACGTCAACACGCGGGCCCAGGCGGAGGCGGTCGTGCGCCACGCCAAGTTCGCGCCGCTCGGCCACCGGGGCTTCGCGGGCGGTCGCTCGGCCTTCGGCGAGGTGATGCACGACTACACCCGGCGGGCCAACGAGGAGACGATGGTCGTCGTCATGCTGGAGGAAGTCGAGGCGCTCAAGAACCTCGACGACATCTTGGAGACGAAGCACGTCGACGTCTTCTTCGTGGCGCCCGGCGACCTCGCCCAGTCGATGGGCCATCCGGGCCAGATGGACCACCCCGCGGTCCAGGCCGCCATCGACGACGCGGTGAAGCGCATCCGCGCGAAGGGACGCGCGCCGGGCGTGCTGTCGACGCCGGCGACCGTGCGGCGCTACCTGGACCTGGGCGCGCTGTTCCTCTACGTGAGTCTCGCGGCGGTCCTCGGGCCCGGCACGAAGGACTTCCTGGGCGCCTTCCCGCGCTCCTGATCCGCACACGGCTCCCAACGAATGGCCCGCGACGGGTCAGAGAAAGGGATGGTCCCGATGAGGTCCCGGATTCGCATCGTGGCGGTGATGATCGCCGTGGGTACGCTGGCGGGGAGCGCCCTCGTCCCGGCGACGCGCGCCCAGTCGTCCCCCGAGCTCAAGACGGACGAGCAGAAGACCCTCTACGCCATTGGCCTCGCCGTCGCCAACAGCCTCGCCCAGTTCGCGCTGTCGCCGGCGGATCTCGAGCTCGTGAAGGCCGGCATCACCGACGGGGTGCTGAACCGGCAGCGCCAGGTCGATCTGCAGGCCTACGGGGTCAAGATCCAGGAGCTCCAGCGCGCCCGGGGGACGGTCGTGGCGGCCGCCGAGCAGAAATCCGGCCAGGCGCTCCTCGACAAGGCGGCAGCCGAGAAGGGCGCCACCAAGACCGCGTCGGGTCTGGTGATCGTGCCCATCAAGCCCGGCACCGGCCCCTCGCCCAAGGCGAGCGACCGGGTCAAGGTCCACTACCACGGGACGCTGGCCGACGGCTCCGTGTTCGACAGCTCGGTCCAGCGGGGCGAGCCGGCGACCTTCCCGCTGAACGGCGTCATCCCCTGCTGGACGGAAGGGCTCCAGCTGATGAAGGTCGGCGGAAAGAGCAAGCTGGTCTGCCCGGCCGCGCTCGCCTACGGTGACCGCGGAGCGCCGCCGCGGATCAAGCCCGGCGCAACGCTGGTCTTCGAGGTCGAGCTTCTCGAGATCCTCAAGTAGGGCGGGAGGCGCGCGCGCCTCTCGGCGAGGCAGGAGGGCGCCGGGCGCCGCGCGAATCCCGCGGTGTACAATCGGCGCCGATGTCGCCGGAGGGTCCTGGTCCGACGTGTGACCGGCGCCCGGGCGAGCCGGGGCGGCGTGGCGCATGGACCGCATCCTGATCGCCACGCCGGTCAAGGACGCGGCCCGGCACCTGGACACCTACTTCGCCGCGCTCTCTGGCCTGACGTATCCCGCGGATCACCTGTCGCTCGGCTTCCTCGAGAGCGACAGCGCGGACGACACGCACGCGCGTCTGGCTGCGCGCCTTCCCGATTTGCGGCGCCGGTACCGCCGGGTCGGCCTGTGGAAGCGGGACTTCGGGTTCCGAGTCCCGCCGGGCTGCCCGCGGTGGACACCGGCACTGCAGATCCCGCGTCGCATCGCCATCTCCAAGAGCCGCAACCACCTCCTCTTCCGCGCGCTGGACGACGAGGATTGGGTGCTCTGGATCGACGTCGACGTCGTGGAGTATCCGCCGGACATCGTCCAGCGCCTTCTCGCGACCGGGAAGGACATCGTCCATCCGCACTGCGTCAAGACCTACGGAGGCCCGACGTTCGACATGAACGCCTGGCGGGAGCGGGGTCGGGTCCTCATGGCGGATCTCCGGGGCGGTCCGGATCTGGTCCGGCTGGACGCCGTCGGGGGCACGATGCTCCTCGTGCGAGCCGACACGCACCGGAACGGCCTCGTCTTCCCGGCATTCCTGTACGGTCAGCGCAGCGCGCTCGCGCGCGATCCGAATCCGTGGGCGCCGTCCACGATCGGCGAGCTCGACACCGAGGGCCTCGGCCTGATGGCGCACGACATGGGCTACCAGTGCTGGGGTCTCCCGAATCTGGAGATCCGGCACGCCGATGAGTGATCGCGAGCGGGGGGCCGGACGCGGGCCGACGCCGCCGAGCGGAACGGCCCCCCTCGACCTCGCCGAGCTCGCGTGGCGCGTGTTGCGGGCGCTGCCGCGCATGGAGCGCCGGGCGATCGCGCTGCGACTGCTCGAGAGCGACGCCGAGGAGTTGACGTTCCGCCGAGATGGGATCCGCTGGACCGCCTTCGCGTGGGACCGTCGCGTCTCCTCGGTGCTCTTCGAGACCGGCAGCTTCCAGCCCCACGAGCTCCGGGCCGTCCTCGCCTGGATGGCCGGCCACGGTCGATTCACTCCGCCCCGGAAGGTCATCGTCGACCTCGGCGCGCACATCGGCACCTCCACCATCCCCTTCGCCCAGGCCCGGGCCGACTGTCGCGTTCTGGCCATCGAGCCGGTGCCGGACATCTTCGACCTCCTTGCGAGGAACGTGGCCGACAACGGGCTGACCGGGCGGGTCACGTGCGTGCGGACGGCCATCGGCGCCGGCGGGTGCGATCGGGTCGAGATGGTCCTGCCCGCTCACAACAGCGGCGGAGGCGAGGTGCGACGGCCGGGCCGGGCGCCCTCGTTCGCGGGGCGCGATCGCACCCGGGGCGTCGTCGACGTGCCGGTGGCCGGTCTGATGGAGGTGCTCGACGCTCACGGCGTCGCGCCCGAGCGGGTTGCGTTCGTCTGGAGCGACACCGAAGGCTGCGAGGTCGAGGTCATCGAGAGCGGTGCCCCGCTCTGGGCAGCCGGCGTCCCGCTGTTCACGGAGCTCCGGGACGGCCCGGCAGGCGTCGATGCGCTTCGGCTGGCCGCGACCCGGCACTTCTCGAGATTCATCGGAGCCGAGGCGTTGAAGGCCGACGTCGCCGCGGCGCCGCGGCGCGTCACCGAGCTGGAAGCCCTCTGCCGCACGCTCGGCGACCGCGTCGACGACGTCCTCCTCCTGCCGGACGGCGTGGATCTCCCCCCGCGCGCACCGGCCGTCGGCGGCCCGGCCCGGACCTGACGCCGACGTGTCCGGCCGGGCGGGATCGCCTCAAGGCCGACCGCCGCTCGTGCTCTTCTACAACTCCCTGTTCCCGCGCATGGACGACCCGCTCGAGACGGACTGCGGCAAGGCCTGCACGTTCAGCCGGGACCGGGCGCTCCTCGCGGAGGCGACGGCCGTCGTGTTCCACGTCCCCACCCTCCGGGGAGTGGCGCTCCCGCCGAAGATCTCCGGCCAGGCGTGGGTCGCCTGGTCGATGGAGAGCGAGGCTCACTATCCCGAGCTGGCCGACCCGGAGTTCATGCGCCAGTTCGAGGTCACGATGACGTACCGGCGTGACGCCACGGTGTGGACGCCGTACTTCGGGGGCGCGGGTTTCGACGAGGCCGCCCTTCTCACAGCGCCGCGGGCCAAGACGGCGGCCGTACCGGTCGCCTACTTCCAGTCGAGCCCGGTCGACCGCTGCGGCCGCACCGCCTTCGCGGCCGCCCTCATGCGCCACGTGAAGATCGACTCCTACGGCAAGGTGCTGCACAACGCCGACCTTCCGGGGCCGGATACCGGCCGGGAGTCCATGCTGGCCGCGACCGCCCGGCACAAGTTCGCCTTGATCCTGGAGAACTGCCGGACCGAGGACTACGTGTCGGACAAGTTCTTCGACGCGCTCATCATGGGGTCGGTGCCGGTCTACCGCGGCGCGCCCAACGTGGCCGAGCTCGCGCCGGCCGATCACTGCTACATCGACGCGGCCGACTTCGCGGGACCGGTCGAGCTGGCCGCCCACCTCAACTGGCTCGATCAGCACGACGACGCGTACCGCGCGTACCTCGCGTGGAAGACCTCGGGGCTGACCGCGACGTTTCGATCACTGCTCCGGGGCCTGCGCGACCACGCCCTCTGCCGGCTCTGCGACCACCTGCGGCGCGCGGCCCCGCCCGCCGTCTGACGGCGTGAGGCGACGGCGCCTCCTCTTCGTCTCGCCGGCCGTCCCGGCCGAATCCGGGAACGGCCTCGCGATGCGCGCCGGCCTGTTCCTCGACGCGCTCGCCGCCGATCACGACGTCACCTTGCTCGTCGTGCCGGTGAGCGGCCCGCCGGCCCGCGCGTGGCCCGCGTTCGTGTGGTCGCGGACCGAAGCGCGCGCCTGCCTCGACCTGTCCCCATCGGAGGACCCGAGCTACCAGGCCGCCGCGGCGACCGCGAGCTCCCGGCGCCTCGCGGCGCTGCGAGCCTACCCCCGGCCGGTCCTCGCCCGGTTCGGCGGCGCGGCGGCGATCGAGGTGGCCCGGCAGGCGATCGGCCACGGGCCATTCGACGCCGTCCACGTCTTCCGCCTCTACCTCGCGCCGTTCCTGGACGCCGTCCCGGAGCGGCCGCGCGCCGTCCTGGACCTGGACGACGACGAGGTCGAGACCCGCCGTCGCCTCGCGGCGCTCCACGGCGCCCGCGGCGAGACCGCGCTGATGGTGCTGGAGGCGGCCGAGGCGGACAAGTACGGCGCGCTCGAGCGCGCCTGGCTCGAGCGGTTCGCACACGTCCTCGTCTGCAGCGAGCGCGACCGGAAGGCGCTGGCCGCTCGCACCCGTCATTCCGGCATCGCCACGATCCCGAACGGCGTGCGGTGCGACGAGCCGGTGACGGCGCGTCGCGATCCGCTCGAGGCCGCGGGCCAGCCGTTCCGGCTCCTGTTCGTCGGCACCCTCGGCTATCTCCCCAACGTGGACGCCGCCACCACGCTCTGCCGGGACATTCTGCCCCGGCTGCGCGGGCTCGGGTCGCGGGACGTCCGGGTGGACCTGGTCGGCGCCCATCCCGCGCCGTCGATCACGGACCTGGCGCGACTCGACGGCGTGGAGATCCACGCGGACGTCCCAAGCGTCACGCCGTTCTACGAGCGCGCGGGGGCGGCAGTGACGCCGCTACGGGCGGGAGGCGGCACGCGCATCAAGCTGCTGGAGGCGTTCGCGCGAGGGGTCCCCGTCGTCACGACGTCCATCGGCGCGGAAGGGCTGGAGGTCGACGCGGAGCGACACCTGCTGGTCGCCGAGGACCCCGACGGGCTGGCCCGCGCGTGCGCGCGGCTGACGCGAGAGACCGGGCTGGCCGGGCGGCTTCGCGTGGAGGCCCTCCGGCTCGTCGCCGCCCGCTACGACGCCGTGGTCGTGAGCGAGGCGATCCGGCGACTGTTCCGCGAGGGTCTCGCGGCCGTGTGAGCCTCGCTCAGCGCGCGGCAGGACCCGCCCGGGCGAGCATCTGATCGCGGATCCAGCCGTAGGTCACCGCCAGCCCGTCACGGAGCCGGGTGCTCGGCTCCCATCCCACGAGAGCCTTGATCAGCGTGTTGTCGCTGGCCCGACCCGCCACCCCGCTGGGCGCGCCCGGCAGATAGCGACGCCCGAGCCGGACGCCCGCAATCTCCTCGACGACGTCGACGAGCTGGTCGATGGTCACCCGCTCGCTGCTCCCGAGGTTGACGGGGTCCGAGTACCCGCTTTCCATGATGAGCTCGATGCCGCGGAGGCAGTCGTCGACGTACGTGAACGTCCGGCTCTGCCTGCCGTCGCCCCAGATCTCGACCTCGCCGGTGCCGGTCAGCGTGGCCTCGATGACCTTGCGGCAGATGGCGGCCGGCGCCTTCTCCCGCCCGCCGCGCCATGCGCCGCGAGGGCCATAGACGTTGTGGAGCCTGGCGACGGCGACGTCCAGGCCGAAGTCCTCGCGGAAGTGGCGGCACATGCGCTCGCTGAAAAGCTTCTCCCATCCGTACCCGTCCTCCGGCATCGCCGGATAGGCATCCGATTCCTTGAGGGCGGCGGCGCTGGCTTCGGCCTGCCGATGCACCGGGTAGACGCACGCCGAGGAAGCGAAGAAGAGCTTCCGGACGCCGTGTGCCCGTGCCGCCTCGAGCAGGTTGGTATTGATGAGCACGTTGAGCATGCAGAGGGCGCGATGGCTCTCGATGAACCCCATGCCGCCCATGTCAGCGGCCAGGTTGTACACGACGCCGGCCTCGGCCACCAGCGCGGCACACGCGTCGGGCCGTCGCAGGTCCCGCACGTGATTGTCGACGTCGTCGAAGCGCTGCCACCAGACGTCGAGGGGCTTCATGTCCACGGCCCGGAGGCGGTGTCCCTGCTCGCGGAGCGCCGCCACCAGGTGCCCGCCGATGAACCCGCCGGCTCCGGCGACGAGGATGAGGGGAGTGTCCGTCATGACCTTGATCTCCGGATCGCGCGCCGCGCGGTCGTGCCCGCGCCGCGAACCCACGCTAGCACGACGGGATCGCCGTCAGGGCGCCGACATTTGACATTTCGCGATGAGCACCACGACAATGGCCGAGCTCGAGACCATCCAACCGTGCCACCAATTCACGCGACCGAGCCCTCAACGGTGCGGACGCCCGGCGGCCCCGAGACCAGCGCAAGGGCGGGCGGACCGTTTGCTCAAGTGCTGGAGACGGCCCTCACGGACCCATCGCGTCTGAGCGCCAGTGTGCTCGAGGAGGTCCTCGGCGCGGCGCACCCCGCTGACGCCGCCGACTGGGGACCGGCGCTCGCCGCCATCCTCTACGCGCGGGGCGACCTTGCGAACACGGCGCTCGTCGACCGCTTGGTCGGCCTCCTTCAGGCCCCCGGAGTCTCCGACTCCGTAGAGGACCTGGCGACCACAGCCCTCGAGACGCTCGCTGCCACCGAGCACGCCGACGCCGTGGCCCGCGGGGTGATCCGGGTTCTCGCCGCTGACCGTCGGACGGCGGCCGCACCGCGGCTCGTGACGCTGCTCCGGGCCTGCGTCTGCTGGTGCCCGGAGCACCTGGACGTCGGCACGATCGTGGAGCTGGCGTCCCGGCCTGTCCTCCGGGGCCTGGGCAACCGGGTGCTCGGCGAGATCGTGGAGCCGCTCGTGGCACGCGCTCCCGCGATGGTGTCCGAGTCGATGCTCGAGCGGATCCTCGCGGCGTTCGGGGATTGCCCTCGGCTTCCGTACACCCTGCAGCTCGTCGGGGCGCGTCACGCCACCCTGCCCCGGGTGCGCCGCCGGATCACCGCGCTGACGGCCGCGGCGTTTCCGGTTCGAGACGCGGCGGAAGCGACACTGACCCGCGGGCCCTTCGCCCTGCTCGCCGTCCTGAACGTCCGCGTCGGTCAGGGTGACGAGGTCGTGTGGCTGGTTGCCCTGCTCCAGGCCCTTCTCGAGGCCAACCCTGCGCTGACGTGCACCGTGGTCACGAGTCGCGTGTACCTCTACGACCATCCACGCGTGCACACGGTCTCGATCTCGAACGGCGAGGCGGTCGGCGCGGCGCTGGCCCTCCCGTACGACGGGGTCATTCACGTGAGCGAGCCGGGATGGCCGGAAACGGCCTGGCAGCCGGCGCTGGACGGTCAGATCCAGGCGTTGGTCGCCCGTCGCGCCCCGGCGCTGGTCGTCACCGCCCGCGTCGGCTTCAGCCACTTCATCTATCGCTCGGTCACGCTGGCTGGCCGAGAGATCGCGGACTCCCGCTCGCTGAACCGGCGCGACGCGGACAACATCTACGATGGAGGCCGGCGTCTCCTGGCCGAGCTCGGCCTCCCCGCGCGCGTGGCCGAGGAGCGGCCGGCCGCGCCGGATCTCCTCACGGGAACCCCATCGACCGACGCCGATCGAGTGTGGGAGCGCCTCTCCGACTCGCGCGCGCGGCCCGTCGCCCTCGTCAGCCCCTACGGTGGCGCGGAACGGGAGAAGGGATACATCCCCGACCGGCCCGACCTGCTCGCGGAAGAGCTCGCCGGGCTCGTGGCCGAAGGCTACCGTGTCGTGCTCGTCCCCAACGGCACGCCGTGGGGAACGCGCGAGGCCGCGGCGCGCGCGCGGGATCGGCTTCCCCCGACGGCCCGGGACCACGTGGTCGTCGCTCCCGATCCGGCCGAAGAGGATCCGACGCGGCATCCGTACCTGACGGAGCGTCCGGACCTCTCCCACGCCGACCGGATCATGCGCCTCTTCAAATACTTCGTGGCGCGCGCGGACCTGGTCGTCACGGTCGAGGGATGGATGGGGCACGTTGCGTACGCGCTCGGTCGCCCCGTTCGACTGGTGCTCCGCGCGCGGTCGTTCTCGTACGACTGGCATCCCCCCGATCGGGGGCCCGGTCAGCGCCTCGCCACGGCACTGTCGCCTCACGGCGCACGCGCGGCCGCCGATGTGCTCGGTGCCGACGATCCCGCTCCGCTCCCGTCGCTGGTCCAGAAGCCGCTCTTTCGGGCCGCACTGGCGGGGCTCGCTCGCCTCGAACCCGATCGGGCCATCCCGATCCTCATGCGGGCGCTGGCCAGTCCGGACCACGATGTTCGCGGAGCCGCCGTGGGCGTGCTCGGCCGCTTCCTGCCCGCCGACCCGCCGCGCCGGCGCATCATCGGCGCCCTCCTGGACCCCGAGCCCCGGGTGCGACGGGTGGCCGCCGAGGCACTCCTCGACGGGGGGGTCGACTGCCGGGAAGAGCTGGGGCCCGGCTTTCGTGATCAGCTCCTCGCCCACGGCCACATCGGGCGCCAGGACTGGCCGGCAGCCCTGAGCCTAGGGGCGGCCGCGCTCCCCGCGCTGTTCGCCGCGGTCGGGGGAGCCAGCGGTCCCATCCACCGCGAGTCTCGCCGGGCCCTGGTCTGGCTTCTCGGTCAACTCGGCGTCCTTGGCCGGACGCCCCTTCCCAACGCCACCGGCCCTGATGGCGCCGCGGCTTCGGAAGGCGGTCACGAACCGGCCTGACGACCCGTCCCGCCCTTCCGGGCCACCGCCAGGATCGTCTCGTACCAGAGCCCGCCACCGGCGGCGGCGAAAAGGCGCCAGGCCTGGAGGTCCAGTCGGTCCCTCGCCCCCCCGAAACCCCCGGTCGCGAGATACGGGTCGGGCCCCAGGTGTGCCACGTCGAAGCCCCGCTCTCCCAGCAGCCGCCGGAGTGTCGCGACCGAGAAGTGGGACAGGTGAATCTCCGACCCCGCTGGCGCGGCCGTCAGGTGCACGGGGCCGAATGGCGGCGTCTCACGGTAGTCGATCGCCCGCGACGTCCTGGCCAGCCGCTGCAGCAACCTGCTCGTTCCCCAGTAGCGCTTGAACCAGCCCACCGGTGAATCGTTGGGCACGGCCACGAGCAGCCAGCCGCCCGGACGCAACAGCCTCTCGCACCGCGCGATCGTGTCCGCCGGGTCGTGGACGTGCTCGAGCACGTGGACGAGCGAGACGACGTCGAAGGGCTCCGCGTCGAGATGGGGCAGCTCGGCCAATGTGCCCTTCAGCAGATCGACTCCCCAGTGCTGCTTCGCGAGACGTCGCGCCTCGTCCGAGACCTCCGTGCCCGATACGTCGAAATATCGTCCGGCGTGGAGCATGAACTCGCCGATCCCCGCCCCCACGTCGAGCAGACGGCCCGACTTCACGAAACGGCGGAGCTGCGTCAGGCGGTAACGCCAGCATCGCGCGCGGTCTTCGAGCTTGTCGAGCCACTTCGCGTATTTCCCCTCCTGGGAATAGAAGCGCGCGATGGAGTCAGCCCCCGGGCGAGGGCTCCGGAACACATGCCCGCAGGCCCGGCAGCGGCACACCCATGTCGACGGATAGACGTCCTCGAAGCTCGACGCGCCGCAGAGGTTACAGGCCGTGACGAGCTCGAGGTCTGACCCGATGGATGCCGGAAGACGAACCGGGATGCCGGACTCCTGTCGGCTCCGAGCGGCGATACGATCCGTGATGACCCCAGACATCGGCCGGACCGGTCGACGATCCACGGCGGCCGAGCGCTTTCAGGCTCCCATGCGGCTTCTTGGTTGACAAGGCTGCCCCCGGTAGGCGACATTTCGAACGAATGGACTGGGAGGCACTTCCCCGCCGGGCGGAGGGCATCGAGATCAATCCGGTCCCCGACGGATACATCATCTATCAGCCGTCGCGGGATCGCGTCCACTACCTCAATCACACCGCCGTCCTCGTGCTGGAGCTCTGCACCGGACGCGTGCGCGCGGCCGACATTCCCCGACTCCTCAAGGATGCGTACGATCTCCCCGAGGCTCCGACCGGCGAGATCGCGACGTGCCTCGAGAAGCTGTCGACCGAGGGTCTGGTCTCCGCGTGATCGAGCGACGGGGCCGGGTGCTGTCGAGCGAGTTCTGGATCAGCGTCGACGGCGACGAGGTCGCTCACGTCCTGGACACGCTCCCCTTCAGCGCCGTACAGGAGTTAGAGACCGCGCGCCGCCATCGGCTCGAGGTAGTCCGAGACGGCGAGGGCTATTCGATCCGGGAGGACGGACGCGCCCGCGAGCACGTGCCCGACGCGGAAGCGGTGGGCCGGAGCGTCCAGGACCGCATCACCGCCCTCGCCATGGTCCCATTCGAGGAGCATGCGCAGCTGCACGCCGGCTTCGCGACCTATCGCGGGCGAGGCGTTCTGTTCGCGGGCGCGGGCCGGTCCGGCAAGACGACGCTGATGGCCCGGCTCCTGTACGAGGGATTCGCCGTCCAGGGAGACGACGGGGTGGTCCTGCGCGACCGGCGCGCGATGGCGTTTCCGCGCCGGTTCCGCATGCGCCGCGGGACGCTGGCGCTGATCCCGCAGCTCTCGCCCCGCACCCCACCGGCAGCGGTCGACAGCCCGCCCAACGGCTACCACGTCCTGGTCGTGGACCCGGTCGAGCTCGGCTTCGCGTGGCAAATCGCCCCGGTGCCGGTCGACGCCGTGTTCTTCCTGGTCCCGGTGCACGGGTCCCCTTCACGGGTGCTTCCGTGTCCCCGCTATCAGATGGCGGCGCGGCTCATGTCCCAGTCGATCCGACCGGCCACGGGAGCCCGTGCCTGGATCCGCGAGATCGCGGCCCTCGTCGAGCGGGCCACGTGCTACGTCCTGGAGATCGGTGAGCTCGATTCCGCGGTCAGGGCGGTGCGCGACGCCCTCGCCGAAGCCAGACCGACGATTGTGCCACTACACCGCGCGAGCGCAGAGGGATGATCCATCATGGCTGACGAGACGCTCGATCCGATCCTGGACAAGGTCGATCCGGACAAGCGTGAGTTCCTCAAGAAGGTCATCGTAGGAACCGCGTTCGTGGCGCCCATCGTGTCGTCCTTCTCGCTCGAGGGACTCTCTCCGAACGAGGCGTTCGCCCAGAGCTCGAACGTCAGCTCCACCGCCACGACCGCCCTCACCACCATCGGCAGCTGATCGTCCCGGGCGCCACAGCGCCGCGCCATGACGGTGGCCCTGTCAGCGACCCTGATCGTGCGCGACGAGGCGGCCGTGCTCGGGGATTGCCTCCGGTCTCTCCGGGGTTTCGTCGACGAGATCGTGGTCGTCGATACCGGCTCGACCGATGGAACGCGGGAGCTGGCCGCGGCGCACGGCGCGCGTGTCACGACGCTACCGTGGCGCGGAGACTTCGCGGCGGCCCGGAACGAGTCGCTCCGGCTCTCGCGGGGACGCTGGATCCTCTACGTCGACGCGGACGAGCGCGTCAGGTCGGTGCCGGCCCCTGAGCGCGACGCGTTGCTCGCTGACGACTCCGTCGTCGCCTACACCGTCCGGTTCCGCCCGCGGACCGGCTACACGCGGTATCCGGAGTACCGGATCTTCCGGAACGATCCCCGGATCCGCTTCCACGGGGTGATCCACGAGACGATGCTGCCCGGCATCACGGCGGCCGCGGCGGCCGACGGGTTGCGGATCGCCCCGAGCCGGATCGCGATCGATCACCTCGGCTACGACGGCGACCAGAGCCGGAAGCGGCGGCGCGACGTCCCTCTTCTGCGAACGCGCCTGGCGGACGATCCGGACCACGGGCACAGCTGGCAGCATCTCGGCCATGCCCTCGAGGCGCTCGGCGACGACG
Source organism: uncultured bacterium (assembly GCA_964463175.1). Lineage (GTDB taxonomy): Bacteria > Methylomirabilota > Methylomirabilia > Rokubacteriales > DASRDR01 > DASRDR01. The sequence continues at coordinate 14,241 of CAYXBJ010000021.1, forward strand.
ACGGAGCGAGACGGGCGTGGCTCGGGGGGATCGAGGCCGCTCGCCGCCGGCCGACGCCCCTGGCGGCCGACAGCCTCTCGTACGCGGCGCTGCTCCATCGGGATCTGGCTCGCGGTGTCGACGTCGCGCCGCTCCTCGGCGAGGCGATCGCCCGGTTCCCGGAGAACCATCTCCTGAAGTGGATCCGCGCGCGGGCCCTCGCGCGCGGCGGCCGCTTCGAGGAGGCCCTCCCGATCTTCGCCGCGCTGGCCGCCGTCGACCCGGAGACACTGGTGGCCGACCTCGCCTACGACGCCCGGCTCTTCGGCGTTTGGGCGATCACCGGCCTCGCGCTCTGCTGCTTCCGGCTCGGCCGGTACGAGGAGAGCGCGCGATACTACGCGCGCGCCGAGAGGCTCGCCCCCGACGATGGCCACGACGTGCGCCGACGTCTGGCCGAGGCGCGCGCGAGTCGGGTGATCGCGCCCGCGCCCGCCGCGCTCGGCGCGGTCGTCGGTGCCTGACCGCCCACCCGCGCCGGGACGGCCCGAGGCCGAGCTCGTCCTGGCCTGCGCCCGGACGGGCACGGGCCCGGACGGCCGTGACCGGATCCGCAGCCTTGCCCGAGGCCGACTCGACTGGGGCGTCCTCGAGCGGCTTGCCGAGCAGCATGGCGTCCTGCCCCTCCTGACCCAGCAGCTCGAGGCCCACGCGAGCCAGGAAGTCCCCGACGCGGTGCGCGCGCGCCTCCGTCAACGGATGCTCGCGCTCGCCGCGCGCAGCCTCCTGCTGACCCACGTGCTCGTCGACGTGCTGACGGCACTCGCCGCGCGCGGGGTGCCGGCCCTGCCCTACAAGGGCCCGGCACTCGCCGCCGCCGCGTACGGCAGCGTGGTCCTGCGCCAGCCCGGAGATCTGGACGTCGTGGTGCCCGGCGACCAGCTGTCGACAGCGCGGGCGGTCCTCGTGGACCGGGGCTTCCACGACGTCGTCGCGGGGGTCGATCCGGAAGCCCGGCTATCCCACTACCAGCACGCGATGGCGCGCGAGCCCGACGGCGTCCATGTCGAGCTCCACTGGGCCTTCGCGCCGCGGTACTTCCGTTTCCCGCTGAATCCCGGCGCGCTCCATCGCGAGCCGCTGGTCCTGGACGGACGGCGGATCGACTCGATCGCTCCCGAGGATCTCCTGGTAGTCCTGTGCGTCCACGGTGCCCGGCACCTGTGGAGTCGCCTCGTCTGGATCGCGGATCTCGCCGAGCTCCTCCGCGCCCGGCCGGACGCCGACTGGTCCGTCGCCCTCGCCCGGGCCACCGCGCTCGGGGCCCGGCGCATGCTCTTGACGGGGCTCGCGCTGGCGCGCGACCTGCTCGGCGCGACGCTGCCGCACCCCCTGGCGCGAGGTCTCGCGGCCGATCCCGCGGCGGCGCGGCTCGCGGAGCAGCTCGGGGAGGGACTGCTCGGCGGTGACGGCCAGTCGGTGGGACTCGTGACGGTGGCGCGACTCCACCTGGCGATGCGGGAGCGCTGGCGGGATCGCGCCGGCTATGCGCTGCTCGGCGCGATCACCCCCAGCGAGCGTGACGCGCCCGGTCTGGCCCACGGACCTCGGGCGCTGCGCGCCTTGATGCGACCGCTGCGGCTCGTCCGCGAGCACGGGCTCTGGCGCCGCCGCCGGTGAGGGCTCAGGGCGTCTGGCGCTCCCCTTCCCCCGGCTCGTCGAGAGGCGCGGCGATCTCCTCTCCGCGCTCCGCGGCGGCCCGGGCGATCACCGAGTTGATCTCGCCTCCGATCAGGAGCGCCAGGCCGGAGAGATACAGCCACAGCAGCAAGAGGATGCCGCCGCCGATCGAGCCGTACGTCGCGTTGTAGTTCGCGAACTGGCTCACGTAGACGCGGAGCCCGAGCGAGGCCGCCGTCCACGCGATCCCCGCAAAGACCGATCCGGGCGTGAGCCAGTACCAGCGCTGCCGCACCGCCGGGGCGAGGTGATAGACGAGGTCGATCCCGGTAAGGACGAGCAGCAGGCCGAGCGGCCACTGGAGCCGGCTCGAGAGGGTCGCGAACGCGCCCCCGAGCCCCGCCCAGGCGGCCGTCTCGCGTCCGATGCGCTCGCCGAAGACGAACGACAGGAGCCCGGCGAGCGCCAGGACCGAGAAGATCACCGTGAGCACCATCGCGGCGAGCTGCCGCCGCCACCACGGGCGGCGGCTCGTCACCCCGTACACCACGTTGAGCGTCGTCATGATGGAGGCCATGCCGCGAGAGGCGCCCCAGAGGGCGGCCACCGCGCCGACCGACAGGAGGCCGCCCCGGGCGCCGCGCTGGATCTCCGCGAGCGTCCGTCGCACGAGCGACGCGGCGTCCGGCGGGAGGAGATCGTGGATGACCAGGAACAGCCGGTCCGTCAGGGCGCGGCCGGGCCCCATTCCGAGAAGGGTCGTCAGGAACAGGAGCGTGGGGAACAGCGCGAACACGAAGTAGTAGGACAGGGCGGCGGCCCGGTCGAAGATCTCGTCCTTCCAGATCTCCCCCAGCGTGAGCCGCCCGAGCTGCCGGAGCGAGAGCCCGCCGAGCGTCCACGGCGAGACCTGCCGCCGGCCGCGACGCCATCCCTGACCGAGACGCCAGAGCGGGCGGCGCGGCGGGTCCTCGGGCGTCGTCATCCGCCGGGCGCTCGCCGTCGCATCAGGCCATCAGTGTCGTCGGGCGCGTCGGGGCGTCAAGCCCGGGCTTCCCGCGCGGCGGGGTGGCGAGCGCTCCACAGTCGAGGCAGGATGGAAGGCCGATGGCCGCGGGACGGACGCGAGATCCCCATGGGCGGCCGGAACCGACAGACAAGGAGAGCGTTCCATGTCGACGACCCTGACCGTCGGAAGCGCGACCGCGGCACCCGGCACCCTGGCATCCGGCTGGATCGACGTGCCGGACGGCGTCGACCCGGGGACTCGAATCCCGGTGACGGTCGCCAACGGAGCCGCCGCCGGGCCCGTGCTGGCCCTGATCGCCGGGACCCACGGCTCGGAGTACACGTCGATCCTCGCACTCCAGCGGCTTCGCCCGCGGCTCGAGCCCGCCCGCATGCGCGGGGCGGCGATCCTCGTCCACATGGCCAACCCGCCGTCGTTCTACGGGCGCCGCGTGTACTACAGCCCCGACGGGAAGAACCTGAACCGCATGTATCCCGGCAAGGCCGACGGCACGATGAGCGAGCGGATGGCCCACGCGATCACGCGCGAGGTGATCGACCGGTGCACGCACCTCGCCGACATGCACTGCGGCGACGGGAACGAGTCCCTGCGTCCGTACAGCTACTGGATCGTCGGCGGCAATGCGGCCGTCGACGCCGGGTCGCGGGAGCTCGCGCTCGCCTACGGCCTCGACCACATCCTGGTCGACCGGAGTCGCTCGAAGGACCCGGCCGCGAGCATCTTCACCGCGAACGCGGCGATCACCCGAGGCAAGCCGGCGATCACCGCCGAGTCGGGGGGGATGGGCCTGACCGACGAGCCCTCGGTGGCGGCCCACGAGGCGGGCGCTCGCTCGCTCCTCGCGCTTCTCGGCATCATGGACGGACCGTCGGCGCGCGTGGCGCATCCGGTGTGGATCGACCGCGCGGAGGTGCTCCGCGCGCCGGTGACCGGCGTGTGGCATCCGGTCGTGGAGAAGATGCAGTCGGTGTCGACCGGCCGACTGCTCGGACGGCTGACGGACGCGTTCGGCGCCGTCATCCACGAGGCGCGCGCCCCCTTCGCGGGAGAGGTCGTGTACGTCGTGGGGACGCCGCCGGTCACTGCCGGGGAGCCGCTGTGCGAGATCGGACATCTCGCCGAGACACCCGGCGTCGCGTAAGATGATCGCCATGAGTCCCGCGAGCCCCTCCAGCGACGGCGCCTGGCGGTCCTCCTCCTCGCTCACCCGGTACCCCGAGGCCTTCGGGGTCCGGGGCATGGTCGCCTCCGCCCATCCCCGGGCGGCGACGATCGGAGCCGAAATCCTCGACCGGGGCGGCAACGCGTTCGACGCGGCGATCGCCGTGGCGGCGGCGGAGGGCGTCCTCCTTCCGATGATGTGCGGCCTGGGCGGCGACGGGTTCGCCGTCGTCTACGACGCCCGCCGCCAGGAGGTGCTCGGGCTCAACGGGAGCGGAGTCGGCGCGTCGGGCGCGAGCCGCGACTACTACGCGTCCGGCGGTCGGAAGCTGATGCCGCTCGACGGCGTCCACTCGGTCGGCGTCCCCGGCGCGGTCGCCTTCTACGAGACGATGTGGAAGCGCTGGGGCACGCTCCCCTGGGCGGAGCTCTGGGCGCCCGCGATCAAGCTCGCCGAGGACGGCGTCGCCATCACCCAGTGGGTGAGTCGCTGGATCGGCGAGCGGGCGGAGGTGCTGCGGCGCTTCCCCGACTCGGCGCGACTGTTCCTGCCGGGCGGACGGCCCCCCCCGCCCGGGGAGCGCTGGGCGGCGCCCCATCTCGCCCGCAGCTTGCGCGCGGTGGCGGCCGACGGCGCCAAGGGCTTCTACCGGGGACCGCTCGCCGAGCGGCTCCTCGCCTTCCTTCGCGGCGAGGGAGCCCGGTTCGAGCCGATCGACTTCGCGCGGCAGCTCGACGAGACGTTCATCTACACCCCGGTCTCCACCGACTACCGGGGCTTCACCGTGCACGAGACCGCGCCGGTGTCGCAAGGCTTCATCCTCCTCTCGCAGCTGAACATCCTCGAGGGATTCGACCTCCAGGGCCTTCCGCTGGCCGGGACCGACCGCATCCACCTCACGGTGGAAGCGAAGAAGCTCGCCTTCGCGGATCGGAACCGGCACGCGGGGGATCCCGCGTTCGTGAAGTGGCCGCTCGAGACGCTGATCGGCAAGGCGCACGCCGCGCAGCGCCGGGCGGAGATCGACCGCGCGCGGGCGCGGCTCCCGGAGGGCGCCCTCGTCCCCGAACACGCCGGCGACACGAGCTCGTTCGTCGTCGTCGACCGGGACGGCAACGCGGTCTCCTTCATCCACAGCCTGTCGGCGGCGTTCGGCTCGGGGGTCGTGGCCGGGGATACCGGCATCACGCTGAACAACCGGGCCGGCCGCGGCTTCTCGCTGGACGAGAGCCATCCGAACGTCTTCGCGCCCGGCAAGCGGACGATGCACACGCTGAACGCGTATCTCGTCTGCCAGGACGGCCGGCCGTGGCTCGTCGGCGGCACGCCCGGCGGAGACCAGCAGACCCAGTGGAGCGCCCAGGTGGTGACGAGCATCATCGACCACGGTCTCACGCCCCAGGAGGCGGTCGAGGCGCCGCGCTGGTTCAGCTTCCCCGGGACGGATCCCGTGAATCTCGGGCTCCCAGCCGTGGTGCGGGCCGAAGATCGCGTCTCCGAGTCGACTCGGCGCGAGCTGACCGAGCGCGGACACGTCGTCGAGACGCTCGGCCCCTGGTCGGGCGGCGGCGCCGTCCAGCTGATCCAGGTCGACCGCGCGCGCGGCGTGCTGCGGGGTGGCAGCGACCCGCGGGCGGGCGGCGTGGCGCTCGGCCTCTAGCCCCCTCGGACACCTCCAACGGCACGGCGCCGAATGGCCCCGGCGCGGGACTCGGCGCCCCTGAGCCCGCCTCTCCCGGGACACGCCCGCCCGGCGCTCCTCCAGCGGGTGCCGATCTTCTACGGCTGGATCCTGGTGGCGACGGCCTTCGTCACCATGGGGATCATGGTCAACGCGCGCACCGCGTTCTCCCTCTTCTTCCCCGCCATCCTGGACGAGTTCGGCTGGTCGCGCGGGCTGACCGCCGCGACCTTCACCACCGGGCTCCTCGCGTCTAACGCCGTCACGCCGTTCATCGGCGTCATGATGGACCGCCTGGGACCCCGTGTGGTCTTCCCTGTCGGGCTCGGGCTCACCAGCCTCGGGCTGGCTCTCGCGACGCACGCGAGCACCCCGTGGCAGATCCACCTGACGCTGGGCGTGCTCGTGGCGGGGGGGACCGTGTTCGTCGGCTACATGGGCCAGTCCCTCCTTCTGCCCAGCTGGTTCATCCGCCAGCGCGGCCTCGCGCTGGGGATCGCCTTCTCGGGGGTCGGCGTGGGGTCGATCGCGCTCCTGCCGTGGGTCCAGCGGCTCGTCGTCTCCGTCGGCTGGCGCGGCGCGTGCTGGGCGCTCGTCGCCCTGATCGTGCTCATCGTCCTGCCGCTGAATCTGCTCATCCCGCGTCGGCGCCCGGAGGAGCTCGGCCTCCGTCCCGACGGGGACGGGGCGCCGGGTCAGGCGACCCGCGCCGCCGCCGACCACGTCGTCGACCGTCAGTGGGCGGCGATCGAGTGGACGCTCGCCCGCGCCGTGCGCACCAGCCGCTTCTGGTGGATCTTCCTCGGCTACTTCACGTGCCTCTTCGCCTGGTACGCGGTCCAGATTCACCAGACCAAGTACCTCATCGAGCTCGGCTTCTCCGCGGATTTCGCCGCGTGGGCGCTCGGGGTGGTCGGGCTGACCGGGATCGCCGGCCAGATCCTGTGGGGCTACGTCTCCGACCGGATCGGCCGCGAATGGGCGTGGACGGCGAGCGGCGTGGGGTTCGCCCTCTGCTACGTGGCGCTGCTCGCGCTGCCGGCGCACCCGGTGAAGTGGCTGGTCTACGTCATGGTCGCCGCGCAGGGTTTCCTCGGCTACGGGGCCGCGTCGGTCTTCGGGGCGATCCCGATGGAGCTCTTCCAGGGCGCCCGCTACAGCTCCATCTTCGCGGTGTTGAACCTCGCGTCGAACGCCGGTGCCGGGCTCGGTCCCTGGGTGGCCGGCCTGGTGCACGACTACACGGGCAGCTACACGCTGGCCTTCTGGATCGCGATCGGCTGCAGCGGCGCGTCCATCGTCGCCATGTGGCTGGCGGCGCCCCGAAAGGTGCGGCTCGTCGCCGGCCGAGTCCCGCGGTGAGGAGGATCCGAGCATGACGGATCGATCAGCGCTCGTCAGCGAAGCGCGCCAGGAGCTCGCGCGACTCCCGGCGCTCCTCGACGCCATGGTCGCCGGCCTGTCGGCCACCGGCTGGCGGGCCCGGCCGGCTCCCGACGAGTGGTCGGCCGTGGAGATCGTGTGCCATCTCCGGGACGAGGAAGCGGAGGACTTCGGCGCGCGCGTCCGCGTCGTCGTCGGCGGGAGCGGTCAGTTCGCGCCCATCGACCCGCAGGGCTGGGCAACCGCCCGGCGCTACCATGCGGCCGATCCCGCTGACGCGCTCGGCGCCTTCCACCGCCACCGGGCCGAGAGCCTCGCCATGCTCGCCGACGTCGCGGCCGAGCGCCTGGCCGCCACCGGGGAGAGCCCGTCCGGTCTCCGGCTGTCCGGGCTCGACCTCCTCTGCGCCTGGGTCGCGCACGACCGGCTCCATCTCCACCAGCTCGCCGGCACGCTCGCGCGCGAGTGGGCCGACCGCTGGGCGCCGCTCCGCGCGGACTACGCCGGACCCATCCCCTACCCGAAGGACGGCGCCGGCCGCTAGCGAGCCGCTCCGTCCGGCGCTAGACTTGGGACGCCGCGTATCCCCGTCGAGAAATCACGGTCTGACCCCAGCTTCAGAGGAGGCTCCGATGAGCCAGATGCTCACCCTCAGCGCAGAGGACGGACACCAGCTCGCGGCCTACCGCGCGGCGCCTGCCGGGACGCCGCGGGGCGGCCTCGTCGTGGTGCAGGAGATCTTCGGCGTCAACGCCCACATCCGGAACGTCACCGATGGGTGGGCCAAGGACGGCTACCTCGCCCTCGCCCCCGCGCTCTTCGATCGGGTCGAGCGGAACGTCCAGATCGGCTACGAAGCCGACGACATCCAGCAGGGGCGAGAGCTGCGCGGCAAGATCTCGACCGACGACGCGGTGCGGGACGTGCGCGCCGCGGTCCAGGAGCTCCTGCGCCACGGCCTCCACGTGGGCGTGGTCGGCTACTGCTGGGGCGGCACCCTGGCCTGGCTCGCCGCGACCCGGATCGACGGCTTGTCCGCGACCGTCGGCTACTACGGTGGCGGGATCGCCGAGACGGCCGAGGAGTCGCCGCGGTGCCCGGTCATGCTCCACTTCGGCGAGACCGACACCGGGATCCCGAAGGAGCACTGGGAGAAGGTGCGCCGGCTCCACCCGACGCTCCCCGTCCACGTCTATCCCGCCGGCCACGGCTTCAGCTGCGACGCGCGCGGGAGCTACCACGAGCCGAGCGCACGCCTGGCCCGCGAGCGGTCACTGGCCTTCTTCCGCCAGCACGTCGGCTAGGGAGGCTCGTCCGCGCCGAACGACAGCTGAAGCGCCAGTCGGCCGGCGACGGCCATGCACCACATGGGCGGCTCGGCCCGTCCGGCGGGCCGCATGCCGGCGAGCAGTGACTCGGACGGGAGCGGGCTCAGGCGTGGCGCTCGTTCAGGTACACGATCAGGTCGATGTCGCCCGGCGAGTGACCGAAGGCCGTCAGCATGGCGGCCGCCTCGGATCGGTGCTGCGTGCCGTGATTGACGAGATGCGCCATCGTCTCCCACAGCACGCGCCTGTGCCGTCCGCCTTCGGTTGACGTGTACTCGAGCCGGGACTCGAGCGTCTGATCGGCCAGGGCCGCGACGAGCTCCATCAGGGCGGTCTCCTCCTCCAGCCACCGAGCGCGCAGCACGGCGACCGTCGGACACTCCTCCGGCTGGAAGCGATAGCCGAACCGAGGCGGCGTCCCCAGCCAGCGCATCCGCCACGTCCACTCGGCGAACAGCGCGTGAATCAGCGTCCCGCGCAGCCCGCCGTGCGGGTACGCGCCGGGGGCGACGAACTGCGCGTCGGTGAGCTTCGCTGCGGCGTCGAGGATGCGCGCGTTTCCCCAGCGGTTGTAGTCGAAGAGCATTCGGATGTCCTTCGTGGTCATGTGTCGCGCCCCTCCCGGCGGCATGCTTCCACGGCGCCCCGGGGCGGATCAATTACCTCCCAGGTAAGCTGACGGTCGGCACGCGAGCGGAGGCGCGCCTGGATCCGTCTCCGCGCGCGGTGGCTGGCGCCAACCACGGGCTCCGGGCTAGAGTTGGGGCGATCCCGAGAACCGTCATGGCCGACCCCTCCAGGACAGACCGGGCGCTGATGCGGGAGCCGCGACCCCCCCGCGCCATGTCCATCACCGCCGCGTGATCCTCTACCTCGGCCAGCGACTCGCCTGGGCGTTCGTGGTCCTGGTCGCCATCTCGCTCGCGGTGTTCCTGGTCGTGCACCTGTCCGGGGACCCGACCGCGCTCTACCTCGGACCGGAAGGCACGAAGGCGGACTACGAGATCATGCGGGCCGCCCTCGGATTCGATCGGCCGCTGCCGGTCCAGTACGGCCAGTTCCTCGGGCGGGCCCTCCAGGGCGACTTCGGACGCTCTCTTCGCCACCGGCAGCCGACGCTGCCCCTCGTCCTCGCGCGCTTCCCCGCGACGGCCGTGCTCGCGGTCGCCGCCATCACGCTGGCCATCCTCCTCGCCTTGCCGCTCGGCATCCTCGCCGCGGTCCGGCGCGGCTCTCTGCTCGATTCCGGGGCGATGGCCCTGGCGCTGGCGGGCCAGTGCATGCCGACGTTCTGGCTCGGCATCCTCCTCATCCTCGCGTTCGCGGTGAATCTGCGCTGGGTCCCCGTCTACGGCGGCGAGGGCTGGCTCACGCTCGTTCTGCCCGCCGTCACCCTCGGCGTCTGGGCCATGGCCCGGACGGCCCGGATCACCCGGTCGAGCATGCTGGAGGTGCTGAACCAGGACTTCCTCCGGACGGCGCGGGCCAAGGGCATCGGCGAGTGGTCGGTCATCCTGCGGCACGCCCTTCGGAACGGCGCGATCCCCATCGTGACGGCCGTCGGGCTCGAGCTCGGCAACCTCTTGGGCGGCGCGGTGATCACCGAGGCGGTCTTCGCCTATCCCGGGGTCGGCCGGCTGGCCGTGGAGGCCGTGGTCAACAAGGACGTGCCGCTGATCCAGGCCGTCGTCTTCACGGTGGCGGCGACGCTCCTGCTGCTGAACATCGTCATCGACCTCGTGTACAGCGCCCTCGATCCTCGCGTGCGCCTCGGCCAGGCCCATGCGGGTTGACGCCGGCGCCCTTCCCGTCCGCGTCGCCGGACCCTCCCTGCCCTCGCCGCGGTCCGCGTGGCGCCGGACCCGGATCCTCCTCGGGTCGGGCGGCGCCCGCGTGGGGGCGACGATCCTTCTCCTGGTCGGACTCTGCGCGATCGCGCCGGGGTGGCTCGCCCCCGCCGACCCGAACGAGCAGAACCTCCTGGCGCGCTTCACCCGACCCGCCACTCGCACGGCCGACGGCACGCTTGCGGTCCTCGGCACGGATCAGCTCGGCCGGGATATCCTGAGCCGCGTGATCCACGGCGCGAAGACCTCCGTCCTGATCGGGCTCTCGGCCGTCCTGGTCGCCGGGGTGATCGGCACCGCACTCGGACTCCTGGCGGGGATCCGAGGCGGCGCGTGGGACCAGGCCATCATGCGGCTCGCCGACATGCAGTTCGCGTTCCCCTTCATCCTGCTGGCGATCACCGTCATCGGCGTGCTGGGGGCCAGCGTGCGCAACATCATCCTGGTGGTCGGCCTCAGCAACTGGTGCGCCTACGCGCGGGTCGTGCGCGCCGAGACGCTGGCCATCCGGGAAAAGGCCTTCGTCGACGCCGCGCGGGCCCTCGGCGTGCCGCTCGGGGCCATCGTGCGCCGCCACGTCCTGCCGAACGTCAGCGCGTCGCTGATCGTCGTCGCGACGTTCGGCGTGGCGGGCGCCATCCTCACCGAGGCCGGCCTGTCCTTCCTCGGTCTCGGCGTGCCGCTCTCGATCCCGTCGTGGGGCGGCATGCTCGCCGAGGGCCGGCAGTTCGTGGACACGCGCTACTGGCTCGCGCTCTTCCCCGGCGCGGCCCTGTTCGTCACCGTCATGGGGATCAACCTCGTGGGCGACGCGCTCCGCGACGCGCTCGACCCGTATCTCCAGACCCGTCATGCCCGAACCTCCATGGACCGCCTGTAGAGAGAGGAGGCTGTCGATGACGCGACCGGAGTTCACCTCGCACCCGCGCCGCCTGACGGGGCGCATCGCCGGGGCCCTCGCCCTCGCCGCCGTCGTCGTCCTGGCAGGACGCGATGCCTCCGCCCAGCAGAAGCCCGTCGTGGTCGTTCAGTCGGGCGAGGCCGCGACCCTCGACTGGCACATGCATTGCGACAAGAACGCTCACGAGCCGGATCGTCAGATCTTCGACACGCTCCTCCGGCGGAACGTCAAGACGCTTCAGCTGGAGGGCAACCTGGCGGAGTCCTGGCGGCTCGTCAACGACACCACGTGGCAGTTCAAGCTCCGGCGCAACGTGAAGTTCCACAACGGCGAGCCCTTCGACGCGACCTCCGTCAAGTTCAGCGTCGAGCGCATGCTGAATCCCCAGCAGGGGGCGCCGGGCCGGACCAGCATCGCGACCATCGACCACGTCGACATCGTCGACCCGTACACCGTCAACATCATCACCAAGACGCCCTTCCCCCTCCTGCCGGTTCGAATGGCGCCCGGGCACTGCGGGACGGTCGGGATCGTGCCGCCGAAGTACCTGGCCCAGGTCGGCGACGCCGGCTTCGCCGTCAAGCCGGTCGGCACCGGCCCCTACAAGTTCGTGGAGTGGGTGAAGGACGACCGCCTCATCCTCGATGCCTACAAGGACTACCATCGCGGCGCGCCGGCGATCGACCGGCTGATCTTCCGTCCGATCCCCGAGCTCACCACGCGGGTCGCCGCGCTCCTCTCCGGCCAGGCGGACCTCGTGAGCGACATCCCGCCGGACCAGGTCGGCAAGGTGAAGGCGAGCGGTTCCGCCCGCATCGAGGTGTCCACTCTCGGCGGATTCGTCATCATGATGAAGATCACCAACTACCTCATGCCGGGGCCGTGGCAGGACGCGCGCGTCCGCAAGGCCATCAACTACGCGATCGACATGGACACGATCATCAAGACGGTGCTCGAGGGCTACGGCCAGGTGCTCGGGGTACCGCTCGAGAAGGAGGCGTTCGGCTTCAACCCGACCATCAAGTGGTACGGCTATGACCCGGAACGCGCCAAGGCGCTCCTGAAGGACGCCGGTTACGCGAACGGCTTCGAGATGACCATGCACGTCCCGAACCGCCGGTACATGAACGACATCGAGGTCGTCCAGGCAATGGCCCAGATGCTAGGCAAGGTCGGCATCAAGGCCAACGTCGAGGTCGGCGAGCAGAGCGTCTACGTGACCAAGTGGCGGCAGAAGCAGCTCCTGCCCGTCTACATGACCGCGTGGGGCGGCGCCGGCCTCTTCGACGGCGATCTCCTGGTCAACTCGCTCCACTCGAAGTCGGCGCTGTCGATCTACAAGAACGAAGCCCTCGACAAGATCCTCGAGGATGCGCAGGGATCGAACGATCCCGAGAAGCGGAAGGCGCTCTACTGGAAGGCGCAGGAGATGATCTACGAAGACGCGCCGATCATCAAGGCGTACCAGCAGGCCCACATCTTCGGGATCAGCAGCCGCCTCGACTGGTCCCCGTGGATCGACAACATGCTGTTCCTCTACGACGCCAAGCTGAAGTAGCCCGACTACGAGAAGGGGTCCCGCATCCTGGGCTGAACCGCCCGGGTGCGGGCCCTTCTCCGCAGAGCGCACGCCACCCGGAGGCCATGCCGCCTGGCCGATGGATGGCCCACTCGCCAGCATGATGCGCGCCGCGGTGCGACAACCTCGACAGGCCTGGCCGCGGAGGTTATACTTCTGACCCTGGCGGTATAACGCCGCCGCGAGAGGAGGCAACTATCATGGCGGTGACCGTCTCCGAAAAGGGCTGGGTTGTCATCCCGGTCGAGCTTCGGCGGAAGTACAAGCTGCATCCTGGGGTGGCAGTCTCGGTGGTGGACTATGGAGGCGTGCTCGCCCTGGTCCCGACTCTGGCCCGACCCGTCCGACAAGCCGCGGGGATGCTGAAGGGCTCGAAGTCCCTGACCCGCGCCTTGCTCGCGGAGCATCGCCGTGAGCGAGCGCGTGGCCGATAGCGCTTCCGGCTACGTGCTCGACAGCTTCGCGCTGCTCGCGTACCTGGAAGGCGAAGCGGGGATGCCCAGGGTGCGCAAGGCTCTCGAGGATGCCGCGGCCGACCGACATCGCGTCTACCTGTCGCTCGTCAACCTCGGCGAGGTCCTTTACGTCGTCGAGCGCTCGCGAGGTCTCACCGAGGCTCAGCGAACGCTAGCCGTCGTGGATCAGCTCCCCCTGGAAGTGCTGCCGGTGACGCGCGCGACGGTGCTCGCCGCAGCGCACGTGAAGGCGCGCTTCCCCCTCGCCTACGCGGACGCGTTCGCAGTGATTGCTGCGCGTGACCACGCCGCGACGGTCATGACCGGGGATCCGGAGTTCCGACCAGTGGTCGAGGCCGGTCTCGTCGCCGTCGAGTGGCTCTCTCGGCGCTGATGATCCCATCAGCGCCACGCCGGTAGGAAGATCATGCTGTGTCCGCGGTGCCAGCACGAGAACCGCGAGGGCCGCCGTTTCTGCGCCCAGTGCGGCGGCGCGCTGGCCACCGTCTGCCCGGCATGCGGCTTCATCAACGAGCCGGGTGACCAGTTCTGCGGAGGTTGTGGCGCGCAGCTCGGCGCCCCGCAGCCCGCCCGGGCCAAGCTCGTCGCCCCCGACACCTACACTCCCAAGCATCTGGTCGAAAAGATTCTGACCTCGAAGGACGCGCTCGAGGGCGAGCGGAAGCAGGTGACCGTGATGTTCGCGGACCTGAAGGGCTCGATGGAGCTGCTCGCCGACCGCGACCCCGAGGAGGCGCGGAGGCTCCTGGATCCCGTCCTCGAGCGGATGATGGAGGCCGTCCATCACTACGAGGGCACCGTCAACCAGGTGATGGGCGACGGCATCATGGCGCTCTTCGGGGCGCCGGTCGCCCACGAGGACCACGCGGTCCGCGCCTGCTACGCCGCGATCCGCATGCAGCGTCGGGTCACCCTCTACGCGGACGACATCCAGCGCGCCGGTGGCACGCCCGTCCAGATCCGCGTGGGGCTTAACTCCGGCGAGGTGGTCGTCCGCTCGATCGGCAACGATCTCCGCATGGACTACACCGCCGTGGGGCTGACGACACATCTGGCGGCCCGGATGGAGCAGATGGCCAAGCCCGGGTCCATCCTCGTCACCGGCGACACCCTGGCGCTGGCCGAAGGCTACGTCCAAGTTCGGTCGCTCGGGGCGGTCCCGGTGAAGGGGCTAGAGACTCCTACGCCAGTCTACGAGCTGATCGCCACTGCTACGGCCCGATCCCGGCTCCACGCCAGTGCCGCGCGCGGCCTGACCCGATTCGTCGGGCGCGAGAGCGAACTGCAACATCTTGGCCAGACGCTCGAGCACGCTGCCGCGGGTCACGGGCAGGCCGTCGCGGTGGTGGGCGAGGCCGGCGTCGGGAAATCGCGGCTCGCCTGGGAGCTCATTCGGTCCCATCGCACTCACGCCTGGCTCGTGCTCGAGAGCGGCTCGGTCTCCTACGGCAAGTCCACGCCGTACCTGCCCGTCATCGACCTGCTGAAAGCATACTTCCGGATCCAGGAGCGCGATGACCCACGCGCGATTCGTGAGCGGGTGGCGGGCAAGCTTCTGACGCTGGACCGCGCGCTTGAACCGTTGCTGACCCCGCTACTTGCGCTTCTCGACGTTTCCGTCGAGGACGCTACGTGGGATTCGCTCGACCGAGCCCAGCGCCGCCAACGGACCTTGGACGCTGTCCGACAGCTCCTTCTCCGGGAGAGCCAGGTCCAACCGCTGTTGGTGATCGTCGAAGACCTCCACTGGATCGACTCGGAGACCCAGGCAGTGCTCGACAGCCTCGTCGAAAGTCTGCCGACGGCCCGCATCCTGCTCCTGGTCAACTACCGGCCCGAGTACGAGCACGCCTGGAGCCGCAAGACGTACTATCTCCAGCTGCGCATCGACCCGCTCCCTCCCCAAAGCGCGGCAACACTTCTCGACGCCCTGCTGGGCGAGGACCGGACCCTCGCGCGGCTCAAGCGCCTGCTGATCGAACGAACCGAGGGGAATCCCTTCTTCCTGGAGGAGAGCGTCCGCACGCTCGTGGAGACGCAGGTGCTCGTCGGTGAGCGGGGCGCTTATCGCATGGAGAAGGCGCCCTCACCGGCCGAAGACCGTCAGGAAGCCTGGCAGATCCCCGCGACGGCGCAGGCGATCCTCGCGGCGCGCATCGACCGGCTCCCGCTCGAGGACAAGCGCCTGCTCCAGGCCGCCTCCGTCATCGGCAAGGACGTGCCGTTCGCGCTGCTACATGCGATCGCGGACGTCCCCGATGATGGGTTACGCCGGGGGCTCGGTCACCTTCAGGCGGCCGAGTTCCTGTACGAGGCGAGTCTGTTCCCCGACCTCGAGTACACGTTCAAGCACGCGCTGACCCACGAAGTCGCCTACGGGAGTCTGCTCCAGGATCGGCGGCATGCGCTCGATGCCCGGATCGTCACGGCTATCGAGACGCTCCACGCCGAGCGCCTGGCGGAGCACGTCGAGCGGCTGGCCTATCACGCGTTCCGGGGGGAGGTTTGGGACAAGGCTGTCGCCTACCTCCGACAGGCGGGGGCAAGGGCGTTCAGTCGGTCGGCCAACCGGGAGGCCGTGGCCGCCTACGAGCAGGCGCTCACGGCGCTCGCCCATCTTCCCGAGACGCGGCAGACCTTGGAGCTGGGCGTCGACCTTCAGATCGCCATGCGAAGCGCCCTGTGGCCCCTCGGCCATCACGAAGCCGCTCTCGAGCACCTCCAAGGCGCAGAGCGGATTGCCACCACACTGGGCGACCCGAAGCGACTGGGATGGATCGCCGCATACCTGGCCGAGCATGCTCGCATGAGCGGACACGCGGCGGAGGCGCCGGCGCTCGCCCATCGCGCCTTGACGATCGGCGAGGAGCTCGAGGACCTGCCGCTCCGCGTCGCAGCGAACTACTACGTCGGCACGGCCCACTTCGTGGTGGGCGACTACGCGAAGACCGACGAGTTCTTCTCGAGAATCCTCCAGCTGCTGGCGGGCGATCGGATCCGCGAGCGCTGTGGGCTCGCGGGATTTCCCGTCGTGATGGCTCGCTTCTTCTGGGCATTTGCGCTGTTCGAGCGCGGCGAGCTCGTCCGCGGGATCGCCGAAGCGGAGGAGGCCGTCCGCCTCGGTGAAGCGCTCGACCACCCGTACAGTCTGGCCCACGCCCTGCTCGCCCTGGGCCGTTTCCACGGCATCCGCGGAGACCTGGCGCACGCGATTCGGCTGGTCGAGCGCGCCCTCGCCCTGACCCGCGACTGGAGCCTCACTCAGCTCTCCCCGATGATGGCGGACCACCTGGGGTATCTCTACGCGCGATCGGGTCGCGTCGCCGAGGGCCTGGCGCTGCTCGAGGACGCGATGAAAGCCATGGAAGGGATGGCCATGGTCCAGTGGCGGTCCCCTCTCATCGGGCGCCTGGGTGAGGCGTATGTCATGGCGGGCCGGCCTGGCGACGCCCTCGCGCAAGCGAGAGGAGACCTGGCACTTGCGCGAGGACACGGCCATCGCGGCTCCGAGGCCTGGGCCCTTCGGTTGCTCGGCGAGATCGCCTCGCATGGTGACCATGCGGACGTGGCGACGGCCGAGGGGCAGTACGAGGCGGCCTTGACCCTGGCCTCCGAGCTCGGCATGCGCCCGCTCGTCGCTCACTGCCACCTCGGGCTGGGCAATCTCCACCAGCGTGCCGGCCACCGCGCGAAGGCCCTGGAGAGCCTCCGCACCGCGGCCGCACTGTATCGCTCGATGGACATGCCGTCCTTCCTGAAGGAAGCGGAGAGCGCGATCAAGAGCTCCGATTGAAACCCAGGGTTGTCATCGCGTCGGTTCTGCTCGTCTCCCTCTTGTCCATCAGGGCCGAGAGCGCGAGCGAGCAGGTCATCACGGTGCCGACACGCCCCCGTGTCACGGAGACCATCGTGGTGGTGCGGCCACCGATGAAGCCGGCGGCGACCATCCTCGTCCTCGTCGGCGGCCTGGGCAAGCTCGACCTGACCCCTCGGGGGCTTCCGAAAGACGCACCCGGTCCACTCATCAGGCGACGCGAGCAACTGGCCGGTCAGGGGTTCCTGGTGGCGTTCGTCGACGCGCCGTCCGACAGGCTCGGCGAGGGGCTGATCGGATTTCGAACGAGTCGCGAGCACTCCGTCGACCTCGGCGCCGTCATCGCGCGGCTCCGCCACGACGACTCAGCCCCGCTGTGGCTGGTCGGGAGCAGCATGGGCACGGTGTCGGCGGCAAGCATCACGGCGCGCCTCGGCAAGGACGGCCCCGACGGTCTCATCCTGATCTCGAGCGTGACCCGCACGCATCCGGCCATGCGCGAATCACTGGCCGACGTTCCCCTCGAGAGCATCCAGGCGCCGACGCTCCTGATCCATCACCGCCAGGATCCGTGCGAGATCACGCCGTACGACGACGCTGCGGCGCTGTCGCGTCGGCTGACCAAAGCGAGGCGTGTGGAGCTCGTGACGGTGGAGGGCGGTCCGCCGGCGCGCGGCCTCCCCTGCAGCCCGGACTCGCCACATGCGTTCTTCGGTCTCGAGGATGTCCTCATCGATCGGCTGGCGTCCTGGATCAAGCGCACGCCCGTGCGCTGAGGGGGCGAACACCGCACGAGAGCGTGGTCGACCGCTTTGGTGCGCATGAAAAGCGGCCTTCCACCTCGCGGCTCGGCAGGATACAGTTTGACTGCCTGAGGCGATCGGCGACGATCCAGCCTACCCCGCACCGGAGGCTCGTGCTGACATGACCACGCAGTTCCACCGGCTGTTCAGTCCGATCAAGCTCGGGCGCCGCGAGGCGAAGAATCGAATCGTGTCGACGCCGCACGGCGCCGCGTTCGGCGAGAAGGGCGGCATCACCGATCGCTACATCCGCTACCACGAGGAGAAGGCCCGGGGCGGCTGCGGTGTCGTGATGATGTTCGGGTCGTCGAGCATTCATCCGACCTCGGTGAACGACTGGGGCGAGGTGAACAACTGGGACGACAGCATCATCCCCCAGTTCCGCCAGATGAGCGACGCCATCCACCGCCACGGCGCGCTCTGCCTCTCGCAGATCTCGCACCGGGGCCGCCGCGGGCATTCCTTCTACTCGGGAGTGCCCCTCTGGGCGCCGTCGGACACCCGCGAGGAGCGTCATCGCGAGTGGCCGCACGTCATGACGAAGCGCGAGATCCGCGAGGTGGTCGACGCGTGGGCCGCCGCCGCGGTGCGCCTCCAGAAGGGCGGCTACGACGGCTGTGACATCCCGACGTACGGCGGGCATCTCCTGGAGAACTTCCTGTCCCCGCTCACCAACCGGCGCACGGACGAGTACGGCGGGTCCCTCGAGAACCGCACGCGGCTCACGTGCGAGGTGCTGCGGGCGGTCCGCGACGCCGTCGGCCCCGACTTCATCATCGGGATCCGCCATAGCGGTGACCACTACGTCCCCGGCGGGCTGAGCCGCGAGGACCTGCTGGCGATCGCCCGGCACGTCGACGCCCTCGGCATCGCCGACTACTGGATGGTGAGCGGCTCGAACACCGAGACCCTCAAGTTCGAGGCGATGGTCACCCCGTCCCTCTACCACCCGCACGGCCTCTTCAACGAGCTGGCCGCGCTCACCCGGTCGGTGGTGAAGGTCCCGGTGATCGTGGCGGGCCGGGTGTCGACGGTCGAGCAGGCCGAGGCAGCGCTGGCCGCCGGCGTGTGCGACCTCGTCGGCATGACCCGGGCCCTCATCGCCGATCCCGAGCTGCCGAGGAAGAGCGTCGAGGGGCGGCTCGAGGACATCCGCGTCTGCGTGGGCGCCAGCGAGGGCTGCATCGGGCGCCTCCGCCAGGGCAAGGCGATCGGCTGCGTCCAGAACCCGGTGATCGGCCGCGAGGCCGAGCTCGGCGAGATCCGTCCCGCCGCCCACCCGAAGCGCGTCGTCGTGATCGGCGGCGGCGCGGCGGGGCTCGAGGCCGCGAGGGTGGCGGCGCTCCGCGGCCATCGCGTGACCCTCTTCGAGGCGAGCCCGGACCTCGGCGGCCAGATCCTCGCCGCGGCCCGCGCGCCGAAGCGCCAGGACTACGCGGTTATCGCGACCTGGCTCGCGGCCCAGGTCCGGAAGGCCGGCGTGGACGTCCGCGTGAGCGCGCCCGTCACGGCCAGCGAAGTCGTGGCCCAGGCGCCGGACGCCGTGATCGTCGCGACCGGCGCCACCGCCCGCATTCCCGAGCTTCCGGGCATCGACCTGCCGCACGTCACGACCACGGTCGACGTCCTCCTCGGCCGCGTGACCCCGGGCCGGCGGGTCGTCGTCGTCGACGAGGACGGCCACTACGCCGGCCCGACGACCGCCGATCTCCTCGCCGGGCGGGGCTGCCAGGTGACGCTCATCAGCAAGTACTTCATGGTCGGCGAGGACATCGACGAGGGGATCCGCTCGGACCTCTACGCGCGCCTGTTCGGGCAGGACGTCGTGCTCCAGCCCCTGACCGCGGCGAAGGCCCTCGTGCCGGGCGGCCTCCGGACCCGCCACACCTTCTCCGGGGCCGAGGCGATCATCGAGGCGGACACCGTGGTCCTGTCCTTCGGCGGCAAGGCCAACGACGCGCTGTACCACGAGCTGGACGGGCGGGTGCCGGAGCTCCGGCTGGTCGGCGACGCCGTGTCCCCCCGCCGCATCCACGATGCGCTCCTCGACGGGACGCGCGCCGCCCGCGCGCTGTAGCGTGGAGCGAGGGTCACCCCGACCGCGCCGTGCAATGATGCGCCCACGCACCGGAGGATCGCGATCGTGACCATCCCGAAAACCGCGAGTGTCGTCGTCATCGGCGGCGGCGCCGTCGGCTGCAGCATCGCGTATCACCTGGCCCGCCGCGGCGTCCGCGACGTCGTCGTGCTCGAGCGCGAGACGGTCGGCAGCGGCACCACCAGCAAGGCGGCCGGCGGGATCCGCGCCCAGTTCGGCACCGAGCCCGAGATCCGCTTCTCGCTCGAGGGGCAGCGCGTGCTCGAGTCCTTCAAGGAGGAGTTCGGCGGCGATCCCGGTTTCCACCGGATCGGGTATCTCTTCCTGATCTCGACCCCGGCCGACCTCCGCGCCTTCGAGACGCGCATCGCGCTCCAGCACCGGCTCGGCGTCGACGTTCGCGTGATCACCCCCCGCGAGGCCCAGGCCATCGTCCCCGCGCTCCACGTCGACGACCTGGTCGCCGCGGTGTGGGGTCCGAACGACGGCGTCGCCGGACCGGCCGAGGTGACCGCCGGCTTCGCCCGCCGGGCGCGCGAGCTGGGCGCCCGCATCCTCGAGGGCGTCGAGACGACGGGACTCGCGCTGGAGGACGGACGCGTCCATGGCGTGAAGACGTCCGACGGGACGGTGACCGCGCCGGTCGTCGTGAACGCGGCGGGGCCGTCCGCCGCGCGCGTCGGACGCCTCGCCGGCGTCACGCTGCCCGTCTATCCCAGACGGCGGCACATCTTCTACACCGAGCCGTTCCCGGAGGTGCCGGGGCCGGTGCCGATCACGACCGACACCGCGAGCGGCTTCTACTTCCGCAAGGAGATGCAGCAGCTCCTCCTGAGCCCCGGCGACGTCGAGGACATCGGCGACGACTTCGCGGCTCCGGTCGACTGGAAGCGGATGGAGGAGACCGTCGCGAAGGCGATCCATCGGGTGCCGCTCGTCGAGCGGGCGCGGGTCGCCGGCGGCTGGGCGGGGCTCCGGCCTCTCACCCCGGACGATCACGCCATCCTCGGCTGGGCGCCCGGCGTCGAGGGCTTCTTCCTGGCGGTCGGCTGGGGCGGCCACGGATTCCAGCACTCGCCGGCCACCGGCCGTGTCGTCGCCGAGTGGATCGTCGACGGCCGGCCGTCCATGGACCTCTCGCTGTTCGATCCCGCGCGCTTCGCCGGCCGGACGCCGCCGCTCCCCGGCGAAGCGCCGGAGGCGGGCCGCCCGGACGCGGAGTAGCCGTGCTCACCCCACGCCCCTGGAGGACGCCGTCCCGATGAGCCTCAAGATCGTGGTCCCCGACGACTTCCCGGCCGCTCTCATCGGCTCCGCCGCCGAGCCGCGCCTCCGCGCGATGGCGGACGTCACCGTCCACAGCGAGCGCGGGGCGGACCAGGAGGCGGAGCTGATCCGGCGGATCGGCGACGCCGAGATCGTCATCAACATTCGCGCCCACGCGAAGTTCACCGACCGGGTCCTGGCCGGGTGCCCGCACCTCCGCCTCATCTCGGTCTGGGGCACCGGCACCGACAACGTCGACCTCGACGCGTGCCGCGCCCGCGGCGTGGCGGTGACCAACACGCCGGGCGTCAACGCCCGCGCCGTGGCCGAGCACACGCTCGCCCTCATGCTGGCCATCACGCGACGCATCCCGGCGATGGATCGCGACGCGCGCGCCGGCCAGTGGCCGCGCGGGCTGCTCGTCCAGCTCGAGGGCCGGACGGTCGGGCTGATCGGCCTCGGGGCGATCGGCAGCCGCGTCGCCGAGCTGCTGAGGCCCTTCGGCGTCCGCCTCCTCGCGGCCACGTTCGGTCCCGATGGCGGGCGCGCCGCCGCGCTCGGCGCCCGCCACGTCCCGGTGGAGACGCTCCTCCGGGAGTCGGACCTCGTCAGCCTCCACCTCCTCCTGAGCGCGGACACGCGGGGCTACCTCGGGCGCGACCGCCTGGCGCTCATGAAGCCGACGGCCTTCCTGATCAACACGGCCCGCGGCGCGATCGTCGACAAGGTGGCGCTGCTGGATGCGCTGCGCGAGGGACGGATCGCGGGCGCCGCCCTCGACGTCTTCCACGAGGAGCCGATCCCGCAGGGAGACCCGATCCTCGGCCTCCCCAACGTCGTGCTGACCCCCCACAACGGCGGGCAGACCCGCGAGGTGATCGACGCCGGGCTCCTGCGGGCCGTGGAGAACGTCGAGCACTTCCTCGCCGGCCGGCCGCGGGACGTCGTCGTCCCGCCGCGGAGACACGCATGAGCGAGCGGCACGGCCACGATCACGAGCATGGCGACGCCCACGGGCACGGGCATGCCGACGAGCATGGCCACCATGGCGGGCACGGCACCGACAATCCGGACCATCCCCACAACGCGCCGCTGTCGGACGTCCAGCTCCGCGTGAGGGCGCTGGAGTCGCTCCTGACCGAGAAGGGCCTGGTCGACCCGGCCGCGCTCGACGCGCTGATCGACACCTACGAGACGAAGGTCGGCCCGCGGAACGGGGCGCGCGTCGTCGCCAAGGCGTGGGTGGACCCCCAGTTCAAGAGCCGGCTCCTCGCCGACGCGACGGCGACGCTCGCCGACCTCGGCTACATCGGACGCCAGGGCGAGGACATGGTCGTGCTCGAGAACACGCCCACGGTCCACAACATGGTGGTCTGCACGCTCTGCTCCTGCTATCCGTGGCCGGTGCTCGGGCTTCCGCCCGTCTGGTACAAGTCGGCGCCCTACCGCGCCCGCGCCGTCCTCGACCCCCGCGGCGTCCTGCGCGAGGTCGGAGTCCACCTGCCGGACGACGTCGAGGTCCGCGTGTGGGACTCCACCGCGGAGCTGCGCTATCTCGTCCTGCCCGAGCGACCGCCGGGCACGGAGGGCCTGTCGGAGGACGAGCTGGCCGCCCTCGTGACCCGGGACGCGATGATCGGCGTGGCGCGGGTCACGGCGCCCGGACGTCGTCCATGAACGGGGCCCACGACCTCGGCGGGATGCACGGCTTCGGCCCGGTCGTCATCGAGCCGGACGAGCCCGTCTTCCACGCGGAGTGGGAGCGCCGGACGTTCGCCCTGAATCTCGCGATGGGCGTCTGGCGGCGCTGGAACATGGACATGGCTCGATTCGCCCGCGAGCAGATGCCGGCCGCCGAGTATCTGGCGACCAGCTACTACGAGCACTGGCTCTGGGGGCTCGAGCTGCTGCTCGAGCAGCACGGGTTCCTCACCCGCGCGGAAGAGCGCCAGCGCATGGGCGAAGGGGCGGAGGCCGCACGGGGCGGCGAGCTCCAGCCGGGCGCCCTCCGCACCGGCGGCGTGCCGCGCCTTCTGCGGAACCGCCGGGCCGCCCGCGTCGACGCGCCGGTCCGGCCGAAGTTCAAGGCCGGCGACGGCGTCGTCGCGCGGAACCTGAACCCCGCCGGCCACACGCGAATCCCCCGCTACGTGCGCGGCCGGCGCGGCGCGATCGACCGCGACCACGGAGTGTTCGTCTTCCCGGACACGCACGCCGCCGGGCTAGGACCGAAGCCGCAGCACGTCTACGCCGTGCGCTTTGCCGCCCGCGAGCTCTGGGGCCCGGAGGCGAATCCGCGCGACGCGATCTACGTCGACCTCTGGGACGACTACCTCGACCCCGCCTGACCGCGGACCATCCTCTAGAACCGGTCACCGGGCGGGCAGGCGGACGGTTTCGAGGCGGTGCTCCGCGGTGCGAGGCGCGACACGGCTCTCCCGGCTGGGGGGCCCGGTCTCGCCGACCTGACGCGCGAGCGAGCGCGGCTGGGCGCTGCCACGAGCCGATGCGAGGAATCGCGTCCGCAGCGAGCACGTCGAGCCGCACGAACCTTGACACGCCTGGGGCCGCGTGTGACGGTGGCATACGGTGAGTGCATCTGCCCACTCTGTACCTTGTCCGGCGTGCAGGTTTGAGAACTCGGCCGGCGCTAAGTTCTGCGGGGCCTGCGGCGCGGCACTGACCATCAGCTGCCCGCGCTGCGGCACCAAGAATCCACCCACGTTCAAGTTCTGCTCGGAGTGCGGATCGGCCCTCGCGGCTCCCCAGGCGACGGTGGGAGCTGGCGAAGCGACGACGGCGATCACGGCAGCATCCGCGCCGAAGGATGCCCTGTTTCGGCTCCAGGAGGCGAAGGTCCGCGCCTACACGCCGCCGCACCTCGCCGAAAGGATCCTGACCTCGGCACCGGCGCTCGAGGGGGAGCGGAAATCGGTCACCGTCCTCTTCGCCGACGTCGCCGGATTCACGCGCCTCTCCAGCAAGCTATCGCCCGAAGACGTTCACATGGTGATGGACGGGTGCTTCGAGCGACTCTCGGAGGCGGTCCACCGCTACGAGGGCACCATCAACCAGTTCACCGGCGACGGCATCATGGCCCTTTTTGGCGCGCCAATCGCCCACGAGGACCACGCTGAGCGGGCGATTCACGCCGCGCTGGCCATCCAGACCGCTCTGGCAGCCTACGGCGCGACCCTGGCCCAACAGTATGGGATCGAATTCCGGATGCGGATCGGGCTCAACAGCGGGACGGTCGTCGTCGGCAAGATCGGCGACAACCTCCGCATGGATTACACGGCCCAGGGTGATACGGTCAACCTGGCCGCTCGACTCGAGCAGTCCTGCCAGCCTGGCGCCGTTCTCGTCAGCGAGGCCACGCGTCGATTGGCAGCCGGATTCACCTACCAGGCCCTCCCACCCCTGTCGGTCAAGGGCAAGGACGCCCCAGTCGTGGCCTACGAAGTCACCGGGATACGCGAGCAGCGCGCCCGGGTCGATGTCGCGGCGGAGTTGACGCCCCTCGTGGGCCGCGAGCGGGAGCTGGCGCACCTCCGCCAGGCGCTCGAGCGAGTCCGACAGGCTCGCGGCGAGGTCGTCGGGATCGTGGCCGAGGCCGGCGTCGGGAAGTCGCGCATCCTTTTCGAGTTCCGCCGGAGTCTCGGCGAGGATGTCCTGTACCTCGAGGGCCGCTGCATCTCCTACGGCCAGACGATCCCCCTGCTGCCCGTCATCGAGCTGCTCAAGCGGGGCCTACGCATCGCGGAGGGCGATCGTGACGATGCCATTCGCGACAAGGTGACGCGGGGCCTCCAGGGTCTAGACGTGGACCCGCGCTCCACCCCCTTCCTTCTGAGCCTCCTCGGCGTCGAGACGGACGACGCGGCGATCCGGGGAATGGCCGCGGAGGCCCGTCGCCGCTACACGTTCGAGGCACTCCGGGCGCTGACCATCGCCAGCAGCAAACGCCGGCCTATCGTGTTCGCGGTCGAGGACCTACACTGGGTCGATCCTGCGTCCCAGGATTTCCTGCGGTACCTCGCCGAGAACAGCACGCGGGCCGCCGTGCTGATGCTGGTGACGCACCGACCGGGCTATGCGCCGCCGTGGTCGGACCGTTCCTACTTCTCGCAAATTGCTCTCGCACCCCTGTCGGAAGGGGAAAGCGAGCGCGTCGTCGAATCGGTGCTCGGAATCCAATCCCTGCCCACGACGGTCACGGCGCTGATCTGCCAGAAGGCCGAGGGCAACCCCTTCTATCTCGAGGAGATCACCCGCTCATTCGTCGACACGGGAATCCTCACCCGAGCGAATGGTGGGTACGTCCTCGCCCGGCCTGTCACCCCGCAGGACGTGCCCGATACCGTCCAGGGCGTCATCATGGCCCGGATCGACCGCCTGCCCGAGACGCGGAAGCGCACGATCCAGACGGCCGCCGTCATCGGACGGGAATTCGGGGCGCGCTTGCTGGGCCGGATCACCGACATCCAGGGTCGCCTCGAGGACTCGC
The DNA here is from genome assembly GCA_964463175.1 of uncultured bacterium. Taxonomy (GTDB): domain Bacteria; phylum Methylomirabilota; class Methylomirabilia; order Rokubacteriales; family DASRDR01; genus DASRDR01. Next base: position 39,775 of record CAYXBJ010000021.1, read on the forward strand.
TGGCCGAGCTGCACGCGCTGGAGTTCATCTACGAGAAGACGCTCTTCCCCGATCTCGAGTACGTCTTCAAGCACGCTCTCGTCCAGGACGTGGCCTACGGCAGCCTCCTGAAGCCCCGCCGCCGGGCGCTCCACGAGCTGGTGGGGCGCGCGATGGAGGATCTCTACGCCGGCCGGCTCGACGACCATGTCGCCGAGCTCGCCCACCACTTCGCCCAGGGCGAGGAATGGGCGAAGGCGATCGACTACGCGCGGCGCGCAGCCGATCGCGCCCGCGCGATCTTCGCCAACCGGGAGGCGATCCACTTCTACACCCAGGCCCTCGAGGCCGCGGGTCGCATGCGCCCGTCACCAGGCGACGCGGACTTGATGGTAGTCCACGAGGCACGCGGGGCCGTCTGGCATCTGGTGTCGGACTACGATCAGGCGGTGGCGGACTTCGAGGCCATGCAGCAGTTCGCGGCCCGGCTTGGCGACCGGGTCAAGGAGGGCGAGGCCCTCTGCAACCAGGCGGGCTCCCACTGGTGGCGGTTCTCCGAGGCCTACAAGGGGCTCGTGGAGAAGTGTGCCCGGGAGGCGATGGTGATCGCCGACGAGACGGGCGACGAGCGCATCCTCGCCCGTGGCCTCTATTCGCTCGCGATGGTGGACCAGAAGGTTGGACTCCTCCGCGAGGCCGACGCGAAGCTGATGCGGTCGGTCGAGATCTGCCGCCGGCATGACCTCACCGGCCCCCTGGTCACCGATCTCACGTGGCTCGGCACCCATGCCATGTGGAGGGGGGAGTACGGTCCGTCAATCGCCCTCTCCCGAGAGGCGAGCAGCATCGCCGAGTCCAGTCACGAGGGCTTCTACGAGCTGGTGGCGCTCTTCGTACTCTGCAACGCTCATGCAGGTCTCGGAGAGTGGGATGCTTCGTTCCGGGTCCTGGACGAGTTGCGGCGCAAGAGCCGCGAGCGTGAGAACAAGTACGGCATCGCAAGGGGCGCGAACACGGCCGGGTGGCTCCATCATCAGCTGGGGGACATCCGCCGAGCGATCGAGCTGGACCGGGAGTCGCTCGACATCAGCCGGGCCGCCAAGATTGCCAACCCGGAGATTTACTCGACCATCAACATCGCGGAGGACCACCTCGCGCTCGGCGAGGTGGGGACCGCGCGCGGCATTCTGACTGGGGCGGCCGAGCGCCTGCGAGTCGGCCACTTTGATTCGCACCGCTGGAAGTGGCAGATGCGTGTCTCCCTCATGCTCGCTCGCGTGTTCCTTCTCGACGGCGACCTCGACGGCGCCGGCGACCATCTCGCGGAGGGGCTCGAGACCGCGGAGCGGACCGAGTCCCGGCGCCACCTGGCGGAGGGCTACCGGATCCGGGGGGAGCTGTGGCTCGCCGCGGGCCGGACGCAGGACGCTCAGGCCGAGCTGCGTCGGGCGCTCGCGGTGGCGGAGGCGACCGCGACGCCCCCGACCATCTGGCAGACCGCGGGCGCCCTCGGACGGGCCCTCGGGCCGGCCAGCGAGAAGGCAGCCCGCGACGCCTATCGCCGCTCGCTCGATGCGATCGAGGGAACCTTGCCGCGAATTCCCCGCCCCGAGCTGAAGGAATCGCTCTTGCGCTCGGAATCGGTCGCGCGCGTCCTCGAGGAGGCGGCTCGTCTGGGCGTTACACTGCGGGCCGGCTGACCTGGCCGGTGGCGGGAGCGGATCGATCACATGAGCCGCCCGGCTCCCTGCCGTGAGACCCTGCTCTTGTACGAATGCCGCGCGGAGCCCGCCAAGAGTTCCCGACCCCGAGGGCGAGTCGCGATACGATAGCTGTACCGGAGGGACCCATGGCCAGTGATCGCGCACCGGATCTTCCGGCGCTGCCGCTCGACGAGGCGGGGGCGCCGGTGTTCCAGGCCCCCTGGGAGGCGCAGGCGTTCGCGATGGCGGTGCGGCTCCACGAGGCCGGCCACTTCACGTGGGCCGAGTGGGCCGACCGGCTCGCCCAGGCGATCACGCGCGCGCAGGCCGCCGGTGACCCGGACCGCGGCGACACGTACTATCACCACTGGCTCGCCGCGCTCGAGAGCCTGGTCGCCGAGAAGGGGCTCGTCGCCGCCGACGAGCTTCGTCACCGGAAGGCCGAATGGGCGGCGGCGGCCCGCGCGACGCCGCACGGCCAGCCGATCGAGCTCCACCGCGGCCGGGCCGGGGGGAGCTGACCACGGTTTCGCGGGCTCGCGCCCTGCTGCGCGTGGCGACCGGCCTGGCGCTCGCCGGCGGCTTCCTGGCGCCGGCCACCCTCGCCCACGCGGTCGATGGGCCGACGGCCGAAGATCTCCGCGCCGCGCTGGCTCCCGGCGCCACCGTCCGCGTCGACGGACAACCGCTTCGCGTAGAGGTCCTCCGGGACTTCTACACGTGCGTCGATTTCGAGCCGGTCTGGGGGTCCGATCCGGGCGGCGTGGCGCGGGCCGCCCTCGCGCTCGACGCGCTGCTGGGCGCCCGTGACCACGGGCTCACGCCCGCGCACTATGGTGTCGCAGCCCTCAGGAAGCGCGCGGAGCCGGCGACGCCGGCGATGGCGCTCGAGCGCGAGATCCTCCTGACCGATGCGCTGCTGCGCTACGCCGTCGACGTCCGATCCGGCCGGCTCCGTCCCGCCGCGGTCCAGCCCGACTGGGGGATCCCCCCGCCGGACCGCGAGGACCCGGTGCGCGATCTGGCGCAGGCGATCGGGGCCGGCACCCTGGCCGCGTGGCTCGACTCGCTGCCTCCGCCCTACGAGGGATACGCGCGGCTCGTGACGGCGCTCCGCGCGCTCCACGCGTCGGCGGATCGCGCCGGCGTCACCGCCCGCCGCGACATCGATCAGCGCATCCGCCAGGTGGCAGTCAACCTGGAGCGCTGGCGATGGCTGCCGCGCCAGCTCGAGCCCCGCCACCTCGTCGTCAACGCCGCGGACGCGACCTTGACCGTCGTGGAGGATGGGCGCGTGCGGCTCGCGTCCCGCGTCGTCGTGGGCGACGAGCTCCATCCGACTCCCGTCGTGCGGTCGGAGGTCGGCGCGATCGTGTTCAACCCGCCGTGGACGGTGCCCACCAGCATCGTCGTCGACGAGTTCCTGCCAAAGCTCCGGGCCAACCCGCGCTTCCTCGCCGACAACGACATCGCCATTCTCGACCGGAAGGACGACCCGTACGGGCTGACCGTGGACTGGGCGACGGTCCCGACGGGTCGGTTCCCGTTCCGGCTCCAGCAGCGCCCTGGCGGCTGGAACCCCCTGGGCCGGATGCGCTTCGCAACGCCGAACCGGTTCGACGTCTACCTCCACGACACACCTCTGCCCGAGCTCTTCCAGCGGGAGGACCGGGTGCTGAGCCACGGCTGCGTGCGGGTCGAGAAGGCGCGCGACCTAGCCGCGCTCGTCCTCGCCGGCCAGGCCGCCGGGCGGCCCGACGCCCTCGAGCGCGCGCTCGGGAGCAGCGTCACAAGCGTCGTGACGGTCGCGCGTCCCCTGCCCGTCTACCTCCTCTACTGGACGGCGTTCGTGGACGACGAGGGGCGGCTTCAGCTGCGGGACGACGCGTATGACCGCGACGCCCGGGTGGCCGCCGCGCTGGCCCGGTCGCCGGGCGCCGCGCCCCCGCGGCCCGGCGGCCCCACGACGGTCTCGCATCAGCCGGCGGGTGCCGCGCTCCATCCATGAGCGGTCTCCCGAGCCTGTCGGGGCCGACTCCTCCCAATCGCCGGGCCATGCTGAGGCTCGGGTTGCTGGCGGCGACCGTGCCGTGGACGCGCGCCGCGTCGTCCGAGGACGCGACCACGGAGCCCCGCGGGCTGTCGTTCCGGAACCTCCACACCGGCGAGGCGATCGACGTCGTGTATCGCGCGGACGGTGAGCTCGACCTCGGAGCGCTCCGGGAGATCGACTGGGTGCTCCGCGACTTCCGCACCGGCGAGGCGCGCCCGATGGACCGGCGGCTCCTCGATCTCTTGTGGAAGCTCCGCGCGGCGCTCGACACGACGGCGCCGTACGAGGTGATCTCGGGCTACCGGTCGCCGGTCACCAACGCGATGCTGGCCCGAGAGAGCCGCGGCGTCTCGCGCATGAGCCTCCACATGAAGGCCATGGCGATCGACGTGCGGATCCCCGACCGTCCGCTGCTCGCCCTGCGGGACGCCGCGCTCGGGCTCCGGCTGGGCGGCGTCGGCTACTATCCGGCCTCGGACTTCGTCCACGTCGACGTCGGCCGCGTGCGGTGGTGGTGAGCCGCCGGGCAAATGGCCCTCTGCCGGCCCCGGCCGGCGGCCCTGTACACGCGGCGCGCGACCGGTAGGATAGGGACGTGTACGTCCCCAAGCACTTCGACGCGTCGGACGTCGCGTGGTGCCACGCGCACATCCGGCGAGAGCCGTTCGCCATCCTGGTCGGCGTGGACCAGGCCGGCGCCCCGTTCGCCACGCACCTCCCCGTCCTGCTCGACGAGGCGCCCGCGCCGCGGGGGACGCTCCTCGCCCACGTGTCCCGCCAGAACCCCCAGTGGCAGCTGTTCGCCGCCGGCCGGCCCGTCCTGGTCGTCTTCCCGGGCGCGCACGCGTACGTGTCGCCGTCGTGGTACGGGCAGCACCCCAGCGTGCCGACCTGGAACTACGTCGCGGTCCACGCCTACGGCGTGCCGCGGATCGTCGACGATCCGGCCCGGGTCCGCCCGCTGCTGGACCGCCTGGTGCGGACCTTCGAGGACGGACGGCCGGCGCCCTGGCGCATGGACGGGCTGACCGACAAGTATCTGGACGGCATGATCCGCGGGATCGTGGCCTTCGAGATCCCGATCGATCGGCTCGAGGGAAAGGCCAAGCTGAGCCAGAACCGGTCGGCCGACGACCAGGCCAGCGTGCGCGCCGCCCTCGCCGCCGAGGACGATCCACTGGCCCGCGCCCTCGCCGAGCTGATGCCGGAGCCCGGCCCGCGCTGAGCTGCCGGGAAGTCCGGGTCTGACCCGCGCGTTCCTGCTCACCCCGACCTACCGCGTCGCCGACGGGCGGGCGGAGGTCCACCTCCACGCCGTCCTCGAGACCGGCGAGGCCGCGCTCGTCGTCGACGACCGCTTCCCGCCGTACTTCTTCGTCCGGGCCGCCGACCACGACGCGCTGAGACGCGTGGCCCCCGTCGCGCGCGTGACGGAAACCCCGCTGCGCACGTTCGCGGGCGATCCCGTGCTGCGGATCGACGTCGACCTGCCGGGCGACGTCCCGCCGCTCCGGGCGCGCCTGGCCGACGCCGGCGTCGAGTGCTTCGAGGCCGACGTCCGGTTCGCGTACCGCTTCCTGATCGATCAGGGGATCCGGGGCGCGTTCCGCGTCGACGGGCCGTTCGAGCGGCGCCCCGGCGTCGGCCGCGTCTACCGGAACCCGCGCCTCGAGCCCGCCGACTTCGTGCCCACCCTGCGGGTGCTCTCCTTCGACATCGAGACGAGCCTCGACGGCCGGGCGCTCTACTCCATCGCGGCGGCGGGACACGGCGGCGACCGCGTCTGGATGGTCCGGGCTGGCGCGCATGGGCCCCTGGCGGGGCTCGCCGAGGGCGTGGCCGGCCGGCTCGTGCCGAGCGAGCGCGCGTGCGTCGAGGCCTTCCTCGCTCACCTCCGCGCGGCCGATCCCGACGTCCTCACCGGCTGGAACATCGGCGACTTCGACGTGCCGGTGCTCCAGCGGGTCGCGCGGCGGTCGCAGCTTCGCCTCGCGCTCGGCCGCACCGACGAGGATGCCGAGGTCCGCCGCGATCTCGGCTTCACCCGCGACCCCCGCGTCATCCTCTCCGGCCGGCAGGTGCTCGACGGCCTCGCGCTCCTGCGGAGCGCGTTCGTCAAGCTCGACGACTACCGGCTCGACACCGCGGCCCAGGCGATCCTCGGCAAGGGCAAGCTCTTCCACGCCGAGCACCGGGGGCGCGAGATCGAGGCGGCCTGGCGAGACGAGCCGGCCCGGCTCGCCGAGTACAACCTCAACGACGCGAAGCTCGTCGTCGAGATCCTCGAGCGCACCGGGCTCGTCGAGCTGACGGTGCGGCGGAGCCTCCTCACCGGCATGCAGATCGACCGCGTGGGCGCCCAGATCGCGGCCGTGGACTCCCTCTATCTCGGCGAGCTCCGGCGGCGCGGGCGCGTCGCGCCCTCGGTCCACATCGAGGACGGCCAGGGCACGGTGATCTCCGGCGGTCTCGTCCTCGATTCCGTCCCCGGCCTCTACCGGAACATCCTGATCTTCGACTTCAAGAGCCTGTACCCGAGCCTGATCCGCACCTTCAACATCGATCCGCTCACGCACGTCGTGCCGGCGCGCCAGGCGCCGGACGCGCCGCTGGTCCGGACGCCGAGCGGCGCCGCGTTCCGCGCCGACGAGCCGGGCATCCTGCCCGATCTCGTCGCGCGCCTCTGGGAGGAGCGGGCCCAGGCTCGCGCGCAGGGCGACGAGGTGGGCGCCCAGGCGACGAAGATCCTGATGAACTCGCTCTTCGGGGTGCTCGGGGCCTCGGCATGCCGGCTCTTCTCGCCGGCCGTCGCGAACGCGATCACGACGGCCGGCCAGCACGTCATCCGCCTGGCGGCGGCCGCGGTCGAGGCCGCCGGCCACCGCGTCATCTACGGCGACACGGACTCGCTCTTCGTCGACGCCGGCGAACCGGATCCGGCGAGCGCGGCGAAGCGCGCGGAGAGCCTGCGGGAGACGATCGGCGCCCACGTGGCCGACCGGCTCCAGGCCGAGTTCGGCGTGCGGAGCTGGCTCGAGCTCGAGTTCGAGAAGGTCTACGAGCGCTTCTGGATGCCCGAGGTGCGGGGCGGCGCGACGGGCAGCAAGAAGCGCTATGCCGGGCTGGTGGTTGGTCGCGGCGGCGAGACGCTCGACCTGGTCGGGCTCGAGGCGGTCCGGCGCGACTGGAGCGCGGTCGCCCGGCGGTTCCAGCGGGAGCTCCTCCAGCTGGTCTTCCACGACCAGCCCGTCGAGCCGTTCATCCGGGAGTTCGTGGCCGGGCTCCGCGCCGGCCGGTTCGACGACCAGCTGGCCTACCGGAAGGCCATCCGGAAGCCGCTCGAGTCGTACACGAAAACCACGCCGCCCCACATCAAGGCCGCGCGGAAGCAGGCCGGCGGCCCGGGCCGCATCGTGACCTACGTCGTCACCACGGCGGGGCCCGAGGCCGTCGGCGAGACGACCGCGCCCCCGGACTACGATCACTACGTCACCCAGCAGCTCCGGCCGCTCGCGGACGCCCTGCTCCACTTCGTCGGCGCGCCGGACTTCGACGCGATCGTCGGCATCCACCGGCCCGAGGGCCGCCAGCTCGGCCTCTTCGAGGGAGATCTCGCATGAGCACGCCACGCCGCACCCTGATCCGCGCCGGGCACGTCATCGCCTTCGACGGCCACGGCCACCGCCTCCTCCGCGACGGCGCCGTGGTGGTCGAGGGCGACCGGATCGTACACGTCGGGCCCCGCGCGGACGAACGGCACGCCGGCCGGATCGACGAGACGGTGGACGCCGCCGACCGCGTGCTCACGCCCGGCCTCATCTCCACCCACGCCCACATCGCGGGGTCCCCCCTGGACCGCTCGTTCATCGAGGACACCGGGCGGGCGCAGTTCTACTACTCGGGGCTCTTCGAGTCGCTGCCGGTCCGCGACGGCGCGCAGGACGCGGAGGCGAGCCGGGCCTGCGTCGACTTCTCGATGGCCGAGCTGCTCCGGGGCGGGGTGACGACCGTGCTCGAGATCGGCCAGCTCGCCGACCACGTGGTCGAGCGGGCCGGGCGCTTCGGGCTCCGGGTCTACTTCGGCCTCTCCTTCCGCTCCGGACGATGGCTCACGAAGGACGGCCGGCGCGTCCACTGGGAGTGGGACGAGGCGCGAGGGCGCGAGGGCCTGGCGCGCGCGATCGCGTTCCACGAGCGCCATCAGGGCGCCCACGGTGACCTCGTCCGCGCCTGCTTCGCCCCGGCCCAGGTCGACACGTGCACGCCCGAGCTCCTGCGCGCCGCGAAGCAGGCCGCCGACGAGCGCGGCTGCCCCATCACGCTCCACGCCTCCCAGTCGGTGGTCGAGTTCCAGGAGATGCTGGCGCGCCACGGGAAGACGCCGATCGCCTGGCTCGCCGAGCTGGACTTCCTCGGCCCCCGCACCATCCTCGGGCACGCGATCATCGTCGGCGGATCGTCCTGGGCCAACCACCCGGCCGGCGACATCCGGATCATGGGCGACGCCGGCTGCTCCGTCGCCCACGCCGTCTGGGTCTTCGCCCGCCGGGGCGTCCCGATGGAGTCCTTCGCCCGCTATCGCGAGGCCGGCGTGAACATGTCCCTCGGCACCGACACCAACCCCCAGAGCGTCATCGAGGCGATGCGCTGGGCCGCGGTCCTCTCGAAGACGATGGAGCGCAACACCCAGGCGACGACGGCGGCCCACGCCTTCGACGCCGCCACGCTCGGCGGGGCGCGCGCCCTCGGCCGCGACGATCTCGGACGCATCGCGCCTGGCGCCAAGGCCGATCTGGTCCTCTGGAAGGGCCGCTCGTGGGGGATGACGCCGCTCCGGGACCCGGTGAAGAACCTCGTCTACAACGCGACGGCCGAGGACGTCGACCGCGTGTGGGTCAACGGGCGCCAGGTCGTGGACGGCGGCCGTGTCCTGGCGGCCGACGAGCGGGCGATCCTGGAAGCGCTCCAGGCGGGCGGCGAGCGCATGTGGCCCCGCATGCGGGAGTTCGACTGGGCGGGACGCGGCGCCGACGAGCTCTCGCCCCAGACCTATCCGGAGTGGCGCTGAGAGCGGTCAGCCGCTCGACAGGTCCGATGACTGCCCCGCCCGGCGCGGCCCCGGATCCGCTGACCGAGGTCCTGTGCACCGCGCTCACGGACCCGGACGTCCTGCGCCCACGCGCCGTCGACACCGTCCGGTCGGCGCTCGGGGACGATGCCCGGGACGGGTCGCATGTGGAGCTCGCGCTCGCGGCGCTGGCGGCCCTGCTCTACTCGCGTCCCGATCTCGTGCCCGACGACCTCCTCGACCCGGTCGCCGAGCTGCTGCGCGTGCCCTCGCCATCGGAGCGCCTCGTCCGGCGCTGGTGCGGCCTGTGGGAGGCCCTGGCCGCAAGCGATGCGGCGCCCCACGCCTGGGCGCTCTTGCGCCAGCTCCTGCGCGACCCGCGGCTCGACGAGGCGATCCGCGCTCGGCTCGTTCCCATCGTGGGCGCGTTCGTCCAGTGGCGCGAGGACCTGGTGGATCTGGACGCGATCCTCGCTCTCGCCGAGGCCGCGACGCTGGCTCCCCATCGGGCCGCGCTCCTCGATCTCGGCATCGAGCGCTTCGTCTTCCTGGCGCCGGAGGAGTTCACGCCGGGCCGGCTCGAGCGACTCGCCGAGCTGTTCCAGGGCTTGCCGCGCTACAAGTACG
>CAYXBJ010000022.1:0-4252 GCA_964463175.1 uncultured bacterium
TGTTGTTCGGTATTCATTGACTGGGCTCGGCCCGAGTCGCTCACACTCGACCAGCCGCCTCCGCTGTTCTGCTGCCAGCCACTGCCCGTGTTGCGGTACACGGTGCCGTCGTGGGTCGCATAGACGTCGTTCCCGACGCGGACGGCGCCCCCCGACTGACCCCGGACGTAGCCCGCCGAGCCGGCCTGGCCGGAGTAGACGTTGCCGGTCGTCACCCGTCCGCCCGATACCGCCTGGCCCGTCCGGGGATTCACCGCCGCGCCGCGCGCGCCGTACGCATAGTTCCCGGTGTAGGCGTTGCTCGCGACGCCCCGCTGCCCCGCCGCGACGGTCCCGGTCCGCGAGTTGTAGGACATCCCCGCCCCGCCGGACCAGGCGTTCCCGGTCCAGGCGTTGTAGCCGGCGGAGTGCCGGGTGACGGCGGTCGTGTCTCCCCACCGGTGATAGATGTTGCCGGTCGTGGCCGCCCAGCCGCCCGGGCCCCACGTCGCCGCGCCGTACGGCCCGACCGCCGTGCGGTACCGATACGGGCCCCACCACGGATAGCAGCCCCACCCCCAGCCGGCCGTCGCAGCGCCGAACGCGAGGCCGAAGCCGAAGCCCATGACCCAGCCGGTCCACGGCGTGTAGGTCGGGGCCGTGGCAAAGCCGTACGTGACCGGCGCGCCATACCAGACCGTGCCGTCCCACGAGGCGTAGGTGTACCCGGTGCCGTAGACGACGACGTCGTCGGAGACGTAGACGCTGTAGTAGCCGGGCGTGTACCCGACGTACACGACCGATGGCGTGGCGCGGTAGACGTAGACGAAGGTGACGTAGTGGAGCGGAGAGCTCGGCGGGATCGAGTAGATCACCGCGGGCACGTTGGTCGCCACCGTCCAGGGGCCTTGCAGCGTCCCGCCGACGAACCAGACGCCGTTCTGGACCACGTAGTAGCTCGTCGGGCTCACCTGGATGACCGGGAGCGGGCTGTTCACGACGTAGGCGAGCGGCGTGCCGTCGATCGGCTTCAGCTCGGGCGGGCCGTCGTACTTCGGGGTCTCGAGCTTGGCGCTGCTCTTCTTGATGGCGGCCGTCTCGGGGAGGCTGTTCGCGATGACCGCCTCCTGCGCCTGGGCCGTGCCCGGGACCGATGCCTTCACGTTCTCCTTGGGGCTCGCGTCCGGGATCTTCGCGAAGTCCGCCGGCAGGTCCTTGCCGGGCACGAACGTCCACGGCCCCGCGGGCGTGTCCGCGCGGAACCACCGGCCGGCGACGAGAACGTAGGTCCGCTGGTCGCCGATGTGCTTGAAAACGTGGCCGGTCGTGTTCGACGCGTACAGGAGCTCGGTCCCGTCGATCGGGACGTAGTTCGGCTCACCCTGCGTGACGATCAGCTCGGTCGGCTCCGTGGCGACCAGGATCGCAGGAGGCGGGCCCTTCTGCAGCGACGGCCGGTTGGTCGGGTCCTTCGGGTCGGCGCCGGTCAGGAGATCCACGTTCGCCGACTTCAGAACCCAGTCCTTGACCGGATCGAGATCGTACCGGACCGCCGTGGGCACGCTCCACGGGCCGGCCAGCGCAGGGGCGGTCATCCAGCCGTCGAACAGGCGCAGGTAGTGGGTCCCCGCCGAGTCCTTCAGGACGAGCGGGCGCGTGTTGACGACGCGCTCGTACGCGGTCCCCGACACCGGGCGGTACACCGGCGCCCCGTCGATGGGGACCAGGATCGCGGGCACCGTCGAGAACACGATCCGCGGTGGCTCGTTCCGGAACGGCTTCGACTCCCCCTTCTCCTGCGCCTCGCGCTTCGCCAGCGCCGTCTCGAGTCGGTCGAGCTCGATCGTGCGCACCTTGGGGGGAATGTGCTGCTCCATGAACTTCGTGAAAGCGGCTTCCTTGTCACGCGCCGACGGAAAGTGGACGTTCTCGATCCGGACGTTCTCGAGCGTGACCTGCCGCGAGCCCTTGTCCACCTGGGTGTCCGCCACGACGCTGGCGACACCGAAGACCGGGGCGGCCTTCGCCGACGTCTGGACGCTGACCGCCGAGTGCGTCTCGAGGCGATGGCCGTCCCACGAGTCGAGCTGCGGCAGGTAGAAGGTGATCGTCGTGTCGCCCGCCTTCACGACCTTGGGCCAGTCCGGGGCGGCCGGCGCGCCGGCCGCGGCCAGCGCGTCGGTGGCCGATAGCGTCTGGCCGCCCGCGGGTGGAGCCTGGGCGGGCGCGGTCTGGGCGAGCGCGCGCGCTTCCCAGGCGAAGGCGAGCAGGCCGCCGAGCGCGGCCCGCCGGGTGATGAGGCGGTCTCCCCCTATCTCACGGCTCCCGGCGACCGTCGAGAAATCCCGCTCGGAATCACGGCGCGCCGGCCCGTCGCCAGGATCGTCCGTCCCCATCAGCGCCCTCCCCGAAGGATTCACCGTGTCTCGTGTCCGAGGGGAACCGCATGTTGATCCGACGGCGCGCCGCGCACAGCGGAAAAGACGATTCGCCGCGCACCAGACCATCGGGGAGTGGCGAGAGCGTCGCAGATCTGCGAATGCCGCGCGACGGACTTCGGCGAGCGTTCCTGCGCTGTCCCCCGTGGGTCCGTGGCCGGGCTCATGGTGGTCACACGCGCCTACTCGTTCATTATACGCACGCGCGCCCAGCGTGATAGTGCGCGGCGGCCGCGGCCCCACGAGCTCCGCCGTCGTGATCTCGCGGCATCGCCGGGCATGGGCGCGACCGCGCGACGAACGGCCCAGCCTTGCGAGGTACTGGGGGGCGTGGGAGAATCCGGCGCGTCCACCCTGGACGAGTACGCCGACGGGATATCTGCTCGCGACGGTACCGCACGACCGATCGGAGGCATGTGATGGCATTCACCCGGCAGGGACTCGAGCAGTACGCGACCAAGCAGCGGGGCCGATTCGAGGAGCTCCTGAAGGAGTTCGTCGAGATCCCGAGCGTCTCCGCGGATCCGGATCGCAAGCAGGATCTCGAGCGGTGCGCCGAGCTCGGGCTCGAGACCGTCCGCGCCCTCGGCGGGCGCGCCGAGATCCACCGGGTGCCGGGTGGCCCTCCGGTCGTGCACGGGTCGTTCGGCACCGCCGCCAAGGGCCGGCGCACCGTGACGATCTACAACCATCTCGACGTGGTCCCGGCCTCGCGCGAGACGGAGCCCTGGCGGACGGATCCATTCACCTTCACGAAGGAAGGTGACACCTACCGGGGCCGGGGCACCACCGACGACAAGGGGCCGGCGCTCTCGGCCCTCTACGGCGCGCGCGCGGCGCTCGAGGCCAACGTGCCGGTCAACATCAAGGTCCTCTGGGAGCTGGAGGAAGAGGTCGGCTCGCCGAACTTCCCCGACACCCTCAAGGCGATCGGCTCCGCCGCCGCGACCGATGCGGTCATCGTCTCCGACACCGTCTGGGTGTCACGGGATCGCCCTGCGCTGTCGGCCGGGCTCCGCGGGCTCCAGCCGCTGTCCTTCACTCTCGAGACCGCCGAGACGGACCAGCACTCGGGCTCGACCGGCGGCGTCGCGCGCAACCCGATCGCCGAGCTCTGCCAGGTCGCCTCCGAGATCTTCGACGCGCGCACCGGCCGCGTGAAGATCCCCGGATTCTACAAGGACGTCGAGAAGCTCACGAAGACCTGGGAGCAGAACTTCAAGAAGGCGGGCTTCCGTATCGACCGCTTCAAGGAGGCGTACGGCTTCAAGTCGATCCGGACGAAGGATCCCGTCGACGCGCTGAAGCGCCTCTGGGCCATGCCGACGTTCGAGGTCCACGGCCTCGTCGGCGGGTACGTCGGCCCCGGCGTCAAAACGATCATCCCGCCCCGCGCGGAGCTGAAGGTGTCGATGCGCCTCGTCCCGAACATGAAGGGCGAGAAGATCGCGAAGCTGGTCCAGGCCTACGTGAAGAAGCTGAATCCCGACGTCAAGGTCCAGGCCGGACCGTCGGCACCGGCCTACAAGGGCGTGACGACCGGCCCGTACATCGAGTCCGCTCAGCGCGCGGTCAAGTTCGCCTTCGGCAAGGACCCGGTGTTCGTGCGCGAGGGCGGCACGATCGGCGCCATCCTCTTCATGGAGCAGATCCTGAAGTGCCCGATCGTCTTCATCGGGCTCTCGCTACCGGAGCACGGCTACCACGCGCCGAACGAGAACTACGACTGGCACCAGGCGGGCGGCGGCATGGTCGTGTTCGCGAAGTTCTTCGAGGAGGTCGCGAACCACTAGCCGACCCCGGCTCCGGCGTCAGCCCGCGGAGCAGCCCGCGAC
>CAYXBJ010000023.1:0-11864 GCA_964463175.1 uncultured bacterium
ACAGCAGAGCAGCAGGAGGGAGAGCAGCCCGGGCCACAGACGAGTCGCCCGCACAAGGCGCATGATACGCCCGTCGATCGGGGTGCATGTCCGGGGAATCCCCGATGCCGGTCGTTCGCTCTCACTCGGAGCGTCGACGGAGCCGCTGCCCGTCGTCGGGCGGGCGTCTGCGCGGCCCGGCTACTGCTTGTTCAGCCACACCTCGTGGCGCGTCGTCACAGTCTGGATCGCGGGGTGATCGATGGACGCGTTGACTTCGAGCCTTCCGGCGGGCAGGGTCGACACGTCGACGACCGCGGCGAACGGGCCGGCCGTCGTGTTGCCACCCGCGAGGGTCGGGATGGTCCAGGTCAGGTGAGTGCCGGTGACCGCGCATCGGCCGATGCCCACGGTCCCGATCCAGCACTGATCGAGGCGGGCCCCGGCCGGGAGGTCGACCGAGAGATCCATCGGACCCACCGTCACGGAGCCGTGATTGCGGACCAGGAGTCGATACGTCGCGGTCTGTCCGGCCAGCGTCCCTTCGGCGAGGATGTCCAGCGGAGGTACCGAGGTCGTCACCTGCGGCATGTCCCGGGCCTGCCAGTACTTGAAGTAATTCAGGACGGCGAGCCCGAACCAGTAGGGATCGGAGAGATAGAGCATGCCGGCATGGTTGCCTCGATCGAGTAGCAGGGTGCGCACGTTCGGATGACTCGCCACCCGGTCACGATACGCGAGACTGAGGTTACCGCCGTCGTGCTGCCCCTCTCTCAGATGACCCGCCCTCAACATGTCATCGAGCGCGTAGAAGAGGAGCAACGGCGCCTTGGTCTGGGCGATGTCGGTGTCCGCCACCGTGCGCGCCTCCATCGTGCGGAGGTCGACACCGTAGGACCGAGCGGCGCGGTCGTAGTATTCGTACTCGGAGCTCGTGCCGAGGAAGCTGAGGTAGAATTGCGCGAACGGTGTCGGAGTCACGCCGGGCGGTGGCGGCGCTACTGGCGTGGTCGGGCCGAGCGGTGCGCTGACGGCGATTCCCGCCGCGATGTCCGTCCCCCCGTCCCCCGCCATCGCCTTGACGAGGGCGCGCCCGCCGTCGCTGAAGCCGATCACCGCGACGGAGGTGGTCTGGCTCGTCTTCCGCAGGAAGCGCGCCGCGCCGATGATGTCGTCCGCCTCTTTCCAGCCGCCGGTGATCATGGCCGACGACAACGTCCGGCTGACTCCGTGCCCGCGCAGGTCGATCGCCAGGGCGTTCCAGCCGTTTCGCTGGAAGAGGTCAGCCAGCTCGACGATGTACTTGTGGTTCGTCGTCTGAGTGAAGCCGGGGACGAGCACGATCCCGGGCCGAGGCGTCGTGTCCGCGTTGAGGCCCAGGCCCAGGATCCCGGCGAGCGGGGTCCCGTCCGTGGCCGTGAAACGGACGGGTCTGAACGTCGGCGGAGTCGCCTTCGTCCGCTGATGCGCCGCGCGGACTCCAAGCGGATTGGCGTCCTGCGGCAGGTCCTTGATGAACTGCACGATCTCAGCGCCCGGCCCCGGCGCCACCGCGACCCAGTCCGTCGGAATGGTCTCGGACATCCCGCCGCCTCCGGCGGACGGCGCGAGCGCGGCCAGCACGATCGCGGTCAGCAGCGCGGTGCGCCATCGCGCCGCGGTGGACCCGCCGGCTCGAGCCGGTGTTCCACGACGGCCGGACCTGTGGGTGCCTGGATGCGGGAGTGGGGAGGTGGGCATGGCCGGTCTCCTTTCAATCGGGCGTGGCCGATTGTCGGTCGGGATGGACCAGGAGATGGCCGGACTCTACGCGGCCTCGGGCCTGCCACGCAAGGGGGACGGCGGTCGGCCCTGGACCCGGCTCGACCCGCGTCCGAGGTACGACCGAGGCCAGTCGAGTGGCGGGGAGGGGCGGCGGTGAGCGGTTTCCTTGCCGCTGCCCGCCCCGCGACAGGTCAGAGGTGCCCGAGCCCGCGAAGGCGCGGATCGAGCACGTCGCGCAAACGGTCGCCCATGAGATTGAAGGCCAGCACTAGTAGGGTGATCGCCACTCCGGGGATGGTCGGCATCCACCACGCTTGCCACACCATCTCCTGGGAGTGCCCCAGCATCTGACCCAGACTGGGCGTCGGCGGCTGGATCCCCAGGCCGAGGAAGCTCAGCGCCGCCTCGAGCACGATCACCACGGGCAGCTGGAGCGTGGCCAGCACCAGGACCGTCGGTGCCAGGTTGCGAAGCATGTGCCCGGCGAGGATGCGCCAGTCGGACGCGCCCATGGCTCGCGCGGCCACCACGTAGTCGCGCTCTCGGAGCGCCAGCACTTCGGCGCGCACGACGCGCGCATAGGTGGTCCAGCCCGTGATGACCAGGACGATCACGATCTGGGCGAGACCGGAGCCGAGCGCGGCGACCACGGCGATCACCAGGAGCAAGGTGGGAATCGCGAGCTGGGCGTCCACGACGCGCATCAGGGCCAGATCGACCCAGCCGCCCCGGTATCCGGTCACCATCCCCGCGGTCATGCCGAGGAGCATGGAGAGGGGGACCACCGCGAGCGCCACCAGGAGGGAGATGCGGAGGCCGACAAGAAGTCGGCTCAGGATGTCGCGACCGAGCTGGTCGGTGCCGAGGAGGTGCACGTTGCCGCGAACCGGCGTCAGCGACGGGGGACGCGTCGTGGCGCCGAGGTCCTGCGCGGCAGGATCGTAGGGCGTGGTCCACGACGCGCCGAAGGCGGCCACGATGAGCACGGCGAGGAGAACGGCCCCGATCGCGCCGGACGGGCTCCGCAGGATCCGGAGCGCCGGAGCCGCGAGCCGCCTACGCGGGGCGGTTGGACGCGCGGAGGCGAGGGTCGACCCAGCCATAGAGGAGGTCGATGACGAGGTTCACCGCCAGGAAGATCGCCGCGCCGATGATCGCCGTGCCCTGCACCACGGGAAAATCCCGGCCGAGCACGGCCTGCACCGCCAGGCGTCCCATCCCGGGCCACGCGAAGATGGTCTCCACCACGACCGCGCCTCCCAGCATCCGGCCGAAATCGAGCCCGAGGACCGTCATCACCGGGAGCGTCGCGTTCCGCAGCACGTGCTTCAGGAGCACGGCGCGCCAGGCCAACCCCTTCGCCCACGCCGTGCGGATGAAATCCTGGGCCAGCACCTCGAGCAGGCTCGTCCGGGTGAGCCGGCTGATCTGGGCCGCGGAGAATCCGCCCAGGACGAACGCGGGCATCACGAGGTGGGCGGGGGTGCCGTAGCCAGAGATCGGGAGCCAACCGAGCTTCACGCCGAAGACGATGATGAGCAGGAGGCCGAGCCAGAAGCTCGGCACGCTGGTGCCGAGGAGCGCCACCGTCATGGCCCCGGTGTCCACGGCCGATCCGTGTCGGGCCGCGGCGACGATGCCGAGCGGCACGCCCAGCAGCACGGCCACCGCGAGGCCGGCCAGCGCCAGCTCGCAGGTGGCCCGGAGGCGCTCGACGATCAGCTCGGTGACCGGGAGCCCCTGCCGGTACGAGTGGCCGAGGTCGCCCCGGACCGCGCGCCCCACGAAGCGCGCGTACTGCATCGCCAGCGGCTGGTCCAGCCCATAGGCGCGGCGGATCTCGGCGATGTCCGCCTGGGTCGCGTCCTGAGTCACCAGCAGGGTCGCCGGATCGCCGCTCGCGTGCAGCAGGCCGAACACGATCGTGACCACGCCGAGCATGGCGACGGCCGAGAGCAGGAGCCGTCGCAGGAGGTAGTCGGTCAGGGTCGTCCCCAGTTGCCGGGCCTCGCCGGCCGGGACAGAGCGGGAGGGCCCGTCAGCACGATCCCACGGCCAGCGGGGCCGACCCGGCTATCCGGGCTCCGGGCCGGCCCGCCGCGTGGGAGCCAGTGTCAGCGCTTCTTCCAGGTCGCGTCGAACATGGGGAGAACGAGATCGGCCCGCGGCGTCCAGTCGAGATCGGGATGCATGCCGTACACGTTGGCCGCCGTGAAGAGGACGATCGCCGGCGCCTCGTCCTTGAACATCATCTGCACCTTGCGGGAGACGTCGCGGATCTGCGCCTCGTCCGCAGCGGTGTTGGCCGTCTCGATCAGCTGGTCGAACTCCTTGTTGCCCGGCCGCCACAAGGACCACTCCCCCGGGGAGTAGAAGGCGCGGAACGGGATGATGGTGCTCACGCCGAAGAAGTCGGTGAACCGCGTGAACCACCCGTCGTCGGCGAGCTGGCGAGCCTGGACCGTCTTGAGCTGCACGCCGTACTCGGTCACGTTCGCGCGAGCGCGCACGCCGACCTTGTTGAGCTGGTCGACGATGGCCAGGGTGGCGTCGCGATCGCCGGGGTACGCCCCGCTGGTCGTCGAGATGACGAAGTCGAAGCCATTGGGATAGCCGGCCTCGCGCAGCAGCGCCTTGGCGCGCTCGGGATCGTAGGGGAACGCGGGGATGGACGCGTCGCACCCGAGCATCACGTCGGTGCAGACGGTGGCCACCGGCTTCCCCACGTTGTGCATGATGCTGGCCAGGATCGCCTGCCGGTCGATCGCGTAATTGAGCGCTTGCCGCACGCGCTTGTCCGCCAGCGGGCGATCCTTCGCGATGTTGACCAGGTTGTAGATGACGTAGAAGACGCTCAGGCTCTTGCCTTCAACCAGCTTGACCTTCGGCGAATCCTGGATTGGCTTGAACAGCTCGGGCGGCACCGTGTTGATCAGGTGAACCGAGCCGGCCAGGAGCTCCGCCAGGCGGGCCGACTCGTTCGGGATCGCGCGGAAGATCACGCGGCCGATCCGCGGCTTGCCGCCCCAGAAGTCCGGGTTGGCCTCGAGCTCGACGCGGTCGTCCTTCACCCAGCGCACGAACTTGTAGGCGCCGGTGCCCACCGGATGGCGAACGAGGGCGTCTTCGGCGCTTTCCGTGAGCTTCGGCGGGACGATCATCCCGTAGTAGCCGAGGTACCGCGGCAGGAGCGGCCAGGGCCGCTCGGTGGTGAACCGCACGGTGGAATCGTCCACGACGGTCACCGACTTGATGAGCCGGATGGAAGCCGCTCCGGGCCACTTGGTCTTCGGATCCTGCATCCGCTCGAACGAGTACTTCACCGCCTGCGCGTTGAACGGCTCGTCGTTGTGGAACTTCACGCCCTGACGGAGCTTGAACTCCCAGGTCGTGGGGTCGACCGCTCGCCAGGAGAGCGCGAGCCCGGGCTTGAGCGCCAGGTTGGCGTCCCGGGAGACGAGCGTGTCGTAGAGATTGACGAGGACGTTGACTGCGTGCGTGAGCGTCGTCTTGTGTGGGTCACCGGTCTGCATGTCGACGCCCTGCGCGACGACCAGCGCATCGGGCGTCTGGGCGCGCGCGGCCGGAACCAGGCACGTGGCCGCAGCGACGACGAGCAGCGCGGCCATGCACAGCGTCACGATGGTACGCATCATCCGGCTCCTCCTTTTGGCTTCGCGATGTGGTCGATTATGGCACTGATCCACGGAGTCCTGGAGCCCGCCAGCTTGCGAGCCGGGTCGCGCGCCGGCGGCGGCTGACGCGGCGCGGCAGCGAGGGCCTACGTGTGGGGCCGTGGCGCGACATTGCGGGCGCGCGTGATCACCAATCGCGCACTGATCGCGACGACCACGAGCGCTCCGCCGCTCATGCCGAGCGCGGCGGCGACGCCGAGCCACGACACGAGCGCGCCGATCTGGAACTGCCCCACGGGCCCGACGCCGATCGCGACCACCCATGCGCCGCTGGCCCGCCCGCGCAGCGCGGCCGGCACCGCCTGCTGCAAGAGGCTCTGTCCCAGGACGTCCGACATCGCGCCGACCGCGTTGACCACGAAGAGCAGCAGGAGAACGGAACCGTAGCCCGGAGCGAGCCCGATGGTGGCCACGCCGGCGCCGAAGACGCCGAGCACGCCGGCCCAGACGGCGGTGAGCCCACCGAGCTGGCTCAGGCGTCCGACGGCCAGCATGCCGACGATGCCGCCCGCCTGGCGCGCGGCGCTCATCATCCCGAGACCGTCCGGCCCCACGTGCATGACGTCGCGGGCGAGGCTCGGCAGCACCGCCTGGTGCGAGAAGCCGAAGACCTCGCCGGCGGCGGTCATGGCCATCAGCATCGGCAGGCGCCGCTCCGCGCGCGCGGCCTTGAGAAAGCTCGACACCCCCTCCCACATGGAGGTGGCGCTCGAGGGGTGGGACTCGTGATGCTCGGAGCGGCGGGGGAGGATGAGCGTGCCGATCAGGCACGCCGCCGCCGAGGCCAGGTACGCGGTGGCCGGCCCCAGGCTGGCGATCAGACGGCCGGCGAGGAGGGCGCCGGTGAGCCCACCGATCCGCATCGCGATACCGAGGACGCCGAACGCCTGGGTCAGGCGCGCCGGGCCGACCAGGTCGTGGGTGTGGACCTGCTGCGTCACCTGCTGGAGCGCCCGCGCGGAGCCGACGAAGAACGTGAGGGTCAGGATCTCTCCGATGGTCACGCGGCCGAGGGTCGTGAGCGTGCCGATCGCGGTGAGGGCGAGCGCCATGGCCGTGTTGGCGGCGCGGAGCAGGACGAGACGGTCCCCCCGGTCCGCGAGCACCCCGGCGGGCAGTCCCACGACGAGCATGGGCACGACGCGGAGCGCGAGCGCCACGCCGACCATGAGGGGCGAGTTCGTGAGGTCGAGCACGAGCCACCCGAGCACCACCTGTTCTCCGGAGAACGCCAGCGTGTTGAGGGAGGCGACGCTGGCGAACCGGCCGAAGCCGGGGATGCGGAGTAGCGCGGTCTCGGCGAGGGCCATCGGCCGCCCACCGTAGCATGCGGCGCGACTCGGCGGTGGGGCGATCCCTCGGGGCACGCCGATCGAGAGGCCCGCCGTTCGCCGGAGTCGCGCCGTCACGGGCTCTTGACTCCGGCCGCCCCGTGCCATGGACTTGAGGAGTTGAACCCGACGAGCTCCCGGACCGCCCGTTCGTCGTTCCCAGGCGCACACGCGTGCCCGAGCTGCCGGACGTCGCCGCGTACCTGACCGCGCTCGAGCCGCGCGTTGTCGGGCAACGGCTCGCGCGGATCCGTCTGGCGAGCCCGTTCGTGCTCCGGTCGGTCGATCCGCCGGTTGCCGAGGCGGAGGGCCGGCGGGTCGTCGGCCTTCGCCGGGTGGGGAAGCGGATCGTCCTCGAGCTCGAGGGCGAGATCTTCGTCGTCATTCACCTCATGATCGCCGGCCGGCTTCACTGGCGACCCGCCGGCGCGCGCCCTCCGGGCCGCGTGGGCCTGGCGGCGTTCGACTTCCCGGACGGCACGCTGACCCTGACCGAGGCGGGGACGCGGCGCCGCGCGGCGATCCACCTGGCGCGGGGCGAGGCGGCGCTCGCGGCACACGACCCGGGAGGCCTCGATGTCATGCGGGCGAGCGTGGACGAGTTTCGGCAGGCGCTGTCCCGGGAGCGGCACACCCTCAAGCGCGCCCTCACGGATCCCCGCCTCCTCGACGGGATCGGCAATGCCTATGCGGACGAGATCCTCCACCGCGCGCGCCTGTCGCCGGTGCGGATGACCGACCAGCTGGGAGACGCCGAGGTCGAGCGCCTCCACGCGGGGACGCGCGCAGTCCTCACGGAATGGAGCGAGCGGCTTTGCGCGGAGGCGCGCGCGGCGTTCCCGGAGAAGGTCACCGCCTTCCGAGAGGGGATGGCGGTTCACGGCCGCTACGGTCAACCGTGCCCGATGTGCGGGGCGCCGGTGCAGCGAATCGCCCACGCCGAGAACGAGACGAACTACTGCGCGGTCTGCCAGACTGGCGGGCGGCTCCTGGCCGATCGCGCGCTGTCACGCCTCCTTCATCAGGACTGGCCGCGGACCCTCGAGGAGCTCGAGGAGCGGCTCCCGAGCGGCAGCGTCGGGGCCGCGCCGACGGCATCGTCCCCATCGCCCCGCCGCCGGCGTCCCCGGCGATGAGCCGGCCGGGAGTGGCCGGCCCGGTGGCGATCGGGTAAGGTAGCCGCCATGACAGTCTTCTGGTCCGTCCTGCTCCTCGGCTTCTTTCTCGGGATGCGTCACGCGACCGATCCGGACCACGTCATCGCCGTCACGACGATCGTGGCCCGGCAGCGCTCGGTCGTCGGGGCCGCGTGGACCGGCGTGCTCTGGGGCATCGGGCACACGCTCACGATCCTCGCCGTCGGCGGGGCGATCATCCTGTTCGGCCTCGTGATTCCGCCACACGTGGGTCTGGGGATGGAGTTCTCCGTCGCCGTCATGCTCGTGCTGCTCGGGATCCTGACGCTGACCGGGGTCACCGGGCGGATCCAGGGGGCGCGGGGCGGGACGGCCGGCGTGGACGATCACGAGCGCTACCACGCGCACCCACACTCCCATGGCGACTATGTCCACAGCCACGCCCACAGTCACGCGCCGGAGGCGCACGGTCATTCGGAGGGGGCAACGCCCCAGGCGCGGCTCGATCAGGCATTCGGGCGTTTCACGGCGTACCAGATCGTCCGACCTCTCGTGGTGGGCCTGGTCCATGGGCTCGCCGGCTCGGCGGCGGTCGCGCTGCTCGTGCTGGCGACGATTCGCGACCCCTGGTGGGCGACGGGCTACCTCCTGGTCTTCGGCCTGGGGACGATCGCGGGCATGATGCTGATCACCGCGGTGGTGGCCGTTCCGTTCGCCGTGACGGCCCGCCGCTTCGTGTGGCTGAACCGCCACCTTGCCACCGCCTCCGGGCTCCTGAGCCTCGCGTTCGGGCTCTGGCTGGCCTACCAGATCGGCGTGGTCGACGGCCTGTTCAGCGCCACGCCCCACTGGACGCCGGACTAGCGCGCCCGCACTCAGCGGTCCGGCCGCGTCCGAGGGGCCTCCCCCGCTTGACAGTCCGAGGCCCCTCGCGTGGCGTCCTGCCTCACCACCGCGCTCACCGTGGGATGCCAGGACGCCGCCGGGAACATGGCGACGACGCAGCTGCACGTCCTCGTCACGCTGCCGCCGCCAGGGCTCTTCGGATTCCTCGGGTTCTGATCCAGGCGCTCGTCGTATCTCCGGGGCCACCGCGACGTTCGACCCGGTGGCCCCGGGTCACCGCCTGCTTGTCCTGATCGTCCGGTCTACCAGAGACCGCGGGCCATTGCCGAGGCGACGAAGACCATCGCGACCACGATGGACATCTGGATGTGGCTCACCTGGAACAGCGCGCGCGCCGCGCTCGTGTCGACGGGGGCGCCGCGTCGATGGGCCTGCCGCCACTTCATGAGGGTCAGCATCGGCCGCACCTCGAGGATCACGACGGCCAGGAAGAGGCCCATCTTCAGGTAGAACCCGTGGCTCTGGAGATAGTAGGCCGAGCCCTTCTCGAGCCCCGCGAAGGCGCGGAGCAGGCCGGTCACCAACCACAGCGCCGCCGCGACGCCCCACATGGAATCGGTCGCGAAAAGCCGCCTCAGGCCCGCGTCATCCAGGGTGCCCTTGAGGGCCCGGCCCCGGAGGAAGATCGCCGGAAGCCCGATGGCGAGCGCCAGGTAGTGGAGCGACGCCACGATTGCCGATGACCACATGAGGGAGCCTCCTCTGTGACTCGAGGCGGTCGGTCAGGGGCGGAATCCAGCCCCGCGGGTGCCGCGAGGGAAGGGGACTCGAGCGGGGACGGCGACCCGTCAGCCGCGGGCGGCCGGCGCGGCGCCGAAGCGCGTGTCGACGTAGTCCTCGAGGATCCGCAGGAAGTCGGCGACGATCGTGTCGCCGCGGAGCGTCCGGAGGAGCTTCCCGTCGATGTACACGGGAGCCACCGGCTCCTCGAACGTGCCCGGGAGTGAGATGCCGATGTCGGCGTGCTTGGACTCGCCGGGACCGTTCACCACGCAGCCCATCACCGCCACGCGCAGCGCTTCGGCGCCATGGTAGCGCTCGCGCCAGCGCGGCATCTCGGCGCGGAGGTAGCCCTGGATCTCCTCGGCCATCTCCTGGAAGAACGTCGACGTGGTCCGCCCGCAGCCCGGGCAGGCGGTGACCTGCGGCGCGAAGATCCGGAGCCCGAGCGACTGGAGGATCTGCTGGGCGACCTGGACCTCCTCGGTCCGGTCGCCGCCGGGACGCGGCGTCAGGGACACGCGGATCGTGTCGCCGATGCCCTCCTGGAGGAGGATCGACAGCCCCGCCGTGCTGGCGACGATCCCCTTCATTCCCAAGCCCGCCTCGGTGAGGCCGAGGTGGAGGGGATGGTCGGAGCGCGGGGCGAGGCGGCGGTAGACGTCGACCAGGTCCTGCACGCCGGACACCTTCGCCGACAGGATGATGCGGTCGTGGCCGAGCCCGGTGGCCTCGGCCAGCTCGGCCGAGCGGATCGCGCTCTCCACGATCGCGTCCAGCATCACGTCGCGCGCGTCGCGCGGCTCGGCGAGCTTCGCGTTGGCGTCCATCATCTCGGTCAGGAGATGCTGGTCGAGGCTCCCCCAGTTGACGCCGATGCGCACGGGCTTCCCGTGGTCCAGCGCGATCCGGACGATGGTCGCGAAGTTCTCGTCCCGGTGCTTGGCGCCGACGTTTCCCGGATTGATGCGGTACTTGGCGAGGGCCCGGGCGCAGGCCGGATACTTCGCGAGGAGGATGTGGCCGTTGTAGTGGAAGTCGCCGATGACCGGCACGTCCACCTCGGCAACGATGTCGGGGACTGCCCGCGCCGCCTCGTCGTTGTTGACCGTCACCCGGACCAGCTCGCTGCCGGCCTCGGCCAGGGCGCGCACCTGGGCGATCGTGGCCGCGGCGTCCGCGGTGTCCGTGTTGGTCATCGATTGAACGACGATCGGATGGCAGCTGCCGACCTGGACGCCACCCACGTCCACGGTCGCGGTGCGCTTGCGCTCGGGGCCCGTCATGCGGTCGCCGTTCCTCCGGAGGGGGTGTCGACTGCCGGCCTCACTGTATCACGCGGACCTGCAGAGACCGGCCAGACCGTCATCGCGTCGCAATGATGAACACGCGGCGGAACGGAAAGAGAGTTCGGCCGTCAGGGCGCGACTGGTAGGCGCGCGCCACCCGCGTCGTGTACTCCGCTTCGAACCCGGAGCGCTCCGGCTCCTCGAGGCCGTCGAGGAGCGGCTTCAGCGCCGAGCCCCGGGTCCACTCGACGACCGGATTCGCCCCCTCCAGGACGTGGAGGTACTCGGTCTCCCAGATGTCGAGGTGCGAGACGTGGGGCGCGAGGACGTCGTAGTAGAAGGACGGCGCGGCGACCGGCTGCGCGCGGAGCAGGGGACGGAGGCGCTCTCGCCACGGGCCGGCCTCCGCCGCGGCGACCATCTCGGTGTGGGACGGCGCCCCGTGGTTTCGCGGCATCTGGACGGCCAGGACGCCGCCGGGGGCGACCTCGGTCACGAGACGGGGGAACAGATGCTCGTGATCGTCGAGCCAGTGGAGCGCCGCGTTGGAGAAGAGGAGGTCGGCGGGCCGCGGCGGCCGCCAGGTGCCGAGGTCGGCCTGCTGCCACGTGACCGTCGGGACCGCGGCCCGCGCCAGCATGGCGGGGGAGCCGTCGACGCCGGTCACGGCCGCCGCCGGCCACCGCTCGGCCAGGAACCGCGTGACGTTGCCCGCCCCGCAGCCGAGGTCGTAGACGGTGGCGGGGGCGGCGAGCGGCACCCGGCTCAGGAGATCCAGCGCCGGCTGGAGTCGCGGTCCCGCGAACTCCAGGTACTTGGCCGGATCCCAGCCCGGAGTCAGACCCTGACGTTGATGTTCCCGCATTGTCCTCCACCGAAACGAAACTCGGGGGTCAGGCCTGGACTTTGGTGTTTGCCCATTCCTGCACCGAGAGGCTGGCCGGGATGAAAGTTAAGGCCTGACCCCGGAGTTTGGCGTTAGAGACGCTCGTAGAGGAGGTGATGGCGATTGCGCGTGTAGGCGCGCACGTCGGTCGGCCACCG
>CAYXBJ010000024.1:0-13709 GCA_964463175.1 uncultured bacterium
AGGACGTTGCCGTAGCCGGTGTCGCGACGCGTGAGGTCGGTCCCGCGATAGAGGCCGTAGAGCGTGTCCGGCGGCTCGATCCCCATCTCCTCCAGGGTATCGTCGTCCGCCCAGTCCTCGACCACGACCGCGATGTTCTCGAGACGGGTCCGGAAGCGCCGGGGCAGCCGTCGCAGCGCCCGGGTCACCAGCGTCTCGAACTCCTTCCGACTGATCTTGACCATCAGGGAGACGGCCGGCCGACCGGCTCGCCCTACAGCCCGCGGACCCGCTCGACTCCGATGACGTCCTTGATGGCCGAGATCGCCGCCATGACACCCTGGAGCTGGTCGAGGTCCTTGACCTCCACCGTGAAGTGATTGAGCCCCTTGCGGTCCTCGGTGACCGTCACCTCGGCCTTCACGATGTTGGCCTGCCGCGAGGAGATCGCCGTCGAGATGTCGGCCAGCAGGCCCGGACGGTCGCGGCCGATGTGGACGGCGATCTTGACGGGCAGCGCCTGCTGCTCGGCCGCGGACCATTCCACGTCCACCGTGCGCTCGCGGTCGATCGCGCCCCCCGCGAGGTTCGGGCAGTCGCCCGCGTGCACGGTGATCCCGCGTCCGCGGGTGATGAAGCCCACGATCGGGTCGCCCGGCACCGGGCCGCAGCACTTCGCGAACCGGATGAGCACGTCATCGACGCCCTTGACCGTGACGCCGCCGGTCTCCGTCCGCGGCCGCGTCGACTTCTCGGGCTTCGCGTCGGTCCGCGGGTCGCCCGGCGTCTCGGCGGGCATGAATCGCGCCACCACCGTGGAGACGGCGAGCTTGCCGTAGCCGAGGCCGGCGAGGAGATCGTCCACCGTCGTGTACCCGTGCTCGACGGCGAGCTTCCGAAGCTCCTCGGCATCGAGAATCGTCGCCAGGGAGAGCCGGTACTTGCGGGCTTCCCGGTCCAGGAGCTCGCGACCGAGCGTGATCGAGCGAGCGCGCTCCTCGGTCCGGAGCCACTGCTTGACCTTCGACCGCGCGCGCGTCGACTTGATGGTCTTGAGCCAGTCGCGGGACGGCTTCTGGGTGGGCGACGTGACGACCTCGACGATGTCTCCCTGGCGAAGCACGTGACGGAGCGGCACGAGCTTCCCGTTGACCCGTGCGCCGGCGCAGTGATTGCCGACCTCGGTGTGGACCGCGTACGCGAAGTCGATCGGCGTCGAGCCCTCGGGGAGCGCCTTGACGTCGCCCTTCGGCGTGAAGACGTAGACCTCGTCCGGGAACAGGTCGACCTTGACGGTCTCCATGAACTCCCGCGGGTCCTTCATCTCCTTCTGCCACTCGAGCAGCTGCCGGAGCCACACGAACGCCTGGTCGAGCCCGGAGCGGTCCTTCTTCTCCTTGTAGAGCCAGTGGGCCGCGATGCCCTCCTCGGCGATCCGGTGCATGTCGGGCGTCCGGATCTGGATCTCCACCGGATCGCCCTTCGGCCCGATCACCGTGGTGTGGAGCGACTGGTACATGTTGGACTTCGGGATCGCGATGAAGTCCTTGAACCGGCCGGGGACCGGCTTCCACAGCGAGTGGACCAGGCCCAGGGCGCCGTAGCACTCCCGCACGGTGGGGGCGAGGATGCGGACGGCGGTGAGATCGTAGATCTCGTCGAATTCCCGGCCCGCCTGCATCTTCTTGTAGATCGAGTAGAAGTGCTTGGGCCGGCCGGTGATCTGTCCGGAGATTCCCACCTCGGTCAGCTTCGCCGACAGGATCGTGATGACCTGGTTGATCTCGGCCTCGCGCTCGAGCCGACGCTTGGCCACCCGTCGCTGGAGGTCGTCGTACACCTCGAGATGGAGCGTCTTGAGCGCGAGATCCTCCAGCTCGCCCTTGACCTTCGCCATACCGAGCCGGTGCGCCAGCGGCGCGTAGATGTCGAGGGTCTCCTGCGCGATCGCGCGCTGCTTCTCCGGCGGCAGATAGTGGAGCGTCCGCATGTTGTGGAGGCGATCCGCCAGCTTGATCATCAGGACCCGGATGTCCCGGGCCATCGCCACCAGCATCTTGCGGAAGTTCTCGGCCTGGCGCTCCTCCCGGCTTCCGAAGGCGAGCTTGCCGATCTTGGTGACCCCGTCGACCAGCTCGGCGATGTCCCCCCCGAACCGCTCCTCCAGCACCGCCTTGCTGGTGGCGGTGTCCTCGAGGACGTCGTGGAGGAGCCCGGCCGCCACGGTGGTGGCGTCCATCTTGAATTCAACGAGGAGGCCGGCGACCGCCAGGGGGTGGATGTCGTAGGGCTCGCCGGACACCCGGAGCTGGCCCCGATGGACCTCCTGGGTGAACTCGTAGGCCCGCCGGACGACGTCGACATCCCCGCCCGACTGGTAGCGGGGGATCTCGATCAGGAGGTCGCTCAGCGTCCGCATGTGCACGTCCCGGCCGTCAGCCGGGCGCCGCCGGGGCGGTGTGCCCGGGATCCGGGGAGGCGACCCGACAGCGACCGGATAGCCTGGTAGTTTACCGCCCGGCGCCCGCCTTCACCACGGCCTTCTTGCCGCCGCGCTGGCGCGCCTGGCTCCACTTGTCCCAGTCCACGATGATCGGGGCCGCCACGAAGACGGAGGAGTAGGTCCCGGTCACCACACCCACCAGCAGGGCGAACGCGAAGTCCCGGAGGACCTCGCCGCCGGCCACGTACAGGATGGCCACGACGAGGAACACCGTCAGGGAGGTGAGAATCGTCCGGGACAGGGTCTGGTTGATGGCGCCGTTGATCACGTCCGCCAGGTTCTCGCCCTTTCGGAGACCGCGGCCCCGCGTCTCGCGAATCCGGTCGAAGACCACGATCGTGTCATTGATGGAGTAGCCCACGATCGTCAGGAGCGCCGCCAGCACGGGCAGCGACATCTCGCGGTTGGTGAGCGAGATGGCGGCGAGCGCCACCAGCACGTCATGGAGCAGCGCGAGGATCGCGGCCACGCCGCCCCGGAAGTCGAAGCGGAGCGCCGTGTAGATCAGGATGCCCGCCATCCCGGCGAGCACCGCGTAGACCGCCTGGATCTGGAGGTCCCGTCCGACCTGGGGTCCGACGAACTCGAGCCGACGCACCTCGAAGCCGGGCAGCCCGGCCTCGCGCAGCCCCTGCTCGACCCTCTTCGAGGTCTCCTCGAGGGCCCCGCTCGCCGCGGGGATCCGGACCAGGTACTCCTGGGCATCGCCGAACTGCTGAATGATGCTGTCGCCCAGGCTGACCCGATCGAGCGCCTTCCGCACGGAGTCGACCGTCGCGGGCTGCTGGAACCGCACCTGGACCAACGTGCCCCCGGAGAAATCGATGCCGTAGCGGAGCCCACCCTGCCAGGCGATGTGGGCCAGTCCGGCCAGGGTGATGAGGATCGAGATGACATACGCCCACCGGCGCTTGCCGATGAAGTCGTAGTTCGTGTGGGTGAAGATTTGGAGCATCGCGTTCCGCCCCCTCAGATGGACAGTGTCTGCAGGCGCCGCCGGCCCATGTAGATCAGGTCGAAGACCAGGCGCGTGAAGAAGACCGCGGTGAACAGACTCGCCAGGATGCCGATGAACAGCGTGACCGCGAAGCCCTTCACGGGCCCCGTGCCGAACTGATAGAGGATGATGGCCGACACCACGACCGTCACGTGGGTGTCGATGACGGTCGTGAACGCCCGCTTGAAGCCGGAGTCGATGGCCGCCCGAACGGTCTTCCCGAGCCGGAACTCCTCCCGGATGCGCTCGAAGATGAGGATGTTGGTGTCGACGGCCATGCCGATCGTCAGGACGATACCGGCGATGCCGGGCAGGGTCAGCGTCGCCTGCACCCAGGCCATGGCCCCGAGGAGGATCGCGAGGTTCAGCAGCAGGGCGAGGTCGGCGATCGCCCCCGACAGCCGGTAGTAGATCAGCATGAACACGAAGACCGCCAGCGCCCCGGCGGCCGTCGAGATGATGCCCTTGCGGATCGAGTCCGCGCCGAGCGAAGGGCCGACCGTGCGCTCCTCGAGGACCTGGACCGGCGCCTGCAACGCTCCGGTCCGCAGCACGATCGCGAGGTCGCTGGCCTCATCGAAGGTGAAGCCCCCGGAGATCTGCGCCTGCCCGGACGGGATCCGCTCCCGGATCACCGGCGCGGAGTGGACGTTGCCGTCGAGGACGATGGCCAGCGCTTTCCCGACGTTCTTCTCGGTCGCCTCGCCGAAGAGGCGCGCGCCGACGCTGTCGAACGACACCGAGACGTAGGGCTCGCCGACGTCCGACACCCGGACCGTCGCGTCCGAGATGACGTCGCCGGTCAGCAAGACTTCTTTCTTCACCAGGTAGGGGACGCGGGTCTCGGCCTTCGTGGTCTTGTCGGTGCGCCGGCCGTACAGGATCTCGCTGCCCGGCGGCGGGCCTTCCTGGATCGCCCGGGCCACGTCCATCGAATCGTCGAGGAGCTTGAACTCCAGCACCGCGGTCTTGCCGATGAGGGCCTTGGCGCGGGCCGGATCCTGGACGCCGGGCAGCTGCACGAGGATGCGGTTCTCGCCCTGCTTCTGGATCGTCGGCTCCGAGACGCCGAACTGGTCGACGCGGTTCCGGATGACCTTGAGGCCCTGGTCCACGAACGAGCTCCGGCGATCGCTGATCACCTTGTCCTTGAGCTGGAGCTCGATGCGGCCCGTCGCCGCGTCCTGCGACTTCGTGTCGAACTCGGCAAAGCCGGCCAGCGCCTGCTGCGCCTGTGGGAACGCCTGGGGAGAGGCCAGCTGGACGACCAGGCTCGGCTGCCCCGCCGGGCGGGTGACCTGACCGTTGATGCCGCGCTTCTGGAGCGCCGCCCGCAGGTCGCCGGCGGTGCGGTCCAGCACGTTCTCGATCCCCTTGTCGAGGTCGACGCCGAGGACCAGGTGGATCCCGCCCTGCAGGTCCAACCCGAGGTTGATCGGCTGGCGCGGCTGGCCGTGCCAGTCGCGCGGCGCGATGAGTACCAGCGACCCGATCATCACGACGACGACGATGGCAATACGAAACCAGACGTAGCGGGGCATGATCGCTCCAGTCAGGCCGAGTCCGCGTCGGCCTTGGGGTCGGACTCCAGCCCGGTGACCGCGCTGCGAAGACACTCCACGCGCACGGTGTCTCCGAGCTTCAGGCTGACGCGCCGATCGGTGACGTTGACGATCGTCCCGATCAGACCGCCGGACGTCACGACGCGGTCGCCTTTCTTGAGGCTCGCCAGCATCTCCTCGCGGCGTCGACGCTCGCGCTGCTGGGGCCGGATCACCAGGAAGAAGAAGATGCCCAGCACCAGCACGATGGGCATGAGCTGGATCAGCATCGACGCGGGTCCCCCGCCCGACTGCGGCGACGGCCCCATGGCATAGGCGAGGTCGATCACGATGCCTCCTCTTGTCCGGACGGCTCGGCGCCCGGCACGGTCACCGGCTCGGCATCGGCCGAGCCATAGGCCTCCAGCACGGCCTGTCGGAGCGCTGCGAAGGTGCCGCCCGCGATGGCCGCGCGCAGGCCGGCCATCAAGCCGAGATAGTAAGTCAGGTTGTGGAGCGTGAGGAGCCGGTACACGGTCAGCTCCCGCGCCAGGAAGAGGTGGCGCAGGTAGGCCCGGGAAAAGTGCCGGCAGGCGTAGCACGGGCATGCCGCGTCCAGCGGCTCGGCGGCCCGGGCGTGCGCGGCATTCCGGATCGTGACCAGTCCGCGGCTCGTGAACGCCTGCCCGGTCCGGGCGTGCCGGGTCGGCAGCACGCAGTCGAACATGTCCACGCCAGCCGCCACCGCATCCACTAGGTCGTTCGGACGGCCGACTCCCATGAGATACCGCGGACGGTCCGCGGGAAGCGCCGCGGCGGTCACTCCCACCAGCTCTCGCATCAGTCCTCGCGGCTCACCGACCGCGAAACCGCCGAGAGCGTAGCCGTCGAACCCGAGCGCGCAGGTCTCCGCCACCGCGATCTGCCGGAGATCCGCGTGCATGCCCCCCTGGACGATGCCAAAGCAGGCCTGGCCCGGCCGGCGGCCCGCGACGTGGGCCGCGTGCGCGCGCCGGGCCCAGCGGACGGTGCGGCCGAGCGACGTCTCGACCGCATCGCGCGACGCCGGGTGGGGCAGACACTCGTCGAGGGGATGGAGCACGTCGACCCCGAGGGTGTGCTGCATCTCGACCACCACCTCGGGCGTCAGCAGATGCTCGGTGCCGCCGTCCAGATGCGAGCGGAAGCGGACGCCGTCCTCGCGGATGGTCCGCAGCGCCGCAAGGCTCCACACCTGGTACCCACCCGAATCGGTGAGGATCGGGCCGTCCCACGCCATGAAGCGGTGGAGGCCGCCGAGCTCGGCGATCAGTGCCGGGCCGGGGCGCAGCAGGAGGTGATACGTGTTGGCGAGAACGATCTGGGCCCCGATCTCCCGGAGATCTGCCGGCGTGAGGCTCTTCACCACCCCCAGCGTCCCGACCGGCATGAACGCGGGCGTCTCGACGACGCCGTGCGCCGTGTGGAGTCGGCCCCGGCGCGCCTCGCCGTCGCGCGCGACCAGCTCGAATGACGGGGCCGGTCGCGTCACGCCCTGACTCCGTCGGCGATGAGCATGGCGTCGCCGTAGCTGTAGAAGCGGTAGCCCGCGGCGACGGCGTGGGCGTAGGCGGCGAGCACCCGCTCGCGGCCGGCGAAGGCCGAGACCAGCAGGAGCAGGGACGACCGCGGCAGGTGGAAGTTCGTGAGGAGCCCGTCGATCGCGCGGAATTCGTGTCCTGGCACGATGGTCAGATCGGTCCAGCCGGCCCCCGCGGCGACGGTGCCGTCCGGGCGCGCGGCCGTCTCCAGGGCGCGAACGGTCGTCGTCCCCACCGCGATCACGCGGCGAGCCTCGCGGCGCGCCCGCGCCACCGCCGCGGCCGTCGCCTCGGGGACCTCGAACCGCTCCGCCTCCACGCGGTGCTCGGCCACCCATTCCACCCGAACCGGACGGAAGGTCCCCGGCCCGACGTGCAGCGTCAGGTGGTGGATCTCGACGCCCTGCGCCCGTAGCGCGGCGAGCAGCGCGTCCGTGAAATGGAGGCCCGCGGTGGGCGCAGCGACCGCGCCGGGCCGGGCCGCGTACACCGTCTGGTAGCGCGCCCAGTCCTCCCCGCCCGGTTTCCAGTAGCGGCGGATGTACGGCGGGAGTGGCGGGAGCCCGTGCGCGGCGAGGAAGTCCTCGACGCGCCCGACGCCGTCGAGCCGGACTCGCGCCCGCCCGAGCTCCTCGCGAGCGGTCACCGTCGCCCGGGCGACCCCGTCGCCGAGCATGATCGTCGTCCCGACCGGGCAGCGACGCGCCGGCTTGAGCAGCGCCGCCCACTCCTCGGTGGCTTGGTCGACGGGATGGAGGAGGAGGACCTCGACGTCACGCGTGGTCCCTTCCACGCGCGCGAGAAGCCGGGCCGGCAGGACCCGCGTATCGTTCACGACGAGGCAGTCCCCCGCCCGCAGGAAGCGCCCGAGGTCGCGCACCCCCGCGTCGCCGATCGCGCCCGACCGCCGATCGAGGAGGAGCAGGCGCGCCGCGTCCCGCGGCTCCGCGGGCTCCTGGGCGATGCGCTCCCCGGGGAGTGCGTAGTCGAACTCGGCGAGGTCGCCCGCACCCCGCGCCACGCAACTAGCCAATGCGACTGCCCCGCTCGACGTCGTGATCGGGTCGGAGGAGGATCACCTCGCCGTTCGCGGTGTAGGCGCCCATCACGAGCACCTCGGACACGAAGGGGCCGATGCGCTTCGGCGGGAAGTTGACCACGCAGACGACCGCCCGCCCGACCAGGTCCTCCGGGCGGTAGCGGTCGGTGATCTGCGCGCTCGAGCGCTTCTCGCCGAGGGGACCGAGATCGATCCAGAGCTTGTACGCGGGCTTGCGCGCCTCCGGAAAGGGCTCCGCCCTGAGAACGATGCCGACCCGCATGTCCACCCGCTCAAAGTCGCTCCAGCTGATCTCGCTCATGGGATCTGGGGCTCGTGAGCCGCCCCCCGGCGCCCCCTTACCGCAGCGTCGCCAGGACGGTGCCCGGAAAATAGTGCTCGAGGATCTGCGGATACGCGTAGCCGCGGTCGGCCATGCCCTTGGCGCCGTACTGGGACAGGCCCACGCCGTGCCCCCAACCGCGCCCCTCGAACCGCACCGCACCCTCTTGGGCGACCGCGACGAAGAGCGTGCTCTTCAGGGCATCGTACCCGATAAGTCGCCGGAAGTCGGCCCCCCGGAGGGTCGACGCCCCGCGCGAGCCCTCGACGGTCAGACGCGCGACCCGGAAGGAGAGACTCCGCTCGAGCACGGTGAGGCCCGTCACCTGGCCCACATCCACCCCGCCCTTGCGGAGCCGGTCGCCGATGACGGTCAGCGGAAGCGTCACCGCCCACGTGTAGTTCGGCGACTCCATGGAGAACTCGTCGCGAACGCCCTCCAGCGGCGGCACGCCGTCCCCCGAGAAGACGTTCTGCGCGGCCTCGGTGAAGCCGCCGGAGTCCGAATGGTGGAACGCCGGGAACACCCGCCCTTGCCACGTCAGCACCTGCCCCGCCGTGCCGAAAGCCGCATCGCGCGCCGGCGAGCCCTCGGTCACCCACCCGGTGAAGTTCTGGTCCTGATTGCCCGAGACCACGTGGTAAGGCTTCCCGGCCGCGCGGCTCTGCTGGAACAGGGCGTAGGTCCGCGCCACGACCGCGAGCGCCCGCAGGGCCTCGATCGGCCACCGCTCGGACGCCTCTCCGCGAACCGTGCCAGCGATGTACTCCTCCATCGGAAGCTCGTCCACCAGGAGGAGTCCGTCCCCTTGTCGCCAGACCTCGAGCGCGCCGATGTAGTCCCGTGTGCCGACCCGGAGCGGCCCGCGGCGCGCCTCGAGCCGGACGCGGGCCTGGTCCACGCGCGGGGCGCCCACCAGCGTCAGCCCCGAGCCCGAAGGCACGATCCGGACGATGCGCGGACCGGGCAGGCTGAAGAGCACCCGCCGGGCCCCCGGGTCGAGCACTGTCATGGCGTCGGCCACGCCGATCTCCACGAACGGAGCCCCGTCGGCGAGCGCGATCCGGATCGGCGCGAGCGCCCACGCCGACGCGGCCAGGCCGATCGCGCCGGCGAGCCCCACGACGACAGCCGCAATCATCCGCCCCGCGAAGGGGCGGCACGCCGTCCCGGCGAAGCGTCCCCTCATCGACGGGAGAGGAGCGCCAGGACGAGCGTGAGCACGATGCTCAGCAGGATCGAGGTGGTGAGCGGGAAGTAGAACGACCAGTTGCCGCGCTCGACGTGGATGTCGCCCGGCAGCCGTCCGAGGAAGGACACCTTGCCGCCGACCGTGCCGCCCAGCCAGAACAGGCCGCCGACGGCGACCAGGACGACCCCGAGAATCACCAGCATCCGGCCGAAGTCCGTCATCGCCCGGAGCCTTACTCGAGAGAGAGCTGAAGGGGTCCGTCACCCCCGCGGTGGCCGAGGTGCCGATAGGCGGCGGGCGTCACGCGCCGGCCGTTGGGCGTCCGCACGACCAGGCCGATCTTGAGGAGATACGGCTCGACCAGCTCCGCCAGCGTCTCTGCGTCGTCGTTGATGGTCGCGGCGATGGCCTCCAGCCCGACGGGACCCCCGCCGTACTGCTCGATGATCGCCTGGAGGAAGCGCCGATCGAGTCGGTCCAGCCCGCGCGTGTCGACGCCCTCCATCGTGAGCGACGCGGCGGCGACGTCCGCGGTGATCTGGCCGTCGCCCTTGACCTGGGCGAAGTCCCGCACGCGCCGCAGGAGACGGTTCGCGATCCGCGGCGTGCCGCGCGCCCGGCGCGCGATCTCCGTGGCTCCCGCAGGCTCGATCGGAACGCCCAGGATGCCCGCCGATCGGCTCACGATCCGCGTCAGCTCCTCGTCGGCGTAGAAGTCGAGGTGATGGAAGATCCCGAATCGCTCGCGGAGCGGCGCGCTCAGCATGCCGGGCCGCGTCGTCGCGCCGACCAGCGTGAACGGCTTGAGCGGGATCCGCATGGTCCGGGCGTGCATCCCGCGCTCCATCACGAAGTTGACCTCGAAGTCCTCCATGGCCGGATAGAAGAGCTCCTCGACCACACGGGGCAGCCGGTGGATCTCGTCCACGAACAGCACATCGCGCGGCTCGAGGCTCGTGAGGACGCCCATGAGGTCGTCGCCGCGCTCGAGCGCGGGGCCCGACGTGCTCTTGAGCCCGCTCCCCATCTCGTTGGCCAGGATGATGGAGAGCGTCGTCTTGCCGAGGCCCGGGGGTCCGTAGAGCAGGACGTGGTCCAGGCACTCCCCGCGCTGGCGCGCCGCCTCGACCGAGACGCGGAGGCTCTCCACCGCCTCACGCTGGCCGATGTACTCCTCGAGGCGCTGGGGACGGAGCGCCCGCTCGAACGGCGCCTCGTCGGTGAGCGCGGTCCGGCTCAGGAGGTTCTCGCTCACCGGTCACCCCCGGGCCGGACCGTCACGACGACTCCCGGCGGGCGCGGTAGATCTCCTCGAAGAGCGCCTCGGGCGCGTCGATGTCCGGCCGCCGCGCCAGGGCGTCGCGGATCGCCTGGTCGGCCTCGCCGGGTCGCAACCCCATCTGGCGCACCAGCACGTCGCGGACCAGCGCGCCGACATTGTCGCCCTCGTCGCGCGGCGGCGGCCTCGGCGCCTCCTCGGCCCGCGGGAGCAGCGCGTACTTCGCGACCTTGCCCTCCAGCTGCGCCACGATGTTCCGGCACTTCTGGGGGCCGATGCCGGGCAGCCGGCGGAGGAAGCGCTCGTCCTTCCGGACGATCGCGTCCGCGATCTCCGGGATCGGCTGGACCAGCGCGCGTGCGGCGACGAGCGGCCCCACGTCCTTGACCGTGATGAGCCGCTCGAAGAACTCGCGCTCCAGGGCGTGGGCGAATCCGATCAGCACGGGCCGCGGCTGGTCGCGCGTGGCGTGGTAGTAGATCACCAGCTCGAGCTCGGCCGCCTCGGTGTCGTCGCCCGCCTCGAGCCCCTCGAGGCCGCGGGCGACGATCGGCGGCAGCACGACCTCGTAGCCAACGCCGGCGGACTCGAGGATCACGCGGCCTTCCAGGCGCCGCCGTAGCCGGCCGCGGAGCGAGGCGATCATCGCCCACCGAGTCCGCGGGCACGGGAAAGGCCTGTGTAGGCCAGGGCGAGCGCGTCCGCAACGTGGCTCGGGCGCGGGGGAACGGGCAAGGACAGGAGCGCCTGCATCGCGCGCGCGACCTGGGCCTTGGGCGCCGCGCCCGAAGCGGTCACCGCGCGCTTGACCTCCGCCGGCGCCACCGAGACCAGCGCGACCCGCTGCCGCCGGCCGGCCAGGCACACCGCGGCCCGGGCGTGCCCCATGAGGATGGCGGTGCGCGGGATCGCCGGCGCGCTGAAGATGTCCTCGATGATCACGAGGTCCGGCGCGAACCGCTCGAGGACGGCCCGCGCCTCGTCGAACAGCTTCTCGAGCCGCGCCTCGAGCGACTCCCGCGCGCTCGTCCGGATGACACCCGTCCCCAGCACGGTCGGCACCCGACGCCCGCCCTCGAGCGCCGCATACCCCGTGTCGGCGAGACCCGGATCGAACCCGACGGCGCGCGGCCCGGAGCGGGGCGGGATGGGGACGTCGTCCATCCCCCTCAAGCCGCGCCCAGCGCCTCCAGCACCTCGTCGGGGATGTCGAAGTTCGCGTAGACGTGCTGCACGTCGTCGAGCTCCTCGAGCCCCTCGACGAGCCGCAGCACCTGCTGCGCATCCTTGCCCTCGAGGCGGATCATCGACTGCGGCACGTAGGTCACCTCGGCGGACTGGATCGGCACGCCCCGGCCTTCCAGCGCGCGCTTGACGTCCTCGAGGTCTGCCGGCGCCGTGGTGATCTCGAAGATGGCGTCCGTGCGCCGGAGGTCGGCCGCCCCGGCGTCAAGCGCCAGCCCCAGGAGCTCGTCCTCGTCCACCCGCGCCGCGTCGACCTGGATGATCCCCTTCCGGTCGAACATCCAGCCGACCGAGCCCACCTCGCCGAGGTTGCCGCTGAATTTCGTGAAGGTGTGCCGGATCTCGGGCGCGGTGCGGTTCTTGTTGTCGGTCAGCACCTTGACCATCACCGCGACGCCGCCCGGCCCGTAGCCCTCGTAGGTGATCTCCTCGTACGTCTCGCCCGGCAGCTCGCCGGTCCCCTTCTGGACCGCACGCTTGAGGGTGTCGGCGGGCATGTTCACCGCCTTCGCCTCCTCGATCGCCGTCTTGAGGCGCATGTTCATCTTCGGATCGCCGCCAGTCCGCGCCGCGGTCGTGATCTCGCGGACCAGCTTCGAGAACACCTTGCCGCGCGCCTGGTCCGTCTTCGCCTTCTTGCGCTTGATCTGGGACCACTTCGAATGACCGGACATCGCCTCTCACCTCTCTCTTGGAGTCACGCCGTGACGTCGAGGCCGCTCATCAAGCGGCCGCGGCGACCCCGGAACAGCCCGAGCGTCATGGTCCGACCCCAGCGTCTACCAGGCCGGCTCACCGGCCAGGCCCTTCCCGAGCGCGCGCACGCGCGCCACCCGCGCCGCCTGGCGCTTGTCCGCGGCGTCACGCTCCCGCTGCTCGGCCAGGGAGCCCGCCCCGAGCGGCGGCAGCGCGCCGCCAGTTCCCGGCACCTGGACGAACGCCAGATACGTCGTGCAAGCGTGGCGCACGTCGCCGGTGAGCGGCATCTCCGCGAGCACCTGGATCTCCACCTCCATCGACCGCGTCCCGACGCGCGTCAGCGCGCCCCGAAGCGTCAGCAGGTCACCCACCCGGATCGGCGCGTAGAACTCGAGCGCGTCCATCGATCCCGTAACGAGCGGCGCCCGCGCGTACCGGACCGCGAGGATCGCGGCGACCTCGTCCACCGTGAGGAGCAGGCGGCCGGCGAACATCAGCGTCCCGTGGAGCGCGTCCTCCGGGAACACGAACCGCTGCTGCTCGAACCGCCACCGGAAGCCCTCCGTCTCGTCCGCGACCTCGTGCACCCGCTCGGCCCGCGACGCGAGCCGCGCCCGGCGCGAGGCGCGTCGCAACTGCGCGACCTCGACGACCGCCGCCTCGCCCGCGTCCGCGGGAACGATCGACGTCCCGACCGGCCTCGGGTGGCCGGCCTCGTCGATCGCGACGAAGGCCATGTGCGACGACAGCGTCGCATGACGCTCGCCGGTCGCCGCGTTCTCGGAGTAGACACGCACCCCGACCTCGAGGGACGTGCGGCCGACGTACTCAACGCGCGCCCGGAGGATGGCGATCTCGCCCACCCGGACGGGGTGGAGGAAGTCGATCTCGTCCATCGAGCCCACGGTCACCGGACCCCGCGCCACGCGGGACGCCGCCAGGGTCCCCGCGGTCGCGATCCAGTCCATCATCCTCCCGCCATAGATCTGGCCCGGCGCGCCCGCGTACTGGGGGAAGACGTACTGGACCATCTCGGCGACGGTCTCACGAACTGTGGGCACCCGCGATTCCTCCGTGATGTGGCCCAGCGTGGCCCGTCGTGTGGGAGGCCGACTCATTGTAGCCGGGGCCCTGGCCGCCGGCAAACGACCGGACGCGGGAGCCGGCGTCAAGATCGCACCGGATCGCGGCCGCCCGGCCCGCCGTTGGACGGGGCGCCGGCCTCGCGGCGCCGCCCTCAGCCGGCGGCCACGGTCACGGGCTGGCCGGAGGCGAGTCGGCGGCCGGCGGTCTCCCCGAGAGTGGGCTCGGG
>CAYXBJ010000025.1:0-2729 GCA_964463175.1 uncultured bacterium
TCCTCATCCCCACGCGTGGGATCGTCATGCAGTCGGCGCGGCGGCCGGCATTGGACGAGTGCTGGGACATGGCCCGCCACGCGGACGAGGCCGGGTACGACGCGGTCTGGGTCGGCGACAGCATCGTGGCCAAGCCGCGTCTCGAGCCCCTGACGACCCTCGCCTACCTCGCCGCGATGACCCGGCGGGTGCGCCTCGGCACCGCGGTGCTGCTACCGGCGCTCCGCCAGCCCGTGGTGCTGGCCCACCAGATCGCCAACGTGGACCAGATCTCGCGGGGCCGCGTCGTGCTCGGGCTCGGGGTCGGCTGGAGCCTCCCATCCGCCGAGCGCGAGTGGGCCGCCTGCGGCATGGACCACCGCCGGCGCGCGCGACGGCTGGAGGAGCACGTCGAGGTGTGGCGGCTCCTGTGGCGCGGCGAGCCGGTCAGCTGGCGCGGCCACGGCGTCGAGCTCGTCGAGCACACGATCGGGCCCCTGCCCTGGACGGTGGCGGGGCCGCCCGTCCTCATCACCGCCGGTAACCGGGGCGAGCTCCTGCCGGCGCAGCTCGAGCGCTTCGCGCGGCTGGGCGACGGGATCATCACGACGTACGTCGACGCCGCGGAGTGCCGAACGGTGCGCGACCGGGGCGAGGAGGCGCTGGCCCGCCACGGCCGCGCGCTGCCGGATTTCCCGCTGTGCGTGTACACCACCGTGCGGTTGGACGACGATCCGCAGCGGGCGCGGCGCGAGACGATGGCGTTCCTGGCCGCGTACTACGGCGGCGGCGTGCACCAGCGCGGCACGATGGGGCTCGGGCCCGCGGACGAGGTCATCGGCGCGCTGCGCGGCTACGCCGACGCCGGCGTCACCGATCTCTGCGTGCGGTTCATCGGGGACGATCAGCGCGCCCAGCTCGAGCGATTCACCCGCGAGGTCCTGCCGGCGCTGCGAGGCTGATCGCGGGCCGCCGAGCGGCCGCGAGGCGGCCGCGGGTCAGTGGAGGCCGACGATCTCCGTCACGCGGAGGTCGGTCTGCGCCGTGTCGCCGGTCACCACCGGCAGACCCGCCTCGTGCCAGCCCTGGGTGCCCCCGGCCAGGCTGTAGACCGTCGCGAAGTCGGCCTGCTTGAGGAACTGCGCGGCCCGGTGCGAGCGCATGCCGCTGTGGCAGACGACCAGGGGCACCGATCCGGTGGGAATATCCGCCAGCCGGGAGGCCAGCTGGAACTGCGGGATGTGGTGCGCGCCTGGGATATGGATGCGCTGCCACTCCTCGTCCTCGCGCACGTCCAGCACCCACCACTCGCCGCTGTCGATCTTGGGCCGCGCCTGCTCGATCGCCACGTCCTGGACGTGGGGCAGCGGGTGGCGCAGCATCGCCCACCCCATGGGCGCCGCGCCGCGATTGGTGGCGATGATCGCGTCCATGTTGAGGGGCCGGGCGGGCCGCGAGGACACCAGCTCCTTGACGAAGGCTTCCTTCGTCGGCAGCTGCAGCATCGGGTTGAAGCGTCGCTCGAAGCCGATGGTCGAGCTCGGCCGCCCGCACATCCCCTTCCCGCACGAGCCCTCGAAGTGGGCGGGGAACACTTCCACGTAGTCCGGAAGGTCGAGCAGCCGCCGGTTGCTCTCGAACTGCTGAGCGGCGGCGTCCGGTCCGCCGAAGTCCGGCCGGCCGACGTCGCCCACGAAGAGGCAGTCGCCGGTCAGCACCATCGACGGCAGGGGGCTCCTGGGCGGATTGGTGATGAGCAGCGAGATCGACTCCGGCCGGTGGCCGGGCGTGTGCATGACTTCCAGGATCACCGGGCCCAGGCTCAGCTTCTGCCCGTCCTTCAGCTTCTCGAACGGGAAGAGCACGTCGGCCGCCTCGTGGAGCGACACCGGCACCCCGGTCTCCCCCGACAGGCGGCGATTGCCCGAGACGTGGTCGGCGTGGAGGTGCGTGTCGACGATGTAGCGGAGCTTCATGCCGCGGTCCTGGATGACCTCGAGATACGGCTGGACGTCGAGCGCCGGATCGACGACCGCGCACTCGTGCGACGCGCGCGAGGCCACGATGTAGGACGAGCATCCGCAGTCTTCGTTCAGGATCTGCTTGAAATACATGGCGTCAAGGTACGGCGGCGGGCCAGGCCAGTCAAGAGATTGGTCCCCGCCGCGCTCAGCCTCCCTGCGTCAACGCCACGATCACCGACCCCCAGAGGGCGAGGAGGCGCCGCAGCACACGCTCACCGCATGCATCGTTCGGCCATGCCCATGTGGTCCCCCTCGCTACTTCTGGAACGGGTAGATGACCGTCCAGTCCTGCT
Source organism: uncultured bacterium (assembly GCA_964463175.1). Classification (GTDB taxonomy): domain Bacteria; phylum Methylomirabilota; class Methylomirabilia; order Rokubacteriales; family DASRDR01; genus DASRDR01. Next base: position 2,297 of record CAYXBJ010000025.1, read on the forward strand.
TCATGTCCACGACCGTCCAGCCCTTCTGGGTCGCCTCGTCGAGCGCCCGGTCGAGGCGGCCGACGGAGGACTGCCGGTCGTATGCCCACTCCCGCGTGCCGTCCGTGTGGTGGACGAGGCCCATGAACCGGAGGCCATTGCCGGCCGCCGTCCACTCGAGCATCTGCTGATCGCCGTCGGAGTTGCCGAAGGCGAGGATGGGGCGGCGTCCGATGAAGCGCTGGATCCCCACGGGCTTGCCGGCCTTGTCGTCGACGAGGTTGATCTTCGGGAGCTTCAGGAGCACCGGCTTCCCGTTCTGCATCGCGAGCCTGGTCTCTCCCGTGCTGCCCACGACTTGCTCCGGCGGGATACCGTAGATCTCTTCGGTGAACACGCGCATGAAGTCCGCGCCGCCGCCCGACACGATGAAGGTCTTGAAGCCGTTGGCGCG
>CAYXBJ010000026.1:0-14018 GCA_964463175.1 uncultured bacterium
TGGCCCGGGCGGCCGACCCGGTCTCCAGCCACCTGGTCTTGTGCCCCATCGCCAGGCCCCCTATAATCGCGGCCGGCCAAATGCTTGAGTCGGATCTTCCCAGACTCAGCCCGCCGATGCTCGCGTTGTGCGAGCAGATTCAGCGATTCCTCGCCGGACTCTCCACCGCCCGCGGGATGCCTGCGTCTCGGCAGCTCCGCTTCCGAACCGGCCGACGTCTGGACCTGTCCCCCACAGTCACCACCGCGTGTCAGGCGGGGGCTCCGGGGCCCTGAGGAGGATCAGGTGATCAACCGGTTCCTTCGCGTCACGCTGGTCCTGACCCTGTTGCTCTCGACCATCCCCGCCGTCGGGCAGGACCAGAAGGCGCCGCAGGGTGGTGCCCAGGGCGGCGGACAGGGTGGCGGGCAAGGCGGAGGGCAGGGTGGTGGCGCGGGCGGCCAGCCGTCGCCCGCGTTCACGCCTCCCTGGACGCAGGAAAAGGTGGTGCCGAAGGAGGTCAAGGACAAGGAGAAGGAGACGCCGACCGCGTGGTGCGGCGGCGACGTCTACTACAGGGATCCCAAGACCGGCACCACGACCACCATCAAGTACCGGAAGGGGAAGGCCGGCCAAACGATCTTCACCATCATCATTCAAGAGATCGGAAAGCCGGCCAAGAAGATCACCTACGACCTGACTCCCGGGAGCGAGACTCGCACGGAGAAGGTCGGCAAGGATCCCGAGACGCAGACGAAGGTGAAGCAGGAGGATCTCTACCCCCAGGCGAAGACCACGGCAAGCACGACCCCCGCACCTGGCGGCACCACCCAGCAGACCCCGACGACCCCCGGCGGGACGCCGACGCCCGGGACGAAGGAAGCGCAGAAGCCGACCACGCCGGGCCCCAATCCCACGTCGCCCGGCACGGAGCAGACTCCCAAGAGGACGGAGATCCCGGGAACTCCGACCACGCCGGGGCCGACGCAAGGGAAGACCACCCCCGAAAAGACTCCCGAGAAGACGCCCGACACGACGCCGTCGAACCCGCAGACCCCGCCCCCGACGGCGTCCACACCGCAGAATCCGCCGGCCACCACGACGCAGGAGACCCCCGGCTCGCCGCCGCCCACCGAGGGCCGAACGACGTACGTGAAGATCTTCTACGTCAAGGGCGGGGCGGTGTACGGGGGTCCGAACGACGAGCCGACGTTTACCATGGACGATCCCGGCCCGCCCGCCACGCCGACCGAGGTGGCGCAGCACCCGGATCCCGGCATGCCGGTCCCGACTGGCCAGCCTGGTAAGACGCCCACCGGTCAGCCCGGCCAGCCCGCTCAACCGGGCAAGACGCCGACGGGGACGCCGGGCGGCGGACAGCCAACCGACGGCCCGGGCCCGATTCCGACTGGCGTCCCGTGGCCGGGGCCCGAGGGACCGAGGACGGGCATTCCGACCCCAGACCCGGGCGGGACGTACATCCAGCAGCCTGGTGGAGGCTGGGTCTACATCGGCCGCGGCTGGACGTCGGTCCGCGTGCCGTCGACCTTCGTGAACGAGTGCGGGGAGCAGGACAAGACCGACCAGCGCGCCGAGACGACCCCCGGCGGTCAGTTCGATGAGCGGGCCGGAGTGAGCGACTTCGAGCGGAAGCGCGAGCTCGCGCGCCTGGTATCGCCAAAGCCTGAGGAGGAGTTCAAGTACGACCCGACCGGCGAGTGGAAGGTCATCACCGGAGCGCGCGAGGACTACGCGAACCTGTACAACGAGCTCCAGACCATGCTGCAGGACCGCGCCAAGAGCTGCGCCCCCGACTGGTGGTGGGACTGGGTCCGCGGCAATCCGATCTGGAAGACCGAGCGTCGCCTTGCGACGCGCGAATTCATGATCGACCTCTATGAGGACACCTACGTGCAGGCGCGCAAGCGCGGGAAGGACCACGAGCAGGCCCAGTTCGAGGCCCACACGGCTGTGGACTGGTGGATCCAGCAGAGCCGCTTCGAGCTCCTGGCGCAGACGATCTCGACGCTCTCGAGCATGGCCGAAGGGGTGGCCACCGCCGCGACGATGAAGGAGCTCGAGCACACCCTGAGCCAGCTGGAAGGACAGGCCAAGGCCGTGTCCCAGGAGCGCTTCGATCAGGTCAAGCGGCTGACCGAACGCGCCCGGGCCCGGCGGGCGGCCGCGGCCAGCGAGGGAGGCGGCGGCGTTCAAGAGGGCACACAGAAGTACGGACCGGGCGAGGCGCCGACGCAGAAGTACGGCCCCGGCATGGAGCCTCGGCCGGCCCAGAAGGGGCCGGGGACGCAGGAGGCGGCGGCGGGCGAGGGTCAGCCCTCATCGGGCAAGGGCATGAACAAGAAGGAGCTCGACGACTACCTCAACTCGAAGCCGAGCTACATGGAGACCAACCCGGAGAACGCGCCGAAGGTGAAGCCGTTGCCGCCGCGGCGCCCGGCGTCGGAGTGGGGCAAGCTGCCCGAAGGCGCGACCTGTCCCAAGCCGACGAACGCTGCCAAGCAGCGGGAGCTCGAAAAGCTGATGGCGGACGTCGAGAAGCGAGGGGACGCCGCTGAACAGGTGTCGGATCGTCTGACCCGGAACCGGGCAGGCGAAAAGGACCCGGATTGGTTCAAGGAGAATCCCGGAGATCAGCTCTCGACGGCCGAGCGGGAACGGCTCGAACGGGATTTCGACCGCATGAACCAGGAGAACCTCCGAGACCTATCCAAGGCCATCCAGCTCCAGAACGAGCTCTACCCGAAGCAGCCAGGCCGCCCGATCCTGACGCAGCAGGAAGTCCAGTCGCTCGGTCTCGGAAAAGGGCAGGCGGGCCCGACGGGTCCCGGTGGCACCCAGGTCATACCGCGCACCGGGCCCGGCCAGACCCAGCCGCTCCGCGGGCCAGGCGATACGCAGCGCCTGCCATGAGGCGCCGACGATGCGTAGCCAGAGTCGACCTCGAGAAGACACATGCGGGGGCCATTCGATGAACGTCTGGGCATGCGTCCTGGCCGCGCTTCTGTCGCTCGTCGCCGCGACGACCGGTCTGGCTCAGCTGAGTCCCCAGCAGGCTGCCCAGCAGGCGGATGCCCTGGGCCGGAGCGTGCTCTCCGACCTCCCCAAGCTCGAGCAGGCGACTGAGCAGGCGGTGAAAGATCTCGAGAAGATCCGGAACTCCCCGGGCTTCAAGGCGAAGCTCAAGGACCTCGAAAAGAGGGGCGAGACGGCGCGGGCGAAGGCCGGCGAGGCGCAGCGCGCCGCCAAGAAGGCGGCCGACCTCGCGGCGGTCTGCAAGACCAACGACGACCGGAAGACGTGCGAGAAGGCGCTCGCCGACGCCGAGAAGGCGCAGAAGGCCGCCGAAGACGCCAAGAGCGACGTGTCGACCGCGCGCGAGAAGGCCCTGGCCGACGCCAACCAGGCCGACAAGGCCGTGAGCACGGCGTTCGGCGACCGGGCCACACAGATCTCCAAGGCCATGGCCGCGGCGAAGGATGCCGGGCTCAGCCCGCAGAAGAGCGCTGGCGTGGCCCGGCTCCAGGACGCCGAGAGCAAGCTCGACGAAGCGCTGTCCAAGCAGATCCAAAAGGGAGGCACGAAGGACGGCCCGCCCCAGGGGAATCTGAGCAAGATCAACGACCTGAAGAAGGACATCACCGACGAGGTGGACCGGGCGCAGGGCCCGGCTGGGGACACGTCTCGGACCAAGGGAGACATCCAGTTCGCGGAGGACAAGCTGAAGGACTGCCCGCCGAAGGCCGGCGCCATGGCCCCCAAGGAGACGCCGATCTACGTGAACGGGCCCGCCGACGGGACGAACGTCTGCATCTCGCCCGGCCAGGACGTTGGGAAGGCTGTGGCCTCGATGGGGTTGTCCAACGCTCAGGTCGTCGCGTCGACCACCGCGGGCACCGTCGTTCGTACCGAGACCGACGCCAAGACCGCCGAGAAGGCTGCGAAGGACAAGAACGTCAAGACGTGCTTCAAGCCCGAGCCCGACTACTGCTTGATCTTCACCCCGCTGACGAAGTTCCGGGGTCATGACCACGCGATGCACGACGCCGATCCGAATCGCGGCCCCCACGATCACGATGGGCCCGATCCGCCGCTCACCTGGGGCGTGACCCCGCCGACCACGTCCTGGAGGTGGACGCCGTGAGGGGCCGGGTCGAGGAGCCGCCGGTGGGGCTCGCGAGGCTCGGCGGGCTGGCACTGGTCGCGCTGATCGTCCTGGGGGCGGCCACCCGGGGCTCGGTGCAGGAGCGGGTCCCCAGCAGTGCCTACCTCTACTCGAAGGGAAGCTGGGGGCAGAGCTACGCGGATCAGTGGGCGCACTGGAAGGTCGGCTTGCGGCCGAAAGGGCAGCAGTCGGCGTGGGACATCGAGGACGGCGAGCGGAACCCGGTGGTGGTGGCCTTCATCGACACCGGCCTCGACTACGTGCATCCGGGGATCGCGCGGCGCAACATCTGGGTCAATTTGAAGGAGGTGCCCGGCAACGGCGTCGACGACGACAAGAACGGCTTCGTCGACGACGTCATCGGCTGGAACTTCATCGACAACGACAACGATCCCTGGGACAACGACGGCCACGGGACCTTCACCGCGGGGATCGTCGCCGCGACCGTCGACGACGCGGAGGGCATCGCCGGCATCAATCGCGGGGTCCGGATCATGGCGCTCAAGGCGCTGGACTTCCAGGGGCGGGCCAGCGTGTCGCAGGTGATTCCCGCCATCGTGTATGCCGCCGACAACGGCGCCCGCATCGTCAACGTGAGCATCGAGCAGATGGAGGCGGAGCGGTCCGGGGCGCTCCAGTGGGCGGTGGACTACGCCTACCAGAAGGGCGTGCTGGTTGTCGTCGCCGCCGGGAATCAAGGCCGGGACACCGCGCTCAACTCTCCCTCCGGTCTCGACCACGTGATCACCGTGGCGGGGACCGACACCGAAGACAAGCGCCTCGGGTTCTCCAACTACGGTAAGTACGTCCGGATCGCCGCGCCCGGCGAGGAGATCCTGTCGCTCCGCGCTCGCCGGACGGATCTGCTGGTCATGGCCGGCAGCAAGCAGTACACGCCCGGCCAGGCGTTCGTCGGCGCGGAGGCGAAGTACTACCACGCCACCGGGACGTCCTTCGCCGCGCCGTTCGTCGCGGGCGTCGCGTCGCTGATCCTCGCCAAGAACCCGCGTCTGACCCCCGTTCAGGTCGAGCACATGCTTCTCATGTCCGCCGACGACGTGGAGACCCCGGGCTGGGACCAGCTCACCGGGTACGGGCGCCTCAACGCCCGGAAGGCGCTCGAGGCCGACCCGGACTACTACCTCTATTCGGAGATCCATCGCGTGCTCCCGACCCGAGACCAGGGCCGCTCCGTGATCCAGGTCCTGGGCCGCGTGACAGGGAGCCGGCTCGACCGGTACGAGATCCAGCTCGGCCGCGGCGAGGATCCCACCAGCTGGAAGACCGTCATCATGGAGCGTGGCCGCCCCGTGGACGACGGCGTGCTCGGCGCGATCCCGGGTCGGGAGATCACCGCCCTCGGCCACTGGACCGTGCGCCTCCTCGCGTACGACACGAACGGGCAGGTCCGGGAGTCGCGTGGCCGACTGAACGTGCAGTAGCCGTACACCACTGCGCCCGCACGAGGGAGGACTTGATGCGCATCCGCCCGCTGGTCATGCTCTTGGCGCTGCTCTCGTTCCCGCTGTTGACGGCGGCGCCCGCCCGCGCGGTGTCCTCCTTGAGCGGGACGGTCACCACCATGACCGGCAATCCGATCCCCGACGCCACCTTCACCATGGAGCGCGAGGAGGACGAGCAGGACGGGAAGAAGCCCACGCCGGTGGTGGTGACCACCGACGGCTCGGGCACCTTCAAGGTGGACAACCTCCAGCCCGGGACGTACCGGCTGCACAGCAACGCGTCGGGCGTCTGGGCGAACGAGACGGTGACCGTCCAGGACGGTCAGACCGGGGCCCGGTCGGTGTCACCGTCGAGCGATCCCGAGAATCCTGGGGCCCACAACATTGGGGTCGGCGTCGGTGGGTTCTTCACCTCGCGCGACGGCGATCTGAGCTCGAGCAGCACGACCACCGGGCGCATCGACAAGGCCACGGTCGACACGAATGTCGGGTTCACCCAGGTGGGCTACGGGCTTCCCCAGTTCGGGGTGTCGGTCGGGAGCGGCTACCTCACCGGTGACACGACGATCTATGGCCGCATCGGGGCGGGCACGACCAACATCGACTTCAAGGGGCCCGACGGGGGCTTCTCGGTCAAGTCCGGCGCCAGCGTGTTCGCCGGCGGCGGAGTGAACCTCAAGCTGGAAGGCTCGACCTGGCCCGTCTACACCGTCTTCGGCGTCAGCGGGTATTACATGGATCTTTCCGGGCTTAGCACGACCGAGCCGTTTCCCGCGGGAAGCCAGCACGTCCGGGTGGAGGGCAGCCAGTACGGCGTCGACGTGAGCGCGGTCGTGGGCGCGACGCTGCGCCGGCTGATCCCGAGCGTGTCAGGATGGGCCGGCCAGATCAACCTCCAGGCCGGCATGGTCGGCAGCTGGATGTTCGTCAACACGACGACGCGCGCGGATCAACCCGGGGAGTGCCACACGATCCCCGGCCCGCTGCTCGGACCCTTCGAGGACTCCCCGCGCGGGCCCGATCAGGTGGTGTGCAGCGGCGACAGCCACGTGAGCCTGAAGCGCGACGTGGAGCAGAAGACCAATATCGGCGGGCGCGTCGCCGTGACCATTCCGATCGTCTCGCGGCTGAACGCGCTGGTCCAGGGTGATTTCTCCTCCGACTGGTGGTCGGTCATCGCCAAGCTCAACTTCGTGTTCGACCCCTAGCCGGTCCGGCTTCCACCGGCCCGACGGGCCTGCCGACTGGTCCGTCGCGCGTCCCGTCTCGCGCGCCGGAAACCAAAGTAAGGCCTGACCCCGTAGTTTGGTTCTTCGCTAGGCCATCAGGCCGCCGAGGATTGCGCCGAGGATCATCGGCCCGACCTGAGCGGCGACGAGGACGAACCCGCCGGCTGCCGCCACCGCACCGATCAGCGGCATGCCGGTGAGGAGCGTGGCGAGCATCAGGAGCAGCACACCAACCACGAACGCCGGCACGAGCGCGGCGAGAATGCCCCGGCCCACGCCGCCGGCCTTCCGGCCCCCGACGATCCCGCCGAGCAGCGGCCCGAGAAACGGGAGCCAGAAGAGCAGGAGGGTGATCACCAGCATCCAGAGCGAGGCGCTGATGATGCTGCTGCGTCCGGACCTGCTCATGGCCGCTCCATTCGTCCCGTGGGTGGCTGCTTGGCCTGGCGGCGCCCGCTCCCGGCCGTCGCCGCCAGCCGCGCGACCTCCGGGTGACGGAAGCAGTCGGTCGTGTGGTCGTTCACCAGGCCGGCGGACTGCATGAAGGCGTAGCAGATCGTCGAGCCGACGAACGTGAAGCCGCGCTGGCGGAGCGCCCGGCTGAGCGCATCCGACTCCGCCGTCCTCGGCGGGACTTCCCTCAGCCTCGTCCACGTGTTCGTGCGCGGCGTCCCCCCGACGAAAGCCCAGAGGAAGCGGTCGAAGCTCCCGAGCTCCTCCCGGAGCGCGAGGAACGCGCGCGCGTTCTGGACAGCGGCGTGGACCTTGAGCCGGTTCCGCACGATCCCCGTATCGGCCAGGAGCGCGCGGATCTTCGCCGCGCGGTATCGGGCCATCTTCCGGGGATCGAAGCGGTCGAAGGCCCGCCGGTAGCCGGCCCGCTTCCGCAGGATCGTGATCCACGCGAGCCCGGCCTGCGCGCCCTCGAGGCACAGGAGCTCGAAGAGCCGGCGGTCGTCGTGGAGCGGCACGCCCCACTCGCGATCGTGATAGGCGCGATAGATCGGGTCGCTCAGGGACCAGCCGCAGCGGATGCGATCGACGGGCTCGGGCGGGGGACGGCGCGCCATGGCGTGCTATTATGCAGCCACTCCGATGTTTCGCGGTGGGCGGGGCAAGTCTGTCGCCGGCCTGGTCCTGGTCGGCCTTGCGCTCGGGCTCGTGCTGGTCTCGGCCGCGAGTGCCGAGACGGTGTCCACGCTCGAGCTCGACGGCGTCATCAGCCCCATCACCGTGCGCCTGGTCGAGAATGCGATCGAGCGAGCCCGCGCTGACGGCGCCGAGGCGCTCGTCATCCTGCTCGACACGCCCGGCGGCCTCGAGCGCTCGATGCGCTCCATCGCGCGGGACATGCTGAACTCCCCGGTGCCGGTCATCGTGTATGTCTCCCCCACCGGGGCCCGCGCCGCGTCGGCCGGCGTGTTCATCACCATGGCGGCCCACGTCGCGGCCATGGCGCCGGCCACCAACATCGGCGCCGCCCATCCGGTCGCCGCCGGCGGCGGGAGCATGGACAAGGAGATGTCCAAGAAGGTGGAGAACGACGCCGCCGCCTTCATCCGGACGGTCGCGCGCGAGCGCGGCCGGAACCAGGAGTGGGCCGAGAAGGCGGTGCGCTCGAGCGTGTCGGCCACCGAGCAGGAGGCGCTGAAGCTCGGCATCATCGACGTGGTGGCCGAGAGTCTGCCCGATCTCCTGGCGAAGGTGGAGGGCCGCCAGGTGAAGACGTCGCGCGGCAACGTCACCCTCCACACGCGCGGGGCGACCGTCCACCCGTTCGCGGTCGGCTGGCGCGACCGGTTCCTCGGGCTCATCACCGACCCCAACATCGCCTACATCCTGCTCATGCTCGGGATGCTCGGCCTGTTCTTCGAGCTCGCGAACCCCGGGGTGGTCCTGCCGGGCGTGATCGGCGGCATCTCCCTGATCCTCGCGTTCTTCGCTTTCCAGAGCCTGCCGATCAACTGGGCGGGCCTGCTCCTCATCCTGTTCGGCATCGTGCTCCTCATCGCCGAGATCAAGGTCGCGAGCCACGGCGTCCTCACGATCGGCGGGATCATCGCGATACTGCTCGGCTCGGTCATGCTCGTGAACACGCCGGAGTTCCCGCTCGGCGTCTCCTGGATGGTCATCATCCCCGTGGTGGCGCTGACCGCCGGGATCTTCATCTTCGCGGTCTCGGCGGGAGTTCGGGCCCAGATGCAGCGCCCGACGACCGGCGTCTCCGGCCTGCTCCACGTGACGGGCGTCGCGCAGACGACGCTCGACCCGGAGGGCCAGGTGATGGTTCGCGGGGAGCTGTGGACGGCCGTGGCCAGTGCGCCGGCCATTCCCGCCGGCGAGCCCATCCGCGTGGTCGGCATCGAGGGTCTGAAGCTCAAGGTGGAGCGCGCGCCCGGCCAGCCGGCCTGACGCTCGGGAGGATCCATGGAAGCCCTCATCTACGTCGTCCCGGTCCTGATCCTCGGGCTCTTCATCCTGTCGTCGTCGGTGAAGATCCTGCGTGAGTACGAGCGGGCGGTCATCTTCCGGCTCGGCCGGCTCGTCTCGAGCAAGGGTCAGCGGCCTGGCGTCATCCTGCTGATCCCCTTCGTCGACAAGATGGTGAAGGTGAGCCTGCGCACGGTCACCCACGACGTGGCCCCTCAAGATGTCATCACCCGGGACAACGTGTCGATCAAGGTCAACGCCGTGATCTTCTTTCGCGTCATCGACCCGCGCCAGGCCGTCGTCCAGGTTGAGGACTACCTCTACGCGACGTCGCAGATCGCGCAGACGACGCTCCGGAGCGTGCTGGGGCAGGTGGAGCTCGACGACCTCCTCGCCTCGCGGGAGCAGGTCAACCAGCAGCTTCAGCGGATCATCGACCAGCACACCGACCCCTGGGGCGTGAAGGTGACCGCCGTCGAGGTCAAGCACGTCGACCTCCCGCAGGACATGCAGCGCGCGATGTCGAAGCAGGCCGAGGCCGAGCGCGAGCGGCGGGCCAAGGTCATCAACGCGGAAGGCGAGTTCCAGGCCGCCGAGAAGCTCGCTCAGGCCGCGGTGGTGCTGGCCCAGAATCCCATCGCGGTCCAGCTCCGGTTCCTCCAGACGATGCGCGAGGTCGCCTCGGAGCGGAGCACCACGACGTTCTTCCCGATCCCCATCGACCTCTTCACGCCGTTCCTGAAGGGCATTGCTGGAGCGGACGCTCCGAAGCCCTGACAGCCTCATCCGGAGCGCCGGGCCCGCCAGGGCCAGGGGAGGATTCCGGCGCCGACCGCGCGGTTGCGCGAGGCGACGTGCTCCTGTCCGCCTCCGCGATCGCGCTCGGGGCGCTGCTCCTCTTCGGGATCCAGCCGATCGCCGCCAAGCGGCTCCTGCCGTGGTTCGGCGGGTCGGCGGCGGTGTGGATCACCTGCCTCGTCTTCTTCCAGACGGCGCTGCTCGCCGGGTACCTCTACGCGCACGCGCTCCACCGGCGGCTCTCGGCGCGCGCCCAGGCCGCCGTCCATGTCGTGGCGCTGCTGGTGAGCGTGCCCGCGCTCCTGCTGCTTCTCCGGTCGGACGCGCCGTCCGGCGTCGATGCGAATCCGACCCTCGGCGTGTTGCGCGTCCTCGCCACGAGCATCGGTCTCCCGTACGTGCTTCTTGCCAGCACGAGTCCGCTCCTCCAGGCCTGGCTGACGCGCCGGCCGGGCGCGGCCTTGCCGTACCGCCTCTACGCCCTGTCGAACGTCGGCTCGCTCGCGGCGCTCCTCGGCTATCCCGTCCTCGTCGAGCCGTTCGTGCCGTGGCGGACCCAGGCGCTCGGCTGGGCGGCCGCGTATGCGGTGTTCGCCCTGCTCTCGGTTCTCGCCGCCCTGCGGGCGGTGAGGGGTGCGCCCGCGGGTCGCGGGGACGTGCCGGCTGAGACGGAGGCGCCCGCGCCGGGCCTCGCCGAGCGGACGCTCTGGGTCCTGCTGGCCGGCGCCGCGTCCCTCCTCCTGCTGGCGGTGACCGCGCGCGTCACCCGGGACATCGTGCCGGCGCCCCTCCTGTGGGTCGTGCCGCTCGGCGCCTACCTGTTCACGTTCGTGCTGTGCTTCGAGTGGCCGCGACTCTACTGGCGCCCCCTCTGGCTCGGTCTCGTCTTTCCGGTCGCGCTCGTCGGCGTGGCGTACATGGGACGAGGCGGGTTCAGCCAGCTGTCCCAGATGTGGCGGGTCGTCCTGTTCATCGGCGGATTCTTCCTCTGCTGCATGGTGTGCCACGGGGAGATCGCGCGGCGCCGCCCGGGGGCATCGTGGCTCACGGCGTACTACCTCCTCATCGCGCTCGGCGGGGCCCTGGGCGGGCTGTTGGCCGGGGTGGCGGCGCCGCTGCTCTCGAGCTTCATCGTCGAGTTTCCCGCGGGACTCATCCTCGTCGGGCTGGGCGGCCTGCTGGCAATCTTGCAGGGACTCTGGCCGCGCCTCGGCCGCCGGGCGCAGCTCGCGGCCACCGTGCTCCTGCCGTTCGCGCTCGGGGTCTACGTGATGTACGTCGTCGACGGCATGCGTGAGTCGACTCGCGGCTACCGGCTCGCCCGCAGCTTCTACGGCCAGCTTGCCGTGCGGGACGACTTCGAGGCCGGGATCGAGGCCGTCTCGCGGACGCTCGTCCACGGCGGCACCATCCATGGCACGCAGTGGCTGGACCCCCCGCGGCGCCGCGATCCGACGACGTACTACTGCGAGACTTCCGGCGTCGGGCGCGCGTTGGCGCGACTGCCGACCGATCGGCCGCGCCGCATCGGCGTGATCGGTCTCGGGACGGGGACTCTCGTCACCTACGGGCGACCGGGAGACCAGTACCGCGTCTACGAGATCAATCCGCAGGTTCTGGCGATCGCGAGGACGGAGTTCACCTTCCTTCAGGACTCGCGCGCCGAGATCACCATCATCCTCGGCGACGCGCGCCGCACGCTCGAGGCGGAGCCGGATCAGGAGCTCGACCTCCTCGCCGTCGACGCATTCTCGGGCGACGCGATTCCCGCGCACCTCCTGACGCGAGAAGCGATCGAGCTCTACCTGCGCCACCTCGCGACGGATGGGATCCTAGCCGTGCACGTGTCGAACCGGTTCGTGGACCTCGAGCCGGTCCTGGCGGCGGCGGCCCTCGAGCTCGATCGCCCGGCGCTGAACGTGGTCGCGGAGGAGGACCCCCTCCGGTTGTGCCATGCCTCGCAGTGGATCCTCATCCTGCCGCCGAACGGGCGGATGCGGTACGCGACGCTCTGGCTGCACGGCTCCGATGTCGCGCCCACGCCGGGATTCCGCACGTGGACCGACGACCGGTGGAGCCTCTACCCGGTCCTTCGTGGGGGCGCTCGCTGACGGCGAGCTGTCGACGTCACGGGCCGTCGAGGGCGTGTGGTCGGGCCGACGCCAAGGCTCTCGCGCGCCGGAGGACGGATGTCGTCCCCCGACGGCAGAGCACGGGGCCGAGGAGGCTGCTAGGAAGGCCGCGTGGCCGTGAGTTCTGGCCCGGCAACCGGGCTGGCGGCGGGAGCGTTGCCCGTCTCCTGGAGCGCGAGCAAGGCGGTCGACAGCGCATCCGCTGTCCACTCGAGGTCCTCGATCGAGGCCGGCAGCGTCCGGCGCAGCGCGACCGGGCCCTTGCGGACGATTCGCTCAAGCATCTCCTGGGCGTCGCGGACCGCGTTGAGCGCCCGGCGGATCCGATCTACGGCCACGGCGTGTGGCGAAGGGGGTGGCGTGACCCGGGGCCGCACGATGGAGACCACGGTCAACCCCCCAGGGGAAGGTGAGGGAGGGTCCCCTGGCGGTCCACCGGGCACGTTTGCTCGCCGACGGCAGCTTGATTCGGCATCGAGCAGGTCCTCCACGCGCCCCGGGCGTCGGAGCGTTGATGCAGAACGAGGGCGTACCCGAGCCAGATGCCAGAGGGCACGACGCCTGGAGCGTCAAACCGGGAACCCAGTGGAAGGCAGAATCAGCGTACCACGTCCGGGAGCCGCTGTCCTGGCCCTGGACGGCTCGCGACACCGACGATCGCGACCGCGGGGTTCGCCACAAGCGCCCCCTGTCCGTCCAGAGCGTCGCCGAGCCGGGCATCACGGACCCCCCGCAATGCCGGGGACCCGTCGAGGCCCCGGCTGGCGCTCATCGCCGGCTTCCGGTAGGGTGGAGCACACCATAGATTGCGCGACTGGATCCGGGCCTCCACAAGGGCCCGTCGCTGGCCGTCCTCAGGCGACCGCCAAGGTCCTCCGGTGTGCCGCTGACGGCGCTGCCGGAGTGACCGCAGCGGGAAGGAAGGAACTCTCATGCGTCGACGGCGTCAACCTCAGAGATTTCAGCCTCGGATGTCGCGGCGGCCGGGCGTCAAGCATTCCGAGACGCCAGTCAATCCGAACGCGCCCCGCGACGAGCACGTGATGGCTCTCGAGGTCGGCCTGATCCAGGGGACCGTGTCGGTCGTTCAGGCCACCGTGCCGCTGGGGTCCCTCCGCGCGCATCACCCGCAGACCCTGCACCGCACTCGCGCTTCGCTCCGCGACGAGCCCGCGCTCCATGCCGCCATCGTCCAGCGGGTCCTGGCCGGATCGATGGTGTGGCATGTCTACCGCGACGAGAGCGGTGGGCTCGTGATGTATGACGACTACGCCGCCTATCTCGTGTCTCAGGAGATGGGGCTCGAGATGGCCGAGGTCAAAATTCTCGCGCCGACCGCGGCCTAGATGCTGCGACGTGTTCGCGAGTCGGCGCCTGACGAGTCGGGCAAGATGATGAGCGAGACGGAGACCAGGGCAGCGAATACCCGGTTCATCCAGATCACGACGTCGGTTCACGGCAACGGCGAGATCCTGCTGTACGCCCTTGACGAGTTGGGCGACGTGTGGCGCTTCGACGACAAGACGCGCCAGTGGGTCATGCTGTCTCGCGAACGACGCTGAAGGGAACGCGCCCCGTCCGGTCGGCCAATAGCGGTTGAGCCGCGCGCGGAGCTCGTGATCGCCATCGCGAGGGTGGGTCGCCTACCGATCACGAAGGCACTCGCCGAGTCCGATGGACACAATGGACAAAGGCCGGTGCTCCCTGTATCGTAAGTGCCCGCGGGGGGTTAGCTCAGCCCGGGAGAGCGCTGGAATCGCACTCCAGAGGTCGAGGGTTCGAATCCCTTACCCTCCACCACTTC
>CAYXBJ010000027.1:0-53863 GCA_964463175.1 uncultured bacterium
CGCCGAGTCCGATGGACACAATGGACAAAGGCCGGTGCTCCCTGTATCGTAAGTGCCCGCGGGGGGTTAGCTCAGCCCGGGAGAGCGCTGGAATCGCACTCCAGAGGTCGAGGGTTCGAATCCCTTACCCTCCACCACTTCCAAGGACGCGGGGTTACAACACGATCGGCTGAACGTGTCGCGTGTTGTCGCGTCGGAGGCCGGGGACCGGTGCCCCGGCCTTCCGTCTTTCTCAGACCGGGACAGAGGCGCCGAGGTGGGTCATCGCCTGGGCCCGTCGCGGTGCAGGTAGCCTTCGGAGTTGAGCGCGTTGATGGGGAGCCGGCGGGCGACGTAAAAGGCATGAGCGCGTGACGGATGCTGGCCCCACCCGTTTTGTAGACGTGGACGGAGATGAAGCGGTGCGGCGGCTTCCGCGAAACGATCATCGCGCTCCTGCTCCTTCACGGTCGGCCGGAGATCGGATGGCCGATGCCGAGCGGCGTCAGCGATGAACAGTTCCATTCGGGCTTACCATCCACGGTGCGTATAATCAGCAAGATGGCTCCGGCACGAGGGGCGGCAAGGGTTCCGATGACGGCGGTCATGGACGGCCACCGGGATGCAGGCTGAGACCGGCCACTACCGGCTGGGGCACCTTCGGACTCTGGAGGCGGAGAGCATCCATGCGCTGCGGGAGGTCGCGGCCGAGGCTCAGCGTCCCGTGCTGCTCTACTCGGTTGGGAAGGACTCCTCCACGCTGTTGCGCCTGGCGCAGAAGGCGTTCGCGCCCGGACGGATTCCATTTCCGCTCATGCACGTCGACACCGGCTTCAAGTTCGCGGAGATGTACGAGTTTCGCGATCGGGTCGCCCGGGAGAGCGGCGCGACGCTCGTCGTCTGGCGGAACGAGGCGGCGATCGAGCGGCGGACCAACCCCTTCGAGCTCGGCACGCAGAGGTGCTGCGCCCTGCTGAAGACGGACGCACTGCTGACCGGGATCCGACACCACGGATTCGATGCGGCCATCGGAGGGGCCCGGCGCGACGAGGAGAGGTCCCGGGCGAAAGAGCGGGTCTTCTCGTTTCGCGATCGGTTCGGCCAGTGGGACCCAAAGAACCAGCGTCCCGAGCCCTGGAACCTCTACAACGCGAGCGTCGGACCGAGGGAGTCCATCCGGGTCTTTCCCCTCTCCAACTGGACCGAGTACGACGTGTGGAGCTACATCGCCGCCGAGGGGATTCCCATCAATCCGCTGTACTACGCTCGCGAGCGCGACGTCGTGGTCCGCCAGGGCCAGCTGATCGTGCTGGACGGTCCCTTCGCGCCAGGCGGCCCCTACGGGCCGCGGACCGGCGAGCGCGTCGAGCGGGTTCTCTGCCGGTTCCGGAGCCTCGGCTGCGTGCCCTGCTCGGGTGCGATTCGCTCCTCGGCGGCGACGCTGGAGGAGATCGTCCGGGAGATGATGCACACGCGCACGTCGGAGCGTGGCACACGAGTCATCGACCACGACACCGATGCCTCGATGGAGACGAAGAAGCGGGAAGGCTACTTCTGAGTGCCCAGGTACCTTGCGAGCCGGGGCGTCGAGGACCTCCTTCGGCTCACCGTGGTGGGCAGCGTGGACGACGGCAAGTCCACGCTCATCGGACGGCTCCTCCACGACACGGCGTCGCTGGACGACGATACGCTGGCGGCACTACAGGCCGCCTCCGTCCGCTCGGGCATGACCGTCGACTTCTCGCTAGTGACCGACGGTCTCAAGGCCGAGCGCGAGCAGAAGATCACGATCGACGTCGCCTACCGCTACTTCTCGACACCTCGGCGGAGCTTCATCATCGCGGACACCCCGGGTCATGAGCAGTACACGCGCAACATGGTCACCGGGGCATCTACCGCCGACCTGGCCGTCATCCTCGTCGATGCCCAGCGCGGGGTGCTGGTCCAGACAAAGCGGCATTCCTTCATCGCGTCGCTCCTTGGGATTCCGCGGCTCATCGTCGCCGTCAACAAGATGGACCTCGTGGAGTATTCCCAGGCGGTCTTCGAGCGCATCGCCGCTGACTATCGGGAGTTCGCAAGCCGGCTGGGGGTCCTGGACCTGAAGTTCATGCCGATCGACGCGTTACACGGCGATAACCTGGTGGAGCGCAGTGCGCGCATGCCCTGGTACCGCGGCGAACCGCTGATCGGCCTCCTTGAGAGCGTGTACGTCGGGAGTGACCGGAACCTGGTGGACTTTCGCCTGCCGGTCCAGTGCGTGCTGCGACCCGACGCCGGGTTCCGGGGGTTTGCTGGGCAGATCGCCTCCGGGGTCGTGCGGGTGGGGGATCCCGTGCTCGCGCTGCCGTCACAGCGAGCCAGCCGGATCCGTTCGATTTTTGGACCGGAGGGGGAATGTGGGCGCGCGTTCGCGCCGATGTCGATCAGTGTGACCCTCGAGGATGAGATCGACTTGTCACGGGGCGACATGCTGGTGCACGTGCGGAACGTCCCGCGAATCCAGACGCGCTTCGAGTGCATGCTCGTGTGGATGACGGAGCGACCCATGGAGATCGATCGCTCGTATGTAATCAAGCATACGACCCGGTCGACCAGGGTCCTGGTGCGGCGAGTAGACTACCGCGTGGACGTGAACACGCTGAGCCGCGCGACGGCCGCGCCGCTCCAGTTGAACGAGATCGGTCGGGTCCTGCTGGAGGCCACGGGGCCCCTGTTCCTCGACCCGTACGCGCGAAACCGTGCGACGGGCGGTTTCATCCTGATCGACCCGCTGACCAACGCGACGGTCGCTGCCGGGATGGTCATCGATCGACTCTCCGAGCGAGACCTCCGACCCGCCACCGGCGACCGGCCGAAGTCAACGCACGTCCAGCGCGAGCCAAGCCGCGTGACCGAAGAGGAGAGGACGCGCCTCCTGAGTCAGCGAGCGTTGACCATCTGGATGACGGGACTGTCCGGGTCGGGGAAGTCATCCATCGCGCGTGATACGGAGTGGCGGCTCCACCGGGAGGGCCGGCACGTGTACGTGCTCGACGGCGACAACCTGCGCTTCGGCTTGAACCGGGACCTGTCGTTTTCCCCGCTGGACCGGTCGGAGAACGTCCGTCGCATTGCCGAGGTGGCACGGCTCCTGAATGACGCCGGCGCGATCGTGATCGTCCCGGTGATCTCGCCGTTTCAGGCGGATCGCGAAGGCGCCCGGTGCACCATCGGGGCCCAGCGATTCATCGAGGTGCACGTGGCGACGCCGCTCGAGGTATGCGAGCAGCGCGACGTCAAAGGACTATACCGGCGGGCGCGTGCCGGCGAGATCGAGGAGTTTACCGGGATCTCGTCGCCATACGAAGCGCCCGAAGCGCCCTTCCTCCGACTGGACACGAGCCGGCGGATGATCGCCGACTGCGTCGAGGAGCTGCTGGCCCGGATACGGCCGTTGATCGCGGTGTAGGCCGGCGGGTCCACGGGACCTTGGGTCCGGCGGAGGGCTCTCAGGACTCGCGAGGTGAAGTGCCGCCGATCAGCTCGGCGATGAGGCGCCGGTACCGCAGCATGCTAACTGCGCTGGACGCCCTCGTGCTGGACGTACTCGCGGCCGCGTCGCCCCGTCTTCTCGAGGTCCAGCCGTCCGTGGTACGCGTCGCGCGTCGCGTCGGCGACGAGGTCGGGTCGGTCGGAGGGACGACCAGCCCAACACCAGACGACGCTGACCAGGCGGGCGGGCTCGCTGTTGGGTCGGCGGCGACGACAGCCGGCCGGGCGACCGGTAGCCGATCCCACGGACCCGGGATCGGGTGACCCGGCCCCCCAGGCCCGGCCGACGCTTGGTAAAATGGTGATTCCACCATGCCACCGCGCGCGGTTCTGAGCGGAAGCCTCGTGATCGGACTGGTCACCGTTCCGATTCGCCTCTACACGGCCACGCGGTCCGAGGCGGTCGCCTTCCACCTCATGCATGCTCAGTGTGGAAATCGGATCGCCCTCCGCACCTACTGTCCGACCTGTGGCGTGACGGTGCCCCGGGACGAGCTCGTCCGCGGCTTCGAGATGGCCGAGAACGAGTACGTCCGGTTCACCGAGGAGGAGCTGAAGACCCTGGAGAGCCAGGCCGACCAGATCATGGAGGTGTACGAGTTCCTCCCGCTGGAGGCCGTGGACCCGGTCTACTTCGACCGTACCTACTACGTCGGGCCTGGCAAGGGGGGCGAGCCCGCCTATCAGCTCCTGCGCCAGGCGATGATGGACCGCGGCCGGGTGGCGCTCGCCACGTACCGGATGCGCGGCAAGCAGCATCTCGTGCTCCTTCGGCCGGTGGGCGAGGGCTTCTACGTGCACACGCTCTACTACGCCGACGAGGTGGCCGACTTCGGCGAGGTGGAGCGACCTGACGTGGCGGTCCGGCCCGGCGAGCTCGATCTCGCCGTTCGCCTGGTGGAAGATCTCGGCCAGCCCGACTTCCAGCCGGATCAGTATGCCGACGAGCACCGCCAGCGGGTCCTGGCCGCCGTCGAGTCGAAGCGCGCCGGCGGTACGGTCGAGACGCCTGAGCCGGAAGCCCCGCCGCCGACCGAGGATCTGATCGCGGCCCTCCGGCAGAGCCTCGAGACGCCGCGCCCCCGCTCCCGCGGTGAGAGAGCGCCCGCCAGCGAGCGGACTCGGCGCCGCGCCTCATAGGGACCGGCAGGCGCGAGACGCCAGATAGGCTCAGCCGGGACTCGAGACAGGGAGGGACCTAGGGCTCTCGAGCCGCGCGCTCGGCTGCCTGGACCTTGGCCTGAACCTGCTTCAGATCGGCGTGAGCCTGGGCGGCCGCGCGACGGGCAGCGGCCTCGCGCTCCCGCGCCTCCGCGGCATTCCGCGCCTCTTCCGTCGCGGTCTTCTCGAGCTCCCGGACCCGAGCCTCCGTCTTCGCCAGCTCTGCCCGCGCGGTCTCGAGCCGTAGCTGGGCCTCGGCGCGACGCCGCGTGAGCTCGCGGTCGGCGGCAGGCGCCGTGGGAGGCGCGCCGGCGCTCTTGACCACCCGCAGTGACGGGCGCGCCCCGGCGAAGACGTCGAATCCGGTGATGGCGTGCTCGCGACTGAGACGGCCGGATCGAAGGGACTCGCGGAGATCCGGATCGGTCGCGGCGGCCATGAGCGTCCCCGTCAGGCGAGTCCGCGTCGCGGACGTTGCGGGTCGGCCGGCGTCCTTCAGCACGCCGAGGGTCAGCTCGACGAGCGCCGAGACCGCGTCCCGGTAGGTCCTCGCGGAGGCGGGGACGTCCGCCGGGGCCCGACCGAGCTGCGCGCGCTTGAGCTGGTCTGCCGCGTTCAGCAGGCGCTCCACGGCTGCCCTCTCCTGGTGCGCGACCTGATTGATCGCCCAGACCACAGGCGTGGGACGCGGAAGGTCGGCGACGGAGGCCGCGACGTCGGCCTCTCCGGCCCGACGGAGCTCCGCGACGAGTTGATTTCTCGCGACGGTGAATTGCTCGGGCGGGACGCGGAACAGATCCGCCAGCGTGCGCGACTCGCTCATGGGTTCCCCGTATCCGCTCACAGTCTAGCAGGCGCCCGACAGGTTGGACCGTCGGCGCGGCGACGGCGGCGCAGCGAGACTCTGATAACGCGAGCTGACCCGTATCGGGTGGATTGACGCTCCGACCCGCGCGATCCGGCGAGAGGGTTGATCCCGCTGGGAGTGCGAGGCGGTCATCGAACGCGCGCGAGGTGGGCGTCTCCCGGACCCAACCGACGTGGGACCGGGGGCCCGGACAGCCGTCCACCTGTCGTGCCATACTCGGGGTCATGAAGAAGCGCCGCCCGCTGGCCAAGCTGATCGGGGACCTGGCAACCCGGAGGGGAGGCCCTGCGCCCCGGCATGGCCAGGGGTCCACCTCTCCCGCTGCTGCTCGACGGGTCTCGCCGCGGAAGCCGCCGGCCAGGGTCGAAGCCAGCGAGCGGATCGTCATCGTGCCCCCGCGGGCGCTGCAGGGGAGCGCGATCCTGGCCGCGCTCACGAAGGTCGCGCAGACTGAGCCCCGGCGCCCGCGCCCCGCGCGGCACAAGAGCTCGAGCCGGCGCTCGTCGCGCTCGCCGGCAGTCCAGGCGTCCCGGCACGCCCGGCGCGCGCGCCGGGCGTCCTAGCGGACGGTCGTCGAGCCGCGCCCGCCCGACCGCAGGGGAGCCGGGCGGACCGCTCCCGGCTGATCAGGCCGGAGTCGCCTCGAGGATACTCTCGGCGACCGGCGCGGCGACCAGCCGCCTGAGACCGAATCCCGACGCGGCCAGCAGCGCCCGGTACTCCGCCTCGGTGCGCTCCTCGCCCCCCGTGATCACCATCATGTGAAGGTCCGCCATGAGCGCGCGCTGGGCAGTCGCCGAGGCCTCGACCCGCGCCGGCAGGACCTGCTCGACGATGAGGAGCGTGCCCGTCGTCGTCATCGCCGCCCGGCAGTTCTGCAGGATGACGCCGCAGCGCGCATCGTCCCAGTTGTGGATGATGTGAGACAGGAGGTAAGCATCCGCGCCCGGCGGGACCGCCTGGAAGAAGTCTCCGGTCACGATCTCACACCGACCGGCGAGGCCCGCGCCGGCGAACCGTTGATGGATTCCCGCCGCCACCGAGGCGCGCTCCAGGATGATGCCGCGAAGGCCCGGATGCGCCGCGAGGATCGCCGCCAGGAGGGCCCCGTGGCCGCCGCCCACGTCCGCAATGGATCGGAACCGGGAGAAGTCGTAGGCCGCGACCACCGCCGCGGCCCGCTCCTCCGCCGAGGCGGACATGGCGTCGTTGTAGATGCCGGCCAGGACGGGGTTCTGGGCCATGTACTCGAAGGTGCGCATCCCGAAGACGTGCTCGAACGCGGTCTCGCCGGTCTCCACGCTGTGGAGCAGCCCGCCCCATGCGCGATACGAGCGCTCGCCGGCGAGAAGTGCCACGCGTCTCAGTGATCCCGGCGTCGCCGACTGGAGATATCGGCCGCGCCCGGTGAGGCCGAAGCGGCGCTCGCCGAGATCGGCGAGGATCCCGAGGCTCGCCAGCGCCAGCAGGACCCGGTGGAGCGCGTCCTCGCGGGTGCCGGTGCGCTCGGCGAGCTCCCGGGCCGTCCGGGCCTCGTCGCCGATGAGATCGGCGATCCCGAGCTTGGCGGCGACGTAGATCACCTGCGCGGCCTCGTAGCCCACCATCATGGAGCGGAGAGTGATTGCGTCCTGAGCACCGGCCGCACTCATTCGGTGTCTCCTCGGTCTTAGGGGGAGATGCGACACTCTCGCGCGGCTCGACGATCCTCTCCGACGGGGCACGGTGTCAAGGAGCGGGCGGCCGGTCATGTTTCACCGACGCGGGCCGCCCGGAGGCGGGTTTGCACTGACTGGTCCGATGGTGACTAAATGGTCGGGTCGGCGGGGGTCGTGAGACCCGGACGCCGAGGGATCCCCACGGTCCGACGGAGGAGACCTGATGAAGCTCGACACGTTCGCCCGCTATCCGCTGATGTTCGGCCCGTCGCCCGTGCATCCACTCGAGCGACTGACCGCGCACCTGGGGGGTGCGCGGATCTGGGCGAAGCGCGACGACTGCAACAGCGGGCTCGCGTTCGGCGGCAACAAGGTCCGGAAGCTCGAGTACCTGGTCGCCGAGGCGCTCGCCCAGGGCTGCGACACGCTGGTCTCCATCGGCGGGGTCCAGTCCAACCACACCCGCCAGGTGGCGGCGACCGCCGCGCGGGTCGGGATGAAGTGCGTCCTCATCCAGGAGAGTTGGGTCGACTGGCCGGACGCCGTGTACGACCGCGTGGGCAACATCCTCCTGAGCCGGATCCTCGGCGCCGACGTGCGGCTCATCCAGGCCGGCTTCGGCATCGGCTTCAAGGAGAGCTGGGAGCAGGCCATCGCCGAGATCGAGGCGTCCGGCGGTCGGCCGTACGCGATTCCGGCCGGCGCGTCGGACCACCGGCTGGGCGGCCTCGGCTTCGCGCGCTGGGCCGAGGAGGTGGAGCAGCAGGAGCGAGAGCTCGGCGTGTTCTTCGACACGGTCATCGTGTGCTCGGTCACCGGGAGCACGCAGGCCGGGATGATCGCGGGCTTCGTCGCGCAGCGCCGCCCGCGCCGGGTCATCGGGATCGACGGCTCGGCCAAGCCGAAGGAGACCCTCGAGCAGGTGGCGCGCATCGCGCGCCGGACGGCCGATCTGATCGACGTCGGGCGCGAGCTCCGCGACGGCGAGATCATTCTCGACGATCGCTACCACGCCGGCACCTACGGGATCCCGGACGAGCGCACGCTCGAGGCCATCCGCCTGACGGCACGACTCGAGGGGATGATCACCGACCCCGTCTACGAGGGGAAGTCGATGGCGGGGCTCATCGATCTCGTGGCGACCGGGGAGATCGGCAAGGGCTCGGCCGTCCTGTACGCGCACCTGGGCGGCCAGCCCGCGCTGAACGGCTACAGCGCGTTCTTCCACTGACCGGTCGGTCCCGATCAGGGCCGGACGGCCCCGGGCCAGACGAGGTGACGGGCCAGGGGACGGGGCGGATCCGGCGCGCCGGGCGGCTGGTGCGGCCGGGCCCCTTCCTGTAGGGTCGGGAGACGCGGCTCCGGGGGACCGCTGCGAGGTGACGATGGCGGCGAGAGGGCGGTTCCGGTTCACGGCCTTTTGGGCCTCGGTCCTGGTCGGCCTCGGCTTCGCTTTTGCGGTGGTCGGCGTCGTGGGAGCCGGGCTCCTGCTCCTGCTTGAGGCCGAGATCCCGGTCCCGCCGCCCTGGTCGCGCCCTCTCGTGGCCGCCGTGGTTCTCGTCGGGAGCTTGGTCGTGGCGGCGCCCCTGGTCCTGACCGGCCAGCTGGCTCAGATCTTTCTCGACCAGCGGCGGCTCCTCGGGCGGATCCACCGCCGGCTCCGCCGGTTCGAGGACGAGCGGGAGGCCGAGCGGACCCATCCCATGCGCGGCCGGGGGCGTCCCTCCTGACGGCCAGCACCTTCCACCAGGTCTAAACGGTTGCTAGACCTTCCGTGCTAGGCTATTCGCCATGATTCCGCACGGTTCGGCGCCGTGGTCTCCCTCGCGAGGGTTCCGGGGCTGACGATGGCCGGCCCGGGGGCGTCTCCGACGAAAGCGAGATCGCGCGAAGAGAGGCCCAGCGGTTCCCTCCGGCGCGCGCTGGTCACTGTCGCGGTCGCGACGTGCGTCCCGTTCCTCCTCCTGATCGGGTACCTCGTCTGGGGGCAGGTCAGCCACGAGCACGGCCGGGTCGAGCGGGATGCCCTCGCCCAGGCGAGCCTCCTGAGCACCCAGGTGGAGAAGCACTTCGGAGCGCGCATCGAGGCGCTCACCGGGGCGGCGAGCGTGCTCGGGGCAGGTGGGGTCAGCCCCGCTGCCGGCGAGTCTCACGCCCGGCGACTCAAGCAGGCGTTTCCCGATGTCGACCGCATCGTCCTGTTCGACGAACTCGGCGTCGCCGCGGCGTCGGTGCCGGCCCTCGCCGAGGGCAAGCGCCTGGCGGCGGGCGATCAGGAATGGTTCAAGCGGGCGGCGACCTCGACGGACGCGTTCGTCGGGGCTCCCTCACGGTCCGGACCGGAGATCGTGGTCGGCATCTACGCCCCGGTCCGAACCCCCGAAGGACAGCTGCGGGGCGTCCTCGCGCTCGATCTCGTCCTCAAGCGGGTCCAGGAGATCCTGACCCAGGCGAAGCTCCCGCCGGGGGCCGTCGCCGCCGTGGTCACGGACCGGGGCGTCGTGGTCGCTAGGCAGCCTGCGCTCTTCCTCATGAGCAACGTGAGCGGGCTCGCCGGGTACGGGGACCTCCTCTCGCGGGCCGGGACGGGCGAGGCGGTGTTCGAGGACGGGGAGTCGCGCATCTCAGGCGCGGTGCGGATCCGTCCTCAGGGCTGGACCCTGGTCGCCGGGGTGCCGTCGGCCGAGGTCACGCGCGAGACGCGAAACCAGTTCCTCCTGGTCGGCGGCGCGGCCATCGCCTTGACGGCGCTCGCCATCCTGATCGGGGCCCGGATCGCCGGGCCGCAGGTGGAGGCGTTCGGCCGCCTCCGTCAGGCGATGGGGCGTTTCGAGACGGGTGATCTGCCGGCGACCCTGCTGGTGACGGTGGGTGGCGAGGCCGGCGCCCTGACCGACAGCTTCAACCGCATGCTGAACTGGCTCCGCGGAAAGCTGCGTGAATACGAAGTCGTGAGTCAGCTGGACGCCGCCGCCGGCCGGGTCGAGACCGGTGAGCGCTCGGGCGACACGATCCTGCCCGGCCTCCTTCGCCGCGTGGTCGGGGGCATCGGCGCGGACGTGGGCGTGATCGTCCTGCCAGACGAGTCGGGCCTCGTCACGCGGGCGGCCGTCGGATTCCACGGCGCCACGGTGGAGGGCGCCCACCTGCGCAGGGGGCAGGGACTGGCCGGGGCCGTCATGTCCCAGCGGGAGTCGATGATCGTGCCGGACGTCGAGGCGGATTACCGCGTGGAGGAGTCCTACCTGAAGGACGGCAACATCCGCTCGGTGGCGGCGTTCCCGCTCCTGGCCGGGGAGGAGCTCCTGGGGGTCGTCGCGGTCGGGTATCGCTCGGCCCACGCATTTCCTCCAGACGAGCTGGGGCGTCTCGAGGCGATCGTGCGCCGGACGGCCCAGGCGATCGAGCGGGCGCAGGCGGTCGACTCGGTCCAGCGCAGCACCCAGGGTCTCGAGGCCCAGGTGGCCCAGCAGATGGAGGCGCTCCAGAAGGCGGCGGCCGATCAGGAGGAGGCCAAGCGCCAGGCGCAGGAGGCGCGGAAGCAGGCTAAGGAGATGGAGCAGAAGATGAAGCTCCAGGCCGCGCAGGCGCCGCAGGTCAAGGAAGTGATCGTCGAGCGCGAGGTCGTGCGCGCCGATCCGGCCAGCGAGCAGACCGCGCGGCTTCGCGGCGAGATGCAGAAGACGGTGAGCGAGGAGCTCAGGGCGCCGCTGAGCGCCCTCCTCGACCTTCCGCGGCTCCTGGTCGACGGGCTCCAGAAGCCGCTCGGAGACACCGAGCGCGGCCAGCTCGAGATTCTGCAGGAGCGCGGACAGGAGATCCTGGAGCTCATCGAGGGCCTCACGGCCATGAGCGCGCTCCAGGCCGGCGGACTGAAGCTCGCCAAGGTCTCCACGGACGTGCCCGCCCTGATCCAGCGCGTGGTCCGCACCCTCCAGTCCCGCGTCGCGGCCAAGGGCAACCGGCTCGAGACCGACATCAAGCCGGGGGTCACTCCGGTGGTGACCGACTCGCGCCGGGTCGAGCAGGTCCTCGGGAACCTCATCCTGTCGGCCGTCAAGTACACCGAGGTCGGCGAGATCCGCGTGACCTGCTACCAGCGAGACCGCGATGTCGTCATCACCGTGGCCGACGACGGCATCGGCTTCACGCCGGAGGAGCAAGCGCGCATCTTCCGGCCATTCTGCGCGGTGGGGCCGCGGGACGGCCGGAATTTCCCGGGCACGGGTCTCCTGCTGACCGTGGCGGAGCGGCTGACCCTTGCGCTCGGTGGCAAGATCAAGATGGAGAGCGAGGTGGACCGGGGCTCGTGGGTCACCGTCACGCTGCCGGTCCAGGGATAGCGAAGCGATGAGCGACGCGACGCCGAACGCCCTGCGGGGGACCGGCGGGGCCGCGTGGGGGGGAGATGCCTGAGACCGTGGGTCCGTCCACGCGCAGCCCGGCCACGCTTGGTCGCGTCCTGATCGTCGACGACGACCTCCGTGTCCGGGAGACGATGCGGGACTACATCGAGCACCTGGGGTACGCGGTGCGCGACGTCTCGTGCGCCGAGGAGGCGCTCGGCGAGATCACGCGCGAGGCGCCGGACCTGGTGCTGCTCGACGTCCGGATGCCGGGGATCAACGGGATCGACCTGTGCCGGCAGCTCAAGGGCGATCCGATGACCCACCTCATCCCGGTAGTCCTCCTGACCGCGGAGCGCGAGCTGGACTCGCGCGTGGCGGGACTCGAGGCCGGCGCCGACGACTACTTCACCAAGCCCGTCCACCCGCGGGAGCTGGACGCGCGGCTCCGGTCGCTCATCCGCCTGAAGCGCGTCCTCGAGGAGCTGGAGGAGGCGGAGAGCCTGATCACGAGTCTCGCGCTCACGATCGAGGCACGCGACCCGTACACCGCCGGGCACTGCGTCCGGCTGGCCGCCTGGGCGATGGCCTTCGGCGAGCGGCTCGGGCTGAGCGAGGAGGAGCAGAAGGCGCTCCGTCTCGGCGGCTTCCTCCACGACCTCGGCAAGATCGCGGTGCCCGACGGAGTCCTCCTCAAGCAGGGGCCGCTCACCGCCGAGGAGCGTCGGCTCATGGAGGAGCACCCGGCCGCCGGCGACCGGCTGGTCGTGCCGATGCGGACGCTTGGCCTCGTGCGACCCATCATCCGGCACCACCACGAGCGCTGGGACGGGCGAGGGTACCCGGACCGGATCGGCGGAGAAGAGGTGCCGCTCCTCGCGCGCCTCATGGCGATCGTCGACGTTTACGACGCGCTCTGCACGCAGCGCCCGTACAAGTCTCCGTTCGACGAGGGAGACGTGCTGAGGACCCTCCGCGAGGGCGCCCGGACCGGGCAGTTCGATCCGGACCTGGTCCGCGTGTTCCTCGAGCTCCGGCAGACCTCGACGGATCGGCGCCGCTGAGGCGCCGTCCGGGACCATGACCGCGTGCGTGTTCTGCGAGATCGTTGCCGGGCGGAGTCCGGCGAGCATCGAGTACCAGGACGACGAGATCGTCGCATTCCCGGACATCTATCCGAAGGCGCCGGTCCATCTCCTGGTCATCCCGAGGCGCCACGTCGACTCGGTGATGGCGCTCGCGCCGGAGGACGCGCCGCTGGTGGGCCGGCTGGTGCTGGCCGCGAAGCGGATCGGCGAGACGCGCGGGCTCGGCGAGCGCGGCTACCGGCTGTCCATCAATTGCGGGCCCGAGGGCGGCCAGGTCGTGTATCACCTCCACCTCCATTTCATGGCCGGCCGCCGGGACGAACGGAAGGTCGAACGACGATGAGGCGCATGCGGTGACGACCCAGTTCCGGCCCGAGCGCGTCCGCCTCGACAACGGGCTCACCGTCGTGGTCCAGCCCCACGACGCGGCCGACGTGGCCGCGGTCCAGCTCTGGGTCCGCGCCGGCGCGCGCGACGAGGGCCCGGACGAGCGGGGGCTGTCCCACTTCATCGAGCATCTCCTCTTCAAGGGCACGCCCACCCGGGGACCCGGCGTGATCGACGAGACGATCTCCGGCCTCGGCGGCGAGATGAATGCCGCGACCTCGCAGGACTGGACGTACTTCCACGTCGTCCTGCCCGCGGCGCGCTTCGATACCGCGCTCGACATCCTAGCCGACGCCGCGCAGCACGCCGCGTTCGACCCCGCCGAGGTCGAGCGCGAGCGCCAGGTGGTGCTCGAGGAGATCCGGCGCGCCGAGGACACGCCCAGCGCGGCGCTCTGGCGCGTGCTGGCCCGGGCGCACTTCGGCGAGCACGCCTACGGGCGGCCGGTCCTGGGCTCCATGGAGTCCATCGCGGGCGTGCCGCGCGAGACGATCCTCGACTACTACCGGCGCTCCTACGTCCCGAACAACACGACGGTCGTGGTCGCCGGCAGCATGCCGGTCTCGCGGAGCCTCGACGCCGTGCGTCGCGCGTTCTCGGGCTGGACGCCGACCCCGCTCCCGACGCGACCGCGGCTCGAGCCCGGACCCGTCGACGCTCCGCGGCGGGTTGAGGCGGCCAAGGCGCTCCACCAGACGTATCTCGGGCTGGCATGGGCGGGTCCCATTCCGCCGGATCCCGACGTCTACGCCCTCGACCTCGTCACGAGCGTACTCGGCCAGGGTCGCGCGTCCCGGCTCGTGCAGTCGCTGCGCGAGCGGCTCGGGCTCGTGTCGGGGATCGGGGGCAGCTTCTACCTGCAGCACGACGCCGGGATGATCACGGTCACCGCCCGCACCACGACGGCGCGCTACCCGGAGATCGAGGCGGCGATCTTGGCGGAGGTCCGGGAGCTCTCGGAGGAGCTCGTCAGCGAGGCCGAGTACGCGCGGGCGCTCACGGCGGTGGAGGCTGATCGCGCGTTCGGCATCGAGACGGCCGAAGGCGCGGCCTACGCGCTCGGCACCGCCGACGCGGTGTGGACCCTCGAGTTCGAGCTGGGCTACATGGACGCGGTCCGCCGGGTGACTCGGGAGGACATGCGCGAGGCGGTGCGGCGTCATCTCCGGCCCGACCGCTTCACGGGCGCGGTGATCGGCGCGGCGCCGGTCGGGGAAGGCGAGTGAGCGCGATCGGCGACCGCCCCGGCCACGGGCTCGTGCCGGCGTCGACCCATCCCGCGTCAGGTCTCGGGCCGGTGACGCGGCTCGTCCTCGGCAACGGGCTGACCGTGCTGGTCCGCGAGAACCACGGCGCCTCGGTGATCGCGATGACGCTCCTCGCCCGGGGCGGCTCGGCGGACGAGGCGCCGGAGCTGAACGGCGTTACCGCGCTTCTCGGACGCGTGCTCCTGAAGGGCACGCGGACCCGGAGCGCGCTCGAGGTCGCCAGCGCGGCCGAGGATGCCGGGGGCGGCATCGAGAGCGGGGCGGACCAGGAGTACGGCGAGCTCCGGACCTGGGGGCTCGCGCGGCACTGGCGGCCGCTCCTCGGGCTGCTCCACGAGGTCGTCACCGCGCCGCGGCTCGACGACGGCGAGATCGAGCGGGAGCGCGCGGTGCTCCTGGCCCAGATCCGCGGGCTCGAGGACCAGCCGGCCCAGGTTGCGAATCGCGTCCTCGCGCGGGGGCTCTTCGGCCCGCGGGGCTATGGTCTTCCGACCAGCGGGGAGGAAGGCACCGTCGCGCGGATCACCCGGGACAGCCTCTCCGCCCGCCTTACCGAGACGTACGCCGCCGACCGGCTGGTGCTGGCGATCTCGGGCGCGGTGGCGGCCGGTGACGTGCTCGACGAGGTGGGCCGCCTGTTCGACGGAGTCCGCCGCGGCGGGCCCGGTGCGGCCCCGCCGGCGCCGCCGGCGCGACCGGTGCGGCCGCGCCAGCACGAGACGGCGCCGACGCAGCAGGCGCACCTTCTGCTCGGCTATCTCGCGCCGCCGGTCGGCGCGCCCGATCACGTCGCGCTCAAGGTCGCGAACGGCGCCCTCGGGGGCGGGATGTCGAGCCGGCTCTTCCGGACGCTCCGGGACGAGGAGGGGCTCGCCTACTCGGTGGGCTCCTCGTATCCGACGCGGCGGGGCGCCGGCCGGGTCGTGCTCCACATCGGGACCGCGCCCCACAACGTGGCCGCCGCCGAGGCGGGCCTCCGGCGCGAGGTCGACCGGCTCGCGGGCGAGCCGGTGCCCGAGGACGAGCTCGAGCGCGCCAAGGCGTATCTCTCGGGGTCCTTCGTGCTCGACCGCCGGACGAACGGGCGGCAGAGCTTCTACCTCGCCTTCTACGAGGCGATGGGTGTCGGCGCCGAATACGTGACGCACTATCCGAGCCTCCTGGAGGCGGTCGCCGCGACCGACGTGCTGAGGGCCGCGCGCCGCTACCTGGTCGAGCCGGCGGTGGTGGTCGTCGGCCCGGCCTGAGAAGCGGGCGGGCGCCGTGCTCCCGCTCAAGGACAACGTCCCGACCCGCACGTTCCCGTTCGTCTCGGTCGCGCTGATTGCCGTCAATCTCCTCGTCTACCTCTACCAGTTCTTCCTCTGGTTCGATCCGGCGACCGCGGGTCACCCGTCGCTCGGCGCCCGGCTCTACGAGCAGTTCGTGGTCGAGTTCGGCCTGATCCCGTGCCGGTTCGGCGAGATCTGTCCGCCGCGTCTCGACACCGCGCTGGCGGAGGCGACGGCACCGATGCTGACCATCTTCACGTCGATGTTCCTCCACGGCGGGTGGCTCCACGTCGGCGGGAACATGCTGTATCTCTGGATCTTCGGCAAGAACGTCGAGGACTCGATGGGGCACGGGCGATTCCTGGCGTTCTATCTCCTCTGCGGGATGGCGGCGGCGGCGACCCAGTACCTCTCGAACCCGGCGTCGGCGATCCCGATGATCGGCGCGAGCGGCGCGGTCTCGGGCACGCTCGGCGCGTACGTTCTCCTCCACCCGCACGCCAAGATCTGGACGCTCGTGATCTTCGGCTTCTTCGTGCGGACGATCCCGGTTCCGGCCTTCGTCGTGCTCGGGTTCTGGGTGGTGCTGCAGATCGCGAACAGCCTCCTCACCTTCGCCCGGAGCGACACCGGAGGGGTGGCCTTCCTGGCCCACGTCGGTGGGTTCATCTGTGGTCTCCTGCTGATCGGCGTGTTCCGGCGCTCCGAGGTCCGTCGGCGGCGGCGATGGGCCTGACGGCCCGAGGGGCGGCGGTGCGGGGCGTCGGCGGCCCGGCGCGGCCGCCCCGGCAGCCTATAATCAGGCTGAGGCGAGAATCCCGATGAGCGCCGGGCTCGATCCGATCAAATTCGGCACCTCCGGGTGGCGCGCGCGGATCGCGGACAGCTACACGTTCGCGAACGTCCGGCGGCTCACCCGCGCCATCGCCGACCACCTGAAGGAGACCGGGGAGGCGGCGCACGGCGTCGTGGTGGGCTACGACACGCGCTTCCTCTCCGAGGACTTCGCGGCCACGGCGGCCGGCACGCTCGCGCAGGCCGGGGTCCGATCGCGCCTCGCGGTCGCTGCGGTGCCGACGCCGACCGTCGCGCACGCCGTCATCCACCATCGGGCGGCCGCCGGCATCACGATCACCGCCAGCCACAACCCGGCGCCGGACAATGGGCTCAAGCTGTCCGGGCCGACGGGCGGTCCCGCGCTGCCCGAGGTGACGAAGGCCGTCGAGGCGCGCGTCGCGGCGCTGCCCGATCCCGGCGGGATGCCGGTCGCCGACGCGCGCGCCGCGGGCCTGATGGAGCCCGCCGACTTCGCGCCGCCGTACCTCGAGCAGTGCCGCGCGATGGTCGATCTCGACCGGATCCGCCAGGCGCGCCTCCGCGTCGTGGTCGACGTCATGTACGGGCCGGCGCGCGGCTACCTGGACCGCCTGCTCGAGGAGGCGGGGTGCGAGGTCACGCTCCTCCACGGGGCCCGGGACGTCCTGTTCGGCGGCCATCCGCCAGAGCCCGCGGAGGAGCATCTGGGCGAGCTGATTCGGATGGTGCGCGAGCGGGGGGCGCATCTCGGTCTCGCCACCGACGGCGACGCCGACCGCTTCGGCATCGTGGATCGCGACGGGACGGTGCTGGCGCCGAACCCGATCCTCGCGCTCGTGCTGCGGCATCTCCTCCATCACCGCGGCTGGCGGGGTGGCGTCGGGCGGAGCGTGGCGACGACCCATCTCCTCGACGGGCTCGCGGCTCGCCACGGCTGCGAGCTCCACGAGACGCCGGTCGGGTTCAAGTACCTCGGGGACCTCATCACGCACGGGCGCGCGATGTTCGGCGGCGAGGAATCGGGCGGCATGAGTCTGAAGGGGCACGCCCCCGAGAAGGACGGCATCCTCGCGTGCCTCCTGGCCGCCGAGGTCGCCGCGGTCGAAGGCGTGGCGCTCGGCGCGGTGCTGGAGCGGCTCTACGGCGAAGTCGGGCGGCTCCTCTCCATCCGGGTCAATGTTCCGCTGTCCGACACGGTGCGGCGGGCGTTGCCGGAGCGCATCGCCGCGGCGCCGGCGACGCTCGGCGCGTACCCGGTCACGCGCGTGCAGACGACCGACGGGCTGAAGCTCCACCTGCCGGGGAACGCCTGGGTGCTGGTGCGGCCCTCCGGTACCGAGCCCGTCGCGCGGTTGTACGTCGAGGCGCGCGACCCGGAGACCCTCGGGGCCTTGCGCGACGCCGCCATGCGGCACTTCTTCGCATGAGCCCGGCCGGGACCGTCCGTCCGGGGCGGATCCGCCTCGACGAACTCCTCGTGGCCCAGGGCCTCGCGTCGAGCCGGGCAGAGGCCGCGCGCCTAATCCTGGCGGGGCAGGTGCGGCTACCGGGCGGGCTCGTCGCCAAGGCCGGCCGGCTCGTGGCGCCCGACACCACGGTGGAGCGCGTGGCGCCGATGCCCTTCGTCAGCCGGGGCGGGGAGAAGCTCGACGCGGCGCTCGCCGCGCTCGACGTCGCCGTCGCGGGCCGCGTGTGCCTCGACGTCGGCGCGTCGACCGGGGGCTTCACCGACTGCCTGCTCGCGCGCGGAGCGCTCCGGGTTCACGCGGTCGACGTCGGCCACGGCCAGCTCCACCCGCGCTTGCGCGGAGAGCCGCGCGTCGTCGTGTCGGAGGGCGTGAACGCGCGCCATCTCGCGCCGGACCGGTTTCCCGAGCGTCCGACCCTCGCCACGGTCGACGTGTCCTTCATCTCGCTCGAGAAAGTCCTGCCCGCCGTCGCGGGCTGCCTCGCCGATCCGGCCGAGATCGTCGCGCTCGTGAAGCCGCAGTTCGAGGTGGGCCGCGGCCAGGTCGGCAAGGGCGGGGTGGTCCGCGGGTGGGAGGCGCGACGGGGCGCGGTGCGCGCCGTCGCGGTCGCCGCCGCGCGGATCGATCTCCGCACGGGCGGCGTGACGGCATCGGTGCTCCACGGACCGAAGGGGAACCGCGAGGTCTTCCTCCACCTCGCCCGCGACCTCGGATCGCGGTGCCCGCTCGAGGGCCCGACGCTCGAGGCCGCGCTGGCCGCCGCGGTGCCCGAGGAACGGGACGCCAGGGAGACCGACGAGTGAGCGGCGCGCGGGGCGTGGAGAGGAGCCAAATGCGGCGAATCGGGGTCGTCGCGCGGACGGACCGCGCGGAGGCGCGCGAGGTGACGCGCGGCCTGGTGCAGTGGCTGACCGCGCACGGGCGCGAGGTGGTCGTGGACCGGGAGACCGCCGGCGCCATCGGGCTCTCGGGCGTGACGGTGACGGAGCGCGACGCGCTGCCCGGCAAGGTCGAGCTGATCGTGGTGCTCGGGGGCGACGGCACGCTCCTCGCGGTCGCGCGGCTGGTCGGCGGCCTCGACGTGCCCATCCTCGGCGTCAACCTTGGCGGGCTCGGCTTCCTGACCGCCACGACGCTCGAGGCGCTGTTCCCCACGCTCGAGGTGGTGCTGCGGGGCGAGTACGCCGCCGAGGATCGCCTCGTGCTGGAGACCCAGCTGACCCGGGGCGGGAAGGCCGTAACGGAGCAGCTCGCGGTGAACGACGTCGTCGTGGCGAAGGGCGCGCTCGGGCGGCTGATCGACCTCGACGTGCGCGCCGACGGGCAGCCGATGACGGCGTACCGCGCCGACGGCCTCATCATCGCCACGCCCACCGGCTCGACCGCCTACAATCTCTCGGCGGCGGGACCGATCCTCTTCCCGACGATGGATGCGGTCGTCCTGACCCCGATCTGCTCGCACACGTTGACCAACCGGCCCATCGTGCTGCCGGCGTCCATCGGGCTGGAGGTGACCCTCCTGACCGATGCGCCCGACGTGGTGCTCGCCGTGGACGGCCAGCCGGGGCCCCCGGTGGCCGCCGGGGACGTGGTCCGCGTCCGGCAGGCCGGAGCCAGGATCCGGCTCATCCGAGACCCGCGGAAATCCTACTTCGAGGTGCTACGCACAAAGCTAAAATGGGGCGAACGCTGACCGTTTTCTGGAGGGCGCTCGCAGGTGCTCAGAGAGCTCAGGGTCCGTAATCTCGCGGTCATCGAGTCGCTGACCGTTCCCTTCGGCCCGGGTCTGAACGTGCTCACCGGGGAGACGGGCGCCGGCAAGTCGATCCTGATCGACGCCCTCACCCTCCTGCTCGGCGAGCGGGCCCAGCCGGCCGAGACCATCCGCGCAGGCGCCGAGACCGCGACCATCGAGGCCGTGTTCGACGCGCCGCGGAAGAGCGCGGTCGCGGCCGTGCTGCAGGAGCACGGCGTCCCCCTCGAGAACGGCCAGCTCGTGGTGCGCCGGGAGCTCGTGCGCGGGGGGCGCGGGCGCGTGTTCCTGAACGACGCCAACACGACCCTCGCGCTCCTCGAGAAGCTCGGCGAGGCCTTGGTCGAGGTCCACGGCCAGCACGAGCACCAGGCGCTCCTGCGTCCGGCCCGCCACCTCGACCTCCTAGACGCCTTCGCGGGCCTCGGGATCCTGCGCGATCGGCTGCGCCAGCGTCACGAGGAATGGCGCACGGCCTCGACGGAACTGGACGCGATCCGCACCGCGCAGCGAGACCAGGCGACGCGCACGGCGGAGACCCGCGAAGCCATGGCGGAGATCGACGCCGGGCGGCTCCGGGCGGGGGAGGAAGAAGAGCTCCGCGAAGAGCGGCGGCGGCTGATGAACGCCGAGCGGCTTGCCGAGGGCGCGAACGGCGCGTACCGCGACCTCTACGACGACCCGGCGTCGGCGGTCGAGCGCGCGGGCCGGGCGGCGAGCCTACTGCGCGACCTGGTGCGGCTCGACCCCCGCGTCCAGCCGACGGTGCAGGCCCTCGACACCGCGCTCGTCCACCTCGACGAGACCGCGCGGGCGCTCCGGAGCTACCGCGACGGGGTCGTGTTCGATCCGCCGCGGCTCGAGGCGATCGAGCGGCGCGTGGAGGAGATCGGCCGCCTGAAGCGGAAGTACGGGGAGACCGCCGAGGCGATCCTCGCGCATCGCGCGCGCCTCGAGTCCGACCTGGAGGGCCTCTCGCGCGCCGGGGAGGATGAGGGGCGCCTGGCCGAGCGGGTCGACCGGCTGCGGACCGAGCTCACCACGCGCGCCACCGATCTCGCCGAGCGGCGCGAGCAGGCGGTGACCCGACTCGAGACCGCGGTGATGACGGAGCTCGGCGCCCTCGACCTCGAGACCGCCGCGTTCCGCGTTCGGCTCGGCCGGGAGCGCGCCGCCGCCGGAGAGATGGCGGTCGGCCCGGAGGGCTGGCGGCTCGGACCCAAGGGCGTCGACCAGGCCGAGTTCCTCTTCTCCGCCAACACCGGAGAGGACGTGCGGCCGCTCGCCCGCATCGCCTCGGGCGGAGAGCTCTCGCGCACGATGCTCGCCCTCAAGGTCGTGCTCGCCGCGACCGATGCCGTGCCGGTCCTCATCTTCGACGAGGTGGACGTCGGCATCGGCGGCAAGACCGCCGACACCGTCGGCAAGAAGCTCCGCCAGGTCGCCCGTACCCGACAGGTCCTCTGCGTGACGCATCTCCCGCAGATCGCCGCCTATGCCGACCAGCATTTCCGCGTGGAGAAGCGCGAGGAGGACGGGCGCACCGCCACGACGGTCGGCGTCCTGGTGAAGAACGACCGGGTGCGCGAGGTGGCTCGGATGCTGGGCGGCGAGTCCGTCACCGACACGAGCCTCCAGCACGCACTCGAGCTCATCACCCAGGCGCGGGGGAAGTGAGCGGCCGCTGCCGCCGTCCCGCTCCCGGCGGGTCGACTTGATCCGGGGGAGTACAATAGGCCCGTCATGATCGATCTGGTGCTCCGGAAGGTCTTCGGCTCCAAGCACGAGCGCGACGTCAAGCGGATGCGTCCGCGGGTCGCCGCGATCGGCGCCCTCGAGGCCGAGATCGGCAAGTGGCCGGACGAGGCGTTCCGGCAGCGCGCCGACGAGATCCGGCAGAAGCTCAGCGACGGCGCCGATCTCGACGAGCTCCTGCCCGAGGTCTTCGCGATGGTGCGCGAGATCGGGCGCCGCCGGCTCGGGATGCGCCACTTCGACGTCCAGTTCATGGGCGGGATGGTGCTCCACGAGGGCAAGATCGCCGAGATGGCGACCGGCGAGGGCAAGACCCTGGTGGCGACGCTGCCGGCGGTGCTGAACGGGCTCACCGGAAAAGGCGTCCACATCGTCACCGTCAACGACTACCTCGCCCGCCGCGACGCCCAGTGGATGGGCCCCCTCTACCACCAGCTGGGGCTCTCGGTCGCGATCATCCAGCACGAGGCGTCGTTCATCTACGACCCGGAGTACGTGCCGAGCGACGTGCGCTTCGTCGGACTCCGGCCGTGCGAGCGCCGGGAGGCCTATCGCGCCGACATCACCTACGGGACGAACAACGAGTTCGGATTTGACTACCTGCGGGACAACATGCGCTTCTCGCTGGACGAGCTCGTGCAGCGGCAGCTCCACTACGCGATCGTCGACGAGGTCGACTCGATCCTGATCGACGAGGCGCGGACCCCGCTGATCATCTCGGGCCCGACCGAGGAGTCGACGGACCTCTACTACAAGGTCGACCGGATCATCCCCCGGCTCACCCGCGCGGCCACCATCACCGAGGGGAAGCTCCACGAGATCGAGGAAGTCCGCCAGGGCGACTACATCGTCGACGAGAAGGCCAAGACGGTGACCCTGACCGAGTCCGGCATCGCGCGATGCGAGCAGCTGCTCTCGGTCGGGAACCTCTACGACCCCCAGAACATCGACACGCTCCATCACATCCACCAGGGGCTCCGCGCTCACGCGCTCTTCCAGAAGGACGTGGACTACGTCGCGAAGGACGGCCAGATCGTCATCGTCGACGAGTTCACCGGCCGGCTGATGCCGGGCCGCCGATGGTCGGACGGTCTCCACCAGGCGATCGAGGCGAAGGAAGGGCTCCGGATCCAGCAGGAGAACCAGACCCTCGCCACCATCACCTTCCAGAACTACTTCCGGATGTACGACAAGCTCGCCGGCATGACGGGCACTGCGGACACCGAGGCCGCGGAGTTCGCCAAGATCTACAAGCTGGACGTGGTGGTGATCCCGACCAACCGGTCGCTCGTCCGCGTGAACAACCCGGATGTCGTCTACAAGACCGAGCGGGAGAAGTTCGACGCGGTCGTGCAGGAGATCAAGGAGCTCCACGAGAAGGGGCGGCCGATCCTCATCGGCACGGTCTCGATCGAGAAGTCGGAGCGGCTCTCCAAGCTTCTGAAGAAGGGCGGGGTCCCCGACCACCAGGTCCTGAACGCCAAGTACCACGAGAAGGAAGCCGAGATCGTCGCTCAGGCCGGGCGGATGGGGGCGGTGACCATCGCCACCAACATGGCCGGTCGCGGCACCGACATCCTGCTCGGGGGGAACCCGGAGTTCCTGGCCCGGGAGGCGCTGCGCAAGAAGGGCGCGGACCTCGCCACGGTCTCCGACGCGGAGCACGCGCGCGCCCTTACGGAGGCGCGGAAGATCACCGACAAGGAGCACGAGCAGGTGGTCTCGCTGGGTGGCCTCCACATCCTGGCCACCGAGCGGCACGAGTCGCGGCGCGTGGACAACCAGCTGCGCGGCCGGTCGGGCCGCCAGGGGGACCCGGGATCCTCGCGCTTCTACCTGTCCCTCGAGGACGACCTCCTCCGGATCTTCGGCTCCGAGCGGATCCAGAAGATCATGGACCGCCTCGGCATGGAGGAAGGGGAGCCGATCGAGCACGGCCTCGTGTCGCGGGCGATCCAGACCGCCCAGAAGCGGGTCGAGGCTCACCACTTCGAGATTCGCAAGCACCTCCTCGAGTACGACGACGTGATGAACAAGCAGCGCGAGGTGGTGTACGGGATGCGGCGCGAGATCCTCCAGGGTGAGAGCCAGGAGGAGACGATCCGCGAGTGGATGGACGAGACGCTCGACGGTACCGTCGACACCTACGCGGCCGACGGCGTGCATCCGGAGGACTGGGACCTCGGCGGGCTGGGCGAGGCGCTCCACCGGCAGTTCGACGTGAAGCTTCCGGCGGCCGTCACCACGCGCGACGTCGCGTCCCGCGAGGCCCTGCGCGAGACCCTCGGCGAGGCCGTGCAGGCGCGGTATGGCGCGCGCGAGTCGGAGCTGGGCACGGACCTCCTGCGGACGCTGGAGCGCTGGGTCATGCTCCACGTGATCGACAGCCAGTGGAAGGACCACCTCCTGTCGATGGACCACATGAAGGAGGGGATCGGCCTCCGCGGCTACGGCCAGCGCGACCCGCTGACCGAGTACAAGCGCGAGGCCTTCGACCTCTTCGAGGACATGGTCGACCGCGTGCGCACCTCCGTCACCGAGCTGCTCTTCAAGATGCAGGTGTCGCGGGATGCGGTGGCCCCGGAGGCGGCGCCCCGGCCGGTTCCGGTCCCGGCCCCGCGGCCGGCTCCGCGCCCGTCGTCGGCGGTGACGCTGTCCCGCGGGACGTCCGAGCGGCGCCCGGAGGCCCAGCGGAGCGGGCAGAAGGTCGGCCGCAACGATCCCTGCTATTGCGGCTCGGGGAAGAAGTACAAGAAGTGCTGCCTTCCCAAGGGGGCCTGACGGCGCCTCGGCCCGACGCCTGAGGCCGCCGGCCACGGGCATCAAGATGTAGGGTGTCCGGGGGCGAGAGCGTCCACCCCTGGTATTTTCTCCTTGGATGTCCGGCAGGGGCCGTGCTATCAGTTTGTGACGGCTATGCGCCTCCAGGGCATCACGCTGTTCGGCTTCAAGTCCTTCGCGGATCGCACCGACGTGCGCATCCTCCCCGGGATCACCGCGATCGTCGGCCCCAACGGCTGCGGGAAGTCCAACATCTCGGACGCGCTTCGCTGGGCGCTGGGCGAGCAGAGCCCCAAGGCCCTCCGCGGCCACCGCATGGAGGACGTGATCTTCCACGGGTCCACCTCCCGGCGCCCGCTGGGCTTGTCGGAGGTGCTCCTCACGTTCTCGAACGACGGCAACGAGCTGTCCGTGCCATGGCCCGAGGTCGGCGTCGGGCGCCGGCTCTACCGCGACGGCGAGTCCGAGTACGTCCTCAACAAGCAGGTCTGCCGTCTGAAGGACGTCCACGACCTCTTCCTGGGCACGGGGGTGAACCCGAAGGCCTACGCGCTCATGGAACAGGAGCGCCTGGCCCACATCCTCACCGCGAAGCCGCTCGACCGCCGGGTGTTCGTCGAGGAGGCTGCCGGGATCACCCGCTACAAGCTCCAGCGCGCCGAGACCCTCACCAAGCTGGAGGCGACCCGCCAGAACCTCCTCCGCGTCAAGGACGTGATGGAGGAAGTGAAGCGGCAGCTCACCTCTCTCGAGCGCCAGGCCAAGAAGGCGCAGCAGCACAAGGCGCTCCAGGCCGAGCGGCGGTCGATCGAGGTCGCCCTCCTGGCCGCCGAGCACGCCGACCTGGCCGGGGAAGAGGCGGGTCTGGGCCGCGAGGAGACCGCCGAGCGTGACCGGGTGGACAGCGGCCAGACGCGGGTCGCCGCGCTGGGGGCGGCCCTCGAGCTGGCGCGCGCCGACGCGATGGCCGCCGAGCAGGGGGCCGCCGACGCGCGCCACGCGCTCCAGCGCGCGGAGCTCGAGCTCGAGGGGTGCGTGGGACGAGCCGAGCAGCTCCGTCTCGTCGAGCGCGATCTCGGCGCCGAGGTGGACCGGCTCCGCGAGGAGGCCGAGGTCCTCTCCCTCCGGGTGAAATCGCTCGCCGAGGAGCGGCGCAGCAAGGGCACCCTGCTGGAGGCCGTGAAGCGCGAGTTCGAGGACCTCCAGGCGCGGGCCCGCGCCGAGGAGGCCGCGCTCGATGAGCTGCGCGTGCGGCTCCGCGGCGCGCGGGAGGCGGCGGAGAGCCTGCGTCACGATCAGGTCGGGCTCGCCGGCCACCGGACGGAGCTCGGCCAGATGCTCGGCGCCCTCGACGAGCGGCACGAGCACCTCCAGCGGCGCCTCGAGCGCCTGAAGGCGGAGCGCGCCGAGGCCGATGCCGAGCGGGCCCGCATCGAGGCGGAGCGCGGGACGGCGAGCGCCCGGGTGAGCGCTGCCGCGGCCCGCCTCGCCACGCTGGAGGTCGAGCTCCGCGAGCTGGCCACCGACGCGGGGGCGGCGGCGTCCGAGCGCGCCGCGGCATCCGAAGCGGCCGAGCAATGCCGCGTGACGCTCGCGGCGCGGCGGTCGAGCCGGGCCGCGCTCGAGGAGCTCGAGGCCCAGCGCGCCGGGTACGCCCAGGGTGTCCAGGCCGTCTTCGCAGCGGCCGACGATGCGCGGCTCCGCGGCGTCGTCGGCACGGTCGCCGACCTCCTCGAGGTACCGCGGGAGCTCGAGCGCGCCGTCGAGGCGGCGCTCGGCGAGCGGCTCCAGTGGGTCGTGATGGAAACCTTCGAGG
Organism: uncultured bacterium; assembly: GCA_964463175.1. Taxonomy (GTDB): domain Bacteria; phylum Methylomirabilota; class Methylomirabilia; order Rokubacteriales; family DASRDR01; genus DASRDR01. The sequence goes on from CAYXBJ010000027.1 coordinate 25,951, forward strand.
CCGCCAAGGCGGCGCTCACGTACCTGGGACGCTCCGGCGGCGGGCAGGCGACGTTCCTGCCGCTCGACTGGCTGAACGGCAGCCCCGAGGCCCACGTCGGCACAGACCCGGGCGTGGTTGGGCTGGCCGAGGGCCTGGTCGCATCGGGCCACCCGCGCTTGGTCGCGAACCTTCTCGGATCGGTCGTCGTGGTGCGCGACCTCGGCGCGGCGGAGCGCCTGTACGCGCAGAACGGCCACGGCACCAGCTTCGTGACCGTCGGGGGCGAGATGCTGAGCCCGCCCGGCGTGCTGGGGGGCGGCCGGGCCGTGGGCGGCGGCGACGCCTCGCTCCTCGCCCGGAAGCGGGCGATCCGCGATCTCACGGTGGAGCTCCGGCGGCTCGAGGCCGAGCTCGAGGAGACCCAGGAGCGGGGACGCCGGGCCGACGCGCGGGTCGCCGCGCTCGACGAGAGCCAGCGCGCGCGTGCCACCGCCCGCGAGGCCGCCGAGGCGGATCGCTTGACGGCGTCGAAGGACCTCGAGCAGGTCGTTCGCTCGGCCGAGCGCGTCGGGCTCGTGCAGGAGGCGCTCCGCGCGGAAGTCTCGCAGCTTCGCACCGACGCGGGGTCCGTCGAGGCCGAGGCGCGGACCCAGCGGCAGGCGCTCGCGGAGGTCGAGGCGCGGGCGGCCCGCGTGGTGTCGGAGATCGCGGGCCTGCTCGGACGGATCGAGGCCGACTCCGAGGACGAGACGCGGCGGTCGCAGGCATTCCTGGACGCCCAGGTCGATCTCGCCGCGCTCGCGGGGCGGATCGATACGATCCAGTCCGACCTGGTCCGGAACCAGAGCGACGAGGCGGAGGCGCAGGAGCGGATCCGGGGGGGTGAGGAGCGGCTGGTGACGCTGCGCGGCCGCCTCGACGAGGGCGCGGCGGAGCGCCGGCGGCTCGACGCCCGCGCCGATGCGGTGCGGGCCGAACGCGATCAAACGGAGGCCGTCGCCCGGACCACGGGCGAGACCGTCCGGGAGCTCAGCGAGGCCGCCACGCGGGCCGGGGAAGATCTCCGCGCCACCGAGGTCGAGCTCCACCGGGCGACCCGCGCGGTCCAGGAGCACGCCATCCGGCTGGCCGAGCTCCGGGTCAAGCGCCAGGATCTCGAGGCCGACGCGCGGCGCCGCTTCGAGGTCGAGGTGGAGGCCCTCCGCCAGGCGCACGATCCCGCGCGGGACCTCGGCGAGGCTCGCGCGCGACTGGAGACGGTCGGTCAGAAGATCGCCGCGCTCGAGCCGGTCAACCTCATCGCGGACGAGGAGTACCGCGAGCTGGACGAGCGGCTCGGGTTCCTTCGCACCCAGCACGACGACCTCGCTTCGTCGATGCGGGACCTGGAAAAGGCCCTCCGCGGAATGACGCGGACCGCGCAGGAGCGGTTCCTCCAGGCGTTCGAGGAGATCAACCGGAACTTCCAGGGGCTCTTCACGCGGCTCTTCGAGGGCGGGCGCGCCGAGCTCCGCCTGGTCGAGGCGCCGGAGGGCGGGGATCCGCTGGAGACCGGGATCGAGATGGTCGCCCAGCCGCGCGGCAAGCGGCTCCAGGCGATCTCGCTCCTCTCCGGCGGCGAGAAGGCGCTCACCGGGCTCGCGCTCCTGTTCGCGATCTTCTATTACCGGCCGAGTCCCTTCTGTCTCCTGGACGAGGTGGACGCCCCGCTCGACGACGCGAACATCCACCGGTTCACACGGGTCCTGCGCGAGCTGTCGACCCAGACCCAGTTCATCGTGATCACCCACAACCGGAAGACCATGGAGGCCGCCGACGTGTTGTACGGCGTCACCATGGAGGAGCCGGGGCTCTCGCGGATCGTCTCGGTCAACCTCGCCTGACGCGGCGGACGCAGCCGCGCGCGGCCGTCCGCCACGAGCGGCCCGTCGCCGACATGCAGCAGCCGCGGCCTGAGTCTGGCCAGGCGACCGCCTGAGCGTCGACGTGGCCCGGCGATTGCCACTTGGCCGGCCGATGAGGGACCTGACGCCGGCCGAGCTGGCGATTCCCGGCCAGCGGGCCGCGGTCCTCCGCCTGCTGGGGTTCTGCGTCCTGATCGGCCTCCTCACCTACGGCTTCGAGCTGTTCAACGTCCATCTCTCGATCGACAACGAGATCACCGGATTCGCGGACCTGACCGCGCGCGTCTGGCTCACCCCGGGCCGATGGGGCACTCATCTGCTGAACCGGTTCGTGCTGTCCCATCCGGTCATTCCGGTCGTTCCGATGGCGATCACCATCGTCGGCTTCTCCGTCAGCTACGTGCTCTCGGCGATCACGTGGCGCTGGCCCATCGACGGCGCGCACTACGTCGCGGCGCCGTTCGCGCTCAGCTTTCCCGTGCTCGTCCATCTCTCGGCGTTTCTCGGCCTCGTCTATGCGGTGGCCATCGGCTGCTGCCTGGCGGCGCTCGCCGTCTACCTCGCCTCCCGGGACCGGCCAGCGGCGCTCCTTCTCGCGATCCTGCCGCTGACGGCAGCGATCAGCACGTATCAACCGGTGGCCCTGTTCCCGGTCGTCTCCTTCCTCATCTTCGCGGCGATGCGCGTCCCGCTCGTGGGTGGCCGGAGGACGCTTCGCCGGCTGATCGGATTCTCGCTGGTCGTCACGGCCTCGCTGCTCCTCTACTACGCGATCTGGCGCGCCTGGCTGTGGTGGCGGGACCTGGCGCCCGCGTACGTGGATCGATTCATTCAGGTCGACGTGCTACGGGCCTCCCCCGGACCCACACTCGCCGCGTCGGCGCGCTTCGCGTGGGAGATCCTGAGCGGACAGGGCGACCTGTTCCTCGAGAAGCGATACACGTTCGCGATGGCGGTGCTGCTCGCGGGCGGCGTCGTTCTGCTCGACAGGTGGCTCGCGCGGCGCAACCTCGGCCAGTACGTCCTGCAGATCCTGCTGGTATGCGCGGCGCTCGTGTTGCCGCTCACCGCGGTCGTCATCAACGCGGGGTCGTTGCCCTATCGCACCCTGCTCGGCACGCCCATCGGCCTCGCGGGCCTGGTCTTCGTGGCGATGTCGGCTGGCCGCCTGTGGGGTGCCCGCCTGGCGCTCACGGTGCTCGCCGGGGTCTGCCTTCTCGGCTTCGTCAGCAGCGCCAACCGGCTCCTGTTCGCGCACTCCCTGGTCGTCCAGGCCGATCGCGACTTGGCGAATCGGCTCGTGGACCGAATGCATGCGGTCGGAGCGGCGCCCGAGGGCGGGCCCACGCTGGTCGAGTTCGTGGGCGCCCACCGGATGCTTCCGTGGCCCGGGCTTCCCCGGGTGTCGTCGTCGACCCTGGGGGCGAGCTTCTTCGAATGGGACGAAGGCAATCCCGTACGGATGACCGTGTTCATGCGGTCGATGGGTTACGACCTGCGCCGGATCGGACGAGGGCAGCGCGTCGCGCTGCTGGAGCGCATCAGGGCGATGCCCTCCTGGCCCGCCGACGGGTCCGTCCAGCGTCTCGATGGCATCATCGTCGTCAAGTTCTCGGACTACACTGAGCGACAGCGCCAGAGTTTGGGTCTGCTGGAGTAGCCGCTGGCGGACTGAGAGGGATGGCGTCGATGGAGGCTCTTCGCGGCACTCGGTCCGTGCTGCGCCGCGCGTGGAATCGGATCTCGGGACCGGCCGGGCCTGCCTATCTCCAACTCCGCCGAAGGTGGCGACGGCGACCGAGGCGCGGTGACATCCCGCGCGTGCTCTATGTCGTGTGGCACTATCCTCAGCTCAGCGAGACCTACATCGAGACGGAGATTCGCTGCATGCGCCGATGGGGGGTGCATGTAGAGGTCTGGACGGAGACCGAGGTCGCCAGTCCCTACCCAAGCTCGGTGCCGGTGCATCGCGGATCGCTGTCGGAGGCAGTTGCCCTTGCCCGGCCGGATCTCATCCATGTCCACTGGCTCCATTTCGCCCTGGACCGCCGACGCGCCATCGATGCGACCGGGCGGCCGGTCACGATCCGGGTGCATGGGTTCGAGTTCACGCCGGAGCGCCTCGCCGAGGCACTCGATTGGCCTCGCGTCCGGGCGATCTACGGCTATCCACAGCACGCGGCGGCGCCGGCCCCCACGGATCCGCGGCTGCGCCCAATCCCCGCCGCCTTCGATACCGAGCTGTTCACGCCACATCCCGAGAAGGATCGTCGATTGGTGGTTCGGGCTTCCGCGGGATTGCCAAGCAAGGACCTCGGGCTGTTCCTGGAGCTGGCCAAGCGATTGCCGGAGCATCGCTGCGTTCTCGCGGCCGTGACCTGCAAGGAGCAGGAGAGGTACATCGAGGAGATCAAGGAGCAAGTCCGACGCTCCGGGACCCGGGCCGAGGTTCATTTCGACTTGCCCCGCGCCGAGATTGCCTCGCTGGTGGGGCGGGCGGGTATCTACGTCCACACCGCGCGGATCGAGGGCCAGTCGCACGCGACGCCGATCGGGGGGCCGATGTCGATCGCGGAGGCGATGGCGACGGGGGCCCACGTGCTCGTGCGCGATGCCCCCTCGCTGGTCGACTACGTCGGTGATGCCGGTGTTCCCTATCGCGACGTCGATCATGCGGCCGCGATAATCCGGGGAACCGAGGCGTGGAGCGACGCCGAATGGCGCGAGGCATGGCGGCGCTCCGTCGACCGGGCCTTCTTCCGCCATGCCGACGAGCTGGCGCTCCGGCCGGTCTTCGAGGACTGGGTCCACATTCTGCAGAGCGAGAGGGCGAGGTCTGATCGCGGTGGCCATGGCGCCGACTACCGGCTCGTGTCCGCCTCCGGGGGCGTCGACGCGCAGTGGTACCTCGAGCGGTACGCGGACGTGGCGGCGTCCGGCGTCGACCCGATCGCGCACTATCTCGAGCGCGGCTGGCGCGAGGGTCGTGATCCCAGTCCGCGCTTCTCGACATCGGGCTACCTCGCCGCCAACCGGGACGTGGCGCAAGCGGCGTGTAACCCGCTCGTTCACTACCTGCGTCACGGACAGCGTGAGGGTCGGTCGTTCTCCGCCCGGCCGGCGTCACCGAGGAACGTTCCGGGGCGCTCCATGGTGTCCGCGGCGTTCGATCGCCGTTTCTATCTCGTGCGCAACCCGGACGTCGCCGGGGCTGGAATGGATCCGGTCGACCACTATCTGGAGCAGGGCGCCCGGGAAGGGCGAGATCCGACGCCTGAGTTCGTCACGAGCTACTACGTCTCGCGCTATCCGGACGTCATGCAGAGCGGACTCAATCCCTTCGCTCACTACCTGGAGATCGGCCGAAGGGAAGGGCGGTCGCCGAGCCCGCTCAGCGCGGGGGACCCGACGTTCGACGCCCTGTGCGAGATGCTCCGCCTGACGCCGTCCGACGTCGCGGCGACCTTGGCCGAGCGCCGACGCGATGTCCGTGAACGGCTCGAGTCCGGCATCCTGGGGCAGATGGTGGCGCGGGCCGGCGAGCTGGAGCCGCTCGTCCATCAGTCCTCGGCGGCGGCGATGAGGACCGGGTTCCCGCCCTTTACGGCGGATCACATGGCTCTGGTGGTCGCCATGCATCGCCTTCAGACTGCGGCCAATTGGCAGCGAGCGCGCGCAGTGGTCGTGACTCGGGCATCGGAGACGCGGGGCTACGCGCGGGTCGCCGGGCATCTGGCCCGCGCGCTCGCCGAGCTCTACGGTCCGGATGAGATCGTCGTCGTGCTCACCGAGTCGAGCCGGGTGTTCGCCCGGGGATGGTTTCCCGACGGTTGCCGATTCGTCGACTTCGCCGGCGCGGCGGAGGAGCTGCCGGCCCAGTCGCAGGAGAGACTCCTTGTCGAGTTTCTTCGCTCGCTTCGCCCAGCCGCGGTGTTCAATGTCCACAGCGCAGTGCTGTGGCGGGCGATGTCGCCATTTGGCAGTGCGCTCGCGTTCAGCACGGCGCTTTACGCGTATCTCTTTTGCAGCAATCTGGACGCGCACGGATATCAGATCGGGTATCCGGTCACGCACTTCTACCGCCACTTCGACCTGTTCCGGGCCGTCGTCACCGACAGTCACCATCTGGCCGACGAGCTGAGAGCGCGGTTTCAGATTCCGCCCGGTCAGACTGGCAAGCTGGTCGCCGTGGAGACCCCGGTCACCGAGGCGATTTCACTGGCGCCGTGGCCGTGCCAATCGGCAGACCGGCGGCGGCAGGTGTTCTGGGCCGGCCGGCTCGATCGGCAGAAGCGGGTCGATGTCGTCATGTCGCTCGCGTCGCGTATGCCCGATGTGGACTTCCGAGTGTGGGGCGAGCCGGTGGTCGATGGCGTCGATGGCCAGCTCCGTATTCCGGGCAACGTGCTCATGGAGGGCGTGTACAAGGAGTTCACGCAGCTGCCGCTGGAGCGCTGCGACGCGTGGCTGTACACGTCCCAGTGGGACGGGGTCCCGACCACCCTGTTGGACGTCGTAGCGGCTGGGATTCCGCTGGTCGGGTCATTGGCCGGTGGTACCGGCGAGGTGCTGCTCGAGGGGCTGTGTCACCGGATCGCAGGGGTGGAGGATGTCGACGGGTTCGAGAGGGCGATCCGGGAGGTGCTCGACGATCCGCCCGCAGCCCGCGCGCGCGCGAGCGAGCTGCGGGAGGTCCTGCGCGCCCGCCGGGCGCCGGCCGTTTACCGGGAGGCCGTGAGAGAGCTGCTCGCGGCGGACGGAATCGAGTGACGGCCGCTCACATCACGGTCGCCGTCATCGCGCATTCCGAGACCATCGTGGCGGGTCCCGCGATGCACAGTGCCGAGCGTGCCATTCTCGCCGCCGAGGCCGAGGGCCTTCGGGTGGAGCGCCTGATTGGCCTCGATGCGGCGTCGCGGGAGTGCCGGGCGTTTTTCGCGCAGCCGGTGTTCGCCAGCTGGAAGATCGAGGAAATCGACGCGGGCGATGTCAGCGCGATGCGCAATCGCGTGGTCGAGATCGCGACCGGCCGGTGGATGGCATGTTTGGACGCCGGGGATCTGTTCAGCGAGAATTGGCTGGTGGCGTCCGCCGGACGTCTGGCCGAGGCGGAGAGGAGGGGTGAGCGCGTCATCGTCCACCCGGAGCTCCAGTGGGTGTTCGGCGACATCGGCGGTGTCCATGCGAGCCTGGAGGAGCCGGACCCGCTGTTCAGCCCTCACTTTTTCTATTTCACGAACTACTACGACGCACTGTGCATGGCCCCACGACGGGCGGTCCTGGACATCCCCTATCGTCGGTATGACATCGCGGGCGGATTCGCGTACGAAGGGTGGCCGTGGAGCATCGAGACGATGGCGGCGGGCTGGCGGCACGTCGCCGCCCGCGACACGATCATTTTTAAGCGCTGGTCCGACGTGGGCCTAACGGTCCGAAGTGAGCGGCGCCGGACGGTGATCTGGCCGCTCGACGCGCTGGCGATTGATCGCGTGAGGGAGCTCCGCCGCGACGCATGAGTGATATCGACATCACGGTCGCTTTGACGGCTCACACGGAGACGGTCGTGGGCGGCCCCACGATGCACAGCGCGGAGGTCGCGATTCGGGCCGCCGAGGCCGAGGGCCTTCGGGTCGAGCGCCTCATCGGATTCGATGCGCCCTCGGCACGGTGCCGGGAATTCTTCGGCCAGCCGGCCTTCGGCGGGTGGAAGGTGATGGAGGTGAGCTTTCGAGATCCGTATCGGACGCGAAACGCCATGGCGGAGGCCGCCCGCGGCAAGTGGATCGCATTTCTCGACGCGGACGACCTGTTCAGCGAGAACTGGCTGTGGCGCGCGGCCGAGGTGGCGACTGGCGATCTCTCGGGGCGGATCATCGTGCATCCGGAAGTGATCTGGGTGTTCGATCGCCGATCGACGGTGCTGATCGCGCCGCCTGAGGAAGATCCGCTCTTCTTGCCGAGCTATCTGTACTTCGGCAACTACTACGACATGCTCGCCATGGCGCCGCGGGGCGTCTACTCCGAGGTTCCGTATGCGCCTCGGGACCTCGCGATCGGATTCGGCTATCAGGACTGGCAGTGGAACGTGGAGACGATGGCGGCCGGCTGGCGCCATGTGACTGCCCGCGACACGATCATCTTCAAGCGTCGCCGCGACATGTCGGTGTCGGTGGAGAACGTGCTGCGCGGATGCGTCGTTCGGAATACGGAGGCGATGTCCATCGACTTCGTCGAAGGTCTCGGCCGGGTGACGGGCGCTCGCCGCGTGTCGACGTCGCCAAGGCCGACCCGACGATCGGCGGCGGACGCCTCGACGCAGGGCACGAACCGGCCGCGCGGGGCTGATCGGCCGAGACTCTCCGGGCCGGAAGGGTGAGGGGGGCGCTCCCGGAAGGCGCCCGCGTCGGGGCGCCGCCGCTCCGGTGTATGCCGGCATGAGCGGGCTGTCCGTGGTGATCCTCAACTGGAATGCGGTGGAGGACACCGCGTCCTGCCTGCGGTCGATAGAGGCGTGGGGCCCGGCAGGTGTCGTGGGCAGACCGGTGATCTGGGTCGTGGACAACGACTCGCGACCGCCGGGGGTCGAGCCGATCCGTCGGGAGTTCCCCGGCGTGCGCGTTCTTCAGAGTCCGACCAACCGGGGCTTCGGGGGCGGGAACAACCTGGGCATCGAGGCGGCGCTGCGCGCCGGCGCCGAGGCGGTGCTCCTGCTCAACAACGACGCATCCGTGGGCGGCCCGAGCGTTGCGACGATGCTGGCGACTCTCGCATCCGATCCCGCGATCGGCGTGGTCGGGCCCACGATCTGGCACCGTGATGAGTGCGTGTCCGCGGGAGGGCGTGACATCGCCCGCTACTCGATCACGCACCTGAGGCCCCGCGAGGCGCCCACGACCCTGGCGGACGTCGACTACGTTCCCGGCACGGTGGCGCTGGTCACGCGGCGGGTGTTCGAGGTTGTCGGGCTGTTCGACGAGGACTACTTCTTCGGCGGGGAGATGGCCGATCTGTGTCACCGGGCTCGGTTGCATGGGATCCGGTCGGTCATCGACCCCGCCGCCCGGGCGCGACACGACCTGGATCGTTCCCTGCGCGCGCGCGAGACACTGCACGTGTACTACGTCGTTCGGAATCGGTTCCTGTTCGTGCGCAAGCACCATCCCGGGCGCTGCGCGCGCCTGTACGCGAGGTGGATGCTCCGGGCTCTGCCGATCGCCGCGGGCGCTCTGTGCCGCGGTCGATGGGGGCGGGCACGGTCCGTCGCGCTGGGCGTGCTGGACGGCGTGCGCGGGCGTTTCGGCGGACAGAATGCGCGGGTCCTTGGATGACCTGCGGCCCGATGGCCACGCGCGGCGGCGATCGGACGGAACGGCGCCGGTCGTGAAGATCCTCTATCTTGTTGCGACGCCACCCCCCGTCGTGCCGGGAACCGACGCGGTCGTGCAGGAGGTGGATCTGCTCCGCGCGCACTTCGGCGGCGAGGCGATGTACCTGCGGCCCGCCTGGCGCGGGCGGGGGTGGTATCCCCGCGAGCTCCTCGGGCTCCACCGTCTGCGCGCCATCCGATACTGGGACAGCCGGATCGACCTCCACCATGTCTACGCGCCGCAGCTCCTCCGGCTACCGTTGCTGCGGCTCGTGACGCGACCGGTCGTCTACACGGTCACATCGGGCCTGGGGCCGGCGAGCCGGTGGCCTCGAGGCGCCGACGCGCGTCGACTGCGAGCGATCGGCGTACCCGGCCGTGCCGACCTGGGCGCCCTGACCGCCCAGGGCCTTACGAACGTCCGCTTGATGCCCCCGGGCATCGACGTGGCGCGGTTCCTCGATGCTCCGGTGCCGCCCGGGCCGGAGTTCGTCCTGCTTGCGGGCTCGGCGCCTTGGGCGCGCCAGCAGTTCGAGACGAAAGGAGTCGATGCGCTGCTGGAAGCGGCTCGCGTGCTGCCGGATCTCCGGCTCGTGTTTCTGTGGCGAGGCGTGCTGCTGGCGGACATGCTCGCCCGCGTCGCCCGCCTCGGCCTGTCGGGGCGCGTGGAGATCCTCCGCGAGCGAGTGGACGTGAGTCAGGTCCTGACGCAGGTCCACGCCGCGGTGGTGTTGGCGGCCGGGCCCGGACTGGTCAAGGCATATCCGCACTCGCTGCTCGAGGCGCTCGCGGCCGGCCGGCCGGTCCTGATCAGCGCGGGGAATCCGATGGCCGACTACGTCCGGGCCCGGGAATGCGGGCGCGTCGTTCCGAGAGTGGACAGCGCCACCGTGGTGGAGGCGATCCAGGAGCTCAGGCGACGCTACGGCGTCTACCGCGCGCGCGCCAGCGAGGTAGACACGCGGGAGTTCTCCAAGGAAGGACTGGTCGCCGCCTACGGGGACCTGTATCGTTCGGCGATCGGCTGAATCGAGCTCCCGCTGGTGCGGCTCGCGGACCGCGTTCGGTCGTAACGCTCTTCCGCGCGCTTCGGACTCCGGACCCTAGAGCCGCTCGCCGTCGAAGGTCGGGTGCGCAAAGGCGTCGCGCATCGAGCTCGGATCGGACGGCCGATCCGCGACGGTCGGCCGGTCGAAGCGTGCACCAGCCGTGTCGGCGAGGCAGGACCCGCCGGTGTGGATCAGGAGTCCGAGGAAGCGCTCCATGGCGTGCGCCATGGTGCCATCCAGCTGGCCCGTCTCCCGCTCGAAGTCGGCGTCGGAGAGCCCCAGCGCGAGGAGCCCCGCGAGCGCGGCGGGGCGGCACCAGAACATGGAGCCGGCGACGAAGTAGAAGTCGTCGGGGGCATCGATCCCCAGCCGGGCGGCCAGCGCGCGGACGTGCCGGCGGTTGGACTGCGCATTGGCGTGGACGCCCCAGTAGTAGGTCGACTGGAGGACCATTCCCGCGGGTCCGATCGCCGCGATGCGCGGGTGTTCGTCGAACATTCCGAGGATGCGCTCGACGGTCCCCGGGGATCCCAGCAAGCTGTGGAAGGCTTCGTCCCGCCACCGGGACCCGTCGCTGCGGTGGGGGGAGCGCTTGGAGTGGAGCTTGCACACCAGTCGATAGCGCGACAGGCCAACGCGCTCGAGCACCCTCACGAACGGCAGGATGTCCCGGCCTCGATTCGCACATTCCACGAGGGTGATCTTCGGGAAGTCGCGGAGCAGCTCTCGACGCCGCTCCGAGTCGAGCGACGGTGGAACGGTCACGTACAGGTCGAAGGGCTCCGGGATGTTGTGGAGGCGGGTGCGCATCTCTGCCCACAGGTCCTCGTAGTAGAGATGAGCGACCACGGCCAGGCTGGGGCCCCGAGTATCCGCGGTGAACCTGCTGGCGACACGCTGGGTCTCGGCGAGAAATGCGTAGCCGTAGCGCCGATCCGGCTCGAGGTGCGCGCCCTCGCCCCATTCGTTCCAGGCGTTGACGAACACCAGGCGTTTGTCCGGGTCGACTTGTTGCGCCGCGTCGGCGCACGCGGACGTCAACCACCGCCCGTAGGTCGCGGGATCCGAGCCGAAGAAGACGCGGCCCTGGCCCGGCCGGCGCGGCTCGTTGTCCCACCCGGGGCAGACGCCGCGAAAGACGGGGAATGCATGGCCCTGGTACGAGGCGACCCGTCGCTCCACGAGGTCCCGGTAGTCGTAGACATGGCCTCCGAAGCCCTTGTTCAGGAGCGCGACCTCGTCGGTGATCTCGCGAGCGGGAGAGTTGTGGGGCGGGAACTCGACGGCGGCGTCGAATCCCGCTCCGGTCGGATCGCTGAACCCGAAGGTCTGCGCCGCCACGAGGAACAGGCCCGGTAACCCCATGCGCCGGGCGGCGTCGCGCCAGCGCGCTGCCGTGGCGGCGGGATCCGGCAAGTGGGAAGGGCGATAGACGACGAGAAGCGGCTTGCCGTCGACCCGAAGGTAGCGGGGGTCCTCCAGGAACCGGCGGATGCCCTCCAGGAATGCCAGGTCGTCCTTGGGCGAGTGGACCTGAGCGAGAAGCACGTCCTGGCTCCGGCCACTCCACGCTCGGGTCCAGCTCTCGTTCGCCCAGCAGATGCAGTAGCCAAAGTCGAGGCTCTTGTCCGCGTGGAATTGCTCGAGGGGCCCCTCCAGGACGCGCTTGCCGCCGAACCAGTAGAAGTGGAAGCAGAACGCATCGAGTCCGTGGGCCGCCGCCAGCTCCACCTGGCGCCGCAGGACCTCCGGGACCCGCAGATCGTAGAATCCCAGCTCGCCCGGCAGGCGGGGCTGATAGTGCCCGAGGAACTGCGGCGCAGCCTTCGAGACGTTCGTCCACTCGGTGAAGCCGCGCCCCCAGGCCGCATCGTTCACCGCGTCGGGGTGGAACTGAGGCAGATAGTAGGCGATCAGCCTGACGCCCGGTCTCCGGGGCGCGCCGGGCGCGCCGAGCGCGACGTAGTCGCTCGAGTCATCCGGCGACGCTCCGTCACGATAAGCGCGATAGGCCTCCTCGTAAGGGTTTGCGCCGGCGGCCCTGGGCACCGCCGCCGGGCTGCGGCCCTCTCGGGACTCCCGCCAGGCGCGGTAGCTGACCGTGTCTCGCAGCAGGGGGGCGCCCAGCGTAAGGATGAATCCATTCAGCCGAGCCCGGCTCCGCGGGGACAGGGGCAGGAGCGCATAGGCGTGGCGAACGGCTCGGATCCCGCGGCTTCCGAGGAAGGCGCGCCGGAAACGCCGGATCATCCCGCAGCCGTAGGGCCTACGCTTCGAACGCGACGCTCTCGGCGGTCGAAGCCGCCGACGTGCTCAGCGGTCGACGACGAAGGGCCTCCAGAAGCGCCCCCGCCGAATCGGACGCGGCTGGTCGCGCGCGAGCTAGTCCGACGACGACCGTGACCACTCGGGGAACCCCTCGACACGGCCAGAGCCGGGTCCGCGACGACCGTAGGGCACTTCCACTCTCGGCGAATGACCCTCGGCGCGCGGGGCGAGTCGCCGTCGAAGTCGCCTGATCAGGTGATAGGGCGCGAGCCACCTGCGCACGGCGGCGCCGTCAACGACCCGGCGAGCCTGGATCTGCCGGCGAGCGCCGACCGCGCGCGGGAGGCTCCGGACCACGTCGAGGTAGGCGAGCAGCGCCGACGGGCTCGCGAGTCCGTAATCGAGTAGCCTCAAGAGCTCCGTGGGGAGGATCGCCCCCAGGTCCCGGACGATGTCCCCGGGGCGGTCGTTGCGCAGCATCATGAGGTAGCGGTTCTTCAGGGAGTGGCGGATCTCTAGTGCGCTCTGGCGCCGCCGATCGCCACGGTGCCCCCGTTCGTGCACCGCGACCGCGGTGGGCACGTACCAGGCCTTCCAGCCGCGAAGTCGCGCCCGCCAGTCGAGATCGACGTCCTCCAGATAAACGAAGAACCTCGAGTCGAAGTACTCGGGACCCAGTCGCACGTCGTCGAGCATGGCGCGCCGGTAGAGGGCTGCCGCCGAGCACACCCCGAAGATCTCTTGCTCCACCTCGTACTGGCCGCGGTCCGGTTGGTTCTCGCCCCGGTTGGTGGCGACCCGGTTCCGGTGGAGGACGTGGCCCGTCGAGTCGAGAACGACGACTCCGTCGCCGCGCGTGGGCCGCACGAGCTTGCCGGTGACGCTGCCGATGCCCGGATCGCGCTCGGCGGTCTCCTCGAGCCGCTCCACGTAGCGGGGCCGGAGATACGTATCCGGATTGAGCAGCAGGAGGTAGGGCGTCGTCGAGCGCTGAATCAGCTCGTTGGCGGCCTGCGCGAACCCGATGTTCTCGGACCCCAGGACCACGTCCGCGCCCTGGTTCTTGGCGATCGCCGCCGACTCGTCGGCGGAGGCGTTGTCCCACACGAGCACGCGAGCGGGCCGGCGGGTCTGGGCGTCCAGGGCTTCGAGGCACTGCTGGATGCACCACGCACTGTTGTACGTGACGACGCAGGCGGTGACCCTCTCGGTGATCACTGACGTGGCCTGGCTCCATCCAGCACGCGGGCGGGCACCGGTGGGCGGGCGGCGGCCGGCGGACCGATGCGGGGCGTCACGCTCGGCGGGCTGTCGATGAGCTCGCGGTAGCGGGCGATGACCTTGCCCGGCTCGCCGTCGAGATCGAGCTCGCCGCGCGCGAGCAGACACGCGCGGTCGCACATGCGCTCGACGATCGGCATGTCGTGCGAGACGAGCACGATCGTCGCGCCGCGTCGCCTGATCTCCTCCATCCGGGCGAGGCATTTTTGCTGGAATCGCTCGTCGCCGACGGACAGCACCTCGTCGATGAGCAGGACGTCCGGCTCCAGGTGGGCGGCAACCGCGAATCCGAGGCGCAAGTGCATTCCCGAAGAGTAGTTCTTGACCGGCAGATCCATGAAATCGCCGAGCTCCGAGAAGGCGACGATGGCGTCGTAGATGTCGTCGGTCTCTCGCCGGGAGAGACCGTAGAGGGACGTGTTGAGGTGCACGTTCTCCCGGCCGCTGAGGTCCGGATGGAATCCGACCCCCAGCTCGATCATCGGCGTGACCCTCCCGTCAACCGACACGCGGCCCGCCGTCGGCGTGAAGATCCCGGCGATGATCCGGAGTAGGGTGCTCTTCCCCGAGCCGTTGGAGCCGATCAGCCCCAGGCACTCGCCACGCCGGACGACGAGGTCCACGTCTCGCAGCGCCCAGAACCGCTCGCGCTGCTCCCGCTGGGAGGGGTGGATCAGCCCGAGGAACCGAACCTTGAGGTTGCGCCCGGGGTTCCGCCGGTGGACGAAGGCCTTGGAGACGCCGGTCAGCTCGATGGCCCAGTTCACCGCGCTAGACCTCCTCGGCGAGCGTGGGGCTGAATCGCCGGAAGATCAGGTGCCCGATACCGACCGTCGCGGTGGTCCAAGCAACCACCGGCGTGACCAGGCTCCACTCGGGCAGCCGCGCCCGCAGCAGGACCTCCTGGTACGAGATCGTGAAGAGGGCGAGCGGACTGAACTTCATCCAGCTCCGGAGAGGAGCGGGCACCATCTCGATCGAGTAGACGATCGGCGTCACCCAGAAGAGGAGGGGCAGGAGAACCTCGGTGAGGTGCGCGACGTCCCGGAAGTGAACGGTGACCGCAGCCAGCGCGAAGGCGAGCCCCACGGTGAAGAGCAGGTGGAGGAGGAGCACCGGGAGAACCAGCAGGATTCGCCACGACGGATCGACGCCCGAGATCAGGATGACTGCGGGGAGGAACACGGCGAAGGCGAGCACGAGCTGCCAGAAGGTGAACAGCACGCACGCGATCGGGAGGATCTCTCGAGGGAAATACACTCTCCGGATCAAGCCGGCGTTCCCCACGATCGCCTGGGTCGATGACGTGAGCGCGCTGGCGAAAAAGCTCCAGGGAAGAAGGCCGGCCATGATGAAGAAGGCGTAGTTCTCGGTGTGGACCTTCAGCACGACCTGGAACGCGAAGACGTACACGACCAGCATGAGCGCGGGGTTCAGGAGCGACCACATCAGGCCCAGGATCGAGCCGCGGTACTTGACCGCGATGTCCTTGGCGACGAGATTGCGGACGAGGGCCCGGTAGCGGAAGAGCGTGGAGAGGGGGCCGAGATTCATCGGGCTCCCCGGATGGCGAGCGACTCGATCGCTCTCGTCGCGCTCTGCCGAGCCGAAAACAAGCGCGGGGCACTAGCCATGCGGCGCCATCGTATCATCGGCAGAACCGGAGCGAGGCACTTCCTGACCTCGCGATCGCGGGCGCCGCGCCGAGGCGTCGCCGACGGCGGCGCGTCACCCCCGACGCGCATCGGTGAAGGAGTCGGCAGGGCGCCAGGAACCTGGCGACCGTTAGCGACGGGGCGCCCAGAGCGCCTGGACGGAGCGGAGCGCGAAGCTGGCCACGAGACCCGCACCGACCAGCATCGTCAACGGGTGGAGGACCGACGGCAGTCGGTGCTTCCGGTAGTAGCGATACGCGCTCACGTGGAAGTCGAGGACCGCGCCCAGACGCCGTCTCGCCCGGCTGACCCCGATCACGTGAGTGCCGGCCGCGCTGGGCACGTAGCAGACCCGCCACCCGTACCGGCGAAAGCGGAGGCACCAGTCCGCGTCCTCCCAGAAGAGGAAGAACCGCTCGTCGAGGAGGCCGACCTGCTCCCAGGCCGTCCGGCGCACCAGCAGACACGCGCCGGATAGCCAGTCGACATCGACCGGCGCGTCGCCGGCGATCGAGAGGGCGGGCAGCTCGCGCTGGCTGAGGGGGTTGTTGGGGAACAGCAGGGTCAGCGGCGCGGACCGTCCGAAAAGCGCGGTCAGGGCGGAAGGATCGCGCCGCGCGGAGCCCTGCACGGTCCCGTCGGGATTGAGGAGCCGCGGACCCGCGACGGCCGCGTCGAGGTGCGTCGTCATGAACTCCATCAGGCGGCTCAGCGCGGACGGCAACAGGATCATGTCGGGGTTCATGACCAGGGCGAAGTGACCCCGCGCGGCCCGGAGCCCCTGATTCACGGCGCGCGCGAAGCCGATGTTCGTCGGGTTCTGGATGACCTCGACGGCGGGATACGCGGTGTCGAGCCCGGACTGACTTCCGTCCGTCGAGGCGTTGTCCACGACGATGACCTGGTGGGGGTGGTTGCCCTCGCTCGCGGACAGGGCGGTGAGGCAGGCGCCGAGCGTGGCGCCTGCGTTCCAGTTCACGATGACGACTGAAACGTCGTCCATGAGCGCACCGTCGATCGTCCGCGGCCGAGTATCGTTCGTCGTCACACGGCCCCAGGGCGCCTGATTCTAGCGTGATTCCTTCCGGGCGATGTGATGAGGATTTCCCTGTCTCGAGGGCTCGACGGCGCCTCGCACGGGCGGACGCCCCGCGGGTCGCGCGCGGAAGCGGCCACCGCCACGACGACGGCGGGCTCTCGGGCCGGACGCAGGTTTTCCCTGTATCCATGGTCCTTTGGCGTCACCCGGCGCTCGACGCGTATGCTAGACTACCAACCAAATTCGCCACATGAGCTCCGCACACTCCCTCGGCACGTACCTGCGTCGACGCCGGGAGCGGTCTGGCCTGTCCGTCGAGGAGGTCTCGACCGGAAGCCGGATCGTGCCCCGCCTCGTCGACGCGCTCGAGGCGGATCGCCAGGATCTTCTGCCGGCGCCCGTGTACGTCCGTGGCTTCATCCGCGCCTACTGCGCGCAGGTCGGGGTGGACCCGGAAGAGGCGCTCCGACTCTACGAGGAGCGCGCCGGCCCGCCTCCGCCGCTCACCGTCAAGCCTCCCGTTTCGCCGCGGCCGACGCCTCGGGCCGGGCGACGCTGGAGCCGCGTCGCGGTGGGCGCGCTCCTCCTGGCCGCGCTCGGCGTCGCGGGCGTCTTCGCGCTGGGGCGGCGGCAGCCGGATGCCGGCCCGAGCCACCGGACGGCCAGAGCGGCGACCGCTTCGCGCGCGCCCTCCGCGCCGGCGTCGGAGGTCTCCACCGCCTCGACTCCGAGCGCGCCGTCGTCGGCTGACCGGGTGTTGGTGTTGCGGGCGATCGAGGCCACGTGGGTGCGCGTCAAGCCGGACGGCGGCGAGGCGACGGAGGAGACGCTGGCGCCGGGCACCGTGCGCGAGTGGCACAGCGCGGGGCGCTTTCACGTGACGCTGGGGAACGGGGGCGGTGTCGAGATCGAGCTGAACGGGCAGACCCTGCCGGCCCTCGGCGAGCGCGGCCGGGTGGTCCGGGACGTGATCGTTCCATCGGAGACCGAGCCGTGAAGTTTCTGTCCGGTCTCCGCGAGCGTCTTCGGGACGGGCTCGGAAAGACGCGCGCCGCGTTCGAGGAAGGCTTTGCCCGCATCTTCCAGGGGCAGGAGCTCGAGGCCGACACCGTCGAGGACCTGGAAGCGCTCCTTCTCCAGGCCGACCTCGGGCTCGAGACCGCGGAAGGGTTCGTCGAGCGCGTGCGCGCCCAGGCTCGGGCGGGGCGCCTGACCGACACCGATGCCCGGCGGGCGCTGGCCGACCACCTTCGCGAGACGCTGGCCGGAGCCGGGGGCGCGCTCGCCCTCGACGCGCGGCCCGCCGTGGTCCTCGTTGTTGGCGTCAACGGCTCCGGCAAGACGACCACGTGCGGGAAGCTCGCCTGGCGCCTTCGCCAGGAGGGGCGCGATGTCCTGCTCGCGGCGGGCGACACCTTTCGGGCCGCGGCGATCGAGCAGCTCGAGCGCTGGGGCGGACGGGTTGACGTGCCGGTCGTGAGCCAGGGCCCCGGAGCGGACCCGTCGGCGGTGGCCTTCGACGCCGTGAAGGCCGCGCAGGCGCGCGGCTCGGAGATCCTGATCATCGATACCGCGGGACGGCTCCACACGAAGACGAACCTGATGGCCGAGCTGGCCAAGGTCAAGCGGGTGATCGGCCGGCAGTGCGCGGGGGCGCCGCACGAGGTCCTGCTCGTCCTCGACGCGACCACGGGCCAGAACGGCATCACCCAGGCGCGGGTCTTTCACGAGGGCCTGGGGCTCACCGGTCTCGTGCTCACCAAGCTCGACGGGACCGCCAAGGGGGGGATCGTCATCCGGATCTATCGGGAGCTCGGGATCCCCATCAAGCTCGTGGCAACGGGCGAGAAGCCCGAGGACCTTGCCGCGTTCGAGCCCGACGCCTACGTCGAGGCGCTGGTCGGAGCCTGAGGTGCGGTGGCGCGCGGCCGCGATCCCGGAGGAGCGCGACGCCCTCTGGATGGACCGCGCGCTTCGCCAGGCCCAGCGGGGCGTCGGGCTGACGTCACCGAATCCGGTGGTCGGCGCGGTGCTGGTCAACGACGATCGCGTGGTCGGCGAAGGGGCGCATCTCCGCGCCGGGGGTCCACACGCCGAGGCGGTAGCGCTCCAGGCCGCGGGCGCGGCGGCGCGGGGCGCCACGTGCTACGTGACCCTCGAGCCGTGCGCCCACGTCGGCCGGACCCCGCCGTGCGCGGACGCGCTCGTGCGGGCGGGCGTGGCGCGGGTCGTGGCCGCCGTCGGCGACCCGTACCGCGAGGTCGACGGGCGCGGCCTGGCGCGACTCCGGGAAGCCGGCGTGGCGGTGACGCTCGGGGTCCGGGAACGCGAGGCACGCGCCCTGAATCGCGCGTTCTTCTGCGCCGTGACCGAGGGGCGGCCGCACGTGACGCTGAAGGCGGCGATGACACTCGACGGGAAGATCGCGGCCGCTGACGGGACGTCCCGCTGGATCACCGGGGACGCGGCGCGGCTCGAGTCCCACCGGCTCCGCTTCGCGGCCGACGCCGTCCTCGTCGGGATCGGGACCGTGCTCCTGGACGATCCGCAGCTGACGGTGCGCCATCCGGAGCTGGCTCCGAAGGAGCCGCTCCGCGTCGTCGCCGACAGCCGGCTCCGCATTCCGCGCGACGCGCGGGTCCTCGGCGCCGGCGATCCCGCGCGTACCGTGATCGCGTGCGTGGCTCCGGCGCCCGCCGGCCCGGCGGCCGCGCTTCGCGCGCGGGGCGTCCGCGTCCTCGAGCTGCCGGGCGACGACGGTCGCGTCGATCTCCGCGCGCTCCTCGCGGCGCTCCGCACGCTCGACGTGATCGCCGTCCTGGCCGAGGGCGGCGGCGAGCTCGGGGGCGCGCTGGTGGACGCCGGGCTCGTGGATCGCGTGGCCTTCTTCGTGGCGCCGCGTCTCCTCGGGGGGCGCGAGGCGCCGGGGCCGCTGGGCGGCCGCGGCCGCGCGTTGAAGGATGCCATCGCGCTGATGGAGATGACGACCCGGCGGCTCGGCGACGATCTCGTCGTCGAGGCCGACGTCGCGAGATAGCCGATGTTCACCGGGATCGTGGAGGCGCTGGGCCGGATCGGAAGGGTGCAGGGGACGCACGGTGGTGGACGGCGGCTCACGGTCACCGTGCCGGACGAGCCCCAGTGGCGGCTCGCGCTCGGGGAGAGCGTGGCGGTGAGCGGGGTGTGCCTGACCGTGGTGGACTCGGCGCCGGGCGCGGTGGCGTTCGACCTCGCGGAGGAAACGCTCCGCGTGACGACGCTCGGTGGGCTCGACGCGGGTGATCCGGTGAACCTCGAGCGGCCGATGCGGCTGGACGGACGGCTCGGCGGGCACCTCGTCCTGGGCCACGTCGACGGCGTGGGGCGAGTGACGCGGGTCCGCCCGGAGGGCGAGGGCACGCGGGTGGACGTGGAGGTGCCCGCGCGGCTCCGGCCGCTCCTGATTCCCAAGGGCTCGGTCGCGGTGGACGGTGTCAGCCTCACCGTGGCGGCGCTCGAAGAGGATGCCTTTGCCGTCGCGCTGATTCCCCACACGCTGGCGGTCACCACGCTCGGCCAGCGTCGCGGGGGGGATCCGGTCAACCTGGAGATGGACGTCATCGGGAAGTACGTGCGAGGCTTCCTCGAGCAATGGCAGCTGGCGGAGCCGGGGGGCCGGGCGAGGAGGGAGTCATGATCGAGCACGGAAGCGGAGGAAGCCGACCCGGGTTCGCGCCCATCGAGGCGGCGATCGACGACATTCGCCAGGGCCGGATGATCGTCGTCGTCGACGACGAGGACCGGGAGAACGAGGGCGATCTCGTCATGGCGGCCGACCGGGTGACGCCCGAGGCGATCAACTTCATGGCCAAGTACGGGCGCGGCCTCATCTGCGTGCCCATGACCGGCGAGCGACTCGACGACCTGCGCATCAGCATGATGGTGGCGGACAACACCGCGCCGATGGGGACTGCCTTCACGGTGACGGTCGACGCCAAGCGCGGCGTCACGACCGGGACCTCGGCGTACGATCGGGCGCTCACCGTTCGGGCTCTGGTCGACCCGGCCACGCGCCCCGAGGACCTGGCGCGTCCCGGCCACATCCTGCCGCTCCGATCGATGCCGGGCGGGGTGCTCCGGCGCGCGGGCCACACCGAGGCGGCCGTGGACCTCGCGCGGTTCGCGGGGTGCTCGCCCGCCGGCGTGATCTGCGAGGTGCTGGACGAGCAGGGGGAGATGGCGCGGCTGCCCGAACTCCTCGCGATGGCCGCCCGCCACGGGCTCCGGATCATCACCATCAAGGACCTCATCCGCCACCGCATCCAGAAGGACAAGCTGGTTCACCGCGCGGCCACCACGCTTCTGCCGACGGTCCACGGGCCGTTCAGCGCGATCGCGTACGAGACCACCGTGGACGACCGCGTCGTTCTGGCGCTGACCATGGGTGAGATCCGCGGCGACGACCCGATCCTGGTCCGGATGCACTCCGAGTGCCTCACCGGCGACGTCTTCCGCTCGCAGCGCTGCGACTGCGGGGACCAGCTCGCCAAGGCGCTCGCCATCATCGCCGGCGAGGGGCGCGGCGTCCTCGTCTACCTCCGCCAGGAGGGGCGCGGCATCGGGCTCCTCAACAAGATGCGCGCCTACGAGCTGCAAGACCAGGGGAAGGACACCGTGGAGGCGAACGAAGCGCTCGGCTTCAAGGCGGACCTCCGCGACTACGGCATCGGCGCGCAGATCCTCGTCGACCTCGGCATCCGCTCGATGCGGCTCCTGACCAACAACCCGAAGAAGATCGTCGGTCTCGAGGGCTACGGCCTTCGGGTCGTCGAGCGGATCCCGATCGAGGTGCCGCCCTCCGACGCGAACCGCTTCTACCTCCGGACGAAGCACGACAAGCTGGGCCACCTCTTCTCGGACCGCCCCTGAGGGACGATGGCCGGCCCCGCTCCCGCTCCTCCGCCCCTCCTCCACGCCGCCGGCCGGCGCGTCACCATCGTGGCATCCCGCTTCCACGAGGCGATCAGCGTGAGACTGGTGGAGGGCGCGCGGGAGACGCTCCTCCGGCACGGCGTCCGGGCGGGTGACGTCCGGATCGTGTGGGTGCCGGGCGCCTTCGAGCTGCCCCAGGTCGCGGGGCGTCTGGCCGCCCTGGGCGGGGTCGACGCGCTCGTCTGCGTCGGCTGCGTCATTCGCGGGGAGACTCCGCACTTCGACTTCGTGGCGGGCGAGGCCGCCCGCGGCATCTCCGACGTGGGGCGGTCGACCGGGGTGCCGACCACGTTCGGCGTGATCACTGCCAACACGCGCGAGCAAGCAGAGGCGCGGGCGGGCGGCGCCGTGGGCAATCGGGGCGAGGAGGCCGCGCTCGCGGCCCTCGAGCTCCTCGCTCTGTACGCGAAGCTCGGGGCGCGGCCCGGTCGCGCCCGCGCGGCCGCGCGGCGCCGCGCGCGTTAGCGCCGTGGGACGGCGGCGTCAGGCTCGGGAGTGCGCCCTCCAGCTCCTCTACGAGCTGGACGTCCGCGGCGACTCCGATCCGGGGCCGGTGATCGACGCATTCTGGAAGCGGCAGCCGGCCCCCGACGAGGTACGGACCTTCGCCGACGCGCTGGTGCGCGGCGTCCAGGGCCAGCAGCCGAAGATCGACGAGCTGATCGTGCGCTTCGCCGAGCACTGGGAGCTCGACCGGATGGCGGTCGTCGACCGGAACGTCCTGCGGGCGGGGATCTGGGAGCTCCTCTGGGGCGTGGACGTCCCGCCCAAGGTCGCCATCAACGAGGCGCTCGAGATCGCGCGGCGCTTCTCGACCGAGGAGTCGACCCGCTTCATCAACGGGCTCCTCGACCGGGTCCGGCGGGAGCTCTGTCCGTAGGCCCTTTGTGCGGTCGCGACTGATGGGCGCCGTCGACGTCGCGGCGGGCGACGCGCCTCCGGCCGACGGCGCGCGGCGGCTCGCCGTCGCGGTGCTCGCCGGATTCGCGATGCATCTCGCGTTTCCCCGGCCCGGGTGGGATCTTCTCGGATGGGTCGCGCTGGCGCCGGTGCTTGCCCTTGCCGGCTCGGCCCGGACGCCCCGGCGCGCGCTCCTCGAAGGCTGGGTGGCGGGCATCGCGTTCTTCCTGCCGCTCCTCCGCTGGCTCACCCACACGATGACGACGTTCTCCCCGATGCCGATGCCGGTCGCGATCCTCGTGATCCTCGCGCTCGCCGGCTACCTCGGTCTCTTCTGGGGCGGAGTGGCGTGGGCGCTGGCCTGGCTCCGGGCGCGCCTCGGCGCGTGGACCTTCTGGCTCGCTCCGGCCCTGTGGGTGACCGGGGAGCTCCTGCGCACCTACCTCCTCGGCGGATTTCCCTGGGGGCTGCTCGGCTACATTCCGTCGTCGCGCCTCCTCGTGATCCAGATCGCCGCCTGGACGGGTGTCTTCGGCGTGTCGGCCCTGCTGGTGCTGGTCAACACCGCGCTTGCGTGGATCGCGCTCGAGCGGCGCGGGCCGCCCGCGGTCGCGGCGCTGGGGGTCGCGGTCGCGGCCCTGGCCGGGACGCTCCTCGTGGGTCGCGCGCACCTCGCGCCGGTCGATGCGCCGACCGTCCGGGTCGCGGCGGTGCAGGGGAACATCCCGCAGGCCGTGAAGTGGGACGCCGGCTTCAAGGCGGAGACGCTCCGCATCTACGGGGAGCTCACCCGGACCGCGGCGCCCGGGAGCCAGCTCGTCGTGTGGCCGGAGGCGGCGGTGCCCTCGTACGCGCGCTTCGAGCCGGCCACGATGCGCTGGCTGACCGATCTCGCGAGCCAGGTCCGCGTGCCGCTCCTGGTCGGCGTGCCCGACGCGGAGACCGACGGCGGACGCGTGCGCTACCTCAACAGCGCGTTCTTCCTCGATTCGTCAGGCCTCCGCGGTCGCTATGATAAGATGCACCTCGTGCCGTTCGGGGAGTACGTGCCCCTGAAGCGGCTCCTCTTTTTCGTGGAGGCGATCGCCGCCGAGATCGGGGACTTCACGCCCGGCCGACAGGTGGCGATCTTCCCGATGGAGGGCTCGCCGTTCGGCACGGTCGTCTGCTACGAGGTCATCTTCCCCGGGCTGTTTCGACGGTTCGTCGCGGAGGGCGCGAGCTTCATGACCAACATCACGAATGACGCCTGGTTCGGCGACTCGGGCGGCCCGCTGCAGCACCTCCAGATGGTGCCGCTCCGGGCGGTCGAGAACGACATCGCGATCGTGCGCGCCGCCAACACCGGCGTGTCGGCGCTCGTGCTCCCGTCGGGCCGGATCCAGAGCGTGCTTCCGCTGGGCACGCGCGGCACGCTGACCGGCGACGTGCCGCTCCGCCGGGCGACCACGTTCTACACGCGCTTCGGTGACGTGTTCGCCTATGCCTGCGCCGCCGTGTCGGCGGGCGCCCTTGCGGCAGGCGTGGCCGCGGGCCGGCGAGCGGTCCTGCCGTGCTAGGCGAGCTTCGCCGCGAGCTCACCGACGTCGAGCGGCGCCTCGACGACCTCCGGGGGCATCTTTGACCTCGCCTCGAAGGCGGCGCGCATCGCGGCCATCGACGCGGAGATGGCCGGCCCGGGTTTCTGGGACGACAGCCGGCGCGCGCAGGGGCTAGTCCGGGAGCGGAACGACCTGTCGCGCCTCGTCGGGCGCGCCGACGAGCTCTCGCGGGAGCTCGGCGACCTCCGGACCCTCTGGGAGATGGCCCTCGAGGAGGGCGACGAGAGCCTCGAGCCGGAGATCCAGTCGAATCTCCAGCGCCTCCGCAAGGAGCTCCAGGAGTTCGAGCTGACCGTCGTCCTTTCCGGCGACCACGACCGGAAGAACGCGATCCTCTCGATCCACGCCGGAGCGGGCGGCACCGAGTCGCAGGACTGGGCCCAGATGCTGCTCCGCATGTACACCCGCTGGACGGAGCGCCGCGGCTACAAGGTGGAGGTCGTGGATATCCTGCCCGGCGACGAGGCGGGCATCAAGTCGGTGACGCTCGAGGTCACCGGCGAGTACGCCTACGGCTACCTGAAGGGTGAGACGGGGGTCCATCGCCTCGTGCGGATCTCGCCGTTCGACGCGGCCAAGCGCCGTCACACGTCGTTCGCGTCGGTGTCGGTCATGCCGGAGGTGGAGGACATCGAGGTCGTCGTTCGTGACGACGACCTTCGCGTGGACGTGTTCCGCTCGTCCGGCCCCGGCGGCCAGGGCGTCAACACCGCGGACTCGGCGGTGCGGATCACGCACCTGCCCACCGGCATCGTGGTGTCGTGCCAGAACGAGCGGTCCCAGCTCCGGAACCGCGACACCGCGCTCCGCGTCCTGCGCGCCCGCCTCTACCAGATCGCCGACCAGAAGCGGAAGACGGAGCTCGAGCAGCTGACCGGGGACAAGAAGGAGATCGCGTTCGGCAGCCAGATCCGCTCGTACGTGTTCGCCCCCTACCAGCTCATCAAGGACCACCGGACGAACGTCGAGATCGGCAACGTGGACGCGGTCATGGACGGCGACATCGATCCGTTCATCGAGGCGTTCCTGTTCGCGGGGCGCCGGTAGATGGCCGCCGAGCCGCGCGGACCGCACGCGCCGGACGGCGAGACCCCGGTCTCCGGGAACGAGCTGGTCCGCCGGCGCTACGAGAAGCTCCGCGCCCTCCGCGAGGGTGGCGTGGACCCGTTCGGCACGCGATATCCGGTCACCCACTGGGCCGGGCCGCTCCGGGCCCGCTGGGATGCCGCTTCGGAGGACGAGCTCCGCGGCGCAGAGCCGGTGAGCCTGGCCGGGCGCGTGATGTCGATCCGCCATCACGGCAAGTCCTGCTTCGCCCACATCCTGGACCACACGGGGTCGATCCAGCTCTACGCGCGCGCCGACGTCCTCGGCGACGCCTACGCGGGGTTCACCGACCTCGACGTGGCCGACTTCGTGGGCGTGACCGGCACCCTCATGCGCACGCGCACCGGCGAGCTGACCGTCCAGGTCACGGCGTGGACGTTCCTTTCGAAGTCGGTGCGGCCGCTGCCGGAGAAGTGGCACGGCCTGAAGGACGTCGAGACCCGCTACCGTCAGCGCTACGTCGACCTTCTCGTGAATCCCGAGGTCCGCGAGGTCTTCCGGGTCCGCTCGCGGCTGATCCAGGCGGTCCGCGCGTTCCTGGACGCCCGCGGCTTCCTCGAGGTGGAGACCCCGGTGATGCAGCCGATCCCGGGCGGCGCGACGGCGCGGCCGTTCGCGACCCACCACAACGCGCTCGACATCGCGCTCTTCCTCCGGATCGCGCTGGAGCTTCACCTGAAGCGTCTGGTGGTGGGCGGGATCGACCGTGTTTACGAGATCGGGCGGATCTTCCGGAACGAGGGCGTGTCGACCCAGCACAACCCCGAGTTCACGATGCTCGAGTTCTACCAGGCCTACGCCGACTACGGCGAGCTGATGGAGCTGACCGAGGCGCTCTTTGCCGAGCTCGGCCGGACGCTCTCGGGCGGGCTCACGCTCACCTACCAGGGCGAGCGGATCGATCTCACCCCGCCATGGCGGCGACTCCGCTACCTCGACGGGGTGGCCGAGGCCATCGGCGTCACCCGGGACGCGCTCCGCGACCCGGAGCGCCTCCGGGCCGCGGCGCGGGCGGCGGCCGGCCGGCAGGGCCTCGACGCGGGCGCCTGGGGCTGGGGGGGCGCCACGCCCGTCTACCAGATGTGGAAGGACGTCTTCGAGACCTTCGTGGAGCCCACGCTCGTCCAGCCGACCTTCGTGATCGACTTCCCGACCGAGCTGTCCCCGCTCGCGCGGCAGAAGCGCGAGGACCCGAGCCTCGTGGACCGCTTCGAGCTCTTCGTCGTCCGGATGGAGATGGCCAACGCGTACTCCGAGCTGAACGATCCCCAGGAGCAGCGGCGACGGTTCGAGCAGCAGCTGGAGGCGCGGGCGGCGGGGGACGACGAGGCGCAGCGCCTCGACGAGGACTACATCCGCGCCCTCGAGTACGGTCTGCCGCCCACCGCGGGCGAGGGGGTGGGGATCGACCGGCTGGTGATGCTCTTCGCGGACCGGCAGTCGATCCGCGACGTGATCCTGTTCCCGCTGTTGCGTCCCGAGGCCTTTGGGACGGACGAGGACTGAGCCGGTGGCGGCAATGGCCCGTGGCATGCCCTTCGAGCTCCTGATCGGGCTTCGCTACCTCCGCTCCAAGGGCGGGCGCGGCCTCCTGTCGCTCCTGACCCTCATCGCGATGGCCGGCATGGCCATCGGCGTCATGGCGCTGATCGTGGTGCTCGCGGTGATGTCGGGCTTCGAGGACGAGCTCCGGAGCAAGATCCTGGGGACGACGTCCCACATCCTCGTGATGGACGTCAGCGGGCGCGGCATCGAGGACCCGACGCGCGCGCTCGGGGTGATCCGGGCGCACCCCGACGTCCGGTCGGCGGCGCCGTTCGTCCTTCAGCAGGTGATGCTGTCCCACGGCGACTACGCGACGGGCGTCGTGCTGCGGGGGATCGACCCGGAGACCGAGCGCCGGGAGCTCCAGCAGCGGGTGAAGCAGGGGAGCCTCGCCGACCTCGCGGGACCGGTGCCGGCGATCGCGCTCGGCCGCGAGCTGGCGCGGACGCTCGGCGCCTTCGTCGGGGACACGGTGGTCGCGATCTCGCCGAGGGGCGCGGTCACCGCGGTCGGGACGATCCCGAAGATGCGCCCGCTCCGCGTGGTCGCCATCTTCGAGATCGGCCTCTACGAGTACGACTCCGCGCTCTCCTACACCTCGATCGAGACGGCGCAGCAGTTCGCCGAGATGGGGACCCGGGTGTCCGGCATCGAGGTGCGTCTGAACGACGTCTACCAGGCGCGCCGGGTGGCCCGCGAGCTGGGCACGACCCTGGGCCTCCCGTACTGGACGCGGGACTGGACCGAGATGAACCGCAACCTCTTCTCGGCGATCCAGCTCGAGAAGACCGCGATGTTCGTGATCCTGACCCTGATCATCTTCGTGGCGGCGTTCGCGATCATCAGCCACCTGATCCTCATGGTGGCCGAGAAGCGCCGGGAGATCGGCGTGCTCCGCGCGCTCGGCGCGTCCTCGAAGAGCATCACCCTCGTCTTCATGGCGGAGGGCGTCTTGATCGGCCTCGTCGGGACGACGGTGGGAACGGTGCTGGGCGTCCTGATCGGCGTCATCCAGGACCGCTACCACGTCGTGAAGATCCCGGGCGACGTGTACCAGCTGTCCGAGCTCCCGATGAAGATGCACCCCCCGGAGCTGATCATGATCGCGGTGGCCGCCCTGGTGCTCTCGTTCCTGGCCACCATCTATCCGTCGCGCCAGGCTGCCCGGCTCCATCCGGTCGACGTGCTGCGGTATGAGTGAGCCGGAGGCGTCTTTGGAGCCCCAGCAGCAGCCGGGGGGCGACG
>CAYXBJ010000028.1:0-13214 GCA_964463175.1 uncultured bacterium
CGGCTCGGGGATCCCCGTTTCATGCAGGACATGGTGTTCATGGTCACCTTCGACGAGGCTCGCCGGGGCTGGTGGCGCGCCAACCACGTCTATACCGTCGTCTTTGGAGATCGCGTGGTCCCGGGTGCGGTCTCCGACACACGATACGACCACTATGCGCTGCTTCGCACCATCGAGGAACTCCTGGGCCTCGGCACGCTGGGACGACACGATGCGACGGCGTCGCCGATCACGGGCATTTGGAAAGCAGACTGACACCCTGACCTTAGCCACGGATGACAACCGCGCCCGGTTCACCGGGAGCCTCTGTATGCAGCGAGCCGCTGGCCGTCGTGAGGCATCGTGACGCGGCGGTACGAACCACCGCGTGATCGTTGCAGCCGAAGGTGAGTCGCGTCCTCCGTCCTCCTCGGAGCGGTCGAGGCGGGTCACGGAGGCGGTCGATTGCTCGCATCTGATGAAGTCGTGTGGACCTTGGCGCCCCGGGGGATCTCGGGGGACGCAAATCATCGGCGCTTCGCTCGCAAGATGGGCTGCCTGGGTCGTGGTCGCGATCGTCTTCGGATCCTTCGTTCCGCGCACGTATGTGTTGACCGCCAGACCCGCGGGCAATGACGTGGGAGTGTATCTGCGGTCCGGTCGAGCATTGGTACGGGGAGAGAATCCCTATGCCTATTCGATTGGGGGCCAACCACAGAATCACGGGCCCTATCCGCTGACCATCGATACGCTCAGCATCCCCTTGACGTGGATCCGCCTGTGGCTCGCTGAAGCTGTCTGGTTCGGGCTCAGTCTGGTTGCCCTTTTCGGACCCCTCGCGATCCTCGATCAATCCTGGACACGCACGACCGCCCGCGTCAGCGTGACGCAGGAGATTACCTTCGCCGTCCGAATCGCGACGATGACGCTCGTGCTCTACGTGCCCCTGCAAGGCCCTTTGGCTACGGCCAGCTCGACTTGGTCATCCTCCTTCTATGCTGTCTGTTCGTCCGGGCGCTGCTCGCGACGTTGGTCCTGGCTCCCCTCGCCGCGCTCGGAAGCGCGGCTGCCCGCGACGCGCGCTCGCAATTCATCCTGTTTGCGGCCTATCTCACGGCCATTCCGCTCTTGTCGCCTATCAGCGAGATGCATCACCTGACGATGCTCGTCGGCACGCTGGGGGTGTGGCTCCTTGCCGCGGGGTCCGGCCCCTTCATGCCGGCCTTCGACGGGGTGGCCGCGGTCCTCTTCGTCCCGTTGCACTGGCTTGGCAACGCCTGGAGTCGCTCCAGACCCGCGCTCGTGCTGTATCTCGTGCTGCTCGTGCGCGCGTGGGTGGCGTGCCGCCCATCGGAGGACACCGTCTGAAGAGGGCACTCCCTTCCATCACCAGCGCGACTGGACGTGCTCCGTGCGTCCTGAGCGTCCCCGCTTGGGCCCTGGCGGGGCTCGTGTGGGCGATCGCGGTCCTGCCCAACCTGTCGGTGCGCTCGTTCATGTGGGAGGAGGGCAACAACGCCGTATTGGCCAGGGACATCCTGACGCGTGGCAATTGGCTGGAACCGGCCATCTTCGGGCTTCGATACGTCGAGAAACCGTCGCTCTACGCTTGGCTCGTCGCCGGGCTCGCCCACCTGACCGGGCATGTGGACGAATGGTCCACGCGACTGCCGGCACTCCTCGCCATCTTGGGGACCGCGCTTCTCGTGCTGCGTGTGACTCGGTGGTACGCGAGCGCTCCGGCGGCACTTTTCGCGGCGGGCGCGTTTATGTTCTCGCCGCTGCTTCTGCGCAAACTCACGATTGGCGAACCTGATACGCTCGTGACCTTCTTGTCGTTCGCCGCGTTCATCGTCTGGTGGGATGGAGAGGCGCGCGGACGCGTGTCGGTCAGTCGGTGGCTCGCGTGTGGAGGACTCTTGGCCGCCGTGGCCATGGCCAAGGGACCACAGCCGATTGGTTTCTTCGCCCTCGGTGTGGGCGCGGACCTCGTCGTCCGGCGTCGCTGGGCAGCGTTGCCCGGCCTGATCATCGGCCTCGGGGTCCCGGTCGCCGTGACGATCGCGTGGGCGACGGCCGTTTATCGGCCGGGGGATTTCTCGGTCTGGCTGGAGTACATGCGTCTGGACCGGGGCGCCACCCTGGCGCATTACTTGAAAGAGCGCGCGCGATTTGTCGGCGGTCTGCCGCTCGAGCTTCTGCCGAGCACCCTGGTGTTGGCCTCAGTGTGGGTCCTTCGGTACCGGCGCTCCGGCGTCGAAGTTACCAGGAACCCGACCCTTCGAACATGTGCTCTCTATGCGGGGCTGTGTACCCTGGTGCTCCTCATCTGGCCCGGGACGAAGACGCGCTATGCGATGCCCATCGCGCCCGCAGTGGCGGTCATGGCCGGGTTGACCATTGAACCCCTGTGGCGCCGCCGCCATTGGACCGGAAACGCCGCGGTGGCCCTGGCGGTCATCTTGCTGGTCTACCAGGTGGTCTTCGTGACCGCGGCGCTGTCGCTTGCGCCCGAGAGGTTCAGCGAACATCGGCAATTCGCGGCCATCATCGACTCCGCCGCACGCGAAGCGCCCGCCCCGCTCTTCACAATAGGTGCCGCTCATTCAAACAAGCTCTTCTACGTCACGTGGCCGATCCGATGCCTCATGTTGCCCGCCGACGCCGCGATCCTCTCCGCTCCTGCGTGGGTTCTCGCGTCCCCGTCTGACGTAGAGCGCAGCCGGACGCTGCGCCCAGACCTTGTGTTCCACGTAATGCCCCCCGTGTTGGCCCTCGACAGCCCTGTGTTGGCCCGGGTCGAGAGAGCCTTAGAGGGAGTCCATGACTCCGCCTTCAAGGCGCCCAGGTAAGCGCCGTTGCCCGCACCAGACCCGGACAGTTGCGAGCTCGTCGCCCTGCGCCAGGCAGCGCGCCTAGCGTCTTGTTTCGCTTTCGAGATGGAGGATCTCGGTCTTGAGCGGGCCAGTGCGCTGTCAGCGACGCTTCGTCGGGCACCGCTGCCAAGATCCACGAGCGAGAGGTCATACAAGGGGATGTCGTGATGCCTGCCGCCGTTCAGCTCTCGCGCTCCCGCCAGGTCAAACGGGCGCTCCAATCGACTCGACGTGGCATTTTCGCCAGGACATCATTTGGCGCGCGCGCCTCGTGCCCCTGTTTGCGGAACGAGCCACCGTGTGCTACCCGGGACTGGAGGCCTGTGCTCGTGAGAACCGCGCGATCTCCCGCGCATGTCCTGGCTCCCATGGCGTGGAGCATCGCTCTCCTGTTCCTCATCTATCCCCTCCCGAGCTTCGCGCACGCACGTCTGGTCCGCTCGAGTCCGGCGAGCCAGGCGCAGGTGGCTGTGCCGCCGGAGCGCATCGAGCTGTGGTTCAGCGAGCTGCTCGAGGAGGGGTTCAACTCGGTCGAGGTCGTCCGGGCCGCCGAGCTCGCCGCCAAACATCGCACTAACTTGGCGCAGGGCACGCCAGCGGTCGACCGCGGCGACCGCACGCATCTGGTGGTTCCCGTCCAGCGTCTTGCTCCCGGCTCCTACGCGGTGGAGTGGCGGGTGCTCTCCCGGGACGGTCACAGCGCGACGGGCCGCGTCACGTTCCAAATCCGGACGCCGCAGTGAGCATGTCGCCGGCGCGAATGCGATGAGCGCGGCCTGACGCCCATGGAGCACTCGCTACTCCACGGCCTCCAGCTGACGGGTCTGATCGTCGTGCTGGGCGGTTGCATCTTCATGCTCGGCATGTTGCGGCCAGCCTGCCGACGTCTGGGGCCGGACACGGCAAGCGAGATCCTGGCGGACGCCCTGTCGGCGAGCGCCGCTCGATGGGTCGCAATCGGGGCATTGATCGCGGGCCTGGCGACGTTCCTCGATCTCTTCGTGCTGGCGGCTGAGACCCAAAACGTGACGCCGTTCGGCGGTGTCGAGCTGGCGCTGGTCGCTCGCCTCGGACTGCGGACCACCGTTGGGCAACTGGCGCTGGCGCGCATTGCCTGTTTCGTTCTGGCAGCAGCCGCGACGCGGGCGCCGGGTCCGGGGAGGTGGAGCATTGTCGCCGCGGTCGGCGCCGGCGCCCTCTGGTGTACGGCCCTCACCAGTCATGCCGCCGCTCAACCCGCCGCGCGCAGCCTCTCGATCGCCGCCCAGCTCGCGCACATCGCCGCCGGTGCGGCGTGGCTCGGCGTCCTCGCGCACCTCCTGGCGGCGAGAGCCACCATCATCGCGCACGTGCGGCCGTCGTGCCTCGCCCTGATCGCGGAGATCGTCCGGCGCTTCTCCCCGGTGGCCCTCTCGGCTGCGTCGGTGCTGCTCGTCTCGGGCATATACGCCGCGGTGCGCAATCTGCACGCGCCCGCGGGCCTGGTGACCTCCGCCTACGGCCTCACACTGCTGATCAAGCTGGTGATGGTGATTCCGGTGCTGGTGGCCGGCGTCTTCAACTATCGAATCGTGCGACCCAACCTCCTCCGGCTCGCCGGCGCGCCGGCGCTCGACGTCCGGGGGGAAGGGACGGCGTGGCTACGGCGCTTCGGTCGGATGCTCGAGCTGGAGGTGTCGGCTGGGATGCTCGTCGTCATCATCGCCGGGATTCTCGGATCCGTCTCGCCGCCAGGCGAAGATGGCGCGCTGCTGCTGACGCGGGTGCAGCTCCACGCACTGCTGACGCCGACGGTGCCGCGCGCGACGCTGGTCGACCCGTCGAGCTTCGTCGGCGCCGCCACGCGGACGGTTGACGATCGCCGCTACGCGGAGTTCATGCACAACTGGTCGGGCGTCTTCGTCACCGCGATGGGCTTGCTGTGGGTCGCGCAAGGCCTTGGTCCGCTCGGCGCGACGTGGGTAACCCGTGTCTGGCCGTTCCTGCTGGTGCCGCTGGCGCTGTTCATCTCCATCTTTGCCGACCCCGAGGTGTGGGTGCTGCGCACCGTGACCTTGCGCGAAGCGATCGTCGATCCCGGGATCGTCGAGCATCAGCTTGGCGCCGCGCTGGTGCTCGCGATGATCTGGCTCGGCTGGCGAGACCAGCACCGGCCGCCCCGCGAGCGGCCGCTAGGGGCGGCGCTTCCGCTCGTGATGATCGGAGGCAGCGTGCTGCTGCTTGGCCACGCCCATACAAGCGCGCGCGAGACGGAGGAGCTCGGAACGCTGATCAACGTGCAGCACGCCGCGCTCGGCGGCCTCGGCCTGCTGGCCGGCACAGTGCGCTGGCTGAGTGTGCGCCGGATCTTCCCCGAGCGTCCCGCCAGGGTCCTGTGGCCGCTGCTGGTCATTGCCATGGGCCTTTACCTGACGTTCTGCTACCGCGAGCTCACGTGAGGTCCGGCTCGCTCGCGTCAAGTGTGTCGCTCGACCTTCTCCTAGTGTTCCGTCACCGAAGTAGAGTTCATATGAGCGATGGCATGCTCGAGGAGGATCGCCATAGCCAATCGCGTGCGCCACCCTCTTCACAGACAGCTGCCGTAGTCCGGTGGTGCACTGACCCGCGAGGCCCTGCACGGTCGCGCGGCCGTTGCCACCATCTCGGATCGAGACTGCTTGGCCCGATGGGAGAACGAGGATGAGACGACTGTGCTGCGCCGCGGCGCTGCTCACCGGGGTGTTGGGCGCGGGCATCCAAAGCGACGCTCAGAGTCCGCCGATGACGCCCACGACCGTCGATCCGGGCGGGTCTGCCCAGCCGGTGCCCGAAGCAGTGTGGTCCGGGTGGGGGATCTCGCTGAGCGGTGAAGTCGGCGTCCCGAGTGGGCACCTGAAGGTCGGCGAGCCCAGCCCTGCCACTCGATTGGATGTCCGCGGGGACCTTGGGATCGACGTCGCCGAGAAAGTCAGCCTGAGCGGGCGCTACTCCATGACGCCGCGCGACGCGCTCCGCGCGACCGTCCTGTACTGGTTCCTCGACGGTACCAGCACGGTTAGCCAGCCGGTGCTGTACAACGGCCACCTCCTGCCGCCGGGGCGCATTCACACGGATGCCGACATTCTGCGGATGAGCCTGGACTACGAGCGGCTCCTGCTCCCGTTGCCCCACGGAGGGGGGCTGACGGCAAGTGCCGGGCTCACGTACGTCTATTTCAATCCCACGCTGAACGGCAACAACGAGGACTTCTACCGTCAAGAGCTCCCCGTACCGATTCTGGGCCTCAGGCTCGACTACCCCTTGATCGGTCGACTGAGTCTGCTCGCCGCCGCCAGCGGCGGGGGGCTGCCCCGTGTCGACAGCCTCCGATCCGAGGGGGGAACGGTCGATCTCGAGCAGGGCCACGTGGATGCGACACTAGGCCTCGCCTACGCGTTCACCCCGGCGCTGCGAGCGGACGTCGGCTACCAGTTCACGTACTTCTACCAACGCGAGATCAGTCACGAAGATGACAACGAGGTCGAGCTCCAGGAGCACGGCATTCGGTTCGCGCTGACCTACCGGTTCTAGCACCGCTGGCGAACGATGGACGACGCCCCGCCCATCGGCACCGGCGTGGGACGAGGTGGTTGCGGCTGACCGTCAGTCCCTCAGGACGGCTCCGGAAGCTCCACGCGGCGACCGAGCATCTTAGGTACTTGAACCGGACGATGAAGCAGACGCCGACCAGCCGCCGGGCCTCCTCGCCGATGGGCAAGTAGACATGCGCACCGTTTGGGCGTCGTCGCTGAGTGTGCATGCTGTCAGGCGCTGGCGCTGGAGCCTGAGGCTTGCGTTTTGGGGAAGTGCGCCGCCACGTCAGTCACCGTATTCGATGGCGAAAGCGTGATCGCGATTCAATCATGGGTTGAAATCGCGTGGTGCGGAGGGACCGATTGGCCTCGAACCGGAACGGTAGCGCGCTGCTTTCGTACCGTCCAAAGCGGGCCCGCGATCGCGCGCCCGCGACCGGTTGCGGTCCGTGCCTAGATCGCGGCATGCGCCCGGGCCTGTTAGTCCGATCAGGACGAGACAGAGCTTGTCTCACCCCATCGACTTCAGTCGTTCGAGAAAATCAAGAAGGTCTACGATGATCGTGGGTTCGCCGGCGGACGCCAGTTGGACGTGCCCTGTCGGTAGCTTCGATTAGGAGGCCCTTGCCACCGAGCCCGTCGATCGGATAGCGTTGGCGGCCATGCGGGGGCGACGATCGCTCGTCCTCCTTCTGGTTCTCGGGCTCAGTGGCCTGCGGGCCCTTGCCGCGACGAGTCCTCCCGATCCCCTTTGGGTGCCGGGTGTTTACGACGACGCCGACTACGACGACGTCGTGGGGACGGTCCTCGATCTGCCGGGACTCCGCCACGATTCTCCACCCATTCTCGGCCGACCGGCTCGGTTCGTCGCACTCGTGACCGTGGCCAGCCAGGGCCACTGGTCGTCCACTTCTCGCCGATCCCGGGAGAGCCGCGCCCCACCAGGCTCCTGAGCATCTGTCGCGCTCGTCCTCCGTGTCGCATGTCGACGGGGGCTCTGGAACGTAGCGCCAGTAGGCCGAAGCGGTTCCCGCTGCCCCACGTCGTCGCTCAGCCACCGGAGCGGGTGAGACTTGTGTTCCCAAGTCGGAAATCCAGGCTTAACGGGAGCACGGCCACTCAGCAGCGTGAAGGAGAGAGGGCAAGAGCATGAGACCTGTCGGAGTGACTCGCGTCGCGAAGATCGTCCTCGGGCTGATGGTCCTTTGGGGCCTCCTCGTGTCGTCCTCGGGTAGCGCGCGGGCCGACTGCATTCCGGATCCCCAGGGCGGGTGTCGCCCGGTTGCGCGCTTTCCAGTGGGCATCTACGCCGTCGTGCCGGTCGAGAACCGCGTTTCGGAGGCGCGGAAGCAGGTCCCCCCGTTCGAGCTGTTCGACCCAGACACGTATCTGCGCGGTTACTTCCACCAGTTACTCGACAATCCCGCGGTGGCGGGGCTCGCGGTGCGGGTGCACTGGAAGTCTCTGAATCCCGGGCCTCCTTCGGACACGGACCCGAAGCAAGGGTATGACTGGAGCATCCTGCAGGACGCCTTTAGGACGATCGAGGCGTGGAACGCGGCGCACCCCAAGAATTTCAAGACTATTCAGCTCGCCATCACGCCGGGCTTCTTCACGCCAACCTGGGTGTTTGATCAGATAGCCGCCGCCGGAAATCCCGCCTGTGGCCTGGCGTCGGACGTGGAGATGGGATTGTTGCCCCCCGAGGTCGTCACGTCATTCGACGGAGCCGGATGCGGCTCGGCATACTTCAACGACTCCGAGGGGAAGAAGACTCCGGTGTTGACGCAGTTGCCCTTGCCGTGGAACACGGTGTACCAGGGCGCCTGGGCCACCTTCCTTCGCGCGCTGGGGCAGAAATACGGCGCCAGCACCGCCTTCGTCTCGATCGCCGTGGCGGGGCCGACCTCCGCCTCGACCGAAATGATCCTGCCCAACGACTCCAACGACCCCAATCACGCCCTGACGCTATGGACCGGCCTCTTGGCCGCGCAGTTCGGCTCCGGCTCCGCCTACGACCAGACGGACTTGGCGTTCACGGAGGCCTGGGACGCGGCAATCGTCACCTTCGAGTCGATCTTCGACGGCGTGACGCTGGTCGCCACCACCGGCAGCGGGCTTCCGATTTTCGTCCCTCCACACTGCGCAACGGACCCGGGTCGGTGTCCGATTCCTCTCAAGTTCGGCCCGGTTTGCGACCACCCGCCCGGTGGGCTGTCCATGGATTGCGCGGCGGAGGCGACGATCCTTGCGGACTTCTCAGACGCGCCCGGGGACGCGGGCAAGGCGACGCAGACCAGCGGGATCAAACGGGATCACGCCGGCAACGACAAGCTCGGCTTGAGCGGCGTCAAGTGGCTGGCCGCGCAGACGGCGATGTCGCCCTCCCCGATCCCGTCGACCTCTACGGTCCTGGGAGGGGGCCAGTTCGGCACGTCCTTCTCGGACAAGCCGGACAAGGAGGGCAGCGTGGACGGCGTGACCCTTATTTCCCCGGAGCAGGCGCTCTACAACGTGCTGCAGGTGGTCTTCGACGGCACCACCGTCGGACCCAAGTACGGGGTGTCCGACCTGCTCGGCCAATCATCGGCCGGCTTTGACAGCTTCGCGCCGAGCAACTTCAAGCTCAGTGGTCCCGCGCCACTGAACTATCTCCAGATCTACGACACGGACATCGTGTACGCCTCTGACCCCTTTCACACCGTACCGGTGAACATCGTGGGTTTGGGCGGCAACCTGTATGTGACGGTCCAGGGGCTGCTCGATCAAGCCCGTACCCGGCTCCTGAAGATCGCCGAATAGTAGGGGCCGGGCCACCACTACCGCAGATCCCGGCGAGCCTCGAAGCGGAAGGGCAGCGGGCTGCTTTCGTACCGTACAAAGCGGCCCCCCGCAACCAACGTACTGGAAAACGGCCTCCTGACCTTTCAGGAGGCCGTTCAGGTTTGCGCGACCTCGAATTTCCGCCCGTCGCTCGCGCCCTGCCGAGGGCAGCGGCGTCAGCCGGAGTTCGCCGTCCAGGTGCTTGACGAGCTCCGCCTTGGCCCGCACCGGATCGCGGCGCAGCAGCTCGTCGAGCCGCTCGAACCGGGCGAGAATCCACGTCGGGTGCACCTGAGGCCGGGCTGTCACGTCCCGCGCCGCAACGTCACGGTGTTCCGCCCGGAGCGCGGTGAGGGTCATCTCACGGGCGCGCAATTCGTCGCGGACGGTGTCGGACTCGTTACCCGACGCTAGGAAGCGCACGAGGTGGCCCGCTTCTCGCTCGAGCTGGCGGATCTCGACGGTGAGCTGGTCGGCGCGCGTGGTCCGCTGCTGGGCGGCCGCCTCGAGGTGCGCGTTAATCATCCGGGTGAGACGCTCCAGCATGGCGGGCGTCATGGCGGTGCGGGACCGCTCCAGCACGGTGGCCTCGAGCCGGTCTTGACGATAACCCACCGAGTGTGCGCACACACTCGGCCCTTTGGCGGCCGCAAATCCGCAGCGGCACCACCCATAGCGGTAGGGACGGCCGTCCTTCCAGCGGGTCGCCGTCTGGCCGGTCATCCGCGCCTCGCAGGCGCCGCACCGGAGGATGCCGGAGAGGAGGTACGGGGAGTAGGCGAGGGAGGCGCGACCGCGCTGGGGTCGGCCGGCACGGAACCCGAAGGCCTCGCGGACGTACCGCAGCCGGGCCTGAGCCGCGGCCCAGAGATCGGGGTTGATGATCCGGAGATCGGGCCGCTCCTGGACGATCCACTCCTCCGGGGGTCGGTCGATCGGGCGGCGCCGACCTGAATCCGGATCCTTCAGGAATCGGGTCTTGTTCCAGATCCAGCGGCCGGCGTACTTTTCGTTCAGCAAGATCGTGCGGACTGCGGAGACGGCCCACCCCCGCCGCGCCGGCCCGCGTTTCGTCTCCTGGGCCGGGAAGGCGACCTGTTCCTGATTCAGGGCGTGCGCGATCGCCTTCATGCTCTGCCCGTTCGCGTACGCGCGGAAGATCCGGCGAATCACCTCAGCCTCGGCCGGGTCGATTTCGAAGCGGGCTGACCGGTCCCGCCTCGTCACCGGCGCATCTGGGCTGGCACGGACGGTCCGGTATCCAAGAATCCGCCCGCCCGCGCTCAG
This sequence comes from uncultured bacterium, assembly GCA_964463175.1. Lineage (GTDB taxonomy): Bacteria > Methylomirabilota > Methylomirabilia > Rokubacteriales > DASRDR01 > DASRDR01. Next base: position 10,517 of record CAYXBJ010000028.1, read on the forward strand.
GCCGCGCGCCACGGACTTGTACGGATCGCCTGACCCAGCGGGCCGGGGTCGGGTCGCTGGGTCAAATCGCGGGGCGCTTGGGATCTTGCAACCGGCTGCCTTCGCATACCGCCCAGGGCTCGAGGCCGTCGGCTACCCCACGCATCCATTTCGCTCACCACGAGAAGGACCAGCGACCCGTGCCCGCCCGGGCGTCGAGTGGGGAAGAAGGAGCGCTTCCACCTAGACCTCGCTTACCTTACTCGATCTGTCAGGTCTGAGACCCATTGGAACCGGGCGACCGCAGATTCCGGCGAGCTTCGAACCTGAGTGCAGCGAGACGAAGTCGCCGACCTCGATCAGGCGGCGCCGGTGAAATGGGTCAGGGAAGCGGGAGGTCAGAGCCTCCGTCCGAGCGCGGCGGCTGGCTGGAGGCCATCAGCGAACGAGGCCGAGGAGGCGCCAGTAGGGGAGGCTGACGAAGAACCCGACCGCGACGAGCCCGGCGTAGACCCAGGCGAACGGGGCCGCGCCCCGGTGCGTGAAGACCTTCCCCTCCGTCCCGTAATAGAGCGTCAGGTAGTACGTGTTCTGGTACGGCAGGATGAACACGCTGCCCGCCTTCAACGCCACCAGCCCGACGATCCAGGGGCTCACTCCCGCGGCCTGCGCCACCCCGGCCAGCGCCACGGTGAGGAGCGGCACGGCCGTCTGCCAGGGCATGACGGTGCGGATCCCCATCGTGACGATGATCGCAATGCCGACGACCACCGGGGCGCTCCTCATCGCGCCGAACGCCCATGTGGTCGCCTGGCCCAGCCACGTATCGGCCCGCACGGCAACCGCGAGGTCGGCCAGGCTGAATGCCATCCCCATGAACAGGAGGAAGGGCCAGTCCACCTGGGACTGGACTGCGGCCCGGTCGAGGATGCCGCACGTGATCACGATGCACAGCGCCCCGAGCGCCAGCCACGCGGGATCGATCCCATGGAGCGGCTGCGCGATCCAGGCGACCAGGAGCGCAATGGCCACGAGCGCCGAGACGTACTCCTGGCGGGTCGGCGCCCCGAGGACGTTCAGTTGGGCCGCGAGCCGCCGGCGATCGATCGAGACGGCGTCGGCGGGCCGGTAGTACCACACGATCCAGACGAGCGCTCCGCCCAGGGTGATCAGCTCGAGCGGGAGCACACCCAGGAACCAGGTGAGCCAGGTGATCTCGTGCCGGGTCGCCTCGGGGAGCATTCGCCACGCGATGAGGCACGTCGGCGTGCCAGTGAGGAACGTCGTGGTCGCCAGGCAGAATCCCGAAAAGACTGCGAGCGCGAGGCCCGTGCTGCCCCGACTGCGGGGCGGATACCGGAGGTTCTCGGCAAGCCCCGAGACGATGGGACCCATGAGGGTCATGCGGGCCTGCGCCGACGGGATCAGGAGCGTCGAAATGACCCCCGCCAGCCCGAGCGCGATCGTCTGGCCGGCGAAGGTCGGCCTGCTACTCCGGAGCATGAGCAGCGTGATGCGGTAGAGGAGGCCGGACCGCGCAAGCGCGGCCGCGAGCCCGAGGACGCCGACCATGAGTAGCCAGGCACTGCTCGCGAAGCCCCCGAAGGCCACGCGCGGGGAGGCGACACCGAGCAGAATCCAAGCCATGCCCATCCCCAGCCCCACGACGTAGTCCGGTGGCCGCCCGCCAGTCCACAGCACGACGGCGACCGCCAGGACGGCCAGGAACCGCCCGGTGGCGACCGGGAGCGTCCCACGCGCGAGCCAGGCCACGAGACCGCTGAGCACCAGCGCGACGGCCCACGCTCCCCATTGCGGCATGAGCTCTCGGCGCGGCTGCGGGCCGGTCGCACCGCTCGGGAGGCCCTGGGAGAGCGCCCGCGCGCTCCGCGTCCACGTGTAGGCGTTTTGCCAACGCCCGGCCGCCCGATAGCGGGCGGCCAGGGCCTCCTGGAGCGCCACCTGCGGCGGTCGGGCCCAGACGTCGAGCCGAGCGGCACGCCCGAGGAGCGCGGCCGCTCCCTCGGCGTCTCCGCCCTTGGACAGGAGGCTCGCCTTCAACCCCACGAGATCCGTCTCGATCAGGACCGCCTCCGGGAAGCGTCCGAGCCACTCCCTCAGCTCGTCGTCCGAGGGGGACGGCAGCGTGGCCATGAGGCGCCAGATCGCCTGTGCGGCATCCTGCCAGCGCCCGGCGTTCAACCACTGGCTGAGCGCCTGCCGGATCTCACCGCGCTCGATGAGCAGCTGAGCGATCTCTCCGCGGGTGGCGGTGATTGCGAGCGCCCCCTCCTCGACCTCCATGCGCTCCTCGAGGTACGCCTGGAGTCTCGGATGGAGACCGAACCGGGTCGCGCCGCTGCTGGCGACGAGCGCGGGGTATCGCTCTGCGAGGTCGGCCAGGAGCCCCTGGGCCCGCCCCCCGGCCCCGGAGAGCTGGTCGGCCAGGCCCGGATCGCCCCCGGCCAGGGCCACGCGGAAGAGGGCGCGGCGCTCCTCCTCCGTGCAACGGGCGAGGACCGTGTCGAACACCTCCCGGTAGGCCTCGCGGGCCCACACGACCGAGTCCGACGTGACGGCCAGCCGATGGCAGAGCGTCCGGGCCACGGCCTGGAGCACGGAGGGGTGTCGCTGGCAGAGCGTGTCGAAGCGCGGCTTGTCAAGGCGCAGGAGCTGGCACGAGGACAAGGCGATCACACTGGCGGACCTCGGCTCGTCG
>CAYXBJ010000029.1:0-2287 GCA_964463175.1 uncultured bacterium
GGCGCCTGACGCTCAAGAGCAAGGGGCTCTACCGGGAGACCGGAGGCGAGCGCTTCACGCTCTCCTGGGACGTCGACGTGAGCGTGCCCGTCCTCAGTCCCACCACGTCCTGACGCGGTCCCGAGCCGAGCCCCCTCTTGAGCTGACCCCCCGACTCCGACCCGACCCGGCTCGCCGGGTCGTGATCGGCGGCGTCATCCTTCCGTTCGGGCGGGCGCGATCAGTCGGTCCAGCGCCCGGAGCAGGGCGTTCGCGGTGATCAGACTGACCACGCCGTCTTGATCCCGGACGGCGAGCACGCTCACCCGGGCGTCACGCATCAGCCGGACGGCCTCGCTCAGGGGCGTCGCCGGGCTCACCACCAGCGGGTCCGGCGTCGTGACGTCGGCGACGACAATCCCCTCGAGCCGGCCGCGGACCGCGTCAGTCGATCGGGCGGGCCGATCCTACGCGCGCAGTCCCCGGGATGACCGTGATGACGTGGCGCGCCGCGAGCGGAGCACGAACACGCTGAGTCGGGCGGCGGTCAGGGCACCCCGGCGCGGCAGAAGGGTCTGAAACCGGGCGGCGCCGGATCAGAGCTCGTCGAAGTTGACCGAATCGAGCTCGCCGATCACGTCCCCCTTGACGAGCACCTCCCAGTTCTCGTTGACCTGGAAGTTGGACACCCGGGGCAGCGACCGCTGGAAGCGAAGCAAGTTGACGCAGTTCAGGACCTCGGTGTCGAAGTGCGATAGCAGCAGCCGCAGCGCGTCCTTCGGCCGGAAGTCCTTGCAGCTGAAGGCGTCGAATGCGTAGTAGTTGTCCTCGTCCCACGTGTGGATGGCGGCGTGCGACTCCGCCCAGATGCTCACGCCACTGACACCGCTCTCCTCCATCTGACGGCGCCGGAGGAACTCTCGCATGATGCGGACTGGTGTCAGGGTGAGGTCCACCGGCCGGTCCGACGCCGCGATGTGCTTCGCCTTGGCGGTGAGCTCGACCTCGATGTCGTCGCAGAAGGTCGCCAGCTCGCTGTTGGCGAAGGGATACCGGAACACGATCGGGGGCAGCACCAGGGTCATGTCCAGGTTCCGGGCCAGCGCTTCGAGCAGCGTGAAGACGGTGTCGGTCGACGTGAGATTTCGCCGGTTGATCGTCGATGCGTCGACGATCAGATGCCGCCCGACGAAGTCACCCCGCTGCATGTCCTCCATGGGTCAGCCCCTCTTTCTCCGATCGGCAATGGTCGACCCACCTTCTACCACGTGGATCGACCGGCGTGCGTCGGATTTTCAAGAGGGCGGGCGACCGGAGGGTCAGCTTCCGACCGGGCGGACGGGCGGCACCAACGCGTCGACGGCGCGCCGGACGAGGAACATGGCTTCGTGCAGGCGCCGGGCCTCGGCCAGGACATCGCTCATGTGCTCCCGATCCGGGCCCAGCCGATTCAGGATCGCGGTCGCCACCGTCGTCGCGTGCGCCTGGAGCAGTTCGACGTGCGCCTGGCGCAGCAACATCGCGCGTCATCGCGGGCGGCTCCAGCCTCGCGCGCCCGGCAGGCGGCGCCGGTCATCACACCCCGGTGACAGTCGAGACACCGGCGGGACCCCGCTCCGTCATCATCTCTTCACGATCGGGTCGCGTGTCGGCAGCACGCCCTGAGTATCGTCATCGGTGAGCGCGAGAGTCCCACACCCATCCCGCGAAGAGACGAGTCGGGGAGGAGCCGATGGGGCGGGCCGCTCCCCGCCGCCCGGCTCCTCGACGCGTACGCCGCCAGCGACGTGTTCGTAACGATGAGCAGGGCCGGGACCGGCCGCCTCGCCATCATCGAGGCGATGGCGGCGGGTCTGCCGGTGATCGCGGCCCGCACGCGACATCTCGGGGACGAGATGGACGCGTCACGGAGCGTCCTCGTCGAGGCGGGCGACATCGGGGCGCTCGTCGAGTCGATCCTGACCCTCCACCGTGACCCGGCGCGGGCCGCCACCCTGGGCGCGGCCGGCCGGGCCCACGCGGCCCGCTTCAGCTCCGGGCCGATCGCCGCGGAGTGGGAGGAGATCTACGGCGAGGTGCTGGCCCGGACCCGCCAGCCGCGCACGGCCACGCCGCGCGCCGTCGTGCCCCAGTCGACGGCGCCGCCTTCGTAGCGCCGCGTGAGCGAGCGACGTCGGGAGGCGGGGCTTAGCTCGACGGGAACGCCCTGATGAGCTCCTGCGCTGCCCGCGCCGGATCCTGGGCGCCCAGGATGGCGGACCGGACGGCGACGCCGTGGGCGCCCGCGGCCAGCACCAGCCCGACCCGC
>CAYXBJ010000030.1:0-4438 GCA_964463175.1 uncultured bacterium
CAGGCCAGGACCTATCCGGCATGGCTCCCGGGGCCGAGGCCTCCGCTCGTGATCCCCTTCGGCCTGCCAACGGGCGTGCGGGGCCGTCCGCGGCTGGCGAGCCCGCCCCCGCCCCGCGCGATCTTCGCCTCGAACCCCCAGCGCGACCTTCAATGGCTGATCCGGGTCTGGGCTCGCTCGATCCTCCCCCAGGTCCCGGGAGCGGAGCTCCACATCTATGGCATCCGCGACTACGGGTATCGCTTCGGCGAGCCCTGGCAGGAGACCGAGGCCCGACTCGGGCAGTTCCTGCCCGGCGACCTTCCGATCTCGGCCCGCCCCTCTCTGCATCCGCACGCGCCGGCACCGAGAGACATGCTGTGGGACGCCATGCGCGCGTCCCGGATCATGCTCTACGGAGGGCACGAGACCGAAGCGTTCTGCCTGTCGGTCGCCGAGGCGCAGGCCCTCGGTGTCCCGGCCGTCGTCCGTCCCGTCGCCGCCATGCCGGAGCGCGTGCGCGATGGAGTGACCGGCTTCATCGCCGGGGACCAGGAGGCGTTCGCCCGGCAGGCCGTCCGGCTCCTCACCGACGACGCGCTCTGGCGGCGGCACCACGAGGCCGCACTCGCGCTCCAGCAAGGCTGGAGCTGGGACGAGATGGCCGCGGTGTTCGAGGCCCGGCTGCTCGGGCCCGCGCGGTCTCCGGACCCAGCCTACCCGGCGTAGGCGCGCCGGAGCGCCGCGATGTCGAGCTTCTTCATCTGGAGCATCGCCTCCATCGCGCGCTTGGACTTCGCCGGGTCCGGATCCATCAGCATCGCGAACAGGACAGTCGGCACGACCTGCCACGACAGCCCGAACTTGTCCTTCAGCCACCCGCACTGCTGGGCGTTCGGGTCGCCGCCCGCCGACAGGTGGCTCCAGTAGTGGTCCACCTCCTCCTGGTTCTCGCAGCTGATCTGGAAGGAGATGGCCTCGCTGAACGTGAAGTGTGGCCCGCCGTTGAGCGCGGTGAACCGCTGGCCGTTCAGCTCGAAGCTGACGGCCATGACCGAGCCCGCGGGCCGTCCGTGGACCTCGTGCCCCGCCTCCGAGTAGCGCGAGATCTCCAGGATCCTGGAATTCTTGAAGATCCCGACGTAGAAGCGGGCGGCCTCCTCGCCGCGATCGTCGAACCAGAGACACGGGGCGATGTTCGATGGCATGGCGCTCCTCCCAGGTCTGGTCGCTCGTGAGCCGGCGCGACTCCCTTTCCCTCTAGTCGCTCGGCCGGGCTGCGGATCGACACAACCGCCGTCGGCGGGACCACGCGCCTGCCCCCCACGCCGAGCGGGACCATCGGGTCGGGTCGGCGCAGCGTCCAGTCGTCGCTACCCGGGCAACCGCGTGAAGTCCTTGACGAGCAGGAGTCCGTCCCGGCATCGGATCAGCGGATGGCCGTCCAGCTCGTGGACGACGCTGCCGACGGGGCCCTCCATCTGGATGTCGTAGGAGAAGGGCACCGCGTCCCAGACGACCATCCGGATCCGCTCGCCACGGTAGTCGATGTCGGTGAAGGCCCCGCTATAGGGACGCGTGACCGCCCGTACCAGGGTGCACACCTCGTCCACCCGCATCGTCCAGGCGATCCGACCCTGCTCGGGCGTGCGCTTGGGCAGGTACGTGGGCACCCCGACCTGGGGGGTCCGCGGTGCCGTCCCGTCGAGGATCCTCGGGACGTTCGCGAGGAGCAGCGAGGCGCTGACCATCCCCACCTTCTCGTGGAGGGTCCCGCACGTGTCGTGGGGCGTGATGTCGAACCGCGCGGTGTCGATCACGTCGCCCGAGTCGACGCCCTCGTCCAGGTGGAACAGATGCAGGAAGAACTGCGTCGCGCCGTTCAGGATCGCCCAGGTGATCGGGCTCCGGCCACGCCCGAATGGCAGCGGCTTCCAGCTCCCGTGGAACCCGATGCACCCGAGCCGGGGAAGGCCGAGAATCGAGCGCGGGATCAGCCGGTTCCACCCGTTGACGATCATGAGATCCGGGGCGAGGTCCTTCACCATCTGCTGGTCGGGCTCGCCCTTCATCGAATACTCGCGCGCGTGCCGCACGGCGATGCCGAGGTCCGTGAAGTCGGCATACCCGCCGACCTTCGCTCGCGCCGCCGTGTCAGGATCGATCGTCACGATGTGATCGACGCTGATGCGGTCCTTGATGAGTCGCAGGCATTCCTTGCCCGCGCCGAGCGACGACACGTACAGGATCCTCATGGGGTTCTCCTGCCCGGGAGGCCTGCGATGGACCGGGCGCGCCGGTCGCATATAATGCACCATCTCCGGGCCGCAAGCGCGCCCGGCGGGGATTCGCCCCGGGTCGGAGCGCGGCCGCACAGGACTCGGGTGGCGGACGCGAGGAGAGTCACGATGTACGACCGCGAAGCGATCGAGCGGATCCGGCGGATGCACAAGGCCTGGGAGACGGACGAGCTACGGCAGTTCGTCGAGCGCCAGCCGGAGTCCCGCGCCGAGTACCGCACCGCCTCGGGGCTGCCCAGGCAGCGGCTCTACACCCCCGCAGACGTTGCCAACACGCGGTACGAGGCCATCGGCCTCCCCGGCCAGTACCCCTTCACGCGCGGCCCCTACCCCACGATGTACCGGGGCCGGCTCTGGACGATGCGCCAGATCGCCGGCTTCGGCACCGGAGCCGACACGAACGCGCGGTTCCGCTATCTGATCGGCCAGGGCCAGACCGGCCTGTCCGTCGACTTCGACATGCCGACCCTCATGGGCTACGACTCCGACGATCCCCGCTCGCTCGGCGAGGTCGGGCGCGAGGGCGTGGCCGTCGACACGCTCGACGACGTCGCCGCGCTCTTCGACGGCATCGACCTCGAGCGGATCTCAGTCTCCATGACGATCAACCCCACGGCGTGGATCCTCCTCGCGATGTACGTGGCGCTGGCCGAGTCCCGCGGCCTCGACCTCAATCGCCTCTCCGGCACGGTCCAGGCGGACATCCTGAAGGAGTACATCGCCCAGAAGGAGTGGATCTTCCCGATCCGGCCGTCGATGCGGCTCATGCGCGACATGATCGCGTTCACCGCGCGGCGGATGGCCCGCTACAACCCGGTGAACATCAGCGGCTACCACATCTCCGAGGCCGGCGCGAACGCGGTCCAGGAGGTGGCCTTCACGCTGGCGAACGGGATCGCCTACGTGGAGGAGGTGACGCGGGCGGGCGTGCCGGTCGACGCGTTCGCGTCCCGGCTCGCCTTCTACTTCATCGCCCAGCAGGACTTCTTCGAGGAGGCGGCGAAGTTCCGGGCGGCCCGGCGACTCTGGGCGCGGATCATGAAGGAGCGGTTCGGCGCCACGAAGCCGGAGTCGATGCGCCTCCGGTTCCACTGCCAGACGGCGGCGGCGACCCTCACCAAGGCCCAGCCCATGGTCAACGTGGTCCGCACCGCCTTCCAGGCCCTATCGGCCGTCCTCGGTGGCGCGCAGTCCCTCCACACCAACGGGCTGGATGAGGCCTACGCGATCCCGTCCGAGGAGGCGATGAAGCTCGCGCTCCGGACCCAGCAGGTCATCGCCGAGGAGACCGGCGTGCCGGAGGTCATCGACCCGCTCGGGGGCTCGTACTACGTGGAGGCGCTCACCAACCGGATCGAGGCGGAGGCCCTCGCGATCCTCCGCAAGGTGGATGCGATGGGCGGCACGATCCGCGCGATCGAGGAGGGTTACTTCCAGCGTGAGATCGCGGACAACGCGTACGAGATCGCCCGGCGCAAGGCCTCGGGCGACCAGCCGGTCATCGGGGTCAACACGCACGTGGAGCCCCACGAGCCCCCGCCCATCCCGATCCACCGGGTGGATGCGGCGGTCGAGGCCCGTCAGGTCGCGGCGGTCCAGGCCGTCCGCGCGCGCCGGGACGGGCCCCATGTCGCCCGGCTACTGGACCGCCTCGCCGCCGAGGCGCAGGACCCGGCGGTCAACCTCATGCCGACGACGATCGAGCTGGTCAAGGCCCGCGCCACGCTCGGAGAGATCGCGGCGCGTCTCCGCGAGGTGTTCGGGCGCTACGTCGAGCGGCCGATCTTCTGACGGGAGGAATCGATGAAGCTCCTCATCAAGAGCGCGTGGGGATCCGACGATCCGACGAAGGCGGCCTTCCCCTTCCTGCACGCCAACGCGTTCGTCGAGGCCGGCCACGAGGTCCAGATCTTTCTGCTCGGCGAAGCGGTGTCGCTCCTGCGGACGCCGGTGGCGAACGCGGTGGTGCCGGTCGGCTGGCCACCGCTGGCCGAGATCCTCGCCAAGACCCACGCCCACAAGATCCCCATCCACGTCTGAACGGCGTGCTCCCGGGCCCGGGGGGTCCTGGACACGGATCTCAGTGACAAGAACGCGACGTTCGCGGTGCCTCCGACGCTGGTCGCCCTCGCGGTGTGGGCGGACAAGATCCTGAGCGA
>CAYXBJ010000031.1:0-70225 GCA_964463175.1 uncultured bacterium
AGAACGGCCACGGCGTCCGGAAGCACACGATCGCGGTCCTCGTCGAGAACAAGTTCGGCGTCCTCTCGCGGGTGGCCGGGCTCTTCAGTGCCCGCGGGTACAACATCGAGTCGCTGTCGGTCGGCGAGACCCTCGACACGAGCGTCTCGCGGATGACCCTCGTGGTGCGCGGCGACGAGTTCGTGATCGAGCAGGTCGTGAAGCAGCTCCACAAGCTCATCGACGTGATCAAGGTCACCGATCTCACCCAGGAGAACCACGTCGAGCGCGAGCTGGTGCTCCTGCGGGTGAACGCCGAGCCGCAGTCCCGGGCGGAGATCCTGCGAATCGCCGACATCTTCCGGGCCAAGGTGGTGGACGTGACGCCCACCACGTATACCCTCGAGGCGACCGGGGAGGAGTCGAAGCTGACCGCAATCATCGAGCTCCTGCGACCCATGGGGATTCAGGAGCTGGTTCGAACAGGGAAGGTCGCCATCGCTCGGGGCTCGAAGACCGCGCGACGCCGCGCCGAGGAGCCGCTGGGCAAGTCGGCGGACACGCAGCGTCGCCGTCGAGACACCGAGCCCAGCCCGGACCCGCGGGTGTCGGGGTTCGCCGACTAGCCGGACGGCAGACGTCCGAGGAGACCATAGGGATGCCAGCGAAGATCTACTACGACCAGGACGCGGACCTCTCGCTCCTCCGCGGGAAGAAGATCGCCATCATCGGGTACGGGAGCCAGGGGCACGCGCACGCGCTGAACCTCAAGGACTCCGGCCTGGACGTCGTCGTCGGCCTCTACAAGGGCTCGAAGAGCTGGCCCAAGGCCGAGAAGGACGGGCTCCGGGTCGCCACCGTGGCGGAAGCTGCCCAGATGGCCGACATCGTCATGGTGCTGCTGCCGGACCAGATCCATCGGCAGACGTTCGAGGAGTCGATCCGCGGATCGATGACCAAGGGCAAGACCCTCATGATGGCGCATGGCTTCTCGATCCACTTCAACCAGGTCGTTCCGCCCCCCGACGTGGACGTCTCGATGATCGCGCCGAAGGCGCCCGGTCACATCATGCGGGATCTTTTCGTGCAGGGGCCCGGCGTCCCGGGTCTCCTGGCCGTCCAGCAGGACGTGTCCGGCAAGGCGCGCGACATGGCGCTGGCCTACGGCAAGGGCGTGGGCTGTACGCGCGCGGGCGTCATCGAGACGACCTTCAAGGAAGAGACGGAGACCGACCTGTTCGGCGAGCAGACCGTGCTCTGCGGGGGCGTGTCGGCCCTGATCAAGGCCGCCTTCGAGACCCTGGTCAAGGCGGGCTACCAGCCGGAGGTCGCGTACTTCGAGTGCATGCACGAGCTGAAGCTGATCGTGGACCTCTTCTACCAGGGCGGGCTCGCCTACATGCGCTACTCGGTCTCCGACACCGCGGAATTCGGCGACTACACGCGCGGCCCCCGCATCGTGGACGATCACGTTCGCGCGGAGATGCAGAAGATCCTGCGCGAGATCCAGAGCGGACAGTTCGCCCGCGAGTGGGTGCTGGAGAACCAGGCCAACCGCGCGAGCTTCCTCGCCACCCGGCGGACCGAGGCGGACCACCAGATCGAGGAGGTCGGCAAGCGCCTCCGCTCGATGATGAGCTGGATCAAGCCGCCTCGGATGGGATAGCGGCCGGCCGCGGATGTCGGACCGCATGCTGCCGATCGCCGCGGAGGGCTGGGGGTTCATTCTTGTCCCGCTCGTCCTGGCGTTGCTGCTCGCCTGGACGGGCTGGATCAAGGCCGCCGGCCTCCTCGGCGTGGTCGCCGCGTTCATGGCGTTCTTCTTCCGGGATCCCGACCGTCTCGCCCCGATTGTCCCCGGCGCGATCCTCGCTCCGGCTGACGGCCGGGTGACGGAGGTGCGCTCCGGCGTGGACGATCCTTTCGTCGGCCCCGCGCAGGCCGTGTCGATCTTCCTGTCGCCACTCGACGTGCACGTGAACCGGTCGCCCCTGGCCGGTCGCGTGGTCGGCGTGGAGTACCGCCCGGGCGCGAAGATGGCCGCCTATCGGCCGGAGGCCTCGGAGCGGAACGAGCGCACGTCGATCACCATCCAGGGAGAGGCCGCGCGCGTCGTCGTGCGTCAGATCGCCGGCGTGCTCGCGCGGCGGATCGTGTGCCGCATCCGGCCCGGGGACAAGCTCGCGTCCGGCGAGCGCTTCGGCCTGATCAAGTTCGGGTCGCGCACCGACCTGATCGTGCCGGCAGCGGCGCGCCTTCGAGTCAAGGCCGGCGATCGCGTCCTCGGCGGCGAGACGGTGGTGGGGGTGCTTCCATGAGGCGGCGCCCCTCGGCCCTTCGGCGGCGACGCTGGTCGGAGCTCCGCGAGCGGCGTCGCCAGACGATCTTCCTCCTGCCCGGCCTGCTGACGACCGGGAACCTCCTCTGCGGCTTCTACTCGATCGTCCTCACCTTCGACGGGCGTCATCAATGGGCCGCGCTGGCGCTGTTCATCGGGATGGTGCTCGACATGCTGGACGGGAAGGTCGCCCGCCTGACGCGGACCACGACCCAGTTCGGCGTGGAGTTCGACTCCCTGGCCGACGTCGTGTCGTTCGGAGTGGCCCCCGGCATCCTCATGTACTCCTGGGCGCTCCAGCCGCTTGGGCGGGTGGGCGCGGGGGCGGCCTTCCTCTACGTGATCTGTGGCGCGCTCCGGCTGGCGAGGTTCAACGTGCTGACCGGCGTGACCGATCGGCGCTACTTCATCGGCCTCCCGATCCCGGGCGCGGCCGGGCTCGTCGCGTCGACCATCATGTTCTTCGACGAGCCGGACTTCGGTCGCACCGGCCTGTTCGTGCTGGCCTGCGCCACCTACGTGGTCGCGTTCCTCATGATCTCGAACATCCGCTACTACTCGTTCAAGGATCTCAACTTCGCCAAGCGGCACCCGTTCGGGGTCCTCCTGGTGGTGGCTCTCGCGATCCTGATCGTGTTCGCGCACCCCGACACCTCGATCTTCGCGCTGTTCTGCACGTACGCCCTGTCGGGCCCGGTGCGCTGGGTCCTGCTCCGCCAGCGGGAGCCCGCGCCGCCCATGGTGCTGCGAGAGGCCGGCCGGGGACCGGGCCCGGGCGAGGGCTGATCCGGACGGAAGGGGAATCGATGACGACCTATCGGATTGCGGTGCTGCCCGGCGACGGCATCGGGGTGGACGTCACCGCCGAGGCGGTGCGCACGCTGGGCGTCGTGGCCAAGGAAGGCGGAGTCCATCTCGAGCTCGAGGATGGCCTGATCGGCGGCGCCGCCATCGACGCGCAGGGCAGCCCACTGCCAGCGGCGACACTCGGCATCTGCAAGGAGGCCGACGCGATCCTGTTCGGCGCGGTGGGCGGTCCGAAGTGGGACCACCTCCGCCCGGAGCAGCGCCCGGAACGCGGCATCCTGCGGATCCGCAAGGAGCTCGACCTCTACGCCAATCTGCGCCCGGCCCGTCTGTATCCCATGCTGGTCGACAGCTCCCCGCTGAAGCGCTCGGTGGTGGAGGGCGCCGACCTCCTGGTGATCCGGGAGCTGACCGGCGGCCTCTACTTCGGCGAGCCCCGGGGCATCGAGGGCACCGGCGACACTCGGCGCGGATTCAACACCATGGCGTACACCGCCCGGGAGATCGAGCGGATCGCGGAGCTCGCCTTCCGGGTCGCCCGGGGGCGGCGGAAGCGCCTCACGTCGGTGGACAAGTCGAACGTCCTCGTCGTCTCTCAGCTCTGGCGGGAGATCGTGACCGACGTCGGCCGGCGGCACCCGGACGTGCAGCTCGATCACCTGCTGGTGGACAACTGCGCCATGGCGCTCGTCGCCGACCCGCGACGGTTCGACACGATCGTGACCGAGAACACGTTCGGCGACATCCTGTCGGACGAGGCGGCGATCATCGCGGGCTCGATGGGCATGCTCCCGTCGGCGAGCCTCGGCGAGAAGCGCGGTGACCGGCCGGTCGGGCTCTACGAGCCGATCCACGGCACGGCGCCGGACATCGCTGGGCAGGGCGTCGCGAACCCGCTGGCCGCCATCCTGTCGGCCGGGATGCTGCTGCGCTACTCGCTCGGACGCGCGGCGGACGCGGACCGGATCGAGCAGGCCGTCGAGCGGACGCTGGCCGCCGGATACCGGACCAAGGACATTCACACGCCCGGAACCACCCTGGTCGGAACCACGTCGATGGCCGATCGGGTGATCCGGGAGCTGGAAGCGCTCTATCGCTGACGGCGAACAGCCGTCCGTCAGTCAGGGGTGCGGCCGGAGGGGATGATGGCAGGGCATCGAGTAGCAGTCGTGGGAGCGACGGGCGCAGCGGGGGAGATGACGCTCCGGATCCTCGAGGAGCGCAAGTTCCCCGTCCGCGACCTCCGGGCATTCGCGTCGGAGCGGTCCGTGGGCAAGAGGGTGACCTTCGGCGGCGAATCCGTTCGCGTGGAGAAGGTGACCCCGGAGGCGTTCCGCGGCGTCGAGATCGCCTTCTTCTCGGCCGGGACCGCCCAGTCCAAGGAGCACGCCCCGCTGGCGGTGCGCGCCGGTGCCGTCGTCGTGGACAAGTCGAACGCCTTCCGGATGGACCCGGCGGTGCCGCTGGTCGTGCCAGAGATCAACGCGCACGCCGTCCGCGAGCATCACGGTATCGTGGCGAGCCCGAACTGCACCACCGTGGTGACGGTCATGGCCCTGGCGCCGCTGCACCGGGCGGCGCGGGTGACCCGGGTGGTGGCGACGAGCTACCAGGCGGTCTCGGGAGCGGGCGTCCGCGGAGTCGAGGAGCTTCGTGAGCAGACCCTCGCCTGGGCGCGCGGCCAGGCGATCACGCCAAGCTTCTTCCCCCACCAGATCGCCTTCAACGTCATCCCGCACATCGACAAGTTCGGCGCGGGCGGGTACACCGGCGAGGAGCTGAAGCTGGTGAACGAGGTCCGGAAGATCCTGGAGACGCCGGACCTGGCGATCTCCCCGACGACCGTGCGCGTGCCGGTCTTCACGGCGCACTCCGTCGCCGTCATGGCCGAGACCCGCGACAAGGTCACCGTCGAGCGGGCTCGGGAGATCTTCGGGCGGTTCCCCGGCCTCCGCGTCGTCGACGATCCGGACCAGGGGCTCTATCCGATGCCGATCACCGTCGAGGGGCAGGACGACTGTGTCGTCGGGCGCATCCGGGAAGACCTGTCGCACGAGCGCGGGCTCAATTTCTGGGTCGTGGGCGATCAGCTCCGCAAGGGCGCGGCGACCAACGCCGTGCAGATCGCCGAGCTGCTCGCCGGCACGACGGCGAGCCGGTAGCCGATCGACCCCGCCGCCCCGTCAGCCCGGCTCGCGCTGCTGCTGGCCTACGACGGCACGGGGTACCACGGCTGGCAGGTCCAGCCCGGCGCGCCGACGGTCCAGGGGCGGGTGCTCGAGGCGCTTCGCCCCCTGACCGGGGAGGAGGTGCGCGTGGTCGGCGCCAGCCGGACCGACGCCGGCGTCCACGCCTTCGGCCAGGTTGCGAGCGTTCACACGGCCCAGCCGCTTGATCCGGGCACGGTCATGGCGGCGCTCAACGCTCGCCTCCCGCGGGACATCCGGGTCCTGGGAGCGCGGATCGTCCCCGAGGAATTCGACGCACGCCGCGCCGGGCGTCTCAAGCGGTACGGCTACCTGCTCTCGACCAACGCCGTGGCGTCGCCGTTCCTCCGTGGGTTCGCGTATCAGATCGGCCGGACGCTCGACGTGCCGGCCATGGCCGAGGCCGCGGCCGCTCTTCGGGGGAAGCACGATTTCTCGGCGTTCTGCGCGGCGCCCGGGCGAGACCGGGACCCCGTCTGCCGCGTCCGCGCGGTGCGCATCGTCGCGCAACGACATCGGATCGGGATCCTGATCTCCGCCGACGCCTTCCTCCATCATATGGTGCGGAACATCGTGGGGACGCTCGTGGAGGTGGGACTCGGCCGGCGGGCCGCTCGCTGGGTGCGCGACGTCCTCGCGGGGCGGGACCGCAAGGCGGCCGGCCCCACCGCGCCCGCCGAGGGCCTCTATCTCCTGCGAGTGCTGTACGGGTGGTCCGTGTTCCCGGGCGGCCGCCACACCCGGGCAGGCTGAGGCCGAAGCATGCGACCGCCGACGGCGCCCGGGGTGAGCTAGCGATGGGGCCGCTTCGGTTCCGCTGGCCCGAGATCGTGCCCCTCGTCGGCGTGGCGATGCTCGGCGTGGCGCTGAAGGTCCCCCTCGGCGCGCTCTTCGGCATCCTGTGCGGAATCGCCCTAGTGGGCGCGGTCGTGGCGGCCGTGCATCACGCGGAGCTCGTGGCCCACCGGGCCGGCGAGCCGTTCGGCACGCTCGTCCTCGCGCTGGCGGTGACCGCGATCGAGTCCTCGCTGATCGTGTCGGTCATGCTGGCCGGCGGCGAGGCCAAGGCCGCCCTCGCGCGGGACACGATGTACGCGACGGTCATGATCATCGCGAACGGCGTCGTCGGCGCCTGCGTGCTTCTGGGGGCGCTACGCCACCGCGAGCAAAGCTTCCGGATCGAGGGCGCCGGCCCGGCCCTGGCGGCCCTGGCCACGCTCGTGACGCTGGTGCTCGTCCTGCCGGCCTTCACCGTCAGCGCGGAAGGGCCTCGCTACACGCCCGCGCAGCTCGGCTTCGTCGCCGCCTCGTCGCTGGTCATGTGGTGCGTCTTCGTGTTCTTCCAGACCGTCCGGCATCGCGACTACTTCCTGCCGCCAGGCGGCGCCGTCGCCGACGAGTCCGTCCACGCTCCGCCGCCGACCGCTGGACAGGCCTGGGCGAGCTTCGGACTCTTGCTCGTGGCCCTGGTAGCCGTGGTCGGGCTGGCGAAGGTGCTCTCACCGGCGATCGAGTCGGCGGTCCGTCACGCCGGAGCGCCGCCGGCGGTTGTCGGCGTGGCGATCGCGCTCCTGACGCTCATGCCCGAATCGCTGGCGGCGGTCCGCTCCGCTCTCGCCGACCGGCTCCAGACGAGCATGAACCTCGCCCTCGGCTCCGCGCTGGCGAGCATCGGACTCACCATACCCGTCGTGGTGGCGGTGTGCCTCAGTCTCGGTCTGCCGCTCACCCTCGGCTTGGACGCGAAGGACATCGTGCTCCTCGCGCTCACCTTCGTGGTGTGCACGATCGGCATCGGCTCGGGCGGGCGGACCAGTTTGATGCTGGGCGTCGTGCAGCTCGTGATCTTCGCCGCCTTCCTGTTCCTCGCCGTGGTGCCGTAGGCGGGGCAGGGTGGCGCGACCGCCAGGGGACGTCCCGCTCACCCCCACATTTGCGGACCAGGGCGAGGCTCGGCGGGGGCTCGGGGTATGATGCGCCTCGCGATGCGTCGGCTCGCTCCCGGGGTTCTCGCCGCGGTCCTGGCGCTGGCGGTGGTGCTGAGAGTCGGCGTGGTGGCCAACCGGCACATCGACCCGGACGAGAGCCAGCACCTCCACGTCGCCTGGCTCCTGTCCCAGGGTCAGGTCCCGTACCGGGACTTCTGGGAGCATCATCTCCCGTTCTTCCACTACGCAATGGCGCCGTTGACCGCGGCGCTCGCCGACCGCCCCGAGGTCTATTTCGCCGCCCGTGCGCTCATGGCCGGGCTGGCCGGGGTCGCGATCTGGCTCACGTGGCTCCTGGCGCGACGCCTGTCCGTCGACGGCGCGGTCTGGGCCGTGATCATCCTGGCCTTTCTCCCGCAGTTCGCGGAGACCTCGACGGAGACGCGCCCCGACGTCTCCGCGCTGGTGGCGCACCTCCTGAGCCTCGTAGCCCTCGTGCGGTGGCGCGAAACGGACCGTCGGCGATGGCTCTGGGCGGCCGGGGCCTGGCAGGGCGTCGCGCTGGCGCTGGCCCTGAAGGCGATCTTCGGCCTGCCGGGAGTGCTGCTGGTCGCGGCATGGTCCGGGCCGCGCCGGGAGTCCGTGTGGCGAGACAGGGTAGCGTCGGTCACTCGTCTGGCTGGCGGCCTCGCGTTCGCCCTCGGCACCCTCCTGATCGGGCTCTGGGCCGTGGGGGGCATGACCGCGCTTCAGGGACTCTACGAAGACGTGATCCGGAGCTCCGCCGGCTTCGTCGACTTCGGCAAGACGCGGCCGGTCTTCGGAAGCGAGGTGGGAACCCTGCTCGCCGCGGGCCTTGGACTGCTACTGGTCATCCGGGTGCGCGGTCTCAGTGTCCTCCGCCATCCGGTCCATGGGCCGCTCTTGCTGCCGACTCTCAGCGTCGTGGTGGCCTTGCATCTGCCGACGACGCCCGCGGTCTATCAGCACGCGTGGTTGCCGATTCTTCCGGTGGTCGCGGTGTACGCGGGCCTCGCGCTGGCGACCGTGACCGAATGGGCTCGCCAGAGCCCGACGCGCTGGCGGAGAGGTCTCGCGGTGACGGCCGTCGCGGCCGCCGTGGTGGTACCCGCGGGGGAGACCGTCCTGTTCGCCGCTCGGGACCAGAACAGCGACGATCTCCGGCTGATGCGGCTCGAGCTCCAGCTCGCCTGTCCGCGGGACGCCGTTCTGGACGGCACGGCTCTCTACGTCTTTCGTCCCGCCGCGTACCGATACGGCGCGCTCATCCGAGGCGTGCGCGAGTGGGTCGCGCGCGGGACCATCCCGGAGGAGATGATCGCCGACGACATCCGTGCGGCACGCCCTCCCATCGCGCACGCGGACTTCCGCATCCGGGGGATGATCGGCCCCGTCGCGGATCTCCTGCGGCGCCACTACGTCGCGGGCCCGGACGGGCTGCTCGTCGCGGGGGCCGAGGTCGCGGCGGAGGAGGGCCAGGGGCGCGCGGTGGTGGATCTTCTGGCGCCCGGCCCGTACCTGCTGGCCTTCGGGCCCGGGCTCACCGTGGCCATCGACGGCATCGTGGTGCGCCCGGGGTGGCACGCGCTGACCGGCGGGCCGACCGAGCTCACCTGGTACGGATCGGGCGGCACGATTCGGCTGACCCTCGCCACGTGCCTGGAACGGCAGCAGCTCGGGGGGCGCGGCGCCAGAGAGGGGTGACGTGCCTCCGACAAGCGGAGCCGGAGTGCCTTCCGCGCCACCAGCGCACCATGCGGACCGACGACAGGTGGAAGGCCGCCGCGTTCAACGTGGGCGCGGGAGGCGAGCACCTCTTGCTGGACGCCCTCGGAGCGCCGCTCGAGGGCGACCTCCGGGTCGTTCCGGAGCGCGCCTCAGGCCAGGTGGCCGCCGTCCAGCAGCAGAGTCTGCCCGTTGACGTAGCTGGCGGCGTCGGAGCAGAGGTAGACCACCGCGCCCGCAACCTCCTCGGGCTGGCCGGTCCGGCCGAGCGGGGTGGTCTTGAGGTATCCCGCCAGAATGTCCGGGTTCTTCCAGAGCGCCTCGCTGAACCGCGTCTCGATCAGAGCCGGGGCCACTCCGTTCACCCGGATCCCGAGCGGAGCGAGCTCCCGGCCGAGGACCCTGGTGAGCATGATCACGGCGGCCTTCGACACCGAGTAGGCGCCGAGGCCCGGACTGGCGCGCAGGCCCGCGGTCGACGCCACGTTCACGATCGCGCCCCGTCCTCCGGGCGCCATCGCGCGGGCCGCCCGTTGCGCCGCGAGCAGGTAGCCCTTGACGTTGAGGGCCATGATCCGATCCCACGCGTCCTCGTCGATGTCGAGCAGGGGACCGAAGACCGGATTCGTCGCCGCGTTGTTCACCAGGATGTCGAGCCGCCCGAACGTGTCCACCACCGTGTCGAACAGCCGGTCGACTTCCGGACGGCGCCCGAGGTGGGCAGGAACAGCGAGCGCCCGCTGGCCGAGCGCTCGAATCTCGTCGGCCACCGGTTCGAGGTCCTGGGCCTTCCGCGAGGCCACGGCCACGTCGGCGCCCGCCTGCGCCAGACCAAGCGCGACGGCGCGTCCGATGCCGCGGCTGCCGCCGGTCACCAGGGCCACACGGCCGTCGAGCCGGAACGCCGAGTCCGCCACGGGGCCATTTACGTGGACGGGGGCACCGCTGTCAACCGAGCCTGGTCTGGGACCCCGTCTCAGTCCTGAGACCTCGCACGTGCCCGGTCGGTTGAAGTGCCATGACGGGGGGCGCTACAATCCATGAATCGCGCCGGGAGGGTCAGGGCCAACGTGAGCGAAGACCAGCGACTCCAGCGACGTCTGACGACGCGATTCGGCGAGGCGATCGGCGACTTCGGGCTGATCGAGGCCGGCGACCGGATCCTGGTCGGCGTCTCGGGCGGCAAGGACTCCTGGGCGCTCCTCGATCTGCTCCGCCTCACCCAGCAGCGGGCCCCGGTTCGGTTCGAGATCCTCGCGCTCAACGTCGACCAGGGCTTCCCGGGATTCCGGGCCGACCTGATCGAGGATCATCTTGCCCGCGAGGGGTACTCCTACGAGATGCGGAGCGCCCGCATCAACCTCACCGTCAAGGAGAAGATCCAGCCGGGCGAGACGTTCTGCTCGCTGTGCGCCCGGCTCCGCCGCGGCGCCCTCTACAAGTACGCGGACGAGCTCGGCTGCAACAAGATCGCGCTCGGTCATCACGCGGTCGACTTCATCGAGACCCTGCTCCTCAATCTCTTCTTCAACGGCCAGATCAAGGGGATGCACGCTCGGCTGCGGGCAACCAACGGTCGTCACACCGTCATCCGACCCCTGGTCTACCTGTGGGAGGAGGAGATCTCCGAGTACGTCCGGGCCCGCGCGTTTCCCGTGGTCTGCTGCGCCTGCCCGGGCTGCAAGGATCCCACCCTCCAGCGCCACCGGATGAAGAAGCTGCTTCGCGAGCTGGAGCGGACTCATCCGGGGATGAAGCGCAGCCTCCTCGGCGCGATGGGTCGGGTCGACCTCGCCTCGCTTCCCATTCCGGCCCGCCGTGGCGCGCGTCCGGGAGACCGCCTGCCGGTCCTCGCGGGGGTTGCCGGCATGGCACTGGCCTCGGCGCTCGGGGACGGAGCGCGGTGACCGACCGTGTGCGGATCGGCACGCGCGGCAGCCCGCTGGCGCTCCGACAGGCCGAGGAGGTCGCGGCGGGACTCCGCGGCGCCTGGCCCGGCCTGGATGTCGAGTTGATCCCGATCCGCACCTCCGGTGACCACCTGGCGACCGCCCATCTCGCGGAGGTTGGCGGCAAGGGCCTGTTCGTCCAGGAGATCGATGAGGCTCTCCGGGAGGGGCGCGTGGACCTCGCCGTCCACAGCTTGAAGGATCTCCCGGGGGAGCGGCCGAAAGGGCTCGTGCTCGCGGCGTTCCCGCGGCGCGCGGACCCGCGAGACGTCCTGGTGGCGGCAACGGCAACGCGCATCGCGAGCCTTCCGCCCCGGGCGCGTGTCGGGACGTCGAGCCTCCGCCGGAGCGTCCAGCTGCTGGCCCGGCGTCCGGACATCGTCGCCGCCCCGATCCGGGGCAACGTCGACACGCGACTCCGAAAGCTCCGCCAGGGCGAGTACGACGCGCTCGTGCTCGCCGCCGCCGGCCTCGCCCGTCTCGGGCTGCTCGACGCGACGGCAACGCTGCTCGCGCCCGAGGAGATGCTGCCCGCGGTCGGACAGGGGACCCTTGGCGTGGAGGCGCGCGACGACGACGCGGGCACGCTCGCTCGGGCCGCGGCCCTCACGGACGCCGAGACCCGGACGGCCACCCTGGCGGAGCGGGCGTTCCTCGAGGCGGTCGGCGG
Organism: uncultured bacterium; assembly: GCA_964463175.1. Lineage (GTDB taxonomy): Bacteria > Methylomirabilota > Methylomirabilia > Rokubacteriales > DASRDR01 > DASRDR01. The sequence goes on from CAYXBJ010000031.1 coordinate 11,625, forward strand.
AACGTGCACGACGCCGCTGGCGGCGTACGCGCGGGCGGTCCCCGCCGGGCTCAGGCTCGATGCGTTCGTGGCGACTCCCGACGGCGCGCGCACGCTCCGGGATGGCGAGATCGGAAGCCCCGATGCGCCCGAAACGCTGGGGCGGCGTCTGGCCGCCCGGCTCCTCGACGCGGGCGCTGCCGACATCATCCGGGCGGGGCAGGTCGCATGAGGAAGCACGCGCTCCAGGGCCGGCGAGTGCTCGTCACCCGCCCGCGCGCCCAGGCCGCCCGGCTGACCGGGCTGCTGGAGTCCTACGGCGCCGACACGATCACGCTTCCGGCCATCGAGATCCACCCCCCGGAGGACTGGACACCGCTCGACGAGGCCATCCGCAAGCTGGCGCGCTTCCAGTGGATCGTCTTCACGAGCGCAAACGGGGTCACGGCGTTCGGCGACCGGCTCCACCGCGCGGGCCTGGACCCGCGAGGTCTCGCCAGCGCTCACGTCGCGGCCATTGGTCCGGAGACCGCGGACGCGCTCCGTCGGGCCGGCATCGAGCCGGAGCTGGTCCCGGTCGAGTACCGGGCGGAAGGCCTGGTCGAGGCGCTCGGAACCCGGGTGCATCGAGGGAACGCGGTGCTCCTCGTCCGCGCCGCCGAAGCCCGCGACGTGCTTCCCCGGGAGCTCGAGGCGCGCGGAGTCGAGGTCACGGTGGCCCCCGCGTATCGCACGGCCCTCGCGCCAGAGGGCGCGGGGGACGTCCGCGGGCTCCTCGAAACACACCGGATCGATGCCGTCACGTTCACCAGCTCGTCGACCGTCCGTGGCTTCGTCAAGCTCCTCGGCCCGGTCGACGCCCGTCGCCTCCTCGAGGGCGTGGTCGTGGCGGCCATCGGACCGATCACGGCCGAGACGGCGGCCGAGCACGGCCTCACCGTCACCGTCATGCCGCACGAATACACGGTCCCGGCGCTCGCCGACGCGCTTGCCGGCCACTTCGAGACGTCTCCGCCGGTGGCGCTGCGGGGCTGATCGGGACCAGGCAGGAGGATCCCCATGGCACATCCCTTGTACCGTCCACGGCGACTCCGGGAGTCCCCGCTCATCCGGAGAATGGTGCGCGAAACGCGGCTCGGCGTCGACAACCTCATCCTGCCGCTGTTCGCCGTTCACGGCCGCGGAGTGCGCGAGCCGATCAGCTCGATGCCGGGCGTGTCTCGCCTGTCGCTCGACGAGCTCCTCAAGGAGGCGAAGGACGCCGCCAGCATGGGCATCCCGGCGATCCTCCTGTTCGGCGTGCCGCGCTCGAAGGATCCCCGGGGCTCGGAGGCATATGCCGAGGACGGCATCGTGCAGCAGGCCGCGCGGGCAGTGAAGGAGACCATCCCCGATCTCCTGGTCGTCACCGACGTCTGCCTTTGCCAGTACACGAGCCACGGCCACTGCGGCCTCGTGGAGGACGGGCGCGTCAAGAACGACGCCAGCGTGGAGCTCCTGGCCCGCGTGGCCCTGTCCCACATGGAGTCGGGCGCGGACGTCGTCGCCCCCTCCGACATGATGGACGGCCGGGTCGGCGCGATCCGCGACGCGCTCGACGAGGCGGGATACACCGAGACGCCGATCATGGCGTACTCCGCGAAGTACGCCTCGGCCTTCTATGGCCCGTTCCGCGAGGCGGTCGAGTCTGCCCCGCAATTCGGGGACCGCCGCTCGTACCAGATGGACCCGGCGAACGGCTCCGAGGCATTGCGAGAGGTCGGGCTCGACGTCGACGAGGGCGCGGACATCGTGATGGTGAAGCCCGCGCTGCCGTACCTCGACGTCATCGCGCGGGTGCGCCAGGAGTTTGGCCTCCCGCTGGCGGCGTACTCGGTCTCCGGCGAGTACGCGATGATCAAGGCCGCCGCCCAGCTCGGCTGGCTCGACGAGGAGCGGGTCATGCTGGAGGCGCTGACCGCGATCCGGCGGGCCGGAGCCGATCTGATCATCACGTACTTCGCGCGCGAGGCGGCGCGGCTGCTCGAGCGCCAGCGGTACGGCAGCTCGCTCTAGCCGGCTCGGCATGCTCGCCGTCGTCAAGGATCCGGCCAAGCGCGGCATCGTCCTCGAGGACGTGCCGGTCCCGACGGTGGGGCCGTGGGAAGTCCTCGTCCGCGTCCGGATGGCGGGCATCTGCGGCAGCGACCAGCGGATCTACAACGAGGTCAATCCGGCGCGCCGACGCCGGTTCATCATCGGGCACGAGATCGCCGGGGAGGTCGTCGAGGTCGGCGAGCGCGTGACGGAGGTCCCGATGGGCGCCTCCGTCGCCGTGGAGATCTGCATCGGATGCGGGATCTGCCGCCACTGCAAGGTGGGCCGGGTGAACCTCTGCGAGAAGCTCGAGGAGCTCGGCGTCACCGTGGACGGCGGCATGACCGAGTTCGTGGCGGTCCCCGCGCGGAACGTCCACGTCCTTCCGGCGGGGCTCACCTACGAAGCGGCGGTGCTCGCCGACCCGCTGGCCTGCGTCATCCGGGGGCTCGAGATGATCCCGGTGACGTCGGGGTCCTGGGTCGCCGTCCTGGGACCGGGGCAGATGGGCCTCCTGGCCACCCAGGTCCTCAAGCGCATCCTGCGGGCCCGGGTGGTCGTGATCGGCACCCGGGACGACCGCCTGGCGATCGCCAAGGGGATGGGAGCCGACGAGGTCGTCAATCTGCGGGACCGGGACGCCGTGGCGACCGTCCGGGAGCTGACCGACGGCGGGGCCGACTTCGTGTACGAGGCCGCCGGAAGCGCCGAGGCGCTCGGTCAGGGCATCGCCATGACCCGCAAGGGCGGCGCGGTCGTCATGCTGACCGTCCACAAGCGAGTCGAGGTCGACCTGGAGCCGGCCGTCCGGGGTGAGTTGCACTTGGTGGGGGCGATCTGTTACTCGTACCGGGAGTACCAGCGGGCCCTGGCCCTCCTGGCCGAGGGTCGCGTGGACGTCGGGCCGCTCACGCGCCACGTGTTCCCGCTCGACCAGGCTCAGGAGGCGTTCGAGTTCGTGCTCTCGCGCCAGGGGGTCAAGGCGATTCTGGCCGTGACCCCGGGCGAGATGGGCCGCGCGAGGCGGCAGCCGCGCTGACGCGGTAGCGGCCCTGCGGGGCCGCGAAGGAGGGATCGGATGGTCGCGGGTGTCTTGATTCGATGTCAGCCCCAGCGGGAGACGGAGGTGCTCGACGCCCTCCGCAAGGTGGAGGGGCTCTCGTACGTGTATCAGCTATTCGGCCGCTACGACATGGTGGCGCTCATCCGATCCCTGGACCTGCACGCGGCCTCCGAGGTGGTAGGCCGCATCCGGGCCATCGACGGCGTGACGGTCACCGAGACCCTCGTGGTTCGCCCGACTCCGTGACAACGGGGTCGTCCTGGCCGTCAACCCACACCCGGAGGAGGTTCCACTGATGCACCGCACACCCAAGGTCCTGAGGCTCCTGGCTCTCTCGGCGCTGGGCCTCGCCGCCGTCCTGCTCGTTGCGGCTGGTCCGGCGCAGGCGCAGAGCCGGCAGGAGACGCTGATCATCGCCCGCAACATCGACGACTACGTCACCAACGACGTGCACCGCACCTACGAGTACACGTCGCAGATCCTCGACACCGCCGCGTACGACACCCTCGTCACGGTCGATGCCCCGGACTTCACCAAGATCCAGCCGCGGCTGGCGACGTCCTGGACGGTGTCCCCGGACGGCACGGTCTACACGTTCAAGCTCCGCCCCGGCGTGAAGTTCACGTCCGGCAACCCGGTGACCGCCAATGACGTCCGGTTCTCGCTCCGCCGGCTCAAGAACCTGAAGGACAACCCGGCGTTCTTCATGGATCCCGTGAAGGACGTTCAGGTGGTCGACGATCTGACGGTCAAGATCACGATCGCCGCCCCTGACGCCTCGTTCCTCGCGGCGCTGGCAGCGGTGCCCTGCGGCATCGCCGACTCGAAGGTCGTCATGGCCAAGGGCGGCTCTGACGCGGACGACGCCAAGGACAAGGACAAGGCCACCGAGTGGCTGAACAACCAGTCGGAGGGCTCCGGGCCGTACAAGCTCGTGTCCTTCACGAAGAACGTGGAGGCCGTGCTCGAGCGGAACGCGGGATATTGGGGCAAGAAGCCCTACTTCGCGAAGGTCATCTTCAAGCACGTGCCGAACGGCACGACCCAGCGTGAGATGGTCGAGCGCGGCGAGGCCGACGTGGCCCACGACTTCGACGTGGACATCGTCGCCAAGATCACCCAGGGCCCGAAGATCATGATCAAAGAAGGGCTCTCGATGAACCAGGTGTACATGGGCGTGACGAACAGCGCCGAGCAGAGCAAGGAGCTGGCCGACAAGCGGGTCCGCCAGGCTGTGTCCTATGCGATCGATTACGACGGGATCATCAAGGGCATCGTGCGGGGCGCAGGTGAGCAGCCGTCCAGCATGATCCCCCTCGGCCTCCTGGGCGGGGACAAGACGCTGGCTCGCAAGCGTGACGTGGCCAAGGCGAAGCAGCTCCTCACCGAGGCCGGCTACCCGAACGGCGTCTCGCTCAAGCTGTCCTATTGGACCTCCCCACTCCTGGGCGTTTCCCCCGAGCCGCTGGCCGCGAAGCTCCAGGCCGATCTGGCCCAGGCCGGCATCAAGGTCACGCTCGACCCCGGGGAGCGCTCGGTGGTGCTCGCCGCGTACCGGGCCGGGAAGATCCAGCTGATGCTGGCGTCCTGGTCGCCGGACTACCTGGATCCGGACCCGTTCGTCGATGCCTTCTACGGTGCCGGCCCCGTTCCGAAGCGGGTGCACTACTCGAACCCGAAGGTCACCGACCTCATCGCCACCGCCAAGAAGGAGCAGGACGTCAAGAAGCGCGAAGCGCTCTACATGGAGATCAACAAGATCGAGCTGGAGGACGTGCCTGAGATCATGCTGATCCAGCCCAAGAACTTCGTGGGATTGAATCCCTCGATCAAGGGCTACGAGATCCATCCGATCTGGTGGGTCACGGTCGCGAACCTGAGCCGGTAGACCCACCGTGACACGGCTCGCCGGGAGTCCTGCCCTCGTGCGTGCTCCCGGCGAGCCGTTCCCATGCTGCTGACCTACCTCGGCCGGCGGCTTTTCCTGGCGGTCATCGCCCTGTTCGGCGTCATCCTCACCGCGTTCCTGGTCGCCCACAGTGTCCCGGCCGACCCCTTGGCCATGGTGCTTTCGGAGCAGGCCACGAAGGACCCGAGCATCCGTGCGGCCTTCGTCAAGCGATGGGGGCTCGACAAGTCGCTCCCGGAGCAATTCATCGCCTACCTGGGCAACGTCCTCCACGGTGACCTGGGAGAATCGTTCACGACGCGGCGCCCGGTCCTGCAGGACCTGAGGCAGTTCCTTCCGGCGACGGTGGAGCTGTCGCTCGCCGCTCTGGCCGTCGCGATCGGCTTCGGCATCCCATTGGGGGTGTGGGCGGCGCTGCGCCACAATCGGGTCGTCGACCATGCGGCGCGCGCCGTGTCTCTTGTCGGCTCGGCCTCGCCGATCTTCTGGACCGGCCTCATCGCCCTCTACGTCTTCTACTATATCCTCGAGTGGGCACCGGGCCCGGGACGGTTGGACGGCTACCAGACCTTGCCACCGCGGATCACCGGATTCCTGCTGATCGACACCCTGGTGGCGGGGAATCTCGAGCTCTTCGGCTCGGCGCTGCGGCATCTCGTGCTGCCGGCCCTGGTCCTCGGATGGTTCATCATGGGGCTCATCGCGCGGACGACGCGCTCCTCTCTGCTCGAGGTGCTCGACGCGGACTACGTCCGGACGGCGCGATCGAAGGGCCTCACCGAGAGCTTCGTGGTCGGATTCCACGCGCTGCGCAACGCCCTGATCCCGGTGGTCACCGTGATCGGGCTCACGTTCGCGAGCCTCCTGTCGGGCGCGGTGCTGACCGAGACCGTGTTCGCGTGGCCGGGCATCGGACGCTATGCCGTCACGGCCTCGACGCGCCTCGACTATCCGGCGATTCTCGGGGTCACGATGCTGACTGCGGTCATCTACATCGTCGTGAATCTCATCGTCGACCTGCTGTACGGCATCCTCGACCCGCGCATCCGGGTGCGCTGATGGCCGGAATGTCCACCGCCGCCGATCCCATTGCCCTGACCGTGGTGCGCAATGCCGGGCGGACCCGGGCGCGGCGGAACACGGCGCTCATCGGGGGAACGATCATCGTCGGCATCTGGGTTCTGGTGGCCGTGCTGGTGCCGTGGATCGCCCCGCACAGCCCGCTGGATCTCGACGTGATGAACCGGCTCGAGTCGCCACGTCCCGGCCACTGGTTCGGGACCGACGAGGCGGGCCGCGACAACTTCTCGCGCGTCCTGTGGGGAGCTCGGATCACGATCCCGGTCGCCTTCACGGTCATCCTGCTGGCGAGCCTATTCGGGGCGGTGGTCGGCGCGGTGGCCGGCTATGCCGGCGGCCACATCGACGAGGTTCTCATGCGGATCGTCGACGTCGTCCTCGCGTTCCCGCCCATCGTGCTCGCCATGGCGATCACCGCGAGCCTCGGCGCCGGCCTCCGCAACGCGATGTTCGCTATCCTCCTGGTCTCCTGGCCCGAGGTGAGCCGGCTCATGCGAGGCCAGGTCCTCGCCATCAAGGAGAACGACTACGTGATCGCCGCCCGGGCGCTGGGCGCCCCGGGATGGCGCGTCGTGCTGACCCACATCGTGCCGAACGCGTTCCCGCCGGTCGTGGTCAAGGGCACGCTCGACATCGGCAACGCGATCATCCTTACCGCCGCCCTGTCGTTCATCGGGCTCGGGGCGATCCCGCCGGCCCCCGAGTGGGGCGCCATGATCGCCGCCGGCCAGAGCAAGTTCGAGTACTGGTGGGCGGCGACCTTCCCCGGGCTGGCGATCCTGTCGGTTGTCCTCGGGTTCAACTTCCTGGGAGACGGCCTCCAGGACTGGCTCAACCCCCGGCTCCGCAACGACTGATCGTCGCGCCCCGCGCCCTGACGAGGTGCGGGCGCGCCCGGACCGGTCCTTGACGCTCCTCGCACGAGGTCGGTACACTCCATTCTTGACCGGATATGCGAATTTCGGCCAAGGGTGAGTATGCGATTCGCGCCCTGCTCGACCTCGCCGTCCACCACGGTGAGGGGCTGGTTCCGATCCAGGAAGTCGCGCGCCGGCAAGGCATTCCGCAGCGCTACCTCGAGCAGGTTCTGCTGTTACTGAAGCGGGCCGGGATCCTGGAGTCACGCCGGGGGTCCGCCGGCGGTTACCAGCTGGTCCGGTCGCCGGCCGGAATCTCGGTGGGAGAGGTGCTCCGGGCGGTCGAGGGGCGAGTGACCGCGCTGGATGTCGCGGGGCGCCACCCCAGCAAAACGAGCGAGGGGAGTGCCTCGGACCTCGCGCCGCTCTGGCGCGAGATCGCAGGGGCGGTCGCGGCGGTGATCGATCGGACGAACTTCGGAGACCTGGCCGAGCAGGTCAAGGCCCGACGGTCGCCGAGCCGCACCATCTACCACATCTGAGGTCGGTGAGCTCCGGGGAGGATCGGATGGCCGGACGGCCGCGCATCGCCGACAGCGTCCTGGATCTCATCGGCAACACCCCGCTCGTGCGTCTGCACCGGGTCGGCCCAGCCGGGAGCGCGACCATCCTGGCCAAGGTCGAGTCCCAGAACCCCGGCGGCAGCGTCAAGGATCGCATCGCCCGCTCGATGATCGAGGATGCGGAGCGGCGGGGGGGGCTGCGACCCGGCTCGACGCTCGTGGAGCCCACCAGCGGCAACACCGGCATCGGCCTCGCGCTGGTCTCGGCGGTGAAAGGCTACCGGCTGATCCTCACGATGCCCGACGACATGAGCCTCGAGCGACGCCGCCTCCTGGCGCGGCTCGGCGCCGAGCTGGTGCTCACCCCGGCGATCGAGGGCATGACGGGCGCCGTCTTCGCGGCGCAGGAGCTCTGCCGGTCGCACCCGGGGTACGTGATGCTCCAGCAGTTCGAGAATCCCGCCAATCCGGACGCCCACCGGCGGACCACCGCGCTCGAGATCCTCGAGGCGACCGGGGGCAAGGTCGACGCCTTCGTCGCCGGTGTGGGCACCGGGGGGACGATCACCGGGGTCGGCGAGGTGCTCCGGGAGCGCATGCCTCGCGTGCGGATCGTCGCGGTGGAGCCGGCCCGCTCGCCGGTGCTCTCGGGCGGAAAGTTCGGCGTCCACGGGATCCAGGGCATCGGCGCCTCGTTCGTCCCCGGCATCCTGAACCGGTCCGTGATCGATGAGATCGTCCAGGTCAAGGACGAGGACGCGATGGCCACGTCGCTCAGGCTGGCGCGCGAGGAGGGGCTCCTCGTGGGCGTCTCGGCCGGGGCGAACGTGTGGGCCGCGCTCGGCGTCGCGGAACGGCTCGGCACCGGGCGGACGGTCGTGACGATCCTCTGCGACACCGGCGAGCGATATCTGAGCGTCCCCCTCGAGGGCGCCGAGCGCTGAGAGGATCGGAAGGAGACGGAGCCATGGCAGTGAGCGTGTACATCCCGACGCCATTCAGACGCGCGACGGCAAACGCGGCGAAGGTGGACGTGGACGCCGCCGACGTCAAGGAGCTGCTGGACGCCCTCGAGGGCCGCTTCGAGGGCCTTCGCGGTCTGATCCGCGACGCGACGGGCCAGGTGCATCACCACGTGAACCTGTACGTGAACGGGGAGGAGATCGGCGCCCTCCAAGGCCCGGCGACCCCGCTCAAGGACGGGGACGAGATCTCGATCATCCCGGCCCTCGCGGGAGGCGCGTGACCCCGCTCCTGACCGCCGCGGAGCTCGAGGCGATCCAGCGACACGCCCGCGCCGACTATCCCTCGGAGGCGTGCGGCGTGCTCCTCGTCAGGCCCGGCGCGTCCGGTGACGCCGCCGAGCGGCGCCTTCTCCCGTGCCGCAACATCCAGGACGAGCTGCACGCGAAGGACCCCGCGCGTTTTCCGCGGACCGCGCGAACGGCGTACTACATCGCGCACGGCGATCTCCTCGAGATCGGGCGACGGGAGGGCGAGGGGTTCGAGGTGAGGGTGATCTATCACTCGCACGTCGACGCCGGCGCGTACTTCTCGGAGACGGACCGCCGCAACGCGCTGGTCGACGGAAGCCCGGCGTATCCCCAGACGACCTACGTGGTGGTCTCGGTCGCCGACGGGCGCGTGGCGGAGACGCGCGCGCACCGGTTCGACTCCGAGGGCCAGGACTTCGTCGAGATCCCGCTCGTGGTCGACAAGGGGTCGGTTCGGGCAGAAACCCGTTGACGCGTTCCGGACCCGCTGCTATCATCCGCCTGCCCTTGTGAAAGGGCGTACTTGCCTTCTCTGCCCGACGCTGATCGGGGTCGGGCGCACCGGCTGACGACGAGCCAGACGAGGACGGGGCGGATGCAGGTCGGCGTGCGGGAAGTGCTCGCCGCCCTGATCGTCTCGATCGCGGCAACGTTACTTCCGGGGCTCGCGACCGCGCCCGCCCAGGCGCAGGCGCCCATCGCGGAAGGCCCCAGGCAGCCGATCCTCTTCAGTCACAAGATCCACGCCGGCGACTTCAAGATCGATTGCCAGTACTGTCACGCCGACGCCCGCCGCTCGCAGTTCGCCGGGGTTCCCTCGGTCAAGCGATGCATGGGCTGCCACCAGATCGTCGCCTCGAAGGACGCCGAGCTCCAGAAAGAGATCGAGAAGCTTCGCGGGTACTGGAAGGACGCCAAACCGGTCGAGTGGGTGCGGGTCCACAAGGTTCCGGGATTCGTGTACTTTCCTCACCAGCGGCACGTCCAGGTAGGGCTGGCTTGCCAGCAATGCCACGGGGAGGTCCAGGCGATGACGCAGCTCGCTCAGGTCGCTCCCTTGACGATGGGCTGGTGCGTGTCCTGTCACGCCGAGCGGAAGGGACCGCTCGACTGCGTGATGTGCCACCACTGACGGAGCAGGGGATGGCTGACGGACAGCACGCGGGAACAGGGTTGGATCGCCGGGGGTTCTTCCGAATCGTGGGCGCGAGCGGCGCGGCCTTGGCCGCGGCCGGCTGCGGCAAGACCACCGAGACCCTCCTCCCGTACGTCATCCCGCCGGAGCACATCGTCCCCGGGGTCGCGACGTGGTTCGCGACCACCTGCCGCGAATGCCCGGCGGGGTGCGGCGCGCTCGCAAAGAGCCGCGAAGGCCGCATCGTGAAGCTCGAGGGGAACCCCGACCATCCGGTCAATCACGGGGCTCTCTGCGCGCGCGGCCAGGCGAGTCTCCTGTCGGCCTACGATCCGGACCGCATCCCCGGTCCCCGGACGCGCGAGGGCGAAGCCTGGGGGTCGGTCTCGGTGGCCGATGCCCAGAAGCTCCTGGTCGACAAGATCGCCGCCGCGCGCCAGGGCGGCGCCGGCCGGATCGCGATGATCACACAGCTCGAGACCGGAAGCTTCGGCCGGCTGGCGGACGAGTGGCTGAAGGCGGTCGGCGGGCGCCCGCGCATCGCGTACGAGACGTTCGCCCACGAGGACCTCCGCGCGGCCAGCCAGGCGGTCTTCGGGGTCGATGCGATCCCGTACCACGCCTTCGAGGATGCCCGGACGATTCTGTCGCTCGGCGCCGACTTCCTCGAGACGTGGCTCTCCCCGGTGGGCTACGCGGCCGCGTTCCGCCGGGCGCACGCGCTTCGCGACGATCGCGTCGCGCGGGTCATCCACGTCGAGCCCCGCTACTCGATGACGGCGGCCAACGCCGACGAGTGGGTGCCGAGCCTTCCGGGCGCCGAGGCGGCGATCGCGCTCGCGCTCCTGCGCCTCGTGCTGGAGTCGCGCCAGATCCCGGCGCTGCCGGCGAAGGAGCTCGAGGCGTTGACGGCGGCCGCCCGGTCCGTCGAGATCGAGGCCGTCGCGAAGCAGAGCGGCGTCCCCGCGGCCAAGCTCACGCACCTGGCGGAGGCTCTGGTCAAGGGAGGCCCGAGCCTGGTGGTGTCGGGCGGCGTGGCGACGAGCGGGTCGAGCGGGGCCGACGCGGCGACCGCGGTTCATCTGCTGAACTACGCCCTCGGCAACGTGGGCCGGACGGTGCGCTTCGGGGCGGGTTCGGCCCTGTCGCGGGCGAGCCGTTACGCGGACGTCGCGGGGCTGACGAAGGCCATGGCGCAGGGCGAGATCGCGGTCCTGATCGTGAAGGACGCGAACCCCGCCTTCACGCTGCCGGCGAAGGCCGGCTTCGCCGAGGCGCTCGCCAAGGTGCCCTTCGTGGTGAGCCTGTCGAGCCACCTCGACGAGACGAGCGCCCGGGCGCACCTGGTCATCCCCGACCTCACGCCGCTCGAATCCTGGGGAGACTATTCGCCGCGGGACGGGGTGTGGGGCATCGTCCAGCCGGCGATGGCGGCGGTCCCGAAGGTGGAGTACACGAACCCAGACGCTCTGGACCTGCCGCAGCTCCGGCCCGTCCGCGACGCGCTCGGTCGAAAGCCGCCCGAGACCTTCCCCGGGATCGTCACCAAGACGACGGGGGACCTCCTGCTCGATGCCGGACGGGCCCTGGTCCCCGGATCCGAGAAGACGGTCTTCAAGGCGCCGACGTTCGCCGACTACCTACGTGACTCCTGGCGCGCGATGGGGAAGAGCGTCGCCGCCAAGTCCACCTTCGAGGAGTTCTGGGAGGACGCGCTCCGCCGCGGCGGCTACTGGGCGGACATGCCGGCCGTGAAGGTTGCGCTGAAGCCCGGGGTGAAGGTCTCGGCGCAGTCATCGGCTCTCGAGGGCGGCGCCGGCGATCCCGCGCTCCTGATCGTCCCGTCGTCCCGCTACTACGATGGGCGCAGCGCCAACAAGGTGTGGCTCCACGAGGCGCCGGATCCCATGACCCAGGTGGTGTACGGCAGCTGGGTCGAGGTGCCCGCCGAGACCGCCCGCGGCCTCGACGTCCGGACCGGCGACGTGCTGAAGGTCGAGTCGCCGCACGGCTCGATCGAGCTGCCGGCCTACGTGTCGGAGACGTTGGCGGTCGGCGCAGTGGCGATCCCGACCGGCCTCGGGCACACCGCGTACGGGCGCTTCGCGCGCGGCCTCGGTCAGAGCCCGTACGGGCTCCTGTCCGCCGAGCCGGCGCCGGTCTCCGGCGGCCGCCGGTGGCTCGGTGTCCGGGTCCGGCTCCAGAAGACCGGCCGGCGCGAGAAGCTCGCCACCCCGGCGGGGGTGACCGACATCGACCACACCCGGGAGATCTTCGAGACCGTCGGCCTCGCCGAGGCGATCAAGCTCGAGCGGGCCGGCGCGGCGCCCGAGCATGCGAACCTCCCCACGATGTACCCCGATCTCAAGTACCCGCAGAACCGGTGGGGCCTGTCGATCGACCTCGACGCCTGCACGGGCTGCCAGGCCTGCGTCGTGGCATGCCAGGCCGAGAACAACGTCCCCTCCGTGGGAAAGGGCGACATCGACTACGGCCGGAGCATCGCGTGGCTCCGCGTTGAGCGTTGGTGGGACCGGGGTCACGGCGAGACGCCGCCGGGACAGGCGAGACTACCGGGTGGGCCGGGCGTCGCCGAGGCGGCCGAGGTTCCGGGCGGGAGCGCGCCCGGCGCGCGGTTCCTCCCGATGCTGTGCCAGCACTGCGAGGTGGCGCCGTGCGAGCCGGTCTGCCCGGTCTTCGCCGCGTACCACACCTCGGACGGGCTGAACGCGCAGATCTACAACCGGTGCGTCGGGACCCGGTACTGCGGCAACAACTGCCCGTACATGGTGCGGCGCTTCAACTGGTACCGCTACGAGTGGCCCGCCCCGATGAACCTCCAGCTGAACCCCGACGTGGCGGTGCGCGACCGCGGGGTCATGGAGAAGTGCACGATGTGCGTGCAGCGGATCATCGTGGGTCGCGGGCGCGCGCGAGACGAGGGCCGGCAGGTGCGGGACGGCGACATCGTTACCGCGTGCCAGCAAACCTGCCCGACGCAGGCGATCACCTTCGGCGACCTCAAGGACGGCCAGAGTCGCGCCTCGCGCCTCTCCGTCTCGCCGCGGGGGTACCACGTCCTGGGCGAGCTCGGCACGCGCCCGGCGGTGACGTATCTGAAGAAGATCCTGCGGGAGGAGCACGCGTGAGCGCGCCGGTGACCCCCGAGCGTCCGGCCCCGCCCATCTCCGGCGGCGCCGGGGCCGCGTCGCCGACCTTCGGCGACGTCAATCGGGATGTGCTCAACACGCTCAAGTTCCCGGGCTCGGCCTACTTCGGCTGGATGTCGCTCGTCGCCCTCATCCTGGCCGGCGGCATCACCTGCTGGATCCTGCAGGTGTACTTCGGCATGGGAATGGCCGGGAAGCGCAATCCGCAGATGTGGGCGATGTACATCACCACTTTCGTCTTCTGGATCGGCATCGGGCACGCGGGGACCCTCATCTCCGCGATCCTGTACCTCTTCCGGGCGAAGTGGCGCACGTCGATTTACCGCGGGTCGGAAGCGATGACGATCTTCGCGGTCATGACCGCCGGGCTGTTTCCGATCATCCACGCCGGCCGGATGTGGTACGCGTACTGGCTGATCCCGTACCCGAGCGAGCGGTTCCTCTGGCCGAACTTCCGGTCGCCGCTGGTCTGGGACGTGTTCGCCATCTCGACGTACCTGACCATCAGCATGGTCTTCTTCATCGTCGGTCTGGTGCCGGACATCGCGGCGGTCCGGGACGCGACGACCGGCTGGCGTCAGCGCATCTACGGCGCCCTGGCGATGGGCTGGCAGGGGACCGACCGGCAGTGGCGTCACTACCGCCGCGCCTACGGGCTCTTCGCCGCCCTGGCGACGCCCCTGGTCGTCTCGGTGCACAGCGTGGTGTCCTGGGACTTCGCCATGGCCCTGGTCCCCGGCTGGCACTCGACGCTGTTCGCCCCCTTCTTCGTCGACGGCGCGATCTTCTCCGGCTTCGCCATGGTCCTGATCCTGCTCATCCCGATGCGACGGTTCTTCAAGCTGGGCGCGTACATCACGGACAAGCACCTCGACAACATGGCCAAGCTGATCCTGGTGACCGGTCTCGTCCTGACCTACTTCTATGCGTGCGAGGGCTTCACCGCCTGGTACAGCGGCGAGCCGATGGAGCGCGCGTCGTATCTGTTCAAGTGGGTCGGGACGTATGCGCCGTGGTGGTGGCTCCAGATCTTCTGCAACAGCGTGGCGCCGCTCGTGCTCTTCTCCCGGCGCGCCCGGACGCACGTCCCGACGCTCTACGTCGTGTCGATCCTCGTGCTGATCGGGATGTGGTTCGAGCGCTTCAACATCATCGTGCCGGGCCTCGCCCACGGGTTCTACCCGTACACGTTCGGCAGCTACGTTCCGACGGTGGTCGACACCGGGATCATCATCGGCAGCTTCGCCTGGTTCTTCATCCTGTTCCTGGGCTTCATCAAGGTGATGCCGTCGATGTCGGTTGTTGAGGTCAAGGAGACTATCCCGCATCCGGTGCGGGACGGTCACGCTCACTGATGGCGGCCTCGACCGTCCTGGGCGTCTTCGCGCACGTCGACACGGCGACGCGGGCCATCCGCGACCTGCGGGCGCGAGGAGTGCGCTCGATCGCGACGTACAGCCCGGTGCCCCTCGACGACTTCGAGGAGGCCCTCACCGGGGATGGGCTGCCGCGGAGTCCCGTCCGCCTCTTCACGCTGGTGGGCGCCCTCACCGGGACGGCCAGTGGCTTCGCGCTGACCATCTGGACGGCGCTCAAGTGGAACCTCATCACCGGCGGCAAGCCGGTGGTCTCGATCCCGCCCTTCGTGGTCATCGCCTTCGAGATGACCATCCTGCTCGGCGGCCTCTGCACGCTGCTCGGCCTCCTGGTCACGACCCGGCTGCCCAGCTTCCGAGTGCCGCCCCGGTATGACCCCCGGTTCAGCGCGGACCGATTCGGCGTCGAGGTCGAGTGCGAAGCGAACGAGCGCCTGGCGGTCCAGGACCTTCTCCGGAGCGCGGGAGCCGAGGAGGTCCGAGGATGAAGTGGGTCTTCCTCCTCTGCCTCTTGATCGTCGGGGGGGTCGCCGGCGTGATGGGCGGCCTGGTCGTCTATCGCTGGAGCACGAGCATGCAGAACGACGTCAAGCTCGTTCCGGGCCAGGTGACCATGGCCCAGCCGGCCGGGACGGTGCCGCGCGACGGCGGGGAGTTGGTGGTGGCGCGCGAGGTCTACGAGAAGCGGAAGAACCCGGTGGCCGCCGATGCCCAGTCGCTGGCGCGCGGCAAGAAGCTGTTCGAGATCTACTGCACGCCCTGCCACGGCGTGAGCGGCAAGGGCGACGGCCTGGTGGTCCCGCGGTTCATCCCGCCGCCGGACCTCACGAGCCCGACGGTCCAGGCCAAGCCGGACGGCCACTTCTCCTACTACATCGGCTACGGCGGCGCGATCATGCCGCCGTACGGCGAGGCGCTGTCGCCCGCCGACCGCTGGGACATCGTGAACCACATCCGCGCCCTGGCGAAGAAGGGATGAGCGGGCCGGCCATGGGGTCGTCGCAAGCGTTCAGCGGCAAGGCGGGTCTCGTGCTGGCCGGGCTCATCGCGCTCGGGGCCTTGAGCTTCGTCTGGGCGCTGGCCGGGGGATCGGGGACGCACGCCTGGGCGCTGTTCCTCGCAAACCTCCTGTTCTGGTCCGGCCTCTCGGTCGCGGGCCCCGCCATCGCCGGCATCCTGGAGCTCACCGAGGCGCGCTGGGCCGCCCGGCTTCGCCGGATCGCGACGACCACGGTGGCGTTCATGCCAGTGTCCTTCGTGCTGTTCCTGCTGCTCCTGGTCGGCGTGCGGGCCCTCTATCCCTGGGCGACCGTGCCGATCCCGTCGAAGGCGATCTGGCTCAACGTTCCGTTCTTCGTGGCCCGGACGGTCATCGGAGTGGGAGCGCTGTACTGGGTCAGCGTGCGCTTCGCAATGGCCGTCCATCTCTCGCCCGCCGGGGCCTCCGAGGAGCCGGGAAAGGCAGAGCGGGCTCGGCTGGCGGTCGTGCTCCTGTTCCTCTTCGTCATCGTGGGGTCGCTGCTGGGCTATGACCTCGTGATGTCGCTCGATCCGCGCTGGTTCAGCGGGCTCCTCGGCGGCTACGTCGTGGTGGGGATGCTCTACTCGGGCTTCGCATTCCTGGTCCTCCTCACGGGGCTCCACAGCTTCGGCCGACCCGGATGGGTGATGCCGCCCAAGGAGATGCAGGATCTCGCGAAGCTCGTCTTCGCGACGTCGATCGTCTGGATGTACTTCTTCTGGTCGCAGTACCTCGTGATCTGGTACGGCAACGTGCCGGTGGAGACCCGCTACGTCATCGCGCGCTTCTTCTCCGACCCCTGGCGGAAAATGGCCATCTTCGCGTTCATCGTCGGCTGGCTCATCCCGTTCGGCTATCTGCTCGGTCGTCTCACCGGCCGGCCGCCCGAGGGCCACCGCGTCCTGATCACAATCTCGTCTCTGGCGATGCTCGCGATCTTCATCGAGCGCCTCGTGCTCGTGCTGCCGTCCACGCTCGCATCGGGCGCGGCATACGGCGCGAGCGACATTCTCCTGGCGCTCCTGATGACCCTCGGGTTCGGGGCCCTCTTCGTCGTCTCCTTCCGGATCTTCGTGCCGCGCCTCGGCCTCACGTCTCGGGTGGAGGCGTAGCCGCCCACTAGGTCCGCCGCCTCGCGAGCCATTCGCGAGGGGATTGTGGGCCGATGAGCGAAGAGGTGTCCCGGCTCTCCCCACGCCGGACGATCGGCTCTACACTGCTCGAGGAGTCGATTCTCGCGTCACCGATCGGAGGGGCGTAGACGGTGCTGTCCGTCGCCGAGGCTCTCGAGCGGATCCTGGCCGGAGTACCCGTCCTGGGCAGCGAGACCGTGCCACTCGCCGAAGCGCTCGACCGCGTCCTCGCCGCGCCGGTCATCTCGTCCCGCGAGATCCCGCCCTGGGACAACTCGTCCATGGATGGGTATGCGGTCCGGTCGGCCGATACCCTCACGGCCAGCGCCGGCCATTCGGTCGTGCTCTCGGTGGTGGGCGAGGTGGCCGCAGGAGGGACCGCCCGTCACGAGCTCGGTCCGGGACAGGCCTATCGGATCCTCACCGGCGCGCCGATCCCGCCGGGCAGCGACGCCGTGGTGCCACAGGAGGAGGTCTGGCGCGATGGCGTCCGGGTCACGATCGAGCGTCCGGTCGAGGCTGGCGCCTACGTACGGGCTCGCGGAGAGGACATCCGTTCCGGCGATCGGATGCTCGAGCCGGGAGCCGTGCTCAGACCCGCGGCCCTCGGCGTGCTGGCGTCTCTAGGCCACGCGCGGGTGGAGGTCTACCGGCGGCCCGCGGTCGCCATCCTGTCCACCGGCGACGAGCTCGTGGAGCCCGATGCTCCCCTCGGTCCCGGCCAGATCCCGGACTCCAACAGCTACACGCTCTGCGGACTCGTCTGGGAAGCCGGCGCGGTTCCGCTGAGTCTCGGCATCGCGCCCGATCGCCGGGAGGCGCTGATCGAGAGGCTCCAGCGCGGCCTCCACGCGGACGTGATCGTCTCTTCCGCCGGGGTCTCGGTGGGCGACCGCGACTTCGTCCGGGAGGCCGCGGAGTCCCTGGGCGCGCGCCTCGACTTCTGGAAGGTGAACATGCGCCCCGGCAAGCCGATGACGTTCGGACGGATCGGCGAGCGCTTCTTCTTCGGGCTTCCTGGGAACCCGGTCTCGTCGATGGTCACGTTCGAGCTGTTCGTCCGTCCGGTGCTGCGCCGTCTGGGCGGCTACCGCAGCCTGAGCCGGCCGCGAATCCGTGCCCGCGCGCTCGAGCCGATCGACAACCCGGGCAGTCGGCCTGGTTACCTGCGGGTCCGCCTGGAGCGATCCGGCGGGGAGCTGGGTGCGCGGCCGACCGGGAGTCAGGGATCCGGCATCCTCCGATCGATGCTCCTGGCCGACGGCCTCGCCGTGGTCCCCGGGGACACGCAGATCCCGAAGGGCGGCGAGGTCGAGGTCATCCTCCTCATGACCGACGGGTCGCTAGCCCGCGATGATTGACCGCCTCGCGAGTTGCGCCCGACCGGAAGCCACTCTATAGTCGTCCTGTCGATAGGGTTCGTGGGGCGGAAGCACTGTCCTGCCTGGGCTTAGTCTCCGGCGGTCTGACACGGGTCCCGAGCACCTGATCGATCCGAGCATCCCGACCCTTTCGAGCAGCGGGCGGCGTCGCTGGCGGCACTGCGCGCGGCGAGGACACGAGGAGAGCCATGACCGGTGGGAGTGACGTGGCGGGGCGCGCGGCCGCCGCGGCCACCGACCCGATCATCCGCTACCAGCGGGTGAACAAGTGGTTCGGGAAGCTCCACGTCCTGAGGGACGTCGACCTGGACGTCGCGCGCGGCGAGGTGCTGGTGGTGTGCGGCCCGAGCGGCTCCGGCAAGAGCACCCTGATCCGGTGCGTGAATCGCCTCGAGCCGATCCAGGGTGGCCGGCTCACCGTCGATGGGCGCGACGTGCAGGGCTCCGACGTGGACCTGCCGCGCCTCCGGGCGGACGTCGGCATGGTGTTCCAGCAGTTCAATCTCTACCCGCACATGACGGTGCTGGAGAACATCACGCTGGCGCCGATCCGGGTGCGAGGGCGCGCGCGGAGAGAGGCCGAGCAGATCGCGATGGACCTCCTGGCCAAGGTCGACATCCCGGACAAGGCGGGCGCATATCCCGCCCAGCTGTCCGGGGGCCAGCAGCAGCGGGTCGCGCTCGCCCGGGCGCTCGCGATGGAGCCGAAGATCATGCTCTTAGTCGAGCCGACGTCGGCTCTTGATCCCGAGATGATCAACGAGGTGCTGGACGTCATGGTCGCCCTCGCGCGCGAGGGCATGACGATGCTCGTGGTGACTCACGAGATGGGGTTCGCCCGCAAGGTGGCCCACAGGGTAATCTTCATGGACGAGGGGCAGATCGTGGAGCAAGGACCGCCGGACGCCTTCTTCGAGCACCCGAGGCACGAGCGGACGCGCCATTTCCTGTCGAAGATCCTCGCCCACTGACGCACGACCGGACAAAGGAGCGACACGCATGACAACGGTGACGAGACGGATCCTGGTGGCGTGGCTGGCGCTCGGCGTGACTCTTGTCAGCGCCGCGCCGCTCTGGGCGGAGACCACGCTCGAGAAGATCACGCGCACGGGGACGATGGTGGTCGGCACGCGGACGGCGTCGCCGCCGTTCGGCTTCATCGACAAGCAGAACAACTGGGTCGGGTTCTCCGTCGACCTCGCGAAGCTGGTGCACGCGAACGTCGAGAAGAAGGTCGGCAAGCCGATCAAGTTCGAGCTGAAGGAGTCCACCCCGGCGACCCGCATTCCGCTCCTCACCAGCGGCGCGGTGGACCTGATCTCGGGGACGATGACGATCACCCGCGCCCGTCGGGACAGCCTCGACTTCAGCGCGGTCTTCTTCGTGACCGGCGCCCAGTTCCTGGTCAAGAAGGGGAGCCCCATCCGGGGCACCCAGACCATCGCCGGCAAGCGGATCGGGGCCCAGCAGGGCTCGACCAACGAGAAGGCGATCCGCGAGAAGTACCCGCAGGCGCAGCTGGTGGTGTTCCCGGACCAGGCCGCGGCGTTCACCGCGCTGGTCCAGGGCAAGATCGACGCGTACACCAACGACGGAGTGCAGCTCGCCGGGCTCAAGGCCAAGGCGCCGAACCCCGGGGAGTGGGACGTCGTCGGCGAATTCTACACGTACGAGCCCTACGGGATGGCGATGCGGAAGAACGAGACGGACTTCCGCAACATCGTGGACTTCTCGCTGATGGACGCCATCGAGACCGGCGAGTACCAGAAGCTCTACGACAAGTGGTTCGGCCCCCAGGGTGAGGTGCCGTACCCCCTGTCCGAGTCGGCCCGCATCTTCCTCCAGATGCAGGCGATCCCCCACTAGACCCGAAGCGGCGCGGGGTCTCGGCCACCGAGCCGGGATCCCGCGCCGACCTTCCCGACCCGGAATGCCGCGCCCGTTCCTGGCCCTCGCCTACCAGTTCCAGTGGAGCGTCCTCTGGACGGCGCCCTACCTCGGCTGGCTGGTGCAGGGCGTCGTGACGACCCTCGCGCTGGCCGGGCTCAGCTGGGTCCTGGCCGCGGCGCTCGGCTCGGTCTTCGGCGCCGCGCGCACCGCGCCCTCACGGTTTCTCCGGGGGCTCGGCGTCACGTACGTGGAGTTCTTCCGGAACGTCCCGCTGCTGGTCTGGATGTTTCTCTGGTACTTCGGCGCGTCGCAGCTGCTGCCGCTGGGGGCGCAGGACTGGCTGAACCGGCACAACGGCGAGTTCGTGGCCGCGGTCGCCGCTCTCGGCGTCTACCACGGGGCCCGGATCGCCGAGGTCGTGCGCGCGGGGATCCAGTCGGTGCCCCCCAGCCAGCTGGAGGCGGCGGTGTCGACCGGCCTCACGCTCGGCCAGGCGTACCGACTGGTGCTGGTGCCCATCGCGCTCCGGCTCATCGTGCCGCCGCTCACCAACGAGTCCCTCAATCTCCTCAAGAACTCCTCGCTCGCCTTGACCATCGGCGTGGCCGAGACGACCTTCATGACGCGCCAGATCGAGAGCTACACGGCCAAGGGCTTCGAGGCGATCACTGCCGGCACGCTGATCTATCTCGCCCTCTGCCTGCTCGTGGCCGGCACGATGGCGCGCGTCGAGCGTCGCGTGGCGATCCCCGGGCTGATCGTGCGGGGCGGGGGAGCGGCGCATTGACCGGGCGGCGTTGCCCCGAGGGCCGGACGCCCCGAGCGGGACGGCGACCCCGATGAGCTTCGACCTGAGCGTCATCGCCGACAACTGGCGCTTCATCCTCGTCCAGGGGCTCCTCGGCATCGGCGCCTTCGGGGGCGGGACGATCGCCCTGGCGGTCCCGACGATCGTCCTGGGCTTCATCCTCGGGATCGGCGTCGCCATCGCGCGGCTGTCGAGCCGCGCCTGGCTCCACTATCCGGCGTCTGTGTACGTCCAGGTGATCCGGGGCGTGCCGCTGGTGATGGTGGTGTTCTGGTTCTGGTTCTTCATCCCGATCGCGACGGGCGTGTCGCTGCCCCAGTACTGGGTCGCGCTGGTCGCGTTCGTCGTCTTCGAGGCCGCGTACCTTGGCGAGATCATCCGGGCGGGCATCCAGTCCGTGCCCCGCGGGCAGGTGGAGGCCGCCGAGGCCACCGGCCTCCGCTACGGCACCACGATGCGCTCCGTGATCCTCCCGCAGGCCGTGCGGAACATGCTGCCGTCGCTCGTCACCCAGTTCATCATCCTGGTCAAGGACACGTCGCTCGCCTCGATCATCGGCTACATGGACCTCACGAAGGCGGCCCAGACGGTCAACCAGCGCGAGATCCGTCCCTTCGAGCTGTACCTGTTCATCGCGGTGGTCTACTGGGTGCTCACCTACGGAATGTCCCTCGGCAGCCGCGCCCTCGAGCGGCGCCTGTCAGCGGGCTCCCGCCGGACCGCGGTGGCGGTCGGCTCGTGATCGGCAGGGCTTCCGACCTCCGATCCTGCCGCCGCGCCGGCCGACCGGTCGTCGCGCTCGGGCTCCTGACCCTGCTCGGGGGCTGCACGGCGGCCCTCGAGGATCGAGTGGCCCGCCAGGACGCGGCGCTCTCGGAGCTCCGGACGGACGTCGCCGGGCTCCGCTCGGACCTTGGCGGCCTCCGAGCCGACGTCACGGCGCTTCGCGACGCACTCGCGACGGGGACCCGAGAGGCCGCGACCGCGAGAGAGGCGGGGGCGGGGCGGGCACGCGAGACGGAGCAGGCCCTTGACGCCCGGCTGGATTCCGCGGAGCGCCGGCTGGAAGAGCTCGGCGACGGGGTTTCCGGGCTGGAGGGGTCGATCGCAAGCCTGGCGGAGCAGGTGGCCCGGCTCGAGGCCGGCAGCGGAACCGTGGCGAGCGTCCCCCGGTCGCTCCCGCCCACGTCCCGGACGCCGAGCCCCGCGATCTCGGCCGAGGAGCTGTTCGATCGCGGGATGGAGAGCTTCCGGGCCGGAGAGCTCGGCCAGGCCGTTCTCGACTTCGAGGAGTTTGCCGACAAGCACCCTGGGCACCCCCTCGCGCCCAGCGTCCAGTTCTGGATCGGGGAGGCCTACTTTCGGAGTCGCGACTTCGAGCAGGCGGCGGACAAGTACCAGAAGGCGGTCGACCTGGCTCCGACCGGCGAGCGGACGCCGGACGCGCTCCTCCGCCTCGGCCTGGCGCTGCGGTCCCTCCATCGAGAGGACCGGGCGCGCGAGGTATGGGCCCGGCTTCTTCGCGACTTTCCGGACAGCGAGGCCGCGCTCCGGGCACGCGCGGTGCTCCGCCAGCCGGGCCGTTCGGTGCGCCCAGCGGAGCCTCGATAGGAGGAGTCCCCACTCAACTCTTCACCGCAGCAGACGAATCTTCCGATTGAGCCGTCACCGGGCGGCGTCCGTTTTCTTGACGTGCCTCCGACCGGGTGTATATGATGGCGCTTGCTTTGCAAATGTTTAGTGCTCTTGAGCTTCGCGACACGGCACGCGAATCGGTGATCGGGGTGCCCGACGAGCGATGGGCCTGGGTGGCGCTGGCCCTCGTCCCCGGGGTCGGTGGGAACGCGCGCCGTTATCACGACCTCCTGCAGCTGGGAACGCCGGCCGACGTCTTCCGGACGTCGCGACGTCTGCTGGCCAGCGTCGTGGGCGAGACGCCGGCGGCGGACATCGCGGGCTTCGACTGGCAGCGGGTGGGCGACCAGCAGGCCGGGCTGGCGGCGCGGTGCGGCGCGAGCTTGGTGCTGCTGGATGACCCCGGATACCCTGCCTTGCTCCGGCCGATCGAGCTGCCGCCGGCGTTCCTCCTCGTGCGGGGCGGTCTCGAGCGGGCGGATGGCCTCGCGGCCGCCCTCGTGGGGTCCCGTCGCGGAACGCCCTACGGGCTCCGGATGGCCGAGCGACTCGGCGAGGACCTCGCCGCGCGGGGCGTGACCGTGGTCAGTGGCCTGGCGCGGGGGGTGGATACCGCGGCTCACCGGGGCGCCCTCGCCGCCAGCGGCCGCACCATTGCGGTCCTGGGCTCCGGGGTAGACGTGGTGTATCCCCCCGAGAACCGGCGCCTGGCGGCTGAGGTCATCCAGGCGGGCGCCTTGGTCTCCCAGTTCCCGATGGGGACACCCCCCCTCCAGCATCACTTTCCCGCTCGGAACCGTCTCATCGCCGGTATGACCCTGGGCACGGTGGTTGTCGAGGCGGCGGAGCGCAGCGGCGCCCTGATCACGGCGCGCCTGGCGGGCGAGCTGGGCCGGGAGGTCTACGCCGTGCCCGGAAACGTCTCGTCGCCCGGCAGCCAGGGCGCCAATGCCCTCATCCAGGACGGGGCCAAGCTGGTTCGGGGCTGGGAGGACATCGTGGCGGAGTGGCCCGCCCCGTGGCGGGATGCGCTCCGCCAGTCGGCGTCCGGTCCGTCGCCCGTGGCGGAGAGCGGAGGGGCCGACCACGCGGAGCGCGCGATCCTGGCGGCCCTCGGCGACGAGCCCGTTGCGGTCGATGACCTGGTCGAGGAGAGCCGACTCCCGTCGAGCCAGGTATCCGCCGGGCTGATGGCCCTCGAGCTGCGCGGGCTGGTCCGCCGAATCACCGGGCAGCGGTACGTGCGGAGCTGAGGGAAGACATGGCGGCACGGATGTCCCTGGTCGTGGTCGAATCGCCCACCAAGGTCAAGACGATCCAGAAGTACCTAGACCCCGGGTTCGTGGTGAAGGCGTCGCTCGGACACCTGAAGGACCTGCCGAAGAGCAAGCTCGGCATCGACGTCAAGAAGGGCTTCGCGCTCCAGTACGTGCCCGTCCGGGCCAAGGCGAAGACGCTCGAGGACCTCAAGAAGGCTGGGAAGAAGGCGAAGGCGCTCTACGTCGCCACCGACCCCGACCGCGAGGGCGAGGCAATCGGCTGGCACATCGCCCAGGAGCTGAAGCTCCCGCCGGACAAGGTCTATCGGGTCCTCTTCAACGAGATCACCGAGAAGGCGGTCAAGGCCGCGTTCAAGGATCCCGGACGGATCGACCAGAAGCGGGTCGACGCCCAGCAGGCTCGCCGGGCGCTCGATCGCCTCGTGGGCTACAAGATCAGCCCGCTCCTGTGGGACAAGATCCGCCGGGGATTGTCTGCCGGGCGCGTCCAGTCGGTGGCGGTCCGCCTCATCTGCGAGCGCGAGCAGGAGATTCGCGCCTTCGTGCCCCAGGAGTACTGGAGCCTTCACGCGTACCTCGCCGCGGCGGTGCCCCCCGAGTTCGTCGCCACGCTCCGCGAGAAGAACGGTGAGAAGCTGGTCCCCACGTCCGAGGGCGAGACCCAGGCGATCGTCGCCGAGGTCGGGCGCCTGCCGTTCGTGGTCAAGAGCGTGGAGCGGGGCGAGCGCCGGAAGAACCCGTCGCCGCCGTTCATCACGTCGACCCTCCAACAGGACGCCGGGCGGAAGCTCCGCTTCTCGGCGTCCAAGACGATGATGGTCGCCCAGCAGCTCTACGAGGGCGTGGAGATCGGGAACGATGGGCCCGTCGGCCTCATCACCTACATGCGGACGGACTCGCCCCGGGTGGCCGCGGAAGCCCAGACAGCGGCGCGCGACGTGATCGCCGCGCGCTACGGCGCGGAGACCCTGCCCGACCGCCCTCCGTTTTACCGAGCCCGGAAGTCGGCCCAGGAGGCCCACGAGGCGATCCGGCCCACGCTGCTCGACCATCCGCCGGAGCGCCTGGCCCGCCATCTCGGCCGGGACCAGCTGGCGCTCTACCGGCTGATCTGGGAGCGATTCCTGGCGAGCCAGATGCGGCCGGCCGTCTACGACACGCTGACGGTGGACATCACGGCCGGGCCGTACCTGTTCCGCGCGCTGGGCTCCCAGCTCCGCTCGCCCGGGTTCATGGCGGTCTACATCGAGGCGCCCGACGAGACCGCGGCGACGGTGGCCCCCGAGGACGTCGAGTCCGAGGTCTCGGGCATGCCGCCGCTCGAGGTGGGGCAGCGCTTGGGCCTGGTGCGCCTCGACCCGAAGCAGCACTTCACGCAGCCACCGCCCCGCTACACCGAGGCGTCGCTGGTGAAGGAGCTCGAGGAGAAGGGGATCGGGCGCCCGTCGACGTACGCCCAGATCCTGACCACCATCCAGAAGCGCGAGTACGTCCAGAAGGACCGTGGGTCCCTGGCGCCGACCGACCTCGGGGAGACGGTGAACAACCTCCTCGTGAAGCACTTCCCCGACATCTTCGAGGTGGCGTTCACCGCCCAGATGGAGGAGTCCCTCGACGAGATCGAGGAGGGCAACCGGAAGTGGCAGAAGACGGTCGGCGAGTTCTACAAGCCGCTCGAGGAGGATCTCAAGAGAGCCGGCGTGCAGGCGGAAGACCTCAAGGCCGGCAAGCCCACCGACGAGACCTGCCCGAAGTGCGGGGAGGGGAAGCTCCTCGAGAAGTGGGGTCGCTACGGCCGCTTCCTCGCGTGCGAGCGCTACCCGGACTGCAAGTACACGCGGAACCCCGGGGACAGCGCGCAGGCCGAGCCCGAGCAGGCCGGCGTCACCTGCGACAAGTGCGGCAAGCCGATGATCTTCAAGCAGAGCCGCTATGGCCGCTTCATCGGCTGCTCGGGATACCCGGATTGCAAGAACATCAAGCCGATCACGATGGGCATCCCGTGCCCCCAGGAGGGGTGCACGGGTGAGCTGGCCGAGCGGCGCTCGAAGCGGGGACGGGCGTACTTCGGCTGCGCGAACTTCCCGACCTGCCGCTTCGTCGTCTGGCAGCGCCCCATCGTCACTCCGTGCCCGAAGTGCGGCGCGCCGTTCCTGACGCAGCGCGGCGGGCGGGGCAAGCGCATCGCCGCGTGCTGGCGCGAGGGCTGCGACTACCGGCGAGAGCTCGAGAGCGCGTGAAGCCGGCCGGCGGCGCCGATGGCGGGCCGGCGGTGGCCGCGTTTGTCCGGTATCTGGCGGCCGAGCGCGGCGCTTCTCCCCACACCGTCCGTAGCTACCGGACCGATCTCCTCGACTGCGCCGGATTCCTCGAGCGCCGAGGGCTCGGCGCCCTTCCGGACGCGGACACCCGCGTGATCCGGGGCTACCTCGCGGACCTCCATGCCCGCGGACTCGCCCGCACGTCGATCGCCCGCCGCCTCGCCACGCTGCGCAGCTTCTTCCGCTTCCTGATCCGGCGCGGCCGCGCGCGCGTGAACCCGGCGCACGAGGTGCGGACCCCGAGCCTGCCCGGCCGCCTGCCGGCGCACCTGCCGATCGATCAGACCGTGGCGCTCTTCCACGACCCCGCGGGGGACGCGGAGGCGGACCGCCGGGACCGGGCGATCCTCGAGGTGCTCTACGCCGCTGGCGTGCGCGTCGCGGAGCTGGCTGGGCTGGACGTGGAGGACGTGGACCTCCGCGAGGGCAGCGTGCGGGTTCTCGGCAAGGGCCGGAAGGAGCGCATCGTCCCGCTGGGGCGCAAGGCCGTCGAGGCGCTGGAGACGTACCTCGGCCCGCGCTCGGGCGGGCGCGGTGCCCTGTTCCGGAATACGCGCGGAGGACGCCTCACCGTGCGGAGCCTCCACCGCATCGTCCGGGCGCGCGCCCGGGCCGCCGGGCTGGCCGGTCGGGTGACCCCGCACACCCTCCGCCACACCTTCGCGACTCACCTCCTGGACGCCGGGGCGGATCTCCGCCTCATCCAGGAGCTTCTCGGGCACGCGCGTCTCACGACCACCCAGCGGTACACGCATGTGAGCGCGGACCGGCTGGCGAAGGTCTACGACGGCGCCCATCCCCGGGCCCGGGCGTGACCGAGCCGGCCGTCCTCCACGCCACCACTGTTGTCTCCGTCCGACATCACGGACGGGTCGCCATGGCCGGTGACGGGCAGGTGAGTCTCGGCGCCACGATCGTCAAGCACACCGCCCGCAAGGTGCGCCGCGTCCATCACGATCGGGTGCTGGCCGGCTTCGCCGGCGCCGCCGCGGATGCCTTCACGCTGTTCGAGCGGTTCGAGGCGCGCCTCGACGAGCACCGCGGGAACCTGCGTCGCGCAGCGGTCGAGCTCGCCAAGGAGTGGCGGAGCGACCGGGTGCTGCGCCGGCTGGAGGCGCTCCTGGCGGTCGCGGACGTCGAGGCCTCGTTCATCGTGTCGGGGACGGGCGAGGTCATCGAGCCGGACGACGGGCTGATCGGAATCGGCTCGGGCGGGCCGTACGCGCTGGCCGCCGCCCGGGCGCTCGTCGCGCACTCCCCGCTGGACGCCAAGGGCATCGCCGTCGAGGCGATGCGGGTCGCCGCGGGCATCTGCGTCTACACGAACGATCAGGTGACGGTGGAGGAGCTGTGACCGACCGGCTCGCCGGGGGCCAGCTGACGCCGGCCCAGATCGTGGCCGAGCTCGACCGCTACGTGGTCGGGCAGGCCCGGGCCAAGCGCGCGGTGGCGATCGCCCTCCGGAATCGCTGGCGCCGGCAGAACCTCCCGCCCGAGCTCCGCGACGAGGTGGCCCCGAAGAACATCATCATGATCGGGCCCACCGGCGTCGGGAAGACCGAGATCGCCCGGCGGCTCGCCCGGCTAGCCCAGGCGCCGTTCATCAAGGTCGAGGCCTCCAAGTACACGGAGGTCGGCTACGTCGGCCGCGACGTCGAGTCGATGATCCGGGACCTCACCGAGCTCGCCGTGAACATGGTGAAGAGCGAGATGGCCGAGAGCGTGGCCGAGCGCGCCCAGCAGGCCGCCGAGGAGCGGCTCCTCGAGCTGCTGCTGCCGCGGGCGAAGCTCCGGGACGCGGTCGGATTGGGTAGCCTGGAGCCGGTCTCGCCGGAGGCCAGCGGCGCCGCCACGCGGGAGAAGCTGCGGGAGCAGCTCCGCACCGGGCGCCTCGACGACCGCCAGATCGAGCTGGAGGTGCGGGCCCAGGGCATGCCCGTGATGGAGATGTTCGCCGGCGCGGGCATGGGCGAGATGGACCAGAACCTGCGCGAGATGCTCGGCAGCATGCTGCCCACGCGGACCAAGGTCCGCAAGGTGCGGGTCTCGGAGGCGCGCCGCCTCCTCGTCCAGGAGGAGACCCAGAAGCTCATCGACATGGACGAGGTCGCGGGCCAGGCGATCCGGCGGGTGCAGGACTCGGGAATCGTGTTCCTCGACGAGATCGACAAGATCGCCGGCCGGGAGCGCGGCCAGGGTCCCGACGTGTCCCGGGAAGGGGTCCAGCGCGACCTCCTGCCGGTCGTCGAGGGCACCGCGGTCACGACGAAGTACGGGGTCGTGCGCACCGACCACGTCCTCTTCATCGCCGCCGGCGCCTTCCACGTCTCCAAGCCCGCCGATCTGATCCCCGAGCTGCAGGGCCGCTTTCCGATCCGGGTGGAGCTCGAGCCCCTCTCGCGGGACGACTTCGTCCGGATCCTGACCGAGCCGCAGAGCGCGCTCATCAAGCAGTACACGGCGCTGCTCCGGACCGAGGCCGTCACGCTGGACTTCACGGCCGATGCAGTCCAGGCGGTGGCGGAGATCGCCACCCGGGTGAACGAGCGCACCGAGAACATCGGGGCCCGGCGCCTCTACACCATCCTCGAGCGGGTGCTGGAGGACGTCTCCTTCCAGGCGTCCGACCTCGCCGGCAAGACGGTGACCGTGGATGCGGGCTTCGTCCATGCGCGCCTGGCCGACGTCGTCCGGGACGACGACATGAGCCGCTACATCCTGTGATGAGAGGGGAAGGACACCCCGTGACGAGCGCCATGGAGAAGCTGATCGAGAAGGCCGGCACCCTCATGGAAGCCTTGCCCTACATCCGGACGTTCTGGGGCAAGACCCTCGTCATCAAGTACGGCGGCCACGCGATGGAGTCGCCGCAGCTCGCCGAGGGGTTCGCGCGCGACGTGGTGCTCTTGAAGTACGTCGGCATGAACCCGGTCATCGTGCACGGGGGCGGCCCCCAGATCGGCGCGATGATGAAGCGGCTTGGGAAGGAACCCCGCTTCGTGGGGGGCATGCGGGTCACCGACGAGGAAACGATGGAGATCGTCGAGATGGTCCTCGTCGGGCGCATCAACAAGGAGATCGTCGGCCTGATCAACCATCACGGCGGCAAGGCGGTGGGGCTCTCGGGCAAGGACGGCACGCTCATCCGCGCGCGGCGCCGCGTCCATCGCACGCCGGGCGGGGAGGAGCTCGACATCGGCCTCGTGGGAGACGTGACCCACGTCAACCCCGAGCCGATCCGCCTCCTCGACGAGCACGGGTTCATCCCGGTGATCGCCCCGGTGGGCGTCGGCGATGGAGGGGAGAGCTACAACATCAACGCCGATCTGGTGGCCGGCGAGGTCGCCGCGGCGCTCCAGGCGGAGAAGCTCATCCACCTGACCGACGTCGAGGGCATCAAGGGCAAGGGCGGCGAGCTCATCTCGACCCTCTCCCAGGCTGAGGCACGGCGCCTGGTCGCCGCGGGCGTCATCGACGGCGGCATGCTGCCCAAGGTCGAGTCCTCGCTCCGGGCGCTCGAGTCCGGGACCGCCAAGGCGCACATCCTTGACGGCCGGATCCCCCATGCGATCCTGCTGGAGATCTTCACGAAGGAAGGCATCGGCACCGAGATCGTTCTGTAGTCTTCCCGACCGGCTAGCATCCCGCCGAGCGGTCCGCGCCCGCTCTCGAACGCCTCGAGGCGCACTCGACGCACCGGCGCCAACGCCGGATGGGCTATCGTAGGCGAGTGATCGCGTACGTCCGCCGCACGCTCCTGGCGGGGATCGCCGTCGCGGTGGGCGTGTCCGTACTGACGTTCTCCCTGCTCCACTTCCTGCCAGGCGATCCGGTGGTCGTCATGCTGGGCGACGCCGGAGACTCGTCCGCGCGAATCGCGGCGCTGCGGGCGGATCTCGGCCTCGACGATCCGGTCGCCGTCCAGTACGCGCGCTACGTCGGTGGCCTGCTACGCGGTGACCTCGGTCGATCGGTCCGCTCGAACCGACCCGTCGCCGAGGAGATTCGGCAGCAGGCCCCCAACACCCTGGCCCTCACCTTCGCCAGTCTCGGACTGGCGGTCGTCCTGGGCGTCCCGCTCGGCGCCCTCGCCGGTTACTACCGGGGCGGCTGGCTCGACCGGGTGAGCGTCACGGTCTCGCTACTCGGCGTCTCGTTCCCATCCTTCTGGCTCGGCATGCTGCTCATGTTCGTATTCGCTTTGTGGCTGGGATGGCTGCCCGCGACCGGCCAGGGCGGACCGGAGCGGCTGGTCCTGCCGGCCCTCACGCTGGGTCTGCAGGGAATGGCGGTGATCGCGCTGGTCACCCGCGCGAAGACGCGCGAGGTCCTCGCGCAGGCATACCTCACGACCGCGCGGGCCATCGGGGCGCCGGAGGCGCGCCTGCTGCGGCGGGACGCCCTCAAGAACGTGATGATCCCCGTGGTCACTCTCGTGGGGCTCCAGTTCGCCACGCTCCTCGGCGGCAGCGTGATCGTCGAGAACGTCTTCGCGCGGCAGGGGATGGGACGCCTTGCGGTCGACGCCATCCTCGCTCGCGACATCCCCGTCGTGCAGGGTGTCGTCCTCGTCACGAGCGCCGTGTACGTCCTGGTCAACCTCTTGGTCGACGTCGTCTGTGCGGCGCTCGACCCGCGGATCCGCTATGGGTGAAGAGACGCCGGCCCCTTCGCTGACACGCGCGGCGTCGGCTGCGCGTCGGGTTCGAAGGCGCGCAGTGTCCGGGGTGGGTCCCTGGGCGACAGCCGCTCGACGCCTCTGGAACAACCGTGTCGCGCTCGCAGCCGCCACCGTACTGGCGCTGATCGCGGGCGTGACGCTCCTCGCGCCGGCCATCGCGCCGCGCGATCCGATCGCCATCGACCCCGACGCCATTCTTCGCCCGCCACGCATGGATAGCCTGTTCGGCACCGATCACCTCGGTCGGGATGTCCTGAGCCGTGTCCTCCACGGGGGACGGCTGTCGCTCCAGGTCGGGATCGTCTCGGTCGGAATCTCGCTCGCCTGCGGTTTCGTCCTCGGTCTGGTGGCCGGAGTCTCGGGAGGCTGGCGCGACATGGTGATCATGCGCGCCATGGACGTCCTGCTGGCCTGTCCGGCCATCCTGTTCGCCTTGGCGATCATCGCCGTGCTGGGGCCCGGCATGCGGCACGTGATGATCGCCGTCGGGCTCGCCCACGTGCCGCACTACACGCGCGTCGTTCGAGCGAGCGCGCTGGGAACGAGCGCAGCTCCCTACGTGGACGCGGCGCGAGCGCTGGGCTGCCGGGACGCGCGCCTCATGCTGGGACACGTGCTGCCGAACGCCCTGACCCCGGTGATCGTCGTCGCCACCCTCGGGATCCCCACGGCGATCGTAGCCGGAGCGGGGTTCTCGTTCCTCGGGCTCGGAGCGCAGCCGCCCGGTCCCGAATGGGGCGCCATGGTCAGCAGCGGCCGGGAATACCTACGCGACGCGTGGTGGATCTCGACGGCCCCGGGCCTGATGATCCTGCTCAGCGTGCTCGCCATCAACCTCCTGGGGGACGGTCTGCGCGAAGCGCTTGACCCGATGAGCCAGTGACGGACGCCCTGCTCCCGCGCCGGCAGTTCCTCGGGCTGGCCGGGACCGGGGCGGCCGGAGTCGCCCTCGCGCGAAAGGCGCTAGCCGACGGATCGCCCTCGGCGCCAGGCTCACCGAGGACGGGCGGCGAGATCCGCGTGGCGACGTGGGACGAGCCGATCTCCCTCGATCCCGCGAACACCGCGGTGGCGGGGCTGAATCCGGTCCGGCTCATGTTCGACACGCTGGTGATGCAGAGAGCCGATTCCACGCCGCTTCCCGGGGTGGCGGACTCGTGGACGGTCTCGGCCGACGGACGGGCCTACACGTTCAACTTGAAGGGCGGCATCCGCTTTCACGACGGCACGCCGCTCGACGCCCACGCGGTCAAGCTCAGCCTCGACCGCGCGACCGGGCCTCAGGCGAAGGCCAGCTTTACGATCTCGCTGGACGGCATCTACCAGGCCGCCGAGGTGCGGGACGACCTCACCGTGCGGATCGTGCTGACCGCGCCCTACGCCCCGCTTCTCGACGCGCTCGCGACGCCGTACTACGCGATCGTGTCACCGACGGCGACGGCGACGTATGGAAGGGATTTCGACCGCAATCCGGTGGGAAGCGGACCCTACCGCTTTCGCGAATGGGCTGCCAAGAGCCACGTGACGCTCGAGCGGAACGATCGCTACGATTGGGGAGCGGCGGTCTTCAAGCATCGCGGCCCGGTTCATCCGGACCGGGTCACGTTCCGATTGGTCCCCGACGCCCCGACGCGCCTGGCCACCCTGGAGACCGGCGAGGTCCACGTGGCCGAGGAGATCCCGCCGGAGGAGGCCGACCGACTGGGCCGGCGAGCCGGCCTCCGCGTGCTCCGTCAGGTCATTCCGGGGACGACCGCGCAGCTCATGATCAACACAACCCACCCGCCTTTAGACGACGTCCGGGTCCGTCAGGCCCTCGCATGCGCCGTCAACCAGGAGGAACTCACCAAGGTCTTGTTTCGCGGCGCCCTCGCGCCCGCGCGAACGCCGCTCGCACCGGGGACCCTCGGCTTCGAGGAGCGGCTCGCCGCGGTCAATCGCTTCGACGTCAGCCGGGCGCGGACCCTCCTGGAGGAGGCTGGCTGGAAGCTCGGCCCCGCCGGACTGCGGGCGCGGAACGGCCAGCCGCTCGAGATCTCGATCCACGTCGTCGGCACAGCCATCCAGGCTCTC
Organism: uncultured bacterium; assembly: GCA_964463175.1. GTDB lineage: Bacteria > Methylomirabilota > Methylomirabilia > Rokubacteriales > DASRDR01 > DASRDR01. The sequence goes on from CAYXBJ010000031.1 coordinate 44,331, forward strand.
CCGACGAAGGTGGCGGAGTTGATCCAGGCCCAGCTTCGCGCGGTGGGGATCGCCCTCCACATCAAGCAGACAGACACCGCCACCCTGTTTGCGCTCCTCCGTGAGGGTGCCCAGCAAGTGGTGCTGGGCTGGCGGGGAGGCTCGGATCCGGACGTCATGCGGCCGCTGTTCCACTCCGCCTTCTTCGGGAAGTCACCGGTCGCCCGCATCCGGTGGAAGGATGAGCGCCTCGACCGCCTCCTCGCCAACGGCGCACAGGAGCTCGACCGCGGCCGCCGGGCGGCCATCTACCGGGAGGCCCAGGAGATCATCCTTCGCAACGGGCTGATCGTGCCGCTTTGGACCCGTCACGCTCTCGTCGGATCGAGCACCCGTCTCCGGGACCTGACACTCGACGCGCAGGGGCAGCTGAGCCTGTACGACGCCTGGCTGGCCGACGCCTGAGCGCCTCCGGCGCAGCTCACGCGGCCCGCTGAGCAACCGAGGCCCGGAGACTCCCGGCAACGCTCTCCGCGTAACGCTCGATCGTGAAGCGCTCACGGGCGTCGCGCCAGGCCGCTTCCCCCAGCTGACGGCCCCAGGCGGGCTGCTCGAGGAGTCTTCGCATGGACGCGGCCAGGGCGTCGACGCCTCCGGAGTAGAGGAGCCCGGTCTGCCCGTGCTGGATCAGCTCCGGCGTGCCGCCCGTGGCGTGACCGATCACGGGCCGACTCGCGGCCATCGCCTCGGCGGTCACTCGGCCCATAGCCTCGCTGACCGAGCACATCAGGACGGCGTCGGAGTGCAGAAAGTGCGGCCATGGATCGGCCACGTGGCCGTGAAAGGCGACTCGCTCGCCAAGACCGAGCCCGTCCACCAACGCCCTGCAGCGCTCGACGTTCGGGGTGTCTCCGTCTCCGACGATCTCCAGGCGAGCCTCGGGGAACTCCGACGCGAGCCGGGCCAGCGCACGAATCGCCGTGTCCTGCCCCTTCTGGGGCTGGATCCGCCCCGCCAGGAGGAAGGTGTAGCGGCCCGGATCTCGCCGCTCGGCCCGCGCGCGCTGGAGGAGCGTGGCGAAGTCCGCCGCGAAGGCCACGCCATTGTGAATGACGTCGACTCGCTCCGGGGGGAAGCCGTCCAGGACCGCACGGCGCACGGCCCTCGAGACCGCGATGATCCGGGTCGAGCGCCGGAGCCAGAAGTCGAAGAGTCCTCGGCCGAAATCGTGATGGCTGCCGGAATCGACGAAGCCGAACTCGCGAATGATCCAGACGTGCGGTCGGCCGAGCACGGCCGCCGCGAAGGCGCCCACGGGCAGAATCGAGCCGTTGGTCACGATCACGTCAATCCGCCAGGCGCGAAGGCGCCGAAGGAGACCTGGGAGGCTCACGAGGTTCCGGGCCATCCGGCCAACGGCCCGGACGGGCCACAGCGCGCTCTCTCGAGGCTCCATCCAGCGCCGGATCGCTAACTGGGCGAGCGGCACCCGTCGGCCTGAGATCGCGGGCGCGATCGGGCTGCCCGTCTGGATCACGACGTGCGGCACGATGTCGTGAGCCGGCAGCCCGTCGAGTAGACCGAAGAGGGACAGCGCCGCCCCGGTCCACCGCCGCTGATAGCTCATGAACGCCACCCGCAAGCCGGCCCGCGCAGGGTCCGGCATCCGGTTCACCGCGCCGGGCCTGACGACGCGGAATCGTTCCGCGCCTGCAGCAGGTGCAGCACCTTGCCGTTCGTCGTCGTCAGCGGGACGCGGCGCTCGACTCGTAGGATTCCAGCCTGGCGCCAGTTGAGCGCCATGACCTGTGCCGCGCCGGAGCCCTGCCCGATTGCGTCCAGCACGAGGTCGACCATCTCCCGCTCGGCCAGCGGGCCGACCTTCGGATCGACCAGGAGCCGGACCCGGGCCGTTCCGTCCGGGCCCTCGTCCTCCACGAGCTGATAGTCGATCGGGCCGCCGCCGAACCGCGCGGGCAGCTGCTCCTCGAGCACACGGATCACGTCCGTGTCGAGGAACGTCATGCCGCCGGCGGTGAGCTTCTCGTAGCTCCGAATCGAGTGAAGGTGGGTCGGCCAGCCGAGCCGCTCCAGCGGACAACCGCAGCTCCGGCGGGTCAGGTTGGCCTGGTCGCCCAGCGAGACGTTCAGGAGCACGTAGGGCGTGGTCGAGCGGAGCGTCGAGACCAGGAGGGCCCGCTCCGGCAGATCGGCTGGCTCGCCCTCGAACCCGGGCTGTACGAGCGCATAGAGATCGTGCAGGAGGTGCATGTCATCGGGCTGCGCGGGGTCCATGCAGCTCTCGGCGATGTCGCCGCCGGCCTCCATGCTGCCGTAGGTGAGGACCGCCTCCGCTCCGACTCGTCGGATCACCGCCAGTCGGGCGGCGGTCAAGGGCTCGCCGGTCACCGTGAACCGAGCGCCGGTCAAATCCAGTCCCGCCTCGAACGCGACCTGGCACAGGCGGAGCGCGGGACTGACGAAGGCGAAGAGATTTGGACGACGGCCCGCGCGAAGGGTCCAGGACATCCAGTCGAGAATCGGCCACGGGTTCGCGTACGTGACGCGTTCCGGTCGTGGCAAGGGATAGCGTGCCCACGCGCACCCGAGGCGGAGCGCGTGGTACGCCCAGCGGTGCCGTGGGTGAAGCCGGTCGGCCACGGGATCCAGGTTCCAGAACCACCGCTCCTGCACGAGGCCGACCGCGGCCGTCCGGAGGTTGCCGAGCCCGCCGCCCGGCGTGCCCCAGGTGGCGTGAGCGACCCGGGTACGCCCGCGCGCGTCCAGCAACAGGGCCGTGTTGACCGCCCGCTCCCGTAGCCATGCGAAGTCGATAGGGGTCGGCGTGCTCGGCCCGCTGCTCCCGCTCGTCGCGCCCCACAGGTGTGGAGAGACCAGGGAGTTGCGGAAGAGCTCCGGTCTCACCTCCAAGGTCAGGCGGCCGCGACGGAGGGGACGTCGGCCCTTGAACTCGTCGACCGTCACGTAGACGCCGTGCCGAAGAAGCGCGGCCAGCGTCCCCTCGACGCCTTCGCGCTCGAGCAGCCGAACGACGTCGCCCCACTCGCAGCCGGCTTCGGCCAGGAGAGCCCGGTACGGACTACTGCAGGTCTCGAGATAGGCGGCGCGGCGTACCAGGTCCAGGAGCGCGGTCGACCGTTCCTCGAACCGGCGCGGGAGGGCGGCGCGCGCCTCCGCGAGGCTCGTGGGCCGTCGAAGAAAGCGGGGGAGACCCCAGGCATAGCGGAGCCCCTGGCGGAGGTCACTCAACAAGCCGAAGCCCTGAGGACCGAGGCGCGACGCGTGAAGATGTGGGCGGCCTCGCGAAGGCAGCCCGCCAGCCGGCGGAGGCACCCGATCACCTTACCGCACCGGGAGACGTCTGGTGTCCGCGCCATGGCCGGTGCCGATCCTCGGCATGATCCGCCACCTGGTGTAGGAGGGCCCTCAAGAGGTCTCCGCCGAGCCGATCGTCCGATGGCAAGCGGACCCTGGTGAACTCGCTCCGCGGACGGGGAGCGGCCCAGGTAGCGAACGGCCCCGCGCATCGCGGCATGTTTGCTCGAGCGCCGGTTGATGTACAATGGCCGGGCCATGTTTCAGCCCTCCCTCCGGATGAGGCCAGGCCCCGGGTTCCGGCCGGGCTCTGCCCGCCGCCGTTGCCCCGGGGCTCCCGACGTGGACCGGGCCGCCCGCCGATTCGGTCGTTAGGCTAAGCGGCCCCGCTGGCGTCCATACGACACCAACGCGGCGACACCGCCGCTTCCGGAGGCCTCCATGAGCCAGGACACGAAGACCCTTCTCGAATGGAGCAACAAGTACCTCTTCCAGAACTACGCGCGGGCGCCGCTCTGCCTCATCCGGGGCGAGGGCGCGCGGGTGTGGGACACCGACGGCAAGGAGTACCTCGACTTCGTCGGCGGCATCGCGGTCGACGCGCTCGGACACTCGCATCCGAAGATCGTCGGCGCGATCCGCGAGCAGGCGACCGCTCTGCTCCAGGTGTCTAACCTCTACCAGATCCCGTCCCAGATCCACCTCGCGAAGCTCCTGGTCGACCACTCGTTCGGCGATCGCGCCTTCTTCTGCAACTCGGGCACCGAGGCCAACGAGGCGGCGATCAAGCTCGCGCGGAAGTACGCGAAGGAGACTCGCGCCACCGACGTGGTCGACATCATCACCATGCGGGGCGCCTTCCACGGCCGGACGCTCGGGGCCCTGTCGGCGACGCCCACCGAGAAGTACCAGCACGGCTTCGAGCCGCTGGTCCCGGGCTTCAAGTACGTGCCCTTCGGCGACGTGAAGGCGGTCGAGCGCGCGATGGACAATCGGACCGCGGCGATCCTCGTCGAGCCGATCCAGGGCGAGGGCGGCGTCAACGTCGCGCCGGACGGCTACCTGGCGGTGCTGCGCCGGCTCTGTGACGAGACCGGGGCGCTCCTGATGTTCGACGAAATCCAGACGGGGATGGGCCGGACCGGGCGCCTCTGGGGCTACCAGCACTGGGGCGTGGAGCCGGACGTCATGACGCTCGCCAAGGCGCTCGCCAGCGGCATCCCGATCGGCGCGATGGTCGCCCGGGAGAAGTGCGCGCGCGTGATGATGGCCGGCACGCACGGCACGACCTTCGGGGGGAACCCGTTCGCCACCACGGTCGGCGTTGCCACGTTCACCACGATGCTCGAGGACAAGCTCCCCGAGCGCGCGGACCGGGTGGGAACGCACCTGATCGGTCGCCTGCGAGCCCTCGCGGCGAGCACGCCGGCGATCCGCGAAGTCCGAGGCAAGGGTCTCCTGATCGGCATGGATCTCGATCGCGCCGCCGGCGCCGTCGTCGACGCCTGCCGCGACCGGGGCCTCCTCGTCCTCACCGCCGGCGAGAAGATCCTGCGGATGACGCCGCCCCTCATCGTCGACGAGCACGATGCGGACCGGGCGGTGGCGATCGTCGGGGACGTTCTCAAGCACGCCAAGCCATGAAGCACTTCCTCTCGGTCGCGGACCTCTCCGCCGAGGACGTCGAGGAGCTATTCCGCCTCGCCGCCGAGTGGAAGCGGCGGACGAAGGCGCGCGAGGCGCGGGCGCCGCTGGTCGCCCACTCGCAGGCGCTGGTCTTCGAGAAGCCGTCGCTGCGCACGCGGGTCACCTTCGAGGTGGGCATGGCCCAGCTCGGAGGCTCTTCCGTCTATCTTGCCGGCCCCGACATCGGCCTCGGAAAGCGGGAGTCGATCGCCGACGTGGCGCGGAACCTGGGGCGGTGGGTCGACGTGATCGTCGCCCGGACGTTTTCCCAATCGACCGTGGACGAGCTTGCGCGGTACGCCGGCATCCCCGTGGTCAACGCGCTCTCCGATCGCGAGCATCCGTGCCAGGCCCTCGCCGATTTCTTCACGCTCTGGGAACGGGGCCTCGACCTCAGGCGAATCAGGCTCTGCTGGGTCGGTGACGGCAACAACGTGTGCCACTCGCTGATGCTCCTGGCCGCGCGCGTCGGCACGGAGATGACCATCGCCGTGCCCCCGGGCTACGAGCCCGACGCACGCGTGCTGGAGACCGCCCGGTCGTGGGGCGGCCGCATCACCGTCACCGGCGACGTGCCCGAGGCCGCCCGCGGGGCCGACGCGGTCTACACCGACGTGTGGATCAGCATGGGGCAGGAGAGCGAGCGGGAGACGCGCCTCGAGGCGTTCTCCCGGTACCAGGTGAACGAGCGCGTGATGCGGTTCGCCAAGCCCGGAGCGCTGGTGATGCATTGCCTTCCGGCCCACCGCGGGGAGGAGATCACCGACGCGGTGCTCGACGGGCCGAGCAGCGTCGTTCTCGACCAGTCCGAGAACCGTCTCCACGCGCAAAAGGCCGTCCTGCTCCGCCTCCTGGGCAAGGGCTAGGCCGGAGGCTCTCTGATGGACCGACCCAAGAAGATCGTCCTCGCGTACTCGGGAGGGCTTGACACCTCCGTCATCCTCGCCTGGCTCAAGGAGACCTACCAAGCGGAGATCGTCGCCTACACGGCTGACCTTGGCCAGGCCGACGAGCTCATCCCCATTAAGGACAAGGCCCGCCGGACCGGCGCCAGCTCGGTCCACATCGTCGACCTCCGCGAGGAGTTCGTCCGCGACTTCGTGTTCCCGGTGCTGCGCGCCAACGCCACCTACGAGGCGGGGTACCTTCTCGGCACGTCCTTCGCGCGGCCGCTCATCGCGAAAGGGCAGGTGGCGGTGGCCCGGGCGGAGGGAGCCGACGCCGTCGCCCACGGCGCGACCGGCAAGGGGAACGACCAGGTGCGCTTCGAGCTCACCTACGCGGCCCTGGCGCCGGACCTCCGGATCGTGGCGCCCTGGCGGGACTGGGACCTCCGGTCGCGCACGGACCTGATGGCGTACGCGGAGAGCCACGGCATCCCGGTGCCGACGACTCCGGCCCGGCCGTACTCCATGGACCGCAACATGTTCCACATCTCCTACGAGGGCGGCGTTCTCGAGGATCCCTGGGCGGAGCCCCCGGACAAGATGTTCCTGCTGACCCGCTCGCCGGAAGAGGCGCCCGACATCCCAACCGCCGTCGAGATCGACTTCGAGGCGGGGAACCCGGTGGCCGTCGACGGGCAGCGTCTGGGGCCGGTCGCGCTGCTCGAGCGGCTGAACCGGGTCGGCGGCGAGAATGGCGTGGGCCGCATCGACCTCGTGGAGAACCGGTACGTCGGGATGAAGTCCCGGGGCGTCTACGAGACCCCCGGCGGCACCATCCTGCACGCCGCGCACCGGGCGCTCGAATCCATCACCATGGACCGGGAGCTCCTGCACCTCCGGGACTCGCTGGTGCCCCGCTACGCGGAGATGGTCTACTACGGCTTCTGGTACGCTCCCGAGCGCGAGGCCCTCCAGGTCTTCATGGACCACGCGCAGCGCGACGTCACCGGCACTGTCCGGCTCAAGCTCTACAAGGGCAACGTCACGGTGGTGGGACGGCGCTCGCCGCGCTCGCTCTACCGGCAGGACGTGGTCACCTTCGAGGCCGATTCGGTGTACCGGCAGAAGGATGCCGAGGGCTTCATCCGCCTGAACGGCCTGCGCCTCCGCATCCGCGCCCTCCGGGACCAGGACCGCGCCACCGGCTCTCGGTGATCGACGTCGCGCTCACGCTCGAGGAGGTGCGCGGGATCCCGCTCGCCGGCGTGAGCGCGATCGTCCTCGACGTGGTGCGCGCCTCCACGACCATCGTCACCGCGCTGGCCGGCGGCGCGCGAGGCGTGATCCCCGTGGCGACGCCGGACGAGGCGCGGGCGCGTGGCCGGGACTCTAGCGCCGGGCCGGTGCTCATCGGAGGCGAGCGCGGCGGCGCGCCGCCGCCGGGGTTCGACTGCGGCAACTCCCCCGCGGAGTACACCCCGGACCGCGTGGCCGGGCGCACCGTCGTCTTCACCACGACGAACGGCACCCGCGCCCTGCTCGCCCTGGCGGGCGCCCGCCGGATCGCGGTCGGCGGCTTCGTGAACGCGACGGCCGTGGCCCGCTGGGCGGAGGCCGAGCCGGGCGACATCCTCCTCGTGTGCTCCGGGGAGCGCGGCCGCTTCTGCCTCGAGGACGCGGTGTGCGCCGGGCTCCTGGTCTCGAAACTCGCCCGCGAGGGAGCCTCGCCCCTGACCGACGCCGCGCGGGCGGCATGGGCCCTCTGGGACCGCTACCGGGACGATCTCGACGCGATGCTGGCCGACGCGGCCTGGGCCCAGGCGCTGGTCACCCAGGGCCGCGGGGCGGACCTGCCCCTCTGCGTGGCGCTGGACGTCCACGCGGTCGTCCCCGTGCTGCGTGACGGCGCCCTGGTGGCGGGCGCCCAGATCTTGACCCCTCTCGGGGGGCCCCGCCATAATGAGCCGGTGAGCGGTTCGATCGGGGGCGAGGCGTGAATCTACCGACCCAGCTGACCGTCGGCCGCATCTGCCTTGTCCCGCTCGTCGTGGCGTTCCTCATCTCGAACGAGTCCACCCACGCGCTGGTCGCCGCGATCCTGTTCCTGGGCGCCGCCCTGACCGACTGGCTCGACGGCCTGATCGCCCGCCGACTCGGCCAGGTCACCACGCTCGGGAAGCTCCTCGATCCAGTGGCCGACAAGGTGCTGGTGTCGGCTGCGCTCATCTCCCTCGTCCAGGTCGGAACGGTCGAGGCGTGGATGGTGGTCGTCGTGATCGCGCGGGAGTTCGCGGTGACCGGTCTCCGGAGCGTCTCGGCCGCCCAGGGCCTCGTGATCGAGGCGTCCGACCTCGCGAAGTACAAGACCTTCGCGCAGTACGTCGCGGTGACGCTCCTCATCCTCGAGCGCAGCGTGCCGTCCGGCTACGACGCGGAGTTCATCTATCTGTCCCGCGGCATGCTGTGGGCGGCCCTCACCCTCACGGTTTTCTCCGGGATCGACTACTTCGTCCGCTTCTACCGCGCCTCCGAGGTCGAGTCCCTCGTGCGGGGCGAGGATCGCTGGCGCTGAGCGCCCTGTGGCTCCTCGGCGCCTATCTGGTGGGCGCCGTCCCGGTGGGGTACGTGGTCGCCCGGGTCCTCGGAGTGGATATCCGCCGCAAGGGCAGCGGCAACATCGGCGCAACCAATGTCCTCCGTACCTCTGGCTGGACGCCGGCTCTTGCCACGCTCGCCGGTGACATCGCGAAGGGGTATGTCGCGACGTGGGTCGGGAGTCACGCCGGTACCGGACCGGCCTGGGCCGGCGCGGCGGCGGTGCTCGCGGTGATCGGGAACTGCTGGCCGGTCTTCCTCGGCTTCCGCGGCGGGAAGGGCGTGGCGACCTCGCTCGGCGCGTTCCTCCGGATCACCCCCTGGGCGCTCGTGCCAGCGCTCGTCGTGTTCCTCGCCCTGGTCGCCTCGTTCCGCTTCGTATCCCTGGCCTCGATCTGCGCCGCGCTCGGGCTCCCCTTGGCAATCTTCGCCCTCGGCTATCCGGCGGCGCTCGCGGTGGCCGGTCTCGCCGCCGCGGCCATCGTCGTCGCGCGGCACCAGGAGAACATCCAGCGGCTCCTGGCGGGGACGGAATCCCGGTTCGGCCAGCGCAAAGCCACCACCGGAACGGGAGCGCCGTCGGCCCCGAGCGGATCGCGGTGACCGAAGGACGGCTGGCCGTCGTCGGCGCCGGCGCCTGGGGCACGGCGCTCGCGGTCCAGGCCGTCCGTGCCGGCTTCGCCCCGCGGCTCTGGGTATTCGAGCCCGAGCTCCTCGGCATCATCCGGGCGTCGTCCGAGAATCCCTGGTTCCTGCCGGGCGTGCGGCTCCCTGAATCGATCGAAGCCCACGGCGACCTCGCCACGGTCGTGGGTGGCGCGGAGACCGTGGTGCTCGCGGTGCCGTCCCATGTCTTCCGGAGCGTGGCTCAGGCCATGGCGCCCCATCTCGCCCCGGGCGCCCGCGTCCTGTCCGCGGCCAAGGGCATCGAGGAAGACCGCCTCGCGCGGATGTCTCAGATCCTCGCCGAGGCCCTGCCTCCTGCTCATCGAGGCCGCGTGGCGGTGCTCTCGGGCCCCACGTTTGCCCTCGAGGTGGGTCACGGGCGCCCGACGGCGGCGGTCCTCGCGGCTGGGGATCCCGCGATCGCCCAGGCGCTCCAGCACGCGCTCGGCACCCCGACCTTCCGGCTCTACACGCAGGCGGACGTGGCCGGCGTGGAGCTCGGCGGCGCGCTCAAGAACGTCATGGCGATCGCCACCGGGATCGCTGACGGGCTCGAGCTCGGCTACAACGCCCGCGCCGCGCTCCTCACCCGCGGGCTCGCCGAGATCACGCGCCTCGGGGTCGCGTTGGGCGCGCGCCCGCGCACCTTCGCCGGACTCGCCGGGCTCGGGGACCTCATCCTCACGTGCACCGGGGAGCTCTCGCGGAACCGGCGGCTCGGGCTCGCCCTGGCGCGCGGGCAGTCGCTCGCCGAGTGGCAGTCCAGCACTCGGTCGGTCGCGGAAGGAGTGCGCACGGCCCAGGCCGGGCTCGCGCTCGCGCGCCGGGCTGGGGTTACCGCGCCGGTGATCGCGGAGGTCGCCGCGGTCCTGTTCGAGCGCAAGGCGCCGCGCGAGGCGCTCCTCGCGCTCCTCTCGCGCTCCGCCCGCCCCGAGGAAGAGCCGTACGATCTCGCCGGGGGCGACGATGCCTGAGCTCCGCAAGGATCCGGTCGTCGAGCGCTGGGTGATCATCGCCACCGAGCGCGCGCGGCGGCCAATGGACTTCGCACCGGAGACGACGACGTCGAGGGGCCCGGAGGGGTGCCCGTTCTGCCCGGGTCGCGAGGAGCGCACGCCGCCCGAGATCTACCGCGCCGGGGGGCCGGAGGACGGCCCGTGGACGGTGCGCGTGGTGCCGAACAAGTTCCCGGCCCTCCACGGCGACGGCGGCGAAGCCGAGGTCCATGCGGCCGGCGAGGGCATCTACGACCGGATCGACGGCGTCGGGGCCCACGAAGTCGTCGTCGAGAGCCCGGACCACTTTGCCGGACTCGGCACGCTCCCGGCCGCCCACGTGGGCGAGATCCTGGGCGCGTACCGGGAGCGACTGGTCGCCCTCCGGAAGGACCCGCGGCTCGAATATGTCCTGATCTTCAAGAACCACGGCGTCCAGGCCGGCGCGTCGCTCGAGCATCCGCACTCCCAGCTCATCGCCACGCCAATCCTGCCGGAGCTGATCGCGGAGGAGCTGGAGGGCGCGCTGCGCTACTTCCGGATGAAGGAGCGCTGCGTCTGGTGCGACATCGTCCGCCAGGAGCGGCGGACCGGGAGCCGCCTCGTCCTGGAGGAAGACGGCTTCGTTGCCGTCGCGCCGTACGCCTCGCGCTTCCCGTACGAGACCTGGGTCCTCCCCACGGCCCACCGGGCCCACTTCGAGAGCCTCCAGCCGGACGAGGTCGATGCGCTCGCGCGCCTCCTCCGCGAGCTGGTGGCTCGGCTCGGCCGACTCTTCGTGGATCCGCCGTACAACTTCGCGCTCCACACCGCGCCCCTCAAGGCGACAGATCCCGAGCACTTCCACTGGCATCTCGAGCTGATGCCGAAGCTGACGCGGCTGGCGGGCTTCGAGCTCGGCACGGGGTTCTTCATCAACCCGACGCCGCCCGAGGACGCCGCGCGGTTCCTCCGTCTGGCCGATGCGACTGCCGGGCCAGCGCTCGCGTGACGGGGCCGCTCGCGTTGACCCTCCAGGGGCGGCCTGTTACACTCCATCGGTCGAGCGGGAATAGCTCAGGGGTAGAGCACGACCTTGCCAAGGTCGGGGTCGCGGGTTCAAATCCCGTTTCCCGCTCCAGTCTTCGAGCGCGGGCGGGGGAGGGCGGTCAGGCGGCGGGTCCGCTGAGACAGTCTCCCCCGCCGGCCCAGCCCACCCTCGGTCGGAACTCTCAAGCCCGTCGCAAGTGACTCACGCTCTGCCCGCGGCGTGCGGCTTGAGCGCGCCGAGCGCGACACGATGGAAGGGCGTGGCGATCCCGGCGGCCTGACCGAGCCGGCAGACCGTGCCCGACAGCCAGTCGATCTCGAGCCGTCGTCCCTGTTCGAGATCCACCGTCAGCGAGGCCCGCCAGGTCGGCGGCATCGTCTTCACGAACGCGAGGGTCTGCCGGATGTCCTCGTCCGCGAGCCTCACGCCCTGCGCGTTCGCCACGGCCACCACCTCGCGCATGCCCTCTTCCGCGAGGCGCCAGGTGTCCTCCTGCTCCCGGATGCGGGCGAGGGGCACACGCGTCATCGCGCTCAGCGCCGCCATCGGGGCGAGCAGGAGGAACTTCCGCCAGATCTCGAGACGGATGTCCAGGCTGAGCACCGTGTCGATGCCGGCGGCGTTGGCGAGCGCCGCCAGCCGGTCGACTCGCGGATCCGATCGGCCGTCCAGCGCGCCCAGGGTGAGGCGGTTCAGCGCGTTGTGACGGATGACCCCGGGCGCCGTGATCTCGCCGTTGATCAGGACGACGCCCCCGACGACGCGCTCCGAACCGTGAAGGCGCGCCACAATCTCCGGAGCGTCCACGCCGTTCTGGAGACAGACGACCACGGTGTGACGCCCGAGCAGGGGAGAGAGTGTCGCGGCGGTCGCCTCGACGTCGAAGAGCTTCGTCCCGAGGAGGACGACGTCCACGTGACCCGGGGCCGCCGGGTCGTCCGTCGCCGCCGCCGGATGGATGTGGACGTCCCCCAGCGGGCTCTGGATCCGGAGACCTCGCTCGCGAAGCGCCGCCAGGTGGGATCCGCGGGCGATGAAGGTCACCTCCGCGCCGACGCTGGACAGCCGGGCGCCGATGTAGCCGCCGATGGCGCCCGTGCCCATGACCGCGATACGCATGACTCCTCCCGTCCGATTCACCGCCGGCCCAGGCCGGTCGCCGACGACGTCTAGCGCGAATCCGCGCCCGGGTCAACGTGAACCTGCGCCGCATCGCGGCGTCGCGGGGGCTCGCCGCGGGCCCCCGGGCGTCCCGAGATGAGGCGCTTGACCCTCCTCCGTGAGAACATCTGGGCGTCTCCCCGGGACGTCGAACGGGTGCGCCACGGTGTGACGGAGAGGGGCTTCGCATGACGGCAATCGGCGAGGGCATGTTCGAGAGCTCGGAATCATACCGGACCGCCCTGCAGCAGCTCGACGCGGTCGCCAAGCGGCTCAACCTCGACGCCGGCATCCACGAGCGCCTCCGGTATCCGCGGCGGGCCCTCGTGGTCAGCGTCCCCACTCGCATGGACGACGGACGGACCGAGGTCTTCCTCGGCTATCGGGTCCATCACTGTACGGTGCCGGGCCCTACAAAAGGCGGCATCCGTTATCATCCCGCGGTCTCGTTGTCCGAGGTCTCGGCGCTCGCGATGCTGATGACCTGGAAGTGCGCCCTGATGCAGCTGCCGTACGGCGGGGCGAAGGGCGGGGTGGCCTGCCAGCCCGGTCAGATGAGCCTGCGCGAGCTCGAGCACATGACCCGGCGCTACACCGCCGAGGTGATGCTGCTGATCGGACCGGACCTCGACATCCCGGCCCCCGACATGGGCACCGACGAGCAGACGATGGCCTGGATCATGGACACGTACGCCATGACACAGGGCCGGACGGTGCCGGGCGTCGTCACCGGGAAGCCGCTCCTCGTCGGTGGATCGGCGGGCCGGCGCGACGCGACCGGGCGCGGGCTCGTCTACGTGCTGGGCCAGGCCGTGCGCGAGATCGGTCTCGAGCTCCGCGGGGCCAAGGTGGCGATCCAGGGATTCGGGAACGTCGGCTCGGTCACCGCCCGGCTCCTCTGGCGAGAGGGGACCGCGGTGACCGCCGTCGCCGATGCCCGCGGCGGCGTCCACAACCCGAACGGCCTCGACATCCGCGCCCTCGCGCTCCACGCCAAGGAAGCGGGGACCGTCGCCGGCTTCGCTGACGCCGACCCGATCTCGAACGCCGATCTGCTCACGTTGCCGTGCGACGTACTGGTTCCCGCCGCCCTCGGCGGCCAGATCACCGAGAAGAACGCCGACCACGTGCGGGCCCGGGTCGTCGCGGAGGGCGCGAACGGTCCCACCACGCCCGAGGCCGACCAGATCCTCGCGGCCAGGGGCATCCCGGTTATCCCCGACATCCTCGCCAACGCTGGCGGCGTGATCGTCTCGTACTTCGAGTGGGTCCAGGGACTCCAGTACCACTTCTGGCGGGAGAGCGAGATCAACTCGCGCCTCCAGGAGATCATCATCCGCGCGTTCAACCAGGTGAACGCGATGGCCAAGCGCGAGCACGTCGATCTCCGGACCGCGGCGCTGATGGTCGGCATCCGCCGGGTCGCCGACGCGTTCCAGGTACGCGGCTTCTACCCCTGAGCGCCGCGCCGCCGCGCGCTGATCCCTGCCACCCCCGGGGTCCGTGGTGTATCATTCGTCGGTCGGCCCCGCAGAAGCACCTGAAAAGGCGGCGTAGCCAAGTGGCTAAGGCGACGGTCTGCAAAACCGTTATTCGGCGGTTCGAATCCGCCCGCCGCCTCCATCCTCTCTCACCCTAGCTGTCGCGCGCCCCAGCGCGGGCCAGGCCCGCTTCGATCGACACGTCTCCGCGGCTGTCTCGTACGGGCCGACGTGCTGGGCTGGCCACCAATCGGTCCGAGCCCGAGGTGATCGAGCGCTGTCTCGAAAATCCGGCGGGTGTTGTGGGAGGAACTGACGCGGACGGTGGAGCTGGCATTCCGCGCGGGTCACTCCTCGGTCACCGAGTTGGCGTAGGCGATCCACCGGTCGATCCGGCGGAGCCACTGGTGGAGCTGAGGCGGGCTGGTTCGGAAGACAATCCGGGCGCCCGTGAGATCCATGCGGCCCAGCTCAGGCGTGAATCGCACCGTCACGAGCGCCGGGGGCGGTCGCAGGAACGCCGCGCGCCACGCTCGCGAGGGGACCACGCCGAGCTCAATCTCGTAGAGCGTGCGGGCACCCGCGAGAGGGATGGCGTGGGGTGGTCGCCGGAGGCGTTGGATTGCCATGGACCGTCACCGCGGCTCGGGCTGCCCGTACCGGCGCAGCGTGTTTGCGGGCTGATCCGGTTCCCAGGTCGGGACCATCTGCCACCCCCCATCCCAGGTCCGCACGGAATCACCTCATCCGCCCGCGCGAGAACAGCCGAGGAACGCGGCGGCCAGGAGGGATCATCTAATTATCTCATCAGCACGCCCGGGCACCGCCGGCGGGATCGCGAGGCCGAGGATCTTGGCGGTGTTTAGGCTAACCACCAGATCGAACTTGGCCGGCTGCGCCCAATTCCCGAAGCTCTCGCTCGAGGGCCAGGACTTCGCCCACGACTTCGGGGGGAGTGAGGAAGCACCCGTACAGGTTCGGGTATAGGACGGCGGGGTCGGGATGCGCGGGGGTGTCGCGCAGGCGCGCGAGGTGACCGAGCAGCTGCTCGATCGGTTGACCCGGCCGGTCTCCGATCCCACGCCCATCGACGACCGCGGGGTGACGCTCGATGCCCGACTTATTCGTGGTCGGTGAGCGACGCCGTGCCCCCGCTGTACTGGACTTCGCGCGCCAAATCTTCCGGCGTCAGGACGCGTTCGATGCGGGGCGGCTCGTAGGGGGCGGGATGGGAGCGGCGAGCGGCGATAGGGCCCGGCACCGGCGGACGTTGAGCGTTCATCATGGGCGCGAGGGTAGCACGACCCGCGCGCGTGGGCGGAGCACGGGAGCGGAGCCTGATGGGCAGCGTGTATCGGCGGGCAGCGTGTGGCCCAGCGGCTGGCCCGCATGCCCTCTATCCCGATGCCCCGCGAGAACAACGCCCGGTCGGGATTTACGAGGGATCCTTGCGAGAGGCCGCGGCGACACTCGATGGCGTCTGCGAGTTAGGCACAATCCTGGGCACAGTGGCCCGATCGGAGCGATCGGGGCTATCGTAAGTCGGCGATTCTTCAACCGCCGGGGTGGCGAAACTGGACATACGCGGCGGACTTAAAATCCGCTACGTCGAAAGACGTGTGAGGGTTCGACTCCCTCCCCCGGCACCACCCTCCGGTGGACGTGCGCGGTCCCACGTCGTGAGCGACGTGACGCCGGAACGTTGACCGCTCCGCGGGCGGCGGGCTAGACTCACTCGACTTGAAAGCCGGTCGCGATCCGCGTCGCTGCCCGCCCCTCCGATGAGCTCGCGCCACGCGCAGCTCCTCGGGGACACGCCATGAGCCCGGGCGCGAGCGCGACGGAAGCCCCCGAGGTCTCCATCGTCCTGCCGTGCCTCAACGAGGCTGACACGCTCGGCGTGTGCGTCGCCAAGGCGACCCGAGCCCTCCGCGAGGCGCACATCGACGGCGAGGTCATCGTCGCCGACAACGGCAGCACGGACGGGTCGCCGGACATCGCCCGGCAGGGCGGCGCGCGCCTGGTCATGGTCGCCGCCAGGGGATACGGCAGCGCGCTGATGGGCGGGATCGCCGCGGCGCGGGGCCGCTACGTCATCATGGGTGATGCGGACGACAGCTACGACTTCCTCGAGGTGCCGAAGTTCGTGGCGAAGCTCCGCGAGGGATACGATCTCGTACAGGGCTGCCGCCTCCCGGGAGGCGGTGGCACGATCCTGCCGGGCGCGATGCCCTTCACGCATCGCTGGATTGGCAATCCACTGTTCTCCTGGCTCTCGCGCTGGTGGTTCCAGGCCCCCATCCACGACGTCTACTGCGGCATGCGCGGGTTCACCAAGCAGCATTACGAGACGCTCCAGCAGCGCTGCACCGGAATGGAATTCGCGACCGAGATGATCGTCAAGTCGAGCCTCTATCGTAGTCGGGTCGCCGAGGTGCCGATCACCCTCCATCCCGACGGGCGGCGCGCCCACCCGCCGCATCTCCACACGTGGCGGGACGGCTGGCGCACGCTGCGATTCCTCCTGATGTACTCTCCCCGCTGGCTGTTCCTCATCCCGGGCGCCGTGCTCATCCTCCTGGGTCTGATCGGGTACGCCGTGGCCCTCCCCGGCGTCCGGCTGGGCCACATCGTCTTCGACGCTCACACGCTGCTCTTCTCCAGCCTCGCCATCCTCTGCGGCTATCAGGCCATCCTCTTCTCGATCTTCGCCAAGACGTTCGCCATGAACGCCGGGCTCTTGCCCGAAGACCCGGCCATGCTCCGATTCTTCAAGCTGGTCAATCTCGAGCGGGGTATCGCGCTCGGGCTGATCGCCTCCGTGGCCGGCCTCGCTCTGTTGGTCTGGGTCTTCAACGACTGGCGACTCGAGGGATTCGGCCCTCTCGAGTACGCCCATACCATGCGCGCGGTCATCCCGGGCGCCACCCTCACGGCGCTCGGCGTCCAGACAATCCTCTCGGGCTTCTTCGTGAGCCTCCTCGGCATGCACCGACGGTAGCGTCGTTGGCCGACGCGTCGGGCAGGGGACGACCATGACGCTCGATGAGTACGCGGTCTGGGCGGCCGGGGTCGGCGCGAGAAGATACTCCCGCGCACCGGAGGGCGCCGAGCTCCTCGAGCTCGGACTCGGCTTCACGAGCGAGGTTGGCGAGGTCGCCGGGGTGCTCACGAAGTGGCTCCGCGACGGCGGGCCTCGCTGGGACCCGCTGGCCGACGAGCTGGGCGACGTCGCGTACTACTGGGCGCGACTCTCCGGCGTCACCCGGATGCCGCCGTCCACGCTCCTGGCGCGCAGCCGGGCGCACGTCGAGTGGCGGCGGGCAGGCCGGCCGCCGGACGGACCGACGCTCGAGCCTGGCGGGATCTCGCTCGACGAGTTCACCGCGTGGGTTCTCGCCGCGGACGGCCCGGGCTCGGCGTATCCACTCCACGGCCAGTCGATCTGGGCCGTTGGCCTTGCCCTGGCAGGAGACGCCGGCGAGGTCGTGGAGTGCATCCGGAAGGTGATGCGCGGAGTCGACGGATCGCGCGAGATCCTGGCAGGAGAGCTCGGGGACGTCTGGCGCTACTGGACACGCCTCTGCGTCGCCGCCGGAAGGCGCCCGGGCGAGCTGCTCACGCGGAGCCGGGAGAAGATCGAAGAGCGCCTGTCGCAACGAATGCCTCGACCCTAGACTGAAACCGGTGACGCCGACGACGTCTCAACACCCGCTGCGCCTGCATGTGCCGAGCCGGGCGGCCCGGATCACCGGGACGCCATCGGATCACCAGCCTCCGGGTCACTGATGAGAGGTCTCCTCCTCTTCAGCGTCCTCACGTGGGCGACTGGCAATCCACTCGTGGCCCTGGTGATCGTCGTGCTCGTCTCCCTGGCGAGTTACGGCTACATCTCGGCTCGGATCTTCCAGGTTCCCCGCGCCATCAACCGGTGGCTGACCATCCGGGAGCTCGCGCGCACCGTCAAGGTGAATCCCCACGACGCCAACGCGCAGGCCGATCTCGGCCGCCTGCTCCTGGAGGCCGGGCAGCCAGCCCGGGCGCTTCCTCACCTCGAGGCCGCCTACGCGCGCGCGCCGGAGGTGACCGAGACCGCCTACTATCTCGGCGCCGCTCGGCTCCGGCTCGGCGACGAGGCCGTGGGACGTCCCCTGATCGAGGGGGCGCTCGCCCGGGATCCGCGCATCGCGTACGGCGAGCCGCATCTCCGGATGGCCGACTTCTATCTCGATCACGGCCGGGCTGCCGACGCCATGCCGCATCTCGAGCACTTCATCGCCATGCACGCCTCCAGCGTCGAGGGCCAGTACAAGCTGGCACGCGCCTGCATGGCCATCGGCGAGACGGATCGCGCCCGCGCGGCGCTGGACGAGGCCGCCCGCGCGTACAGTGGGGCGCCTCGCTTCAAGCGGCGCGAGGAGCGACTCTGGCGGCTCCGGGTGGCGTGGCTCCGCTTGACCCTGCCTCGGCGGTGACCCCCTTGACCCGGGACCGGCGTGCCGGGACACTCCTCGCCAGCACCGAGCCGGGAAGATCCCGGCGCTCCCGCGCCTTCACAGACAGGAGGTCACCGTGAGCCATCCCACGAAGCGCTCCGTCGTCGTGCCCGCGGCCGAGGGGCGCTCCATCGCCGCCGCCGCGGGCGAGTACCTGTCGGTGGTCGATCTCGAAGGATCGCAGGTCGCCGATTTCGTGGCGATCCAGCGCAACGAGCCGCGGATGGCCGTGTCTCCGCACCAGACGCGATCCACGCTCCGACGCCTCACGCTCCGGGTGGGAGACCGCCTCGTGAACCAGAACCGGGAGCCCGTGCTCGAGATCGTGCGCGACGACGTGGGAGTGCATGACCTCCTCTTCTGCGCGTGCAGCCCGGCGCTCTATCGGCAGCGCTTCGGCCTCACCGACCACCGGAGCTGCCGCATGAATCTCCTGGAGGCGCTCGCGCCCTACGGGGTGGAGGAGCTGCAGATCCCCGATCCGGTGAACCTCTTCATGAAGACGCCGCCCCGGCCCGACGGGGAGTTCGACTTCCATCCCGCGCCCTCGCGCCCCGGGGACCGCATCGTGTTCCGCTGCCTGGTCGACGTGGTCGCGGCCGTGTCGTCCTGCCCCATGGATCTGAGCCCGATCAACGGGGAGCGGATCACCTCGCTGGAGCTCGTCGTCAGCCCGAACGCTTGATCCACGGGCCGCCGCCGCCCACCGTCGGCCCACCGCGAGTACGCAGTGGGGTGCAGGCAAGAGATGGATTACCGGGCGCCGGGATCGACGACGAGCACGCCGGTGCCGTCGACACGATCCGCCTTCAGCGCGATCAGCGCGTCGTTGGCCGCCTCCAGCGGGAACGGCGTGACGGACGGCCGGATCCCCGCCGCGCTCGCCTCGCGCAGGAGGTCCTCGCCGTCCTGGCGGGTGTTGGCCTCGACGCTCCGGAGCGTCTTCTCGTGGAAGAGGTGGGGGCCGTACTCCATCGCCGGGATCGGGCTCATGTGGATCCCGGCGAGGACCACGACGCCGCCCTTCCGCACCGCCCGCAGCGCCAGCGGAACGATCTCGCCGGCGGGCGCGAACACGATCGCCGCGTCCGGAGGCGCCGGCATCCCGTCGGCGACCCCGCCCGTCCAGGTCGCCCCGAGGCGCCGGGCGAGCTCCCGGTGGCCGGGCGCCCGGGTCGCGACGAAGACCTCCATCTGGCGATGCCGGGCGATCTGGATGACGACATGGGCGGAGGATCCGAAGCCGTAGAGCGCGAGCCGGCCGCCGTGGGTCAGCTCCGTGCGCCGGAGCGCCCGGTACCCGATGATCCCCGCGCACAGGAGCGGCGCCGCCTCGACGTCCGAGAAGCCCTCGGGCACCGGATAGGCGAAGGCTTCGGGCACGACCGCGAGCTCGGCGTACCCGCCATCCGCGTCGTAGCCGGTGTAGCGGGATCTCTCGCAGAGATTCTCCGCCCCGGCGCGGCAGAACGCGCACGCACCGCAGGTCTCCCGGAGCCAGGCGATGCCCACCCGGTCGCCGAGACGGAAGCGCCGGCACGCCGCTCCCAGCCGGTCGACGGTGCCGACCACCTGGTGCCCGGGAACGAGTGGCAGGCGGTGCGGCGGGAGGTCGCCCTCGATCACGTGGAGGTCCGTCCGGCAGATCGCCGAAGCCCGGACCCGCACCCGGACCTCGCCCGGACCGGGCTCGGGGTCGGAGACCTCGGCGCGCTCGAGCGGCCGCGAGTCGATCGGCCCCTGGCGCCGCAGGATCATCGCGCGCATGACGAGAGGCTCACTCCATCCGAGCGACGGCCGGAGGCGACGGCCGGATGAGCGGGGAGGGAAGCCGTCGAGCCGGGCGCGGCCCCGGGCCGCTCAGGCGCCGGGGTCGCAGCGACGGCAGATGCCGAAGAAGCGCAGCTCGTGGTCGGTGACGCGGAAGCGGTGGGACTGGCGGACGCGGCGACCCAGGCGCGCGAGCACGTCCGGCTCGACGAGACAGCCGTCCACGTCCTCGATCTGGCCGCACTGCCGGCAGATGAGATGGTGGTGATGCGACGTGAACGGCTCGGCCAGCTCGTAGCGCCGCTGGCCCTGGGCGGCGTCCGTCGCCCGCACGAGGCCCACGTCGCACAGGAGCTTCACGGTGCGGTAGACGGAGACGAGGTTCACTCGCTCCCCGCCGAGGGCGCGGTGCAGCTGGCCGACGGTCCGCGGCTCCTGGCCGGTCGCCAGGGCATCGAGGACCGCGCGCCGCGGCCCGGTGATGCGGTACCCCCGCCGCGCGAGGAGCCGCGGGATCGCGTCCCGCGGGTCCTCGATGGCGACGGGCGGAGCGGCGTCAGCCGTCATTGCGTCCCGTGGGGCGGGGGCTCCACTCCGACGGCGCGGTAGGTCTCATCCCCGTGCGGCACGAAGGGCCCGCGCGACTGCCAGCCCTCCGTCGGATACCCCTGCTGCACCCAGCCGGGAATCCCCTCGTCCAGGACCTTCAGGTTCCGGTACCCCATCGTGTAGAGCTTGCCGTAGGCCAAACTGGCCAGGTGGTGTGGGCACGCTCAGTAGAGGACGACCAGTCCCTGCCGCGGGATCTCCCCGGCGCGCAGCTCGATCGTGTCGAGCGGGACTGACATCGCGCCCTTGATGTGCCGCGTCAGATACTCCTGGCGGCTCCGCACGTCGATGACTTTCGGTGGCGCGCCCTTGCGGACCATGGCGTTCAGCTGGTCCACCTTGATGAACTCGATGGGCGGCTCCTGCTGAGCGCTGCCCACGCGCGCCGCTGCGGGCAGGAGCAGGGCGCCCAGGAGCGCCAGCAGCGCCGGCGCGAAGCGGGATCTGGTCCTCATCGGTCGCCTCCTCGAAGCGTGTCGGTGAGCCCCACCCCGGGGCACCAGACGAAGGATACTCCACGAGCGACCGCCATGCGCGAAGTCCCTGGTCCGCCCCCTGACGCGCGGCGCCATGGGCCCGGCCCGGCCGGTAGACCCGAGCCGCGTGGCGGCGCATCCTAGGGAGCCGATGGCCAATCCGGGGCTCGACGTGGCGGCCGACGGCCGCCCGGAAGCGACCATGCCGGCGCCGCTCCGACCGTGGCAGCGGATGAGCGTCCGGCTGGCCGCCTTCTTCGCGGCGCTGACCTTCCTGGCGGTCGGCGCGGTCGGCGCCCTGACCTACACGCGCCAGCAGCGCGAGGTCGAGGACTCCGTCGGCACGCAGCTCCTGAACATCGCGCGCGTGGCCGCCCTCCAGATGGACCCGACGCTCCACGCGTCGGTCGACGCGACGCGGTCGACGGACTCCGCGGCGTACCGGCGGCTCCACCAGACCCTGGCCGCCATCCAGGATGAAACGCTCCTGACGAGCCCCATCACGACGATCACGGCACTCGACCCGGCCGCGAACGCCGCGCGGCTCGTGGTGGCCAGCAGCGGACCGGGGCGGCCCGGCGATCGGTATCCGCTCGCTCCCGAGCTGGTCGAGCCCATGGGCTGGACCCTCGGGGACGGCGTCGCCCGCTACACCCGGGTCTATCGCCACCAGGGCGGGCTGTGGATCTCCGCATTCGCGCCGGTCCTCGACGCGCCCGGGCATCCGGCGGCCCTCCTCCACGTCAGCTACCCGGTGGAGATCTACCTCGACCGTCTCCACGAGCTCCGGAACACGCTGCTCTTCGCGACAGGCGTCGGCGCCCTCGCGACCCTCGTCCTCGGCCTGCTCGTCCTCCGGCGGCTGACCCGGCCCATCGCCCTTCTCACCGGCGGCGTGTCCCGCGTCGCGGGCGGCGACCTGTCGCGGCCCCTCCCGGTGGCCTCGCGGGACGAGGTCGGCCGGCTCACGCAGGCGTTCAACTCCATGCTCGAGGGACTCCGCCAGCGCGACTTCATCCGGTCGGCGTTTGGTCGGTACGTGTCCCCCGAGGTGGCGCAGGCCATCCTGGAGTCGCCGGAAGGCCTTCGCTTCGGCGGGACGAAGCGCATCGTGACGGTGCTCATGTCGGACCTCCGCGGGTACACACGCTTCGCGGAGCAGGGCGACCCCGAGCAGGTGATGGAGATCCTGAACGGTTATCTCGCGCGGATGGCCGAGGTGGTCATCGCGCACGGGGGCACCATCAACGAGTTCATCGGGGACGCGATCTTCGCGGTGTACGGGGCGCCGGTGGCCCACCCGGACCACGCCGAGCGCGCCGCCGCCACCGCGCTCGCCATGCACGCCGCGCTGGTCGAGGTCAACGCCGAACACGCCCGCCGCGGGCTTCCGGCCTTCGAGATGGGGATCGGTCTTCATACCGGCGAGGCGGTGGTCGGGAACATCGGCTCGGAGCAGCGGGCCAAGTACGCGGTCGTGGGGAGCGCGGTCAACATCGCGAGCCGCGTGGAGAGCGCGACGGTCGGCGGCCAGGTCCTCCTGACGGCCCGGACCCTGGCGGAGCTCGGCGATCTGGCTCGCGTCGGGCCCCCGATCGCGCTCCAGGTGAAGGGCCTCGCCGAGCCGCTGACCGTCCACGATCTCCAGGCGCTCGGGGGTCGGTTCGCGCGCGAGCTCCCGGCGGCGCCGCCGGAGGTCGAGCGGGTGACAACCGTCGAGCTTCCCCTGGAGTGCTGGGTGATCGACGGCAAGCTCGTGCGGCCGGACGGCCTCTCGGGGCGGGTGGTGCGACTGGGCCGGCGCGAGCTGCAGGCGGTCCTCCGGGAGCCCCTGGCTCCGCTGACCAACGTGAAGCTCCGGCTCCGGTACCCGCCGCCGCTCGACCAGCCTTCCGAGGACATCTACGCCAAGGTCGTGGCCCAGGACGAGGCCGGCCTGGTCCGGCTCCGCTTCACCGCCCTCGGGACCTCGGATGAGGCCGCCATCACGGCCCTGGTGGGCTAGCCGGGGCAGGAACCCGGGGCGATTCCAAACCACCGGCGGCCCCCGGAGCGTAGATACTACTGACAGGAACCCCTGTGCCGGTCGAGCCGTTCATACCGTCAAAGGAGGACGACCCGATGAACACGCGCCTGCTCCTCGCCTCTGCCATCGCCGCCGCGATCGCCGTACCCGTCATCACCGGCGCCCAGCCGGCGCCGTCGCCGAAGTTCGACGCCGAGAAGTGCTACGGCATCGCGAAGGCTGGGAAGAACGACTGCCAGACCGCGAACTCCTCGTGCGCGGGAACGTCGAAGCGCGACGGCCAGAAGGACGCGTGGCTCTACGTCCCCAAGGGAACCTGCGACCGGCTGGTCAACGGCAGCACGCAGCCTCGCGCCTGAGGGCCCCGCTCCTGGAGGCCGAGGCGCGGGCGTGACGCCGGGAACGGCTCGGCGCGGTCAGTTCACACGGTTGTGACATCCGGGGGATGGCCCCCCGGTAGACTCGCACCCCGGAGGTATCTGCGATGAGACAGAGACGGGGACTGCGTGTCGTGCGCGCCGTCGGCCTCGGGATGCTGACGACGCTGATCTCGGTGGGAGCCTTCTTCCCGGTGGGCACCGAAGCGCTGCGGGGGCCCGTGGTGGGGCAGCCCGCCCCCGACATCGCCGGGGGACCGTGGATCAACAGCGAGCCCCTGTCGCTCGCCGGGCTGCGGGGGCGCGTCGTCCTCGTCGAGTTCTGGACCTACGGCTGAATCAACTGCCAGAACGTGATCCCGCAGTTGCGGGGTTGGCACGAGCGATACGACAAGGCCGGGCTCACCATCGTCGGCGTCCATTCCCCGGAGTTCCTCTGGGAGCGCTCGCATGAGAAGGTTGCGGCCGCCGTCCGGGATCTCGACATCCGCTACGCTGTGGTCCAGGACAACGATTTCGCCATCTGGAAGCGGTACGGCACCTGGGCGTGGCCGACCACCGTGGTGGTGGACCGCCGCGGGGTGATCCGCTACGCCCATATCGGCGAGGGCGCGTACCCGCAGACGGAGGCCTTGATCCGACAGCTCCTGAACGAGCCCGGATGACGCGCGGGCCCGCTTCGCCGCTGGTCCGCTTCGCGACGTTCGCGCTGCTCGCCATCGTTCTGCCTGCCGTGATCCTCGCCACCCTCGGCTACCACTCCCTCCGGCAGTGGCACCGATCGGCCGACGAGCTCTTCCGGGAGCAGTCCCGGAGCATGGCGGTCATGGTCGCGGAGAAGGTCGACCTTGCGCTCCGCAACGTCGAGTACGGGATCATGGGACGGCTCGAGGCGGCGGCGCGCAGCGACGGGGTCGCTCCCGACGCGGTCGAGGCCCTGCTCCTGGACACGCCGCTCATCGCGCGGCTCGCCATCTTTGACGAGCAGGGTCGACGCGTCTACCCCAGGGACGGCGCGCCGGGGCTGGTCCTCGACCCGCCTCTGTACGACCTCGCGCAGGAGGTCCGGAAGGACGGCGGCAAGGCGCACCGAGTGGTCGGGGACGACGTCGTCGTGGCCTGCCTCATTCGCCGCGGGAGCCGTCCGGCCTTCCTCGGCATCCTGGCGCTCGACCAGGCCGTCCTCCGACGCGACGTTCTGGAGGCGACTCTCCGCGAATCCGAGGTACCCCCACTGACGGTCACCGACCATC
Source organism: uncultured bacterium (assembly GCA_964463175.1). GTDB lineage: Bacteria > Methylomirabilota > Methylomirabilia > Rokubacteriales > DASRDR01 > DASRDR01. The sequence goes on from CAYXBJ010000031.1 coordinate 69,154, forward strand.
AGGGCCGCCCGGTGTTCCAGCGCGCGAGCGCCGAGCCGGCGGTGGTGGTTGCCACCGTCCCGATCAGCGCAGCGCTGCCGTCGTGGCAGCTGGCCCTCTATCAGCCGTCCCGCCTGTCGCCACAGTCGGCCATCGATCGCCAGGTGGTGCTCTTCAGCGTCACGTTCGGCCTGCTCCTCGTCGTGATCGCGGCCGGGCTCCTCGCGACGTACCGGCTCGTCCGGCGCGAGACGGAGACGGCGCGACTCAAGGCGGAGTTCGTCGCGAACGTGTCGCACGATCTGAAGACTCCGCTCTCCCTGATCCGGGTCTTCGGGGAGACGCTCGAGATGGGCCGCGTGAGCGACGAGGCCACTCGCCGCGAGTACTACCGGGTCATCAGCCACGAGAGCGAGCGCCTGTCCCGGCTGATCGACAACGTTCTGGACTTCTCCCGCATCGAGGGCGGCCGGCGCACCTACGACCTGGTGCCGATGAGCGTGGAGCCGGTGGTCCGGGACACCGTGGAGAGCTTCGCCTACGTGCTGGCCCAGCAGGGGTTCAAAGTGGACGTGGCGATCCAGCCAGATCTGCCGGAGGTGCCGATGGACGCCGACGCCATCGGGCAGGCCCTCGCCAACCTGATCGACAACGCGATCAAGTACTCCGAGCGCCGGAAGGTGCTCACCGTCGAGGCGACCCTCCAGGACGGCGGACTTGCCGTGACCGTCGGCGACGAGGGTATCGGGATTCCGCGCGAGGAGCAGGCCCGGATCTTCGACAAGTTCTACCGCGCGGGGCGGAGCGAGACCCAGGGACGGCGCGGGAGCGGGGTCGGGCTCGCGCTGGTGCGGCACGTCGCCGAGGCGCACGGGGGCCGGGTCCGCGTGGAGAGCCGGCCCGGCGAGGGAAGCCGCTTCACGCTCTGGCTGCCGCTCGCGCGGGCCGCCACCTGACGGAACGGACCGAGACCGTGCCCCGCATCCTGATCGTCGATGACGAGCCCGCCATGCTGCGTGGGCTGGAGGACAACCTCCGGTTCGAGGGCTACCAGACGCTGACCGCGGGATCAGGCCAGGAGGGTCTCGAGATC
>CAYXBJ010000032.1:0-2096 GCA_964463175.1 uncultured bacterium
TACGCGCGAGCCTCTCGCTAACACCGCGGCGATTCCGTCGTCCACCAAAAAGCGACGAAGACCTCGGGTCAGTGAGGTCCCAAGTACGTCAGGGAGTCGCCGGGAACGGCAACGGATTTCGTCGAAGAGGCTGGTACCGGCTCGACCCGCATCGCTTGGGGGAGGCCGATTTGTGGCGCCGAGACGCCGCCGGCTAGCTCGGAGTCGCGACACGCAGAACGTCCTCGCCTCGGGAGCTGGGTGCGGCCCGAGAGGGCCATCCGAGTGTAGACATTACAGACCTCGTTGGACACCTATGCTCGCCTCAAGAGGAGGTGGATGGTGTCCAAGGCCCAGCAGGATATTCGGCGGAAGACTCGGGCGCTGGAGCACGCGGCGCGCACGGGGAACATCCGGCAGACGTGCCGCTACTTCGGCATTCCGCGCTCCCTGTTCTATGTGTGGAAGGCCGCCTATGAGCGCGAGGGCGTAGCCGGCCTCGTCAACAAGAAGCCGGTCGCGCGGTCGCATCCGAAGACGACGCCCGCCCCGATCGTCGAGCAGATCGTCCACCTCCGCCGCACCTACCACCTCGGCCCGATCCGCATCGTGTGGTACTTGGAACGCTACCACGGTATCCGGATCTGCGACGCGACAGTGTACCGGACGCTCAAGCGCCATGGGCTGAACCGGCTCCCCAACCGGGTCGGCCGGCGCGCCGTGCACACGCATCGCTACGAGAAGCAGGTCCCCGGCCATCACGTGCAGGTCGACGTGAAGTTCCTGACCCTGCAGGGGACGCACGGGCAGCGCCTCCGGCGCTACCAGTACACGGCGATCGATGATGCGACCCGGGTGCGGGCGCTCAAGATCTACCGCCGCCACACGCAGCAGAACGCGATCGCCTTCCTCGACTACGTCGTGCAGAAGTTCCCGTTCCGGATCCACACGGTCCGCACCGACCGCGGGCATGAGTTCCAGGCCCTCTTCCACTGGCACCTGGCCGACCAGGGTATCCGCCACGTGTACATCAAGGCGCGAACGCCGCAGCTCAACGGCAAGGTCGAGCGCTCGCACCCGACGGATCAGCAGGAGTTCTACCCGCTGTTGCGCTACAAGGACGACGTGGACCTGACGGAGCGGCTGGCGGAATGGGAGGCCTTCTACAACCACCACCGCCCGCACGGTGCCTTTGCGGGTAAGACGCCCTACGAAGTGCTCCGGGAACGGCTACAGTGACCACGACGAGTGTCCGACGAGGTGCGCTGCATCACAAGCCCTGGAGACCGGGATAGTTCTCTTGTAAACGAACATTTCTGCAGATGGACAGGGGCTATGAAGTCTGGATACCGTCCTCGTGATCTCGAAGACAAGGGGGGCTGGCTGGTTCCGTGAGAGAGAGCACCGCGTGAGAATTTGCCACGGGCTCGGGATACCCTGCCGAGGGCATTCCGGCTAATCGGGGCCCTCGACGGGCATCTCGATCCCTGGTTCTCCACCCCCGCTCATCAAACGTCAGCGAGCTGCCGGGTCCGGCCCGCGCCGCCTTGCGGTCCGGTCGTGCATTCCGGGCAACCGCCCCCGGGGGCACTGCTGCCCCTCAATTCAAGATGGCGTGCTGCCAGGCGCCCGACGATCTTGGCTCCGATCTTCGCCGCCTTCTTCTCGCGCTACTTAGCCGGGGGCGTTCACGACCTCCCTCCGGTCGGGGATGGCGTGCGGCCAAATTGGTTCTAGGTTCGCCCACGAGGCGGGCGCTATGGCCGCAGTTAGGCCAGACCCATTGATGAACGGACGGTCCGAGACGGCGGTCGTGAGCGCGCTGCTCCGCCTGGCGACACTCGGGTCCTCCGGCTGGCAGGAAGCCCTGCCGCAGATTGTGGAGGCAGACGCTCGCGTGATCGGATGCGAGCGGGTGGGCTACTGGAGCCTGAGCGAAGCGACAGCCACGATCCGGTGCGAGTGCAACTACACGGCGAGCCTTGCGATCTTCGAGCGAGGCCTTGTGCTGGATGAGCACGATCATCCCGGATACTTCGCCGAGATTCGTCAGGCGAGGATCGCCACTTCTGACGACGTCCGCAGTGATGCACGCCTGGCAGGGTTCGAGGACTACT
>CAYXBJ010000033.1:0-56689 GCA_964463175.1 uncultured bacterium
CGCGTCCCAGCAGAGCCAGAAGCTGTCGCCGCCGAGCCCGGTCATGTGGGGATAGACGACCGCGATCGCGGCGCCGACCGCCACCGCCGCGTCGACGGCCGTGCCGCCGCGCTGCAGCACGTCGAGCCCGGCGAGAGTGGCGAGCGGATGGGGGGAGGCGACGACCCCGCGGCGCCCGAGGGCGGCGGGCCAGCGGGTCTCAGGCATCGGGCCGGGTGGGCTCCTCGCCCTTCCGGGGCACGGCGATGCGGTACGCCTTGAGCTTGCGCCACAGATTCACGCGGCCGATGCCGAGTGCCTGCGACGTCTTCGTGATGTTCCACTCGTGAGCCCGGAGCTCGCCCAGGATGTACGCGCGCTCGAACGCGTCGCGCGCCTCGCGGAGGCTCTGGAGCTCGGCCTCTGCCGGGACGGGCACCGCGTCCCGCGACCGGAAGGGCGGCGGGAGGGCTTCCGGCGTGATGACGTCTCCGGGCGTCATGATGACGAGCCGCTCGACCATGTTCCGGAGCTCGCGGACGTTGCCGGGCCAGTCGTACACCATGAAGTACCCCATCGCCTCGCCCGAGAGCGTCTTCGGCCGCTTCCCGTACTCCGCCGAGAACGTCTTCAGGAAGTGCTCGACGAGGAGCGGCACGTCCTCGCGACGGCGCCGGAGCGGCGGCACCTCGATGGGGATGACGTTCAGCCGGTAGAAGAGATCCTCGCGGAAGCGACCCTGGGTGATCAGCTCCGGCAGGACCTGGTTCGAGGCGGCGATCACGCGCACGTCGACCCGAATGGGTTCGTGGCCGCCGATGCGCTCCACCGTCTGCTCCTCGAGGGCGCGCAGCACCTTGGCCTGGGTCCGGAGCGACATGTCGCCGATCTCGTCGAGGAAGAGCGTGCCGCCGGTGGCCAGCTCGAACTTCCCCCGGCGCCGCGCCATCGCTCCGGTGAAGGCGCCCTTCTCGTGCCCGAAGAGCTCGGACTCGATCAGCTCGTCGGGGATGGCGGCGCAGTTGACCTCGACGAACGGCTGGTCGCGTCGCGCGGAAAGGACGTGGATGGAGCGCGCCACGAGCTCCTTCCCCGCGCCGTTCTCGCCGAAGACCAGGACGCGTCCGTTCGTCGGAGCCGCGGTGGCGATCTGGCGGCGCAGCTCGACGATCGGCGCGCTGGTGCCGATGATCTCGTGCGCCCGCTCGATGCGCTCGCGCAGCTGCCGGTTCTCCCGTTCGAGCCGCGCGTGCTCCAGGGCTCGCTCGACGACCAGGAGGGTCTTCTCGAGCGAGAGGGGCTTCTCGACGAAGTCGTAGGCGCCGAGCTTGGTGGCCTTGACCGCCGTCTCGATCGTGCCGTGGCCCGACATCATGATCACCGGCAGCTCCGGCCACTGGCGCTTCACCTCGGTGAGCACCTCGATGCCGTCCATCTCCGGCAGCCAGATGTCGAGCACGACCAGGTCGGGCACCTCCTCGCCGATGCGGGCAAGGGCCTCCTGGCCGGTCGCCGCCGACAGGGGCCGGTACCCCTCGTCGGCAAGGATGCCGGAGAGCGTCGAGCGGATCCCCCGCTCGTCGTCGACGATCAGAATGCGGTCGCCCGCCATCGTGTCGCTCCGCTCCTAGGCCGGCCCCGACTGCCGCGGCGCGCCCGCCACGTCCAGCGCCGCCGCCGGAGCGGCCGGGACGCCGCCCCGGACCACGGGCAGCTCGATCGTGAAGCGCGTCCCCCGGGGCGCGTTGTCCTCGGCCCAGATCCGCCCGCCGTGGTCGGACACGATCTGGTGCACGATCGGCAGACCGAGCCCCATCCCCGTCGTCTTCGTCGAGAAGTACGGCAGGAACACGCGGTCGAGCTGATCCGCAGGGATCCCGGGCCCGTTGTCGGCCACCGTTACCCGGACGTGCTCCGCGCCGGCCCAGCGCGTGGCGATCACGACCTCGGTCGCGCCGGCCTCGACGGCGTTGTCGACCAGGTTCAGCACCGCGCGCTTGAGCTGGTCACCGTCGGCGTCGATCGACGGGATGTCCCCCGCGAAGTCGGCGCGGAGGTGGACCGCCGGATGCGTCTCGCCGTAGAGCCCGAGCACGCTCTCCAGCAGCCGGTGGAGGTCCGTCGGCTTCGGCGCGAAGCTCGGCATGCGGGCGAAGCGCGAGAACTCGTCGACCAGGCGGCGCAGCCCCTCGACCTCGCCAATGATCGTCGCGGTGCACTCCTCGAGGAGCCCCCCGTCGTCCGGGATGCGGCCGCCCAGGCGGCGCCGCAGGCGCTGGGCCGAGAGCTGGATCGGCGTGAGCGGATTCTTGATCTCGTGGGCGATCCGCTGGGCGACCTCCCGCCAGGCGGCGAGTCGCTGGGCCGCGAGCAGCTCGGTGAGGTCGTCGAAGACCAGCACGATGCCGAGGTGCTCGCCCTCGGGACCGCCGAGCGCGGTGAGGCTGGCGAGGAGCGTGAGGCTCTTGCCGTCCAGCGGGAGCTTGAGCTCGCGCTCCACGGTGCCAGCCCGGAGCCGCTCCATGCGCTGCATCAGGGTCGCGATGTCCAGGTACGCCGGGGCGCCGAAGGCCGCCGCGTAGTGCCGGCCGACGACCGCGCTCGGCGCCAGCCCCAGCATGCGGCTGGCCGCGCGGTTCACGGTGGTCACGATCCCGGCGGCGTCCGTTGAAACCACTCCGGTCGCCACCGCCTCCAGCACCGTCTCGGTGTACTGGCGGCGCTCGCCGAGCTCGGCGTGCTTGGCCTGGAGGTCGGCGTAGGCCAGCTCGAGCTGGGCCTTCGAGGACTTGAGGTCCTGGGTCATCAGGTTGAACGACTCGACCAGCGTGCCGACCTCGTCGTCGGCCTGGGCGTTGACGCGATAGTCGAGGTTGCCGGCCGCGACCTCCCGCGTCCCGTGGGCGAGGAGCTGGATCGGCACCGTGATGCCGCGCGCGAGGTAGAGCCCGAACCACGTGACCGAGAACACGATGACGAGCGTCATCAGGAGGAACAAGAGGATGTAGATGCCCTTGATCGGCTGCCGGAGCAGCTTGAGCTGCTTGTACTCCTGGAACGCCTGGGCGATGGCCCGCACCTGGGCCTCGAGCCGCTGCGGCACGTGGATCGCCACCACCGCCACGGCCACCACCTTCGGCGGGTCGCCGGGCGCCAGCACCGGCACCATCCCCTGGATCAGGTCGCCGCTCGAGATCTCGCGCCGGGTGGAAAGCTCCCGGCCGGCGAGCGCCATCCGGATCTGCTCCGAGTTGACGACCGTCTCGAGCGAAGGGATCAGGACCGGATCGTTCACGTGCACGATCTCGTGGCCGCCCGGTCCGAAGAGCGCGATGCCCGCGAGCCCGTACTGCTCGACCTGCTCCTGGAGGAACTCGATCAGATCCTCGCGACGGTCCTCGGGCAGGAGCCCGTCGCGGGTCAGCGTGCGGGCCACGTACTGGCCGTGGCGCACCGCCTCGTCCTGGACGCGCTCGTAGAAGGTCTGGGCCACCCGCATCGATTCGTCGAGGGGGCGCTCGACCTGGATCTTGAACCAGCCCTCGATCGACGTGTTGATGAGGTTGGACGCGATCAGGAAGATCAGGATGGCCGGCGCCAGCGCGAGCGACAGGAACGAGGCGACCAGCTTGGTCTTGAATCGCGACCCGAGGACCTTGTGGCGACGCTCGAGCCACAGCTTGGCGAGGTTCCGGAACAGGAGGATCAGGAGGAGCAGGAAGACGATCAGGTTGAGGTTGAACAGCGCGATGACGACGACGTTCGACGCGACCGGGATGTCGGGGAGGCGGAGGCCCACCTCGACCGCGGTGGCCACCACCAGCACCAGCAGCACGGCGACGATGATGACCAGGTTCCGCTTCCGCTTCTCCCGGTCGTCGGGCGGCCGGACGACGAGAGGCGGCACCGTCCCCATGAGACCGCCCGCCGGTTTCGTCTCGGTCGCGCTCATCGCACCCGCCGGAGCGTGAGGAGCGGCGTCTGCTCCCACGGGGTCTCCGCCCGCGAGGACACGAACGGCAGGATCCGGGAGACGGAGGAGTCCGGCGCGCCGGACCGGACCTCGGCCCGCACCCGGACGTAGTAGAGCTCGTCGAGGTCCAGATGCGTCATCTCGGTCAGCTTGAAGCCGCGGAGCTCCGACAGGACGCGCTCGGCCTCCCAGACGTCCCGCGTGACGTAAGGCTCCCGCTCCTCGCCCTGCACCGCGGCGACGCGGAACTCCTTCGTCAGCACGTCATAGAGGACCTGGCGCTCCACCAGCTTGGCCACCACCCGGCGATCCACCCACCAGGAGTTGTACTGCCAGAGCTCGAGCTGGAACCGCACGGCGGCCGGGATGCCCGTGCCCAGTCCCTCGACGATCCCGTCGGGCATCGCGCCCAGCAGGACCAGGCTCACCAGCAGGGTATTGTCCGAGCTGGTGACGACCAGGTTCGAGATGCGGAGGGGCGGGGCGGCACCCGACGCCGTGCCAGCCACGAGGAGAAGACCCAGCGCGACCGGCAGGATCCCGGTCGGCAGGCGCCGCCTGGACATAGCAGAGCATTATAGCCCTACGCTACAACGGATCTCCGTCGCGGGCGCGACGACGAGGGGGACGATCGGGCCGGGGAAGGCCCTCTCAGTGGGTGGCGACGCGAGGGCGCCGCCGGGTCGCGCCCTCCCAGGGCGCTTCGAGGTGGACCGGGGCACGCCGGGGCGCCGCATCCTCCCACCGCCGCGCGGCCTTCACGAACTCGCGGACCAGGAGGTGGTTCAGCGCGTGTCCGGCATTGCGCGCCACGACGTGGCCGATCACCGGGCGCCCGATCAGCGTCAGGTCGCCGATGACGTCGAGGATCTTGTGGCGCACGAACTCGTCCTGGAACCGGAGTGCGCCGTTCAGGATCCGCTCCTGGCCGACCACGACCGCGTTGTCGAGCGAGCCGCCGAGCGCCAGTCCCTGCTGCCGCAGGAGCTCGAGGTCCTTCAGGAACCCGTACGTCCGCGCGGGCGCGAGCTCCTCGACAAACACCCGCTCGCTCGGCACGAAGGACGCGACCTGGACGCCCACGGCGGGGTGCTCGTGATCCAGCGTGTAGCTGATGCGGAACTCGGTCGCCGGCATGAGCTGGATCCAGCGATGCTCATCCCCCACCCGGATCGCCTCGGCCACCCGGAGCGGCGAGCGGCGCACGGCCACCTGGGTCTCGCGCCCCGCGCTGTAGAGGAGCGACACGAACGGCGCCGAGCTCCCGTCCATGGCGGGCAGCTCCGGGCCGTTCAGCTCGATCACGATGTTGTCGATCCCGAGTCCGCGCACCGCCGCGAGCAGGTGCTCCACCGTCTGGATCTGGACCCCGTCGGCCCCGATGGTCGTCGCGTAGTGCCCGTTGAGGAGCGACTCCGGACAGACCGGGACGCGCGCCCGCGCGGGCCCGACGACGAAGACGATGCCGTGGTCCGGCGGAGCAGGCAGGAGCGCCATGGTGATGGGCACCCCGGTGTGGAGCCCCACACCCTCACAGCGGACCGCCTTCCGGATCGAGGTCTGAAGTTCCATCGGTCAGGGATCCTCCGTAGTCCCGGGCGGGCCATTAGAGCAAGCCCGATGCCACGGAGATTTCACCGGATTCGAGCCGTCCAAGCTACTGAAAAATCACATGCGTCGGGGTAGGCTCCATTTCTTCGATTGGCCTCCATTTCGCGAACGTTGCAGCGTAACAGCAGGGTGTGACATCGAATGTTTCTCATTGGCAACATAGCCGTCAGATGTCGAGCACCACGCGGGCGCTCACGCGCCCCGGTGCCTCGCTGACCTCCAGGCCGTGAAACGTGGCCGCTTTGACGATGGTCCCGCGCGGATGCCGCGAGGGATCGATCGGCTCGCCGCGCAGCATCGCATGGACCCCCGTCGCCGTGATCTCCGGCCGGGTGACGTCGGAGACCCCGAATCCCTCGAGGTCGTGGACGTAGAGACACTCGTTGAGCCAGTTCACCAGCAAGGCTTCGACGGAGGCGCCGCGGGCCGCCACCTCGCGGCTCTCGAGCGGCGCCACCGCCTCGGTCGCGACGATGAGGTTGAAGACGGCGAGCGCGCACTGCCGGAGACAGCCCGGCAGGTCCTCGCCCCACGCCGCGACGCCGACGTCCGCGGCCACGTCGAAGTACTCGTAGCCCTCCGAGGTCATCGAGGGCCCTCCCATCCTCCGAGGTCGCCGAACAGGTACTGCGCGAGGGCGAGCGCGACGACCCCGGCCGACTCGGCGCGAAGGATCCGGGGCCCGAGACTCACGAGGCGCGCGCCAGCTGCCCCCGCCCGCGCGACCTCCTCGGACGTGAACCCGCCTTCCGGGCCGACCAGGAGCAGCAGGCGCGCTCGCGCGCCGGCCTCTCTCCCCGCGGCGGCGAGCGGCTGCCCGCCGCCCTCCCAGAAAACCCACGCGGCGTCCTGGGCCGGGATCTCGCGCAAGACCTCGTCGAAAGCCCGCGGCGGCGTGACCGTCGGGACGACGACGCGCCCGCACTGCTTGACGGCCTCGCGGGCGATCCGCTCCCAGCGCGCGTGCCGGCCGGTCGCTCCGGTGGCGGGACGAGCCACGACGCGCGCCGTCTCCATGGGAATGATCCGCGCCACGCCGAGCTCCGTCGCCTTCTGGACGAGCCAGCTCATCCGATCGCCCTTCAGGATGGCCTGGGCGAGGGTGATGGCGCACGGCGACTCCCGAACCGGCTCGGTCCTGGTCTCGATGGTGCCCCATGCGCACTGGGCGTCGAGTCCGCCGAGGCGGACCGTGTACAGCCGGCCAGTGCCGTCCGTCGCCTCGACGAGCGCGCCGGACCGGAGCCGGAGCACGCGACGGAGGTGATGGGCCTCGGCGGCGTCGAACCGCACGCGGTCCGCGTCGATGGCTTCGGGCCGGACGTAGACGCGGGGCATCGTCCGTCAGCGGACCCGGGCGAGGCCGCGCATGCGGGCCTCACGCCCCCCGATTGAGGAGGAGGGCGGCCCATCCATCGTCTTCGGCGATCTCCACCAGCCAGCACCCCTCGGTCGCGAACGTGCCGGCCACGATCGGCGCCTCGTGGGCCAGGAGTCCTCCGGCGATCAGGCGGCCGCCGGGCGCGATGAGCCGCGCGAGGGCGGGCGCGAGCGCGATGTGCGCGGCCGCCAGGAGGTTCGCGAGGACGAGCGGCGCCGCGGGCCCGTCCCACGCGTCGGCCGCGGCCACCCGGGCGCTCACGCGGGCCTCGACGCCGTTCCGCTGGGCGTTCTCGATCGTCGCCGCCACGGCATCGGGATCCACATCGAACGCATCGACGCGCGGGACGCCGAGGCCGGCCGCCGCAATCGCGAGGATACCCGAGCCGCAGCCGACGTCGAGCGCGTGCGGCACGCGTGCCATGCCCAGGGCTCGCTCGAGAAGCTGGAGACAGCTCCGGGTGGATCCGTGGCCGCCGGTGCCGAACGCGCGCCCGGGCTCGATCCACACGACGAGGCGGCCTCGCGCGAGGTCCGGCGGCGGCACTTCCCAGGGTGGGCACACCAGCAAGCTCCGGCCGACCGGGAGGGGCCGGAAGTGGGCACGCCACGCCTCGCCCCACGGCTCGTCGGGAAGGGGCGCGACGTGGATCCGGGCCGCGGCGCCCGGCAGGGCGAGGGCCACGAGATCGTCGAGATAGGCGCGCAGATCTCCGGTCAGCCCCGCGGGCTCGGCGCCCGGCGGGAAGAACGCGCGAAGCGTCGCAGCGCCGGACGTGGGCTCCTCCTCGACGACGCCGACCGCCCCCAGCTCCCACAGCCGGTTCGTCACGGCCTCGGCCGTCTCGGCCGCGGCGACCACGAGGGTGACCGTGAGCTCCCAGTACGCGGCGGCCGCCGGGGCGGCGGGCTTCGGCAGCACGCCCCGTAGCCTACCGCCCCGTGTCGGGGTTGTCCCGCGGAATCTCCCCGCCCGACGGGCGCCTGAAGCCTCGGGGTGGACGGGGACCCTTCCTGTAGAATCGGCCCGAGATTGCCCATGCGAGCGTCCAGCTGGCGCGCCCGAGTCGATCGCTTCCTGGCCCCGTCCGAGAACCCGCCGTGGTGGAACCGGCTCGTCAACTCGATCCTGATCGCCCTCGTCCTCGTGAGCGTGGTGGGCGCGGTGGTCGAGACGATGGCCGATCTCGCCGCGAGGGTCGGCTGGCTTCTCCGCCTGGTGGAGTCGATCAGCGTGGCGGTCATGCTGGTCGAGTACGGACTTCGCCTGTGGGCCGCGCCGGAGCGGGAAGCCGTCGGGACCCGCGAGCCCTGGCGCGCCCGGCTCCACTACGTGGTGTCCTTCGTCGGCCTGATCGATCTCTTCGCCGTGCTCCCGGCCCTGGTCGCGATGGTCATGCCGATCCCGGTGGACGTGCTCCGCCTGTTCCGGGTGCTGCGGCTCCTGAAGCTGGCCCGGTATACCCCGGCACTCACCCTGTTCGCGGCGGTGATCCGGAACGAGAGCCGCGCGCTGCTGGCGACCCTGCTGGTCGTGGTCATCCTGCTGGTCTTCGAAGCGTCGATCATGTACGTGCTCGAGCGCGGTGCGCAGCCTCATGTGTTCGCCAGCATCCCGCACGCCTTGTGGTGGGCCATCGTGACGATCGCGACGGTCGGCTACGGGGACATGGTCCCGATCACACCGGCCGGCCGGATCTTCGGGGGCATGGTGATGGTGATCGGGATCGCGGTCTTCGCGGTGCCGGCGGGCATCCTGGCCACCGGCTTCGCGAGCGAGATCCGCAAGCGCGACTTCGTCGTGACCTGGCAGACGGTGGCGAACGTGCCCCTGTTCGCGGGGCTCGACGCCGCCCGGATCGCCGAGATCGCCCGGCTCCTGAAGCGCCAGGTGGTCCCCGCGCAGTTTGCCGTCGTCCGGCGCGGCGACCCGGCGGACGCGATGTTCTTCATCATGTCCGGCGACGTCCAGGTCGACATCACGCCGACGCCGGTCCGGCTGAGCCGCGGCCAGTACTTCGGCGAGATCGCCCTGATTCGCGACACGGTGCGCACCGCCACGGTCACCACGCTGAGCGAGTGTCAGCTCCTCTCGCTCGACGTCGCGGACTTCCGGCGGCTGCTCGAGAACAACCCCGGCCTGAAGGCCACGATCACCCGGACCGCCGAGGAGCGACTCGGCGTCCTGACCGGGACCGCGGCGACGGCACATCCTGGCTCCGGACCGGTCGAGCCGCCTCCCGCACCGCCCGGGGCCTGAGTCACCCCCGCCGGCGCGCGCCCGAGGCGACCTGACGGTCGTGAGACGGGCCTGGCCCGGAGGTGAGTGGCGCGCCCGGCCACGGTCGCGAGGCCCGTGGGGACGGCGCGCGCTCGGCGCCGGGCTCTACCTCGCCCTCGTGATCGCCGGCTGCCTGGTCCCGTCGCCGGCCTCGGCCCAGCGCCTCGACCGGGACCGCGAGATCCGCCCGCTCTACGACCCGCTGCTGGGCATGGACGAGAACGGCCGGATCCCCAAGGTCCCGCTCCCGGAGGACCTGCCCGAGCCCACGCGGTGGCGCTACATTCCCGAGGGCCGGATCATGCCGGGCAACGTCTTCCAGCGGCATCTGGTCACGAGCTTCGTGACGCCCCAGTTCTTCTTCGCGCAGGACGTGGGCCTCGGCGGCGGGCTCGCGCTGACCGACATCGACTTCCGCGAGCAGCGGCGGCGGGAGTTCCTCGGCGCGTTCCTGACCTACTCCACGGAGGGCCAGGAGAGCTACCGGCTCGTCTGGCGGCGCTGGCTCTACCACCGCGAGCTCGTCGACGGCGGCGTGGCCATCGAAGAGCGCAGCTTCGTCGGGGCCAGCGCTGGGTACCAGCGGACCCTGACGCGGCGGTTCTTCGGCCTGGGCCCCGACACGCGCTCGGACGCCGAGTCGAGCTACACGGACGAGCTCACCGACGGCGGGATCCGGATGGATCTCGCCCTCCCCGGCCCCGGAAGCGACTGGGTTCTGACGGTGGGAACGCGCGGCGAGCACCACAACCTCGCTCCCGGCCGCGTCAGCGGCGTCCCCACGACCAACGAGGCCTACCCGAAGCTCTTCGCGGAGGGCGACGGGGTGAGCGCCACGTTCCTCACCGCCGGCATCCGCTACGACACGCGCGATAGCCAGCACCAGCCCTACAGCGGCTTTCGCCTCGGCGCGGTGATCGACGCGGCGCCGTGGGAGAGCGACGGCAACGCGGGCGCCGTCGCGACCGCCTACGGGAGCATCGTGTTCCCGGTCCCGCCGCTCTTTCACAAGGGCGGCGACCCGGGCGAGGAGAACCCGCCGACCGACACGATCGCCCTCGGGTTCGAGGTGGACACCACGATCGGCAACCTGCCCTTCTACGATCTGCCGAGCCTCGGCGGCGGGGCCACGCTCCGCGGGTACATCGCGAATCGCTTCACGGACAACTCCGCGTGGCACGCAGTGGCCGAGTATCGCTTCTGGGTCGTCCCCCGGGGATTCCGGCTGACCCGCACGATTCGCGTGGAGCGGATCGGCCTGGCGCTCTTCGGAGAGGCGGGCACGGTAGCGCCCAACCTGGGCGACCTGCCGACCGCCAAGATCCACACGAGCTACGGGATCGGGCTCCGGGTCTCGCTCGAGCGCATCGCCCTGTTCCGCGCGGACCTCGGCTTCTCAGACGAGGGCACGAATCTCACCGTGGGGTTCGGCCTGAGCTTCTGACGCGCGACCGGCCCCTTACCCCTCCGGGGGCCTTCTGCTACCCTAGGCCGCACCGACAGATGACCATGCCTCCGTCGGCGGACCGTGCCATGGAGCTCGCGAGCGCCCGTCACGGCGATGTCGTCGTCCTGAGCCCCCGCGGGCGCATCGACCACGCCAGCGCCGAGGCGTTCAAGACGGCGTTGAGCCCGTTCCTGGCCCGGAGCGGCCCCGGCGAGCCCCTGGTGCTCGATCTCGGCGGCGTCGACTACATCGCCAGCGTCGGGCTCCGGGTCCTGATGCTCGCCTCCCGGCAGGCCCGCGCGCAGGGCGGGACCATCCGCGTCGCCGCTCTCCAGCCGCTGGTGCGGGAGATCTTCGAGATCAGCAAGTTCACGATGGTCTTCCCCTGCTTCCCGAGCGTCGCCGACGCGCTCGCCGACCTGGCCCAGAAATCCGGGCCAGGCGCCGAGAGCCGGTGACGCCCCCCGGCGCCCCTCGCTGATCCCATGCTGATCCGCTTCTGGGGGACGCGCGGCTCGCTGCCGGCGCCGCTCAACACGGCGGGCCTGCGCCGGAAGCTCGGCCGCGCCCTCCGTGCCGCGGCCGGACGGCGCCTCGACACCGACGAGGCCGTCGAGCGCTTCATCACGCACGAGCTCGACTTCGCCACGTCCCACACGTTCGGGGGCAATACCGCCTGCGTCCAGCTCGACGTGGGCGGCCCGGAGTACGTGTTCTGCGACCTCGGCTCGGGCGCGCGCGAGCTCGGCCTCGCGGCGATGGCCCGCTATCGCCCCGGCGTCGCGCAGGTCTTCCACGTTTTCCTCTCGCACATGCACTGGGACCACATCCAGGGCTTTCCTTTCTTCGTCCCGTCGTACATCAAGGGCAACCGCATCGTGATCCACGGCTGCCATGAGGGGCTCGCGGCGGGGTTCCAGCGCCAGCACGGCGGGCCAAGCTTCCCGGTGGACTTCTCGCAGCTCCCGGCCACGATCGAGTTCGACCGCCTGGTTCCGGGAGAGACCTACGAGATCGCCGGCCTCCGGGTCCGGGCCAAGCGCCAGTTCCACTCCGGGGACTCGTACGCCTACCGATTCGAGCGGGACGGGAAGAGCGTTGTTTACTCGACGGACTCCGAGCACAAGCTCGACGAGCCGGCGAGCGCGCAGGGGTTCGCCGAGTTCTTCCGCGACGCCGACCTGGTCATCTTCGACGCGATGTACTCCCTGGCCGACGCCTTCTCGATCAAGGAGGACTGGGGCCACTCGAGCAACATCGTGGGCGTCGAGCTGTGCCAGCAGGCCGGGGTCCGGCACCTCTGCCTCTTCCATCACGAGCCGGCGTACGACGACGAGAAGCTCACGGCCATCTGGCGGGAGACCGAGCGTCTCGAGGAGCTGACCCGGGGCGAGCGCCCGCTCCGCGTCACGGCCGCGTACGACGGCCTCGAGCTCAGCGTCTGACCGCCGTGCCGGTGAGCCCCGCGCGCGTGGCGACTGAGGCCGCGCCCGGCGGGGCGAGGCCGGGACCCGCGTCCGCGCCCGACGCGCCGGTCGGCGCCTGGTCCCGCGCGACCGCCCGGCTGGGCGGCACGGGGCGAACCGTTGGCGCGCTGGCGCTCCTGACCGCCATCGCGCTGCTGCTCGTCTGGGGCCCCGACGCGCGGGTGCGGGGACTCTGGTTCGACTTCTGCCAGCGCGTCTCGCCGCGTGCCCGCGTGTCGGGCCCGGCGGTGATCGTGGCCGTCGACGAGCGGAGCCTCGCGCGGTACGGCCAATGGCCGTGGCCCCGCCAGGTGCTGGCCCAGCTGATCGACCGCGTGCGCAGCGCGGGGCCGGCGGCGGTCGGGCTGAACCTCCTGTTCCCGGAGGCCGACGGGTTCTCCGGCACGAGCCTGGCCAGTCGCCTCCCCGGGCTCGCCGCACGGACCGCCGCCTGGGTCGCCTCGGTGCCCGACGGAGATCGGGCCCTCGGCCGAGCCCTCGCCGACGCGCCGAGCGTGATCGGGCTGGCCGGCCTCGACGGGCCCGTCGCCGCATCGCCGCCGGGCCGCTTCACGCCCGCGGTGGTGCGCGGTGCGGATCCGGCGGGACAGGTGCGCCGCTACCGATCGGTGCTCCGGAGCGTGCCGGACATCGACGGCGGAGCGGCCGGGCACGCGCTCCTGAGCGCCGACGTCGCGAGCGGCGTGGTGCGCCGGCTTCCGCTCGTGGCCGCGGTCGGCGACACGCTGGTCCCCGGACTCGCCATCGAGATGCTGCGCGTCGCGACGGGCGCGCCGGCGTTCGGCGTCCGCAGCGACGACGGCGGCGTCCGGGCAGTGGGCGTCGGGAACATCTGGATCCCCACCGAGCCCGACGGGACGATGTGGATCCACTTCGGCCCGCACGACCCCGCCCGCTTCGTCTCCGCGGCGGCGGTGCTCGGCGGAGAGGTGCCGGCGGAGCGCTTCGAGCGGAAGCTCGTCCTGGTGGGCGTGACCGCGCTCGGTCTCGGCGACGAGCACATCACGCCGCTCGGGGAGCGCCTCCCCGGAGTCGAGGTCCACGCCCAGGCGCTCGAGAACATCTTCGACGGCCACTCCCTCGTGCGGCCGCGCTGGGCCGAGTGGGCCGAGGCCGGGGCGCTCCTCGTGACCGGCGCCCTGGTCGTGGTCCTCACCCCGACGGTGGGCATGCTCCCCGCTGCCCTCCTCGCCCTCGGGCTCGGCGCCGCGCTCCTCGGCGGAAGCTTCGGCGCGTACCGGGAGCTTGGTCACCTGTTCGACGGGCTGACGCCGACGCTGGGACTCGGGTTCGTTTACACGGCCACCCTCGGCGGCGCGCTGGCCGAGGCCGACCGCCAGCGCCGCGCGCTCCGTCAGCGACTCCAGGAAGAGCGCGAGGCGGCCGCCCGGCTGGCGGGCGAGCTCGAGGCGGCCCGCCGGATCCAGCTCGGCCTCCTGCCTCGCCCGGAGAGCGCGTTTCCCGGCGAGGGCCGATTCCGCATCGCCGCGGTCATGGAGCCGGCCCGGGTGGTCGGCGGCGATCTCTTCGACTTCTTTCTCCTCGCCGAGGATCGGCTCCTGTTCCTCGTCGGCGACGTGTCGGGCAAGGGCCTCCCCGCCAGCCTGTTCATGGCGGCCACCAAGGCCTTCTACCGGAGCATCTCGACCCAGCACGCCACGGAGCTGGCCCGGACGATGCGCGAGGCGAACGCGGAGATGGGCCGCGACAACCCGGAGGCGTTCTTCGTCACGCTCGTGGCCGCGGTGCTCGACGTCAACACGGGACAGCTCTGGTACTGCAACGCCGGCCACGAGGCGCCCTGGGTCCTGCGGCTCGAGACCGGGCAGGTCGAGCGGCTGGAAGGCGCCGGCGGGCCGCCGCTCTGCGTGCTGGACGGGTTCCCCTACGAGACTGCCGCCGCGCACCTCCGGCCCGGGGACACGGTGCTCATGGTGACCGACGGCGTCACCGAGTCACTCGATCCGGGAGGCGAACTCTTCGGCACTCCGCGCGTGACGGCGCTCGTGACGCAGGCCGCGCAGGTGCCGGCGCACAGCGAGCCCGCGCGGCTGATCGCCGATCTCGTGACGGAGGTCCGGACCTTCCGGGAGCCTTTCGAGCCGGCCGACGACGTGACGCTGCTGGCCGTCCAGTGGCTCGGGCCGGCGGACGCGCCCCAGCCCGAGGACCCCGGGTTCAGCGCACCGTGATCTCAACGCGCCGGTTCCGCGGCTCGGCGACGCCGTCCGGCGTCGGGACCCGGGGTTCGCGCTTGCCGCGGCCGATGGCCCGGATGCTGTCCGGCGCGATGCCGCGGGCGATCAGGAGGTCCCGCACGCGTTCGGCGCGGCGGAGCGAGAGCGCGTCGTTGTACTGGTCCGTGCCGACCGCATCAGTGTGGCCCGCCACCGTGAGCTCGGGCGCAGGCCGCGAGGCGATCGCGACGAGGACCTGGTCCACGAGCGCCTGGGACTCGGGCGTGAACTGGTCGGTCGCCTCGATGAAGTAGAGGACGAACGTGACCGGACGGGGCGGCGTGGCGGAGAGCGCGTCAGCGAAGAGGGAACGGACCTCGTCGGGGGTCGCCTGGCCGGCCTCCATCTGGCCACCCGCTCCGGTGTGGGCGTTCGCATACGCGCTGTTGAGCACGACCTCGCGCCCGCCCTCCTGCACGGCGATCGCGCCCACCTTGCCGTCTGGGCCCGGCAGGAGCACGACGAGATCGGCCCGGGGCGCGGGTGGAGGCGGCGGAGGAGGCGGTGCGGCGCAGGCGACCGCGCCGGCCAGGATGAGGCCGGAGAGGAGGAGGCGCCGCCCGCCGTTACGGCGAGCCGGCGCTCGCACGGACGACGAACTCCGTGCCGCGGACGCCCAGGATCGCCGACGGCGTCTTGACGCGCATGGCATCGGGCGCCTGCTTGGCGATTCGGCCGGAGACGACCGCGAGCGTGCCCTTCGTGAGCGCGGTCTCCACCGACCCCGGCTGGTTGGCGTCGTACACGAAGCGCTCGATCACGAGCACGCTGTTCGGGCCCGCCGAGAGGAGCGTGTCGTCGGCCAGCGTGACCCCGACGGCTCCGTCCGCCCCCGTCACCAGGGTGTCGGCCTGCCGCACGCCCGATCCGACCAGGGCCAGCTCACGCTGCCCCCCGCGCTCGATGTAGACGGTCCCCTTCACGGTCTTGACCCGGCCGGCGTCCTGCGCGGCGGCCTCCCCGGCCCACAGCGCGGCACACAGCACCCCGAGTCCGAGCACCAGCAGGCCCCTCGATCGGGACCTCATCGCCAATTCCGTCCGCATCACGCGTCCCTCCGACGTCGGTCGCCCGTTGAACGCCCCCGGGGTCGTGGCCCATCCCATCCCCGGCAGGGCTGGCCGGACCCGCGTTACGGTTTCGGATCAGGGGGGCAGGCCAGGCCCATCATCATACCCCGGGCGCGCCAGCGACAGCCACCGGCCTGCGGCCGCCACGGGATGGCCTGACGGTGCGGACCGAGGGCGCGTTCAGGGCCTGGCTGCCCGGCTTCGACGAGGTGCGGGCCCTCGCCGAGTCATTCGGGATGGCCGTGCGGGCGGACCGCGACCTGACGCTCCGTGTCGTTCTCGTCCTCGAAGAGCTCTTCACGAACACGGTGACCCACGGCTACCCGGAGGGCTCCGAGGGCCCGGTCTGGGTGACGCTGAACCGGCAGGGCAGCGCCATTGCGGTCATCTACGAGGATGCGGCGCCGGCGTTCGATCCGCTCGGCCAGGCCCCGGTGCCGTCGCGCGCCGCGGAGGGAGCCCCGGGCGGTCTCGGGCTGGCACTCGTGCGAGGCCTGAGCGTGTCGGTGAGCTACGCGCGCGTCGGCGAGCGGAACCGCATCAGCCTCACGGTGGCGGGCTCGTTGCCCGCGCCGTGAGCGCGCGACGCGCCTCGGCCGTTCCTCAGGACCGCGCCTCGGCCCGGCGCAGCCGCGCTTCCTCGGGCGCCGGGTCCCAGTCGGTGCCGGGCCCTGGGCCGCCGGGACTCGCCGCCGCGCCCATCCGCGCGAGGAGGCGGCCGTGCAGCGTGGTCGTCTTTGCCGCCCGCCACCGGTCCCGCTCGGCCAGGACTGGGTCCAGCGCCGCCCGCGCCGCGCCGAGGTCCGCGGCCCCGGTCCGCGCCTCGTCGATCACGCGGCGGTAGATGCGCGTGAGCTCCGCGATCAGCGGCGCCGGATACTCCCGCCCCTGGATCTTGAGCGTGGTGACGCCGAGCGCGAGGTAGCGCGGCACGTCCTCCAGCAGCGCATAGATCTCGTTGTTCGAGCGCTCCAGGTAGTCCAGCACCTTGCCGGGAAACCGCGCGGCGATCGCCGGCTCGTGCGTCCCGAGGCAGGGCCGGTAGCAGCTGCCGCCCTGGTCCGGATTGCCGACGAGCTTCTCCCGGGTGCAGCCGTCCGAGTCGTGGACGACCTCGGTCTCGAAGTACGGCGCGAAGTAATCGTAGAGCCGGCAGCCGCCCACGCCCGTGATGCAGCGGTTGCTGTGGATCAGGAGCTCCACGCCGATCCCGACCTCGTCGGCAGTGCGCTTGAGGGCAGCGATCCGCTCGAAGGTGTTCAGCGCCGTGGACGCGACGAACTGCGTGGCGCCCGCTGCCTTGGCGCGCTCCATGGACGCCCGGTCGCGGATGTTGCACGCCACGCTCGCGTGGATGGGGACTTCCGGGAAGCGGGCGCGCACGACGGCCATCGCGTCGAACGACTTCATGATGAAGCCGTCGACCCCCCACGTCGCGTAGCCCTCGGCCTTCCGCAGGAGCGCGTCGTGGTCCCGGGGGGCGATGTCCACGTTGAGCGCGATCCGGAGCCGCGCGCCGTGATCGTGGGCGACGCGGTGCGCCTCGCCGACGTCGTGGTGCGGCAGCTCGTAGGCCGACTCCCGCCGGCTCCAGCCGAGCGGGCCGACGTACACCGAGCTGGCCCCGGCCTGGACCGCGCGGCGCACCATCTCGAGGCTGCCTCCGGGCGACAGGAGCTCCGTCATCACGCGTCTCCTTCTGCGCCGGCGGCGCTGGGGACGCCGGCCATGCTGACCCCGGTCCGGCCGGCCCCGACGTACTCGAGGCCGCTCCGGCCGAATGCGAATCCGTTGCAGAACCCCGCGCGCGAGTGCGCGCGGAGGGACGTCCACCAGCCCGCATCGAGACCCCGATCGCCGGCGAGCGCGCGGGTCAGGGCCTCACGATACACGCGGCCCACGGCGAGCCGGTATGCGGGGGTCTCCGACACCGCTTCCACCCGGAAGTGCCGGTGCCCGTCGGCGACCAGGCGCGCCAGGTGCTCGAGCAGGCACGCGTCACGGCCGCTCAGGACGCCGGTGCCGACGGACTTGAGCGCCCAGTCGCCGCGGGACAGGAACACGTCCTGCTGGCAGAGGTCGGGGCACCCGACCCCGAGCGTCGCCTCGCATCCGAGGAGGAGGCACGAGTCCGAGATGCCGAGCGGCAGCTTCCCGTGGACCGTCACCTCCACGGAGACGCCGCCGGCCCGACCGAGCGCGGCGACCTCGTCGAGCGGGAGCTCCGCGGGGGGCGCGATCCGCGCGGCGCCGAGGCCCCCGTACACCCGAGCACCCGCGACCGTGTAGACGTTGGCGAAGGACCCGACGTGGAGCGCGAGCTCCGGGAACTCGGTCCGCACGACCCGCGCCATCCCGGGCCCGTGCACCTCGGCGGCCGCCGCGCCCGCCGAGCGAGCCGCGGCCAGCGCGCGCCGGAGCCGCTCGACGTCCGGCGCATGCGGCGCCGCGTATGTTGTGACGTACGCGCGGCGGCCCTGGTCGCGCACGAGACGCACCGCCGTCTCGAGCTCGTCGGGACGCTCGAGGAGATTGCCCTCGTACCGCGGACAGTAGAGGTTGCCGAGGTACACCGCGTCGTAGGGCTCGAGCTCCGAGGCGCGGAGATCGCGCAGGTTGGAGATCGCGGTCGTGAGCTCGGCGCGCGCGGGGATCACGACGTTCCCCTACCGCCCCACGACGGTCCAGGCGGGCGGGAGCGCCGGCGCGGGATCGGGATCCACGGGCCGACCGGCCATCGCGGCGTCGACCGCCCGGCGATACCGCTGGACCAGCGGACCGAGAAATTCGGCCGGCAGGCTCCGGCCCTGGAGCTTCAGGATCCGCACCCCGGCGTCGACGTACGCCGGCACGTCCACGAGGCGGCTTAGCTGCCGCGCCGGAAAGGCCCGCTCGGTGCGCCGGCCGGCGCGGTCCTCCAGGATCCAGGGCTGCTGGCAAACCTTGAAGCACGCGCCGACGCCGCCCCGTTTCATGCTCCCCGACTGCCGCCGGTCGTCGGGCGCGCCGCCGGGGAGCGGCGTCGGGCGCAGCTGGAAGTACCCGGGCATCGCGCAGCGCCCGAGCAGCACGAACTCCTCGATCATGTGCACCATGATCTCGACGTCGATGGGCGCGGCCGCCACGCAGGCGCGGGCCGCGTGAGGATCGATGGTCGCGGGCAGCACGACGGCCGCGGCGCCGAGATCGGCGAAGGCGGCGACGTCGTCCGGGGTCTGGGCGCCGCAGCCGATGCTGGCGGTGAGCCGGAGGGCCGGGTGCGCGCGCGCGAGCGTGACGAGCAGCCCGACGTCGTTGACGATGAGCGTGCGAATGCCCAGGTCGAGGAGCCGGGGCACGGTCGCGTGGAAGCGCGCCATCTCGTGAGGCCGGGGAATCGTGTTGAGCGCGACCTGGAGCTCGGCCCGGTGCGCGCGCGCCAGTCCGGCCGCCGCCTCGATCTCCGGCCACTCGAGCTCGCTCCGCGCCCCGCCGCGGCTCCACCCGTGAAGCCCCACGTAGACGGCGTCGGCGCCGGCACCGAGTGCCGCCGCCACCGCCTCGGGACTGCCGCCAGGTGCGAGCAGAACGGTCATCGAGGAATCTCGCGCGAGGGCTCCAGGCTACCACAGCCGGCGCGGGGCCCGGCGGCGCCCGCGTGGCGCGTCGGTTGCGGTCTCAGGGGCTCAGGACCTCGTGGACCGCGCTGTACGACCCGCCCGGCTGCGGGCCGCCCGAGAGGACGTGGATCCGTCCCTCGAAGGGGATGGCCGTGAGACCGCCTGGCCTGCGGGCCCGGCTGGTGCCGCGTCCGCATCCATTCTAGTATCCGGAGCGGAGAGGACCATGAGCACGATCGAGCACCACTACGGTCAACGCGCCGAGGGCAGCCTGATCGGTGCGATCACCGTCGGGCTCGCGGCCATGGGGCGCTCGCCCGAATCGGTCACCCTCGACGACCTGGGTCCGGTGGACGAGTTCCACATCGGGGGGCGTCAGGCCACCGACGATCTGATGAAGCAGCTCGATCTCGGACCGAGCCTCGAGGTGCTCGACGTGGGGAGCGGCGTCGGCGGGGCGGCGCGATTCGTCGCGAGCCGCTACGGATGTCGCGTCACCGGCATCGATCTGACGGCCGAGTACGTCGAGACGGCCCGCGCGTTGAGCCACTGGGTCGGGCTCGGAGACCGGGTGCGCTTCCATCGGGGCAGCGCGCTGGCCACCCCGTTCGGCGACGCGGTGTTCGACCGTGGCTACATGCTGCACGTCGGGATGAACATCCCCGACAAGCCCGCCCTCTTCGCGGAGGTCGCCCGCGTCATCAAGCCCGGCGGGCGATTCGCCGTCTACGACGTCATGCGAACGGGCCCCGCCGAGCTCGTCTTCCCGGTTCCGTGGGCCGCGACGCCGGACATCAACGCCCTCGCCCCGCCGGACGTGTACCGGACCGCCCTCCGGGCGAGCGGCTTCGAGCTCGTCGCCGAGCGCAATCGCCGGGACTTCGCCATCGAGTTCTTTCGCGTGCTGCGCGAGCGCATAGCGGGCGCCGGCGGCCCACCGCCGCTCGGGCTCCATCTCGTCATGGGGCGCGATGCGGGGACCAAGGTCGAGAACATGATGGCGAACATCGCAGCGGGCACCATCGCGCCCGTGGAGATCATCGCGCGACGGGCGGTCTAGCCGCCCCGCCCGCACCGCGTCGCGACGGCGGTCACGCGGCTGCGGGGCCCCGGCCTTGTCTTCCCTGCCGCGGCGTCCAGGCGACGGCCCGTCAGCGGAAGGCGTGCTCTCCTCCCGACCGCCGAGGGCGCCGGGTCCACCCGGCCCCCCCCCGCGGAGTCGAGACCGCTAGAAGAGCGTGTAGATGAACGGCGCGATCGCCGAGCTCTGGGCGAAGATGATCAGCCCGCCGACCAGGATGAGAAGAAGAAGCATCGGCGTCAGCCACCACCACTTCCGCTCCCAGAAGAATGACAGCAGCTCGCCGAGGATCCCGGCGCGGCTCTGGAAGTGCTCGCTCAGCTTCACGGCTCCCCTCCCGTCGTGCGCTTCTCGACGACGCAGTCGCCGAGGACCAGCATGTCCATCCCGCTCCGGGCGAACGTGGCCATGGCTTGGGCCGGCGTGTTGACGATCGGCTCGCCCTTCAGGTTGAAGGACGTGTTGAGAATCACCGGCACTCCGGTGGCCTTGCCGAAGCGCTCGATGAGCCGGTGGTAGCGCGGGCTGGTTTCCTCGCGGACAGTCTGGAGGCGCGCGGTGCCGTCGACGTGGGTCACCGCCGGGATGACCTCGCGCTTGCCCTCGTGCACGTCCACGACGTACAGCATGAAACGGGCCGGATAGTGGCGGCTGGCGTCCGGGAGGGCGAAGTACTCCTCGGCCCGCCCCACGGGGACCGACGGCGCGAACGGCCGGAATGGCTCTCGATACTTGATCTTCACGTTCACCAGGTCCTTCATGTCGGCGCGCCGCGGGTCGGCGATGATGCTGCGGTGCCCGAGGGCGCGCGGGCCCCACTCGAAGCGGCCCTGGAACCAGCCGGCCACCTTCCCCCGCTCGAGCCGCTCCACCACATGGTCCAGGAGCCGGTCCTCGTCGTCGAACGCGGTGTAGGCGACGCCAGCGCTCTCGAGCGATGCCTCGACCTCCGCCCGCTCGTAGGCCTGGCCCCACGACGCGTGCTCCATCACGAAGCCGCGCGGCTTCCCGAGGACCGCGTGGTAGCCCCAGAGCGCGGCGCCCAGCGCGCCGCCGGAATCGCCGGCCGCCGGCTGGACGTAGAGCTCGTCGAACGGCGCCTCGCGGAGGACCCGCCCGTTGGCCACGCTGTTCAGGGCGACGCCGCCGGCCATGCAGAGGCGGGACAGTCCGGTCCGCCGGTGTGCGTACCGGGCCATCCGCAGCACGATCTCCTCGATCACCACCTGGATGCTGGCGGCGAGATCCGCGTAGTGCTGGTTCCGCTCCGCCTGGGCGGCGTGATCCGCGGCCTGCGGGCCGAAGTAGACGGGATAGCCGCTCGCGGCCGTGAAGAACGGCGCCCCGGGTTCCCGCGGCGCCCCGAACAGCTCCACGAAGCGGTCGCTGTACGTGCGCTCGCTCGACCGGTGGAACTCGAAGTAGCTCATGTCGAGCTCGAAGCCGCCGTCCTCCCCTACCCGGATCAGCTTCCACACGCGGTCGACGTGCCGCGGCACCCCGAAGGGCGCCATGCCCATAACCTTGTACTCGCCCTCGTTGACCTCGAAGCCCAGGAACGCGGTGAACGCGCTGTAGAGGAGCCCCAGCGAGTGCGGGAACCGGATCTCCTCGAGCACCGTGAGCTCGGTGCCGCGCCCGACCCCAACGGTGGCGGTCGTCCACTCTCCGACGCCGTCGAGCGTGAGGATGGCGGCCTCGGAGAAGGGCGAGCAGTAGAACGCGCTGGCGGCGTGGGAGAGGTGGTGCTCGCTGAACAGGATCTTCGAGGGCGACAGGCCGAGTCGCTTCTGGAGGAGGTGCCGGATCCAGACCTTGTCCCCGAGCCACGGGATCATCGCCTCCTGGAACAGGCGCCGCGAGCGCGGGAACGTCTGCATGCACGTGAGCAGGAGGCGCTCGAACTTGAGGAACGGCTTCTCGAAGAACACGACGTAGTCCAGCGCGGAGGCCGGGATCCCGCCGGCGCGGAGGCAGAAGTCGATGGCGTTGGCCGGGAACTCGTAGTCGTGCTTCTTCCGGCTGAAGCGCTCCTCCTCCACCGCGGCCACCAGCTGCCCGTCGCGGATGAGCGCGGCCGCCGCGTCGTGGAAGTAGCAGGAGACCCCGAGGATGTCCATCAGCTCTGCCGCTGGGCCTGCTCGGCGATCGGGCGGGTGGCGGCCTCCCGCGGGCGCCAGCCGCGCGGGGCCGAGGGGCCGATCCCGAGGGGGTCCTTCCGGCCCAGCACGAGCGCGAAGGGGCCGAGGATCACGTAATAGAAGAAGGTCAGGATGACCCGCGCCTGGAAGGTGCCGATCTTGTGGGCGACGCGCTTCCACCACGCCCACGCGGCGCGCGCCGCGGCTTTCACACCGCGTGAAGACGACGTTTCGCTGGCTGCTGACACGCTCGGAGTCTAGCATGGCCGCTTCGGGGGGATCCGAAACCGCGGCGCGCCGCGGCGCCCTTCGCGCGAGCTGGCCTCACGGCCGCGCGGGCGAGACCTCGAGGATCCACGCGACGACCAGCTCCGCCACGCGACGGGCGCCGGCTTCCGAAAGATGCATGTCGTCGTAGAAGTACTCGGCGCGGGGCGGCAGCGCCACAGCCAGGTCCCGGCAGACCATGCCGGGCATGCGGCAGACGTCGCGGAGGACATCATTGAACGCGCGCATGCCCGCGGCCAGCGTCCGCGGGGAGAAGTAGCGCTGGTGGGTGCACCAGGTCTTGATCGGCCCGAGGCCTCCCGCCAGGAGCCGCCCCTGCTCGGCCGGCCCCATGGCGTCGGCCCACAGCGTGGGCTGGGTCAGGAACAGCATGGGCGCACCGTAGGCCCGGGCCCGTTCGGCGAGCGCGACGAGGTTCCGTCGGTACTCCGCGAGCGCCGAGTCGAGCGGTGGGAGCGTGTCCACCAGGTTCGCGGGCGGCGCGGTCTGCCGGCATTCCCGGAGACGCGCGTAGCCCTCGGCGGTCCGGGTCTGGACGAGTCCGAAGCGCGCCTGCCGCCACGCCTGCCACACCAGGCGCGCGGCGCGGACCGTGGCCAGGCGGCTCCACATGCCGCCGTCCGGCGGGCGGAGCGCGAACGCCCACGCGAGCTCGGTCTCCGGCGTCGACGCGTCGAGATAGCTCGACTTGAGCGCGAGCTGGAGGTCATTGACCCCGACGAGGTTCACGAGGAGATCGGCGCGCGGAAGCTGCGGGAGCAGCCGGTCGAAGTGGACGAGGTTGTGCACGCTCGCCAGCGACGGGCGCGCGAGATTGCCCACCCAGGTACGCGGCTGACCCGGGGTGCGGTTCAGCCCTTGCTGGACCAGCGTCACCCACGCCTCGTCCTGGTCGAGGTAGAGGTCGGCCGCGGTGCTGCCGCCGAACACGTACACCACGCGCTGCGCGTCGGGGAACGGCTCGTCGGACCGGAGGCCGAGGCTGTTCGTCCGGAAGCGCCCGCGCCCCGTCACGCCCGGGGTCGCCGCGTCGGTAGGCGCGAAGTCGACGCGCAGGTTGGGTGGCCACACGTAGTAGCGCGTCGGGACCGGATACCACGCCCGGAGCACGGCCTCCGCGACGATGAGCATCACCCCGCACGCGACGAGGACGACGGCCAGCCGGCGGAGCACGGTCCCCATCGCTCAGCGCGGACAGGCCAGCGGGGTGAGGAACGCGGTGAGGGCCCCCGCCGCCACGCGGTTGCCGCGCGGCGTCCAGTGGTTGTCGTTCCGCTTGTAAAGCGGCGCCGGATTCGCGGCGCGGGCGGCGACGAACACGGGCGTCAGGTCGACGAGCGGGATCCCTCGCGCCGCGGCGAGCTCGCGGAGGAGCGCGTTGGGCAGGTCGGGATCGATCTCGGCGCTCGACAGGCCGTGATACCGAGGTGACACGGCGACGCGCGCCACGGTCGCATCGCGCAGCTCGGGGTCGATCTGGAGCACGGAGGGAAAGATCGCCAGCGCCACGCGAGTCCCCGCCTGACCCGCCGCGCGCTGCAGGGCTTCGAGATCCGCGCGGACCGGCGCCCAGGCCGCGCGGAGATCCCCCCCGTCACCCGGCCGGTAAAGGCGCCCGAGGTCCGATGCGAGCACCTCGCGATAGGCGGCCTCCGAGAGCATCGGGCCGACGAGAGCCGGATCGTCCGGCGCGAGCTCGTGCGTGCCGGCCAGGAGGCTGCCGCCCGGGGCCACCGGCGTGCCCGGCGGGGCCGTGGTGACCCGCGCGGCCAGTCCCATCTCGCGGAGCCCGCCCTTGGCTCGCACCGCGTTCTTGCCGAGGGTCCAGAGGTACGAGCGGCGGAGCGTCCGCTCGACCGGCGAGCGGTCGTGGACGTACCGGTGGAAGTCCGGTCCGTCGTTGCCCACGAAGAAATTCACGAGGACCAGGTCGGGCGTGAAGCGCGACGCGCCGAGCGTCGTCATGATGCGGTACTCGGGCGGCCCCGCGCCCATGAGACCCATGTTGAGGAGGTCGAGGTCCCGCCCGCCGCACGCCGCGCGCAGACCGTCCTCGGTGAGCGTCATCACACCCTGGGGATACGGCACCGGCGCGAACGTGAACGAATCGCCAATCGCGAGGATCCGGAGCCGCCCCGGAGGCTTCGGCTCGACGAACTCCTCGTCGTGGAACCCGAACGCGTTGCTCCAGTGGTTGTACCAGGGCTGGTGCGGCGTGATGTGCGCCGCCTGCGCCGCGATGAATGCGTCCAAGGTCGCGTAGCGGACCTCCGGGCGGCCGGCGCGGCCGGTCGCGAGGAATCGCACACGGGAGTCGAGCGCCGCCGCGATACGCACGACGCCCTCCGCCAGGCCGAGCGCGACGAGGATCCCGAGCGCGACGAGGCCGACCCGCCCCATCACCGGCAGCGCCCGCTCCCCTGCGGCAGGCGGACGAAGAAGGCGTGGTACTCGAGGGCCGGCGCATGGCGGTGGGCCGCCGCCACGCGTTCGATCGCGAGCGGCGCGGGCACCTCGCCCTCGAGGCGCGACCGGAGCCACGCGGTCAGCTCCTCCGGCACCGCGTCGTCCGGCCCACGGTCCCAGACGAGGAGGCACTCGCCGTCCGCAGCGCCGGCGGCGGGCGGCGGCAGGTAGCCGGGCGTCTCCAGGCTCGCGACGCGCGATTCCGGGAACGCGAGCCGCACGTTGCCCCCGAGAGGGCCGGGGCCCGTGACGATCGTGCCGCGGCGGAATCCGGTCGCGGCGATTGCCCGCCCGACCGCGTCGAACGGCGCGTTGAGGCGGGCCGGCATGCCGACGCGCGCGCCGGCGAAGGTCAGCAGCAGGATCCCCGCGATCATGAGCGCTTCCGCGGCGACGAGGACGGTGGCGTACGCGCGGAGCCGGCGCCGCCGCCGGGCGTCGATCCCGAGGCGGTCCAGCCGCCAGCACGCGTAGAGCGGCAGGAGGAAGAAGAGCGGGATGGCCCACCGGAACTTCAGCTGGCCGAGAACGTTCAGGAAGGCGCCGACGACGAGGAGCGCGAGTCCCGCCAGGAGCGTGCGCCCGACGAGCAGGCCTGCCGGGCTCTCGCGCCCCGCCGTCCCGGGCCGCGGACGATAGACCTCGGGGAACAGGATGAGGAACACGAGGGCGAGCGGCCCCGCGTAGTAGGCGAAGGCGCGGAGCACGGCGCCGAGCCCGTCGGCGACCCCGGCCGCGAAGGACCGCGTACCCGGCGCCACCTGCTGAGCGAAGCGAGACAGGTCCTCCTGATAGCTGACGAGCCAGAGCGCGTACGGCAGGACCAGCGCCCCGGCCACCAGGAGGGTGACGAGCGCGCGGCCGTCGAGGAGCCGGCGGCGGTACGGCGTGACGGTCAGCGCGGCGAGCAGGAGGGCGGCGCCGAAGACGAGGTAGGTGAGCTTCGACAGGGTGCCCAGCGCGATCACGGCGCCGAGCCACGCGTAGCGCCCCAGGGTGGGCTCCGACTCGACCCGGATCAGCAGGTACACCGTCGCCGCCGCGGTCGCCAGCACGGCGACGCTCTGCGTCAGATCGTCGTGGACGAACCAGCCCACCGGCAGCAGCAGGAGCAGCGAGAAGGCCGCGAGGGGCGCGAGCCGCGGCTCCGACAGGACGCGGCGCGCCGTGAGGTAACAGAACACGTAGGCGACGGCGAGCACCGCGTACTTCAGCACCGTGAGGCTCGCGACGCTCACGCCGGCGAGCTGGACCGTTGCCCACGCGAGCCAGGTGTAGAGCGGCGGCTGGCGCGGCTGGTAGCCCAGCGCGAGGGTCTGGCTGAAGATCGCTTCGCGCGCGTCGTCGATGTTGACGATCGGCGAGATCCACACCCGGAGCGCGGCGTGGACCATCGCGTACGCGGCGAGGAGGAGGGCGAACGCCCGCGGACCGCCGCCCGGCGCCCGCGCGTCCCGGTCGATCGATCCGTCCTCCCGGCGCGACCGCGAGGCGCCCGAGCACGCCCCCGGGTCGGGCGCGAGCACGCTCGCCGCGCGTGTGGTCAGCCGTTGCGGGGTCGGGGCGGCGTCTGTAGCGTAGCATGGCTGGAACGGCGCGCCGGCGCGCCGCGCGGTGCCGGGCCGATTGACAGCACGGAGACCGCATGCCTGAATCAGGGGAGGCAAGCGTATGAAGGCCGGGCTCCTCGTTCTCGGCGTCCTCGTCCTGGTCGTGGTCGTCGTTGGCGGCTGGGCAGTCTCCGTCAACAACAGCCTCGTGTCGCTCGACCAGGGCGTCCAGGAGAGCTGGGCCCAGGTCCAGACCGTGTACCAGCAGCGGGCCGACCTCGTCCCCAACCTGGTCGAGACGGTGAAGGGCTTCGCCGCGCAGGAGCGCACCGTCCTCGAAGAGGTGACTCGCGCCCGCGCGAACGTGGCGGGCATGAAGGTCACGCCCGAGGTCCTGAACGACCCGGCGCTGCTCCGGAAGTTCCAGGAAGCCCAGAGCCAGCTGAGCGGGGCGCTCAGCCGCCTCCTGGTGACCGTGGAGCGCTATCCCGACCTCAAGTCGAACCAGAACTTCCTCGCGCTCCAGAACCAGCTGGAGGGCATCGAGAACCGCGTCGCCAACGAGCGGCGCCGGTTCAACGAGTCGGTGCGCGCCTACAACACCGCCGTCCGGACTTTCCCGAGCGCCCTCGTGGCGTCGTTCCGGGGCTTCCGGGAGAAGCCCTTCTTCGAGGCCGCGCCCGGCAGCGAGGTCGCGCCCAAGGTCACGTTCTAGGCGTGCACCGCGCCGCGGTGCAGACGCTGGAGCGGCCGATGCGGGGCCGGCGCGGGGTGACGCGGGGCTGGGTCGTGGCGGCCGCGGCACTGATGGCGGGGTGCGGCGGCGGGCGGATGTCGGCGAGCGACCCGGCGCTCATGGCCTGGGCCGAGCTGCGGGATCAGAGCGGCGAATCGGTCGGCTCGGCGATCCTCCGGGAGCAGGACGGCCAGGTCCGCATCGTGGTGCAGGTCAGCGGGCTCGCGCCGGGTCGTCACGGCGTCCACCTGCACACGGTGGGCCGCTGCGAGCCCCCGGGATTCCAGAGCGCGGGCGGGCACTTCAATCCTCTGGGCAAGCAGCATGGCCTCCAGAGCGCCACCGGACCCCATGCCGGCGACCTGCCCGACCTCGAGGTGGACGCGAACGGCCGAGCCCAGTACGTCGCGGTCACCGATCGCGTGACGCTCGGCACCGGGCCGACCTCGCTCTTCGACGCCGACGGCAGCGCCATCGTGGTCCACGCTGGAGAGGACGACCAGCGGACCGATCCCTCCGGGAACTCGGGAGACCGGATCCTCTGCGGCGTGCTGGTCGCCGGTCCGACCAGCGGGTTCCTGCCCCGCCCCTGAGAGACGGGCCGCGTGCGATCGGCGCGCATCCCCGGGACGACGCCAGAGTCCCTCCCGACGTCCGTCGTCGTCCATCGCGGCGGCGAGCCGCCCGGCGTCCGCGCGGGGCGTCCCCTCTAGCCGTGCGAGTGGCCCGGCAGACGCTCCTCCCCCACGCCGATGCGGATCGCCTCGATGTCAAGCTCCTGCTCCAGCCGATGGAGCACGTCGTCGCTGATCGCGCCCTCGTCGCGGAGCGCGATGAGCGCGCGCCGCTCGGCGGAGAGCGTCTCGTGGCGAAGCTGTCGGATGGCCGCCTGGGCGCGCGCGGACTCCGGGCCGGCCCCGCGGTCGATCGACGAGGCCCGCGCCACTCGCTGGGCGTAGAGCACGCGCATCCGCTGGATGTCCTCGTGGCGCTGGAGGGATTCCACGGCTGTCCATTATGGACAGGCGGGCCGCCGCGGCCACGCGAGTTGAGCGCCGCCAGCGCGGCTGGTACCGTGAAGGCAGGAGCGGAGGGGGCCTCATGGCCGAGGACGAGCGGACACCGGCGCGGACGTACGAGAACGGCGAGATCCGCGTCATCTGGCGCCCCGAGATCTGCGCCCACTCCGGCGTGTGCGTGCGCGGGCTCGCCCCGGTGTTCCGGCCGCGAGAGCGGCCGTGGATCGATCTCGGCGGGGCGCCGAGCGACCAGATCGCCCGGCAGGTCGAGCAGTGCCCGTCCGGCGCCCTGACGTGGGAGCGGGTCTGACGGCCGGGACCGACCGCCGCGGACGCCCCCTCCCATGGACGTGACCCGGAACGACACCCGGCATCGCTTCGAGGCCACGGTCGAGGGTCACACGGGCGTGCTCACCTATCGCGAGAGCGGGGACCACGTCACGCTGATCCACACCGAGGTGCCGCCCGAGCTTCGCGGCCGAGGCATGGCGGACGCGCTCGCTCGGGCGGCTCTCGACGACGCGCGCCGTCGGGGGCTCCGCGTGCGCCCCCTGTGTCCTTTCGTCCAGGCGTTCATCAAGCGGCACCCGGAGTACGCGGACCTCGCGACTCCCGCGGCGCCCTGAGGAGGATCTCGATGGCCACACGGAATGCGGAAGCCGTCTGGGAGGGCACGCTGCGCGAGGGCCAGGGCCGGGTCAAGCTCGGCAGCGGCGCCTTCGAGGGCCCCTACTCGTTCCGGTCGCGGTTCGAGGACGGGCCCGGCACCAACCCGGAGGAACTGATCGGGGCGGCGCACGCGGGGTGCTTCTCCATGGCCCTGTCGGCGGGTCTGAGCCGGGCCAAGCTGACGCCCCGGCGGATCCACACCACGGCCACGGTCCACCTCGACAGCGTCGACGGCGGGTTCCGGATCACCCGGATCGAGCTCGATACCCAGGCGGAGGTGCCCGGCCTCGACGCGAAGGCGTTCGCCGAGCACGCGGAGACGGCGAAGAAGAACTGCCCCGTCTCGGTAGCCCTGGCCGGCGTCCAGATCTCGCTGAACGCCCGGCTGCTGTAGCCGGGCCGGCTCGGGCGGCCGCCGCGCGGGGCAGCCGCCCGAGCGCGCGCGCCCCTTCGCCGCGGCGGTGACGCCGGCAACCTTCGTCTACGCCGCGGCCCCCCGGTACGATGGGCGTGCGTCACCGCGCGCCCATCGGCGCCCAGGAGTGACGCGGAGGAGGACGGCGTGCACTTCTGGCTCCCCGAAATTCCGCTGGTCGAGAAGATCGTCCGGTCGATCGTCATCTACGGATTCCTGCTGGGGGCGTTCCGGCTCGTCGGCAAGCGCCAGCTCGGGCAGATGACCCCCTTCGACCTGGTCGTGCTCCTCATCATCAGCAACGTCGTCCAGAACGCGCTCATCGGCAACGACAACTCGCTGGGCGGCGGGCTGGTCGGCGCGACGACCATCCTCGCGGTGAACGCGCTCGTGGCGCGAGTGACGTACCGGTTCAAGCCGATCCAGCGCGTCGTCGAGCACACCCCGACGATCCTGGTGCGTCACGGCCGGGTCCTGCGGGAGAATCTCGCCAGCGAGCACCTCAGCCTGTCGGAATTCCACGCAGCGCTGCGTCGGGAAGGCATCGTGACCGTGGAGGGCCTGCGCTACGTGCTACTCGAGCAGGACGGGCACCTGAGCGTGATCCGGTAGTCCTCGGAGCCGCCTCAGCGGAGCGCGAAGGCCCGCGTCTCCACGCCCACCTGCTCGGGGGCGGGCCCGAGGGTTGCCGTCAGCCTCGTGTAGCCGGACCGCTCGATCGCGGCGCCAGGCTCCGCGCCTTTCACACCGATAAGGAGGTGCGACACCCGGTACCGCCCGCGGATGTCCTCCCTGCCCCCCAGAGACCGGAGCGCGGCGACCGCGCGGTCCGTGAGCTCCTGGGAGGCCTCGTCCTTCACCGCCGCGGCGACGATGGTGCCGGCGGGGAGCCGCTCGATCACCTGGGCAAGCCGGGCGGACTCCGCCGGGGAGCTGAACGTGTCGAAGTTGTCGCTCCAGAGCCGGTCACCGGTGATCGGGTCGAGGGCCACGAGGTTGTAGCCCCGCAGGTTGGTCGACAACTGGTGGGCGTTGACGTAGATCGACGCGTCGTCCCCATCTTCCATGCCGGCACTGATCACCTGCAGATCAGCCGGAAACACGACGCCGGTCCGTCCTATCCGCCGGCCGGCGGCCGGCGCCGCGCTGCCCGTGTAGTGGAAGTCGATCGAGACCACGTTCGGCGCCGAGTGGTGGCGCGGGCCCGCGAGCGGGAGCGCGACGTGCGTCCAGTCGGCCCCGATCTCCCGCCGGCCCAGGAGGTGGCCGTTCAGGTCGACGTCGATCCAGGGGTCTCCCTCCACGGGCCCGCTGACCCGCGCGTCGAACTCGACGGTGCGCTTGTCCCGCGCGTAGTCCCACGAGAAGTACTTGTCGAAGTACGCGCCGGTCATGTCGCCGGTCAGCCGGTAGAGGTCGTCGGTGCCGTAGCGGCCGACCAGGCGGGCCCAGGGCACGGCGCCGAGCTTGCGCCACTTCTCCCGCTCGGGGGGGTCCAGGAGCTCGTTGTGGACGATCACGTAGCGGAGCGGGTGGAGGCCCAGGAGGTAGCGGCGCGCTGGCCGGCCGGGAAACGGATCGTTCGGGTCGTCGGGCAAGGACAGAACGCCGGAGATGTCCCGGGTCATCGGCGGACCGGTGGGCGAGAATCCGCTCGCGCCGTTGACGATCCGCTTCCAGTGAGTGGTCGACATCAGGGTGAAGTAGTCGTCGGAGTCCTCGAGGTTCTGCGGCCACTCCAGGACCGCGAAGTCGTCGGGGTCGGCGGCGATCGCGCGATAGACGGCCGGCGGGTGCTCCCAGTTGATGCGCTGGTATTGCAGCGGGAACGTCCGGTACTCGGCCAGCATCCCGAGCACGAGCAGAGCCGGAACCAGCTGCTGCCACGGGCGCCCCGGCAGCCGCGCCTGGAGGGCGCGGGCGCCCATGCCCGCCAGCAGCGCCACGCCCAGCACGACGACGATCCCGATCCGGCAGTACACGCGGATGGCGTGGAGCGGCAGGAGGTACGGATAGAGGTACTGGTACAGGCCGTGCCCGATCGGGTTCCGGCCGTACAGGATCTCCGGGCCGAGTGACAGCAGGAAGAACAGGACCACCAGGAAGAGGACGAGCCAGCGAAGCTCGTCGTCATCCAGGCGCCCGCGCGCGCCCCGGCGCGC
The DNA here is from genome assembly GCA_964463175.1 of uncultured bacterium. Taxonomy (GTDB): domain Bacteria; phylum Methylomirabilota; class Methylomirabilia; order Rokubacteriales; family DASRDR01; genus DASRDR01. Next base: position 31,592 of record CAYXBJ010000033.1, read on the forward strand.
CGCCCACCACCCCTCGACGCCGATCCGGACGAGGATCAGCGCCAGCACCGTCAGGAAGAAGCCGAATGGTCGCGGCGGTCGGATCCCGGCGGCGCGGACCGCCGCGCGTCCGACGATGGTGACGGCCAGGAGACCCGCGGCGCCGAGCACCGCGGCGGCGAGGATGCGTCGCGTCGTCCGGAGCCCGGGCGGGGGCGGAGGCGTCTCCGCGCGGTCCCGGAGCCCGAAGGCCGCGCCGGCCAGGGCCAGCGCCACGAACCCCATGAAGATCGAGGTCTCGGCCACATGCCCCGACGGCGAGAAGCGATACAGCCGCGTCTCGCCCGTCTCGAAGTACGTGAGGACGTCGGCGGAGTTCATGTCGTTCTGGTAGAGATCGCGCTCCATCCCCAGCTCGCTGCGGTTCTGCGCGTAGGGCACGATGAACGGCGCCAGCGCGAGACCCAGCGCGAGCACGCCGACCGCCCCCTGGAGCACGAGGCGCCAGGTCCACGCGCGGCCGTGCGCCATCAGGTGCAGGAGCGCCAGGGTCGCCAGGCACAGGCCGAGGATGATCGCGTAGTACATCGACGCCAGCGCCTCCACCCACAGGAGCGCGAGCACGGCGACGAGGTACCGCACGCGCCGCGTCTCCAGGAAGCGGAGCAGCGCGAGCAGGGCCAGCGGGATGGGGAACGCGAGCTGCATCTGGAATTCGAGGTAGAAGTCCATGCGGAACGGGGAGACGGTGAACGCCACCGCGGCGATCGCCGCCCCGGCATGCGAGCGCAGCAGCGAGTACGCCAGCACGTACATCGCCCAGCCGGAGAGCGCCCACCAGACGAGCAGCGTCAGGTTGTACTGGAGCACCGGATTGCCGGTGAGGAGGTAGACGGGGCCGGCGGGGAAGAGTGTCGGGGCGAGCAGCAGATCGGTGTGCGCCACCACGTTGCCGTGCGGATAGAAGGTGTTGCCATGGAACACGGTCAGCGGGTTCGACAGGAGCCGCCGGGCGTTGGACGCCATCGTCCACCCGTACATCATCGGGTCCTTGTGATACGGCAGCAGGTGGCCCGGATCGCGGACGAGCGGGTACGTGAAGACGGCGACGAGCAGCAGCGATCCGACGAGGACGGCCGCGTGCTGCCCGAGGGACAGCCGGCCGGGGGTGGGCGGAGACGTCACCGTCTCGAGGGCCGCGCGATGGCGTCCTCGAACCCGATCAGCTCGTCGACCAAGTACAGCGGCCGCCCCTTCACCTGCTGCGCCGTCCGGCCGACGTACTCGCCGATGAGTCCCCCGGTGAGAAGCTGCACCCCGCCGAAGAACAGCACCAGGATGGCGATCGAGGTATACCCCGGCACGTACGGCGTGAAGAGGTATCGATAGAGGACGACCAGGATGCCGACGAAGCTGATCGCGCACAGGACGAACCCGGCGCCCGCGAGCCACCGGAGCGGCGCATAAGAGAACGACAGGAGGCCGTCCAGCGAGAGCTGCACGAGCTTGGGAATCGTGTACTTGGGCACGCCGGCCCGCCGCTGATCGCGCTCGTAGGGGACGCCGGTCTGCCGGAAGCCCACCCACGCCCGCAGTCCCCGCACGAACCGGTCGGTCTCCGGCAGCCGGTTGAGGTGATCGACGATCCGGCGGCCCATCGCGCAGAAGTCGCCGGCGTCGAGCGGGATGTCGATGTCGGCCAGGCGGTGCAGAAGTCGGTAGAAGATGAAGTAGGACATCCGCTTCAGGATGGCGCCCCGGCGCTGCCGCCGGACGCCGTACGCCACGTCCCACCCCTCGTCGAGCTTCGCGAAGAACTCCGGCAGGAGCTCCGGCGGATCCTGGAGATCGCCGTCGAGGACCGCGACCGCGTCGCCCTCCGCATAGCAGAGACCCGCGGAGACCGCGACCTGATGCCCGAAGTTCCGGGAGAGCGAGACGACGCGCACGTGCTTGTCCTCGAACTGGAGCGCCCGCAGGATCCCGAGCGTGCCGTCCGAGCTGCCGTCGTTCACGAAGATGATCTCGGCGGGGCCGTGGAGACGCGCCACCGTGGACCGGAGCCGCCGGTACAGCTCCGGCAGCACGTCCTGCTCGTTGTAGAGCGGAATGACGATGGAGTAGCGCGGCGTCACGATCTGCGGTGTCATGCTCGGCGTGCCACAAGTCTAGGCGCCGACGGCGCCGCCCACTATCGGGGGAAGGCGCACGAACCCCGGGAAAATCCCGACGCCGGCGCGCCTCCGTATTTTTCCCTACATATAAAGGACTTGACGGCGGACTTTGCTCAATAAAAACTGTGGCTCGTGCCCGGACACCCCCCGACGCGATCCTTCTGGCCGGTAGCCCCCCGGCGGCGCGCGTGGCTGCTCGCGCTCGCCGCGGCCGGCGTCCTCGGATGCGGGGGATGCGGGCACTCGAGCGACAGCACCGGCCCCAGCTCGACGACGAGCACGACCCAGTTCGACTTCGGCCCGAACAGTCCGCGGACGGTCGACGCGTTCGGCGACAGCATCACGTTCGGCACGCTCGAGGAGCGAAAGATCGGGTTCGGCCTCGACACCGTCAACAACTACCCGAACGACCTCCAGAAGATGCTCCAGAAGCTCGACCCGGCGTGGCACGTGAACAATCGCGGGATCGGCGGCGAGGGCGTCCAGGACGGCGCGGCGCGGATTCCCAGCGTGCTCACGTTCGACCGTCCCGGCTACATCCTGATCATGGAGGGCACGAACAACGCGAGCCGCTGCGACGACCCCGGGTTCATCGTGGGGGACCTCCGGTCGATGGTGGAGGCCGCCAAGGCCAACAAGACGATCCCGATCCTCGGAACGATCCCGCCGAACTTCCGCAGCCCGACGTGCGCCCAGGACGTGATCGACGAGTCGAACGCGGCGATCCGCGGCCTCGCGGCGGCGGAGGGCATCGTGCTGGCCGAGATCTTCGACGGCATGAACAACCGGGCCCTGTTCGGCCTGGGCCCGGACCGCGACCCGCTCCATCCGAACGAGCAAGGCTACGCCGTCATGGCCGGCATCTGGTACAGCGCGCTCCAGCGGGCGATCCCCGCGGGCAGCACGGCCGTCGCCCTCCACCACAAGAAGTAGCGGCGCGAGCCGGACGCCCGGCCGGCGGCAGCGCGGCCGGAGCCAGTCGCCGCCCGCGCCGTCTCCCTCTCGCGCGTCTCTTGCGTCGCGCCGCTATTCCAGGAAGCCGGCGGGCAGCGGCCCTCCCCTGCGTCCGACGGCCGGGATCTCCAGGAGGACGTCGCGCGCGACTCCCTCTGCGGTCACCTGGGGACGGCCGCCCTGCCTCTTCACGCCGTTCGGGACGAAGATCTGCGGATGGTCGAACGGCGCGCTCTGGCGCACGACGCGCATGTCGGTGAGCGGGCGCCCCAGGAACGCCACCAGGTCGTCGATCTGGCCCTCGGTCAGGTTGAGCTTGCCGATCTCGAAGTCGATGTTCTGGACGTTGTGCTCGCGGAAGTCCCCGCCGCGATTGTAGAACTCGACGACCTGCCGGATGGTGCGCTGCCCACCGTTGTGGAAGTACGGCGCGGTCAGCTCGAGGTTTCGCAGGCTGGGCACCTTGAACGTGCCGTCGGTCAGCGCGCGCTCGCCGATCTCGATGGGCGGATTCGCGATGTTGGGGATCGGGTACGCGAGCAGCTCCTGCGAGGGGATCACGCTCGGGGGCAGCGTCAGGAGCTTGATGAACGACAGCGGGTTGCCGAACGGATCGTTCTTGCCCTGGCCGAGGTCCTCTTCCGTCGGGCGGACCCCGATGTTGTAGGTCCCCTGGTCGTAGGCGACCACCTCGCACTGGCCGTTGAACATGCGCTCGACCAGTTCGGCCGGCTGCGGCACGCCGTCCACCACCGCGCCCAGGAGAATGCGCCTCGCGTTGTCGGTGAACTCGGCGCCGGAATGGCACCCGGCGCAGGCCGGCGACCCCGTGAAGACCGCCATCCCTCGGATCTCCTTCGCGGTGAGGGCGTCGGCTCGGCCGTCGAAGAACCGGTCCACCGGCGCGTCGTCGGAGATGAGGGTCATCTCGTAGAGCTGCACGGCCAGCCCGAAGAACAGCGAGAAGTTGTACTCGAGCATCGTGTACTCGTTGTCGCGGAGCGCCCGCGGCGGGCGGGGCACGAAGGCGCGCGTGCCGTTCGGCGCCACCACGACGATCAGGTTCGACCGCCACCACGCCGGCTGGAACGCGGCCTCGATCAGCTCCCGGTAGGTCGTGTCGAGCCCCCGGTCGTCGCCGACGTACGGCCCGAGGACGCTGTCGGTCTCGGCGACCTGCTGCTGGCGCAGCGGGCGCGCCGGCGCGAGTCGCTTGCCGATGCTCTGGAACGTGCGGCCCACCGAGCCCATCTCCCGATCGCTCAGCGGGGGCCCGACGGCCTGCGATGCGAGGCTGGCATTGTCGATGCGAACGACCGTGGGCGTGATGCGATTGAGCCCCGACGCGCGCAGGACTCGCGCGTCGGCGTCGCCCGCGCCTTGCACGCTGACCCCGTTGAAGATGGTCCGCGCCCGGCGATCCCAGAAGTTGTGGAGGGTGAACGCGGCGTTGATCACCGTCGGCGTGTTGCGCGGCTCCGCCCGGCGCGTGTTGATGCCCTGGATGTTGAACACCGGGTCGGGGATCACGACGGTCTCGTCCCGGATCGCGCCGGGCTCCACGCCGACGAACTGCCGGAGATGGACCCCTTGGGACGACACGATGTCGTCGACGTCCCGGAGCACGGTCGAGTGCCGATCGGTGGGATCGGCGAGCTGGTGCGTTGGAAAGTCCGACGCGGTCAGCTGGTGGTTCGGGCCGCCCAGATCGATCGTCGGGTCGGGATTGTCTGCCCCGCCCGGGTTCAGCTGGTTGATCGAGCGGGGATCGGCGCCCGCGCGGAAGTGACAGGTCGCGCACGCCTGCACGCCGTCGCTGCCCACCTGCATGTCCCAGAAGAGCGCTTTGCCGAGCGCCACGGCGACCTCGCGGTCGCGAACGTAGGTCTGGAGGTCGGTGGGATCGGGCGGGCGAATTCCCTTCAGTGAGCCGGGACCCGGATTGTTGTCACGGAAGAGCGTCTGAGCCGTGTCACACGTCCCTTCGCGCGGCGGTTCGGGCGTCTCGGGCCTCACCGGGCGCACGTGAAGGCCGGTCACGAGCAACCCCACCGGCAGCGATACGGCGAGGAGCATCCAGATGCGGCGGGTCGTCAGGGTCATGGCCGGCTCCTTTCGAAACGCGGAATCGCCCCTCGCCCGAGGTGGACGGCGACCCGATCTGGGGCGTCCGCGGGTCGCGCGATCTCCGCGCGCAAGCACGCCGGGGATGGGAGAGCAACCGGGATGCCGGGCCAGGGCGCCCGATCCGGAACGAGGTCAAGTGCGCGCGAAGAAAGGACAGGGGGCGGGCCGGGCCGGAGGGACCCGGAGGCGGGCGGGATGCGCGACGAGTAGCGGGTCCGCTACTCCGCGTCGCGGAGGTGCTTCGCTCGCCGTCGGCCCGTCGGCGCGATGTCCCCGGGCGGCGCCGGGGATCGGCTAGCCGTCAGCGGGCAGGCGATAGACGCGGGCCGCGTTCCGGCCCAGGATCGCCGCGCGGGTCGCCTCGGGCAGGCCACCCAGGAGCTCGTCGGTGGCCCGGTGCCATCGCGCATAGCCGCCCGCGCGCTCGACCACCGGCCAGTCGCTCCCCCAGATCACGCGGTCCGGGCCGAACGCGTCCAGCACGATCTCGACGTACGGGCGGAGGTCCGCTGGCCGCCAGCCCGGCCGCGCCTCGGTGACGAGGCCGGAGAGCTTGCACGCGAGCCCGCGCGCGGCGAGCGCCGCCATGCGGGCCGACCAGTCGCGGAACGCCGCATCGCCGGGCCGCCAGCGAGCGATGTCCGGCTTCGCCGCGTGATCGACCACGACGCGCAGCGCCGGGTACCGCAGGGTCAGCTCGGCGAGCGCGGACAGATGCTGAGGCCGGACGAGGGCATCGAAGACGAGTCCCGCCTCCGACACGGCCGAGAGCGCGGGCGTCAGCGCCGGACGAAGCATCCAGTCGTCGTCGGGGATGTCGTGGATCATCGGCCGCACGCCCACGAGCTTCGGCCGCGCCACCGCGCGCCGGATCCGGGCCGGGGCGTCCGCCGCTTCGAGATCGATCCACCCGACGACGCCCGCCACGAAGGGGGCCGCAGACGCGACGGCAAGGAGGTAGTCGGTCTCGGCCTCGGTCGGCGCCGCCTGCACCAGGATGGTCCGGGCGATGCCGGCGGCGGCCAGGAGCGGCGTCAGGTCCGCGGGTTCGTAATCGCGGTAGATCGGCGTCAGCTCCGGCGTGAGCCAGCCGTAGTCTCCGCGCGCGAGCCGCCAGAAGTGCTGGTGGGCGTCGATCCCCTGCCCGGTCACGGGGGCGTCGGCGCGTCGGGGCGCAGCAGGCCGGCCGCGCGCAGGTCGGACCAGAGCGCCCCCGGGATCGGCGCGCTGAGCAGCGCGAGGTTCGCCCGGACCTCGTCCGCCGAGCGCGCGCCGGGGATCACGCTCCGAACGGCGGGATGGGCCAGCGGAAACTGGAGCGCCGCGGCGGCGAGGGGCACGCCATGGCGCCGGCACACGGCCTCGATGCGCGCGACGCGGGCCAGGACCTCGGGCGGCGCCGGGCGGTAGTTGTAGGTCGCCCCCGCGACGGCGCCGGTGGCCAGGATGCCGGAGTTGAACGGCCCGCCGATCACGACGAAGAGGCCGCGCGTCTCGCAGAGCGGCAAGAAGCTCTCGAGCGCGGCCTGCTCGAGGAGCGTGTACCGTCCGGCCAGGAGGAACCCGTCGAACTCGCCGGCCTCCGCCGCCTGCTGGCAGACCTCCCACTCGTTGACGCCGACGCCGATGGCGGACACGACGCCCTGATCCCGGAGCCGCCGGAGCGCGCGATAGGCGCCGGTCATGGCCTCGCGGAAGCGCGCCGGCTGCGCGTCCCCATGGGTCCACCGGTCGATGTCGTGGATGAACAGGGTGTCCACGCGATCGAGGCCGAGGCGCTCGAGGCTCGCGTCGAGCGACCGGAGCGCGCCGTCCTCGCTGTAGTCGTACTCGACCTCGAAGGCCGGGATGTCCGTGTACGCCTCGTCCGTCGTCGGCCGCTCCGTCGCCGGGCGCAGGAGCCGTCCCACCTTGGTCGAGATGCGGAAGCTGGCCCGGGGCCGATCGCGGAGCGCCGCGCCGATGCGCCGCTCGCTGCGTCCCCGCCCGTAGAGGGGCGCGGTGTCGAAGTACCGGATCCCCGCGTCGTAGGCGGCGGCCACCGCGCGCACGGCGTCCGGCTCGGGGATCGGCGCGAAGAGATTGCCGAGAGGGGCCCCGCCGAAGCCGATTCGACCCAGATCGTCGGCGGCGCGCGCGGCCATCACGCCGCGCCCGGTCGATTCGCGTCGGGCGGAATCACGCCCTTGCGCACGATCAGGTTGCCGTAGAAGCGCCGCTCGCCGGTCGCAATCACGCCGAACGCGCCCCGGGCGCGCTCGTAGAAGGCGAAGCGGTCGACGAGCGCGATCGTGAACCGCCCGCCCGTCCGCCGGTCCACGATCCGCTGCATGTCGGCGATCACCGGCTCCGCGGCCGGCCCCTCGTCGACCTGCCGCATGCCAATCAGCGGATCCTTCTCGAAGTCGTCGACGGGCAGGAGGCTCAGCACGGCGTCGAGCACGCGCACGACGTCCACCCCGTCGAGCCGGATCAGCCGCCGGGCGGTCGCCACCGCCGGGAAGTTCGCGTCGGCGAGGACCACCTCGTCCCCGTGTCCCATCGCCCGGAGGAGAGCGAGGCAGTCGGGCCCCAGGATCGGATCGATGCCGATCAGCACCGCGCCGCCCTCACTCCGCGCCGCCGCGAGCGGACATGCCGACGAACCGCACCGGCTCGGGCGCGGACGCCGGCGCGCAGCACGCCGCGCTCGACTTCGCGGGCGCGGGGCTCGTGCGCGTATCCGTCCCGTAGAGCGGAATCGAATCGAGCGACCGGAAGGTCTCCCATGCGAGGCCCTGCGGATCGGTGATCCAGTACTTGTCGGACCTGACGTAGCAGCACTCGGCGCCGGCCTGATCCTGGGCGGCGATCTCGGCCTGCTCGACCTGCGCCCGCAGCGCCCGGAGCTCGTCGTCGGTGTCCACCTGGAGCCCGAGATGGTCGAGCCCGGGGGGCGCGCCCCGCCGGGAGACGGCGAAGTTGAGCCGCGGGTCCTCCAGCATCCACTTGGCGTAGTCCGGCTTCCGCACGGTGGGCGGGCCGCCGAACACGGTGGCATAGAACCGGACGCTGGCCTCGAGGTCCTCGACGCTGACGTGCACGTGGAAGCGCTTCATGGGGGATCCTCTCTTTCAGCGCGGGACGCGCAGCGGATGGCCGGGGGCGACGACCCGCGGCGCCTCGAAGCGGTGGACGCGGTCGCCGATCTCGAGCGTGCGCAGCCGGAGCTCTCCGGCCTCGACGGTCAGCGTCGCCTCGCGCGCGCCGAGCTCGACGGTTCCCCACGCGGTGCCGGCCGAGAAGAGGCTGCGGAAGCCGTCGCCGGCGACCCGCGGCGCGAACCGGAGCCGGCCCGCCGGCGCGCTGTACTCGAACCCGGACAGCGCCAGGAGGAGCGACCAGGACGAGAGCGCCCGCGCGTAATGGTGGCCGCACTCGAACTCGTCCCAGGGATTCCGCCGGACGCCGTCGTGGCGCGCGCGGACGGCGCGCACGATCTCGCAGCCGGCCTCGATCTCGCCCTCGTAGAAGAGGAGCCCCGCGACCTGATACTCGGATCCCGTCCAGCACTCGTCCGCGTACGGGAACGGGTAGCGCGGCCGGCCGCCGCGCGGCCACGTGCACTGGAGCACTCCGCCTTCCTCGTTGAGCGCGTAGGCGCGCTGGCAGCTTTCGTGCGTCGTGAGCGAGCGGCGGAAGTTGTGCCGGTGGATCGCCCGGGCCGTCTCCCGCACGTGCTCCGCCGGGAGGAGGTGCCCGAGCCCGACGACGTGGGCGAACCACTGGCCGAGCAGCTGATCGGCCAGGCACCCCGGGCCGTACTGGTAGCGCGGGATGTCCTCGCCGGGATGGATGGCCGGTGGGTGGCGCTGGGGATATTGCCCCTTGGTCACCTCGTGCGGCTCCGGCATCCGGATCTGCTGGACGTAGTACTCCCCGTTCCAGAGCTCCCGGTCGTAGCGGGCCCGGCCCGAGGCGAAGATCCGCGCGTAGTCGTCGGCGTCGGGGTCGCCCAGATGGCGCGCCATCTCCTCGGCCGCACGGAGCGCGCCCAGATAGAGCGCGCCGCACATCGTGTTGGGCCCGTAGAACTCGATGTCGTAGGTGTTGTGCTGCTCGCCCTCCATCACGCCGTCCTTGTTCGGATCCCACAGCCGCCAGGCGAACGCGAGCGTCTTCTTGGCCTGCGGCCAGAGCGCGCGCAGGTAGGCGTCGTCGCCGGAGACGAGCCACTCGCGGTAGAGCTTCATGAGGGTGCCCATCTGGCCGTCGGCCGCCGCCACGTAGTTCCAGAGGACGCCCTGGGCCAGCGGCAGCATGGTGCGGAACTTCTGCTCGCCGGTGGGCAGGGTGTTGAACTGGTAGTCGACGAGCCGTACGGTGCGCTCGAGCTGGGGAAACAGGAACGCGAGCGCCTGAGCGTAGTTCCACACGTGGGTGCAGTTCATCGGGCAGCAGCCGGCCGTGTCGTCACAGCCCTCGAATGCGTGGAAGCGGCCGTCGTCGGTGCGGAGACAGGTCGTGGTCCGGATGATCGACATCTGGCTCGAGACGGCGTCGATCACCTCCTCCGGCAAGGTCGAGGCGAAAAGGGCGTCGCGGAACCGGCGCGTGCGGGTGGTCAGCTCGTCGAGGCGCTCGATCGTCTCGCGCGCCACCGCCCACGCGTCGGGCCACTGGGTCGCGAACCAGTTCGTGAGCTTCTGGCCCACGACGCTCTGGCCGGCGAGCGTCTCGAAGGGCCCCCAGTAGTTGACGAGGTTCGGGAAGTGCCAGGCGAGCACGACCGGCAGCTCGACCGTCTCGCCGGGACGGAGCCGGGCGATCAGGCCGAGGGTCCCGGCGTCGGTCTCGCCCGTCGGGCTCAGCGTGCCCTCCGCCCGATCCGGGAGCCGGCCGTCGTCGCGAAAGTCGTCCCAGAAGCTCTGGATGTCGTCGAACCAGCCCGCGCGCTGCCAGTGCTCCGAGAAGGTCACGTCCCGCCAGGGCGTCGCCACCGCGAGCGTTCCGGCGCCCGGATGGCCGCCATCCAGCTCGGGTCGGCTCATCCGGAGGCCCCGCAGCGAGCCCTCATCCGTCCACTGGTTCAGGTTGCCGCCGAACATGGCGTGGCGGCGGCCCCGGCGGAGGATCTCGAGGCCGTCGTACCCGACGGGGTTCAGCTGCGTGTAGGCGAGCGTGAGGTCCACCGGCGCGCCGCCGGGATTTCGCACGCGCCAGAGGAACACCGCGACCGGCATGCCGGAGGCGCGATCGTCGGGCGGCGCGAAGGGGCTGAACGCCTCGAGCTCGACCTCCACCGGCAGCGCCGCATCGTGGAACGCAACCTGGGCGATCGGATAGCTCCCGGTGAACGTCGCCCCGTCGAGGCGCGGCAGCCCGGCGACCGCCCACGGCGACAGCCCGCGATCGGCGACGAACGGCGGGAGGCGGCGACTCTCGAGGACGCGCGCGACCGCGGGAGCGCCTTCCGGCTTGGCCCAGAGCGAGAAGAAGCAGAGGGCGAGATCACGGCCCTTGGCCGGGCGGTTGAAGATCTCCCAGTCGCGCAGCTGGCCGCTGCCCCCGAGCGACACGGTGCCGGTGCCGATCCCGCCGAGCGGGAACGCGATCTCCTTGAGGGCCGCGCCGGTGTAGCGGCGGGCGCGCGCCGGGGGCGCCATCGTGGTCGACGTCACGGCAGTGGACATGTTCTCTCCTGGGAGGACCCAAGGGTGATCGCTCCGCTGTCCTCGACAAGCCGGCGCGTGTGGTGAACGGCGCAGAGGGCCAGGACGGCCGGCAGGATCACCAGGGGGCCCCAGCCGAAGAGCTGCGCCACGTGGACGAACATCAGGCCGAGCCCGATGAGCCCGGCGCTCGCAACGGGGTGTCGGATCACCAGGATCACGGCGTTGCGGAGCGCCGCGCCCGCACCCTGGCCATAGAGGCCGACCAGGCTGCCCGCGTGCACGCACGCGACGACGACGAACGCGGCGACCAGCGTCTGCACGGTCAGCACCGCCACCGTCGCCGACGTCAGACCATGCGTCGCGGCGAGGCGCAGGGCCAGCACGGGCAGGGCCCCGACCCCCAGACCGAGCGCGATCAGCGCGGCGCAGGCCCCGGATCGGGCGCGGATCCCCGCCAGGCTGTCCCGCCACCATCCCGCCGACTGCCCGCGCGCCAGCCGCCCGGCGTACGTGGCCAGCCCGGCGAGCCCCGGGCCGAGCGTCAGGGGCAACGCGAGCGCCGCCGGTCCCGTCAGGCCGATCGTCAGGAGCAGCGCCGCCGGCGCGCACCAGGCGAGACAGAGCGCGTTCGCGCCGAGGAGACCGGGCAACTCGTGGAAGACGTCCTCGGCCAGCCGGCGCCAGTATCCCGCCGCCCGCGCCTCGCGCCCGACGCCCGGAGCCCCGGTCATCCCTTGATCCCCGTCAGCGTGACCCCTTCGATCAGATAGCGCTGGGCGAACAGGAAAACCAGGAGCACGGGCAGGACGCCCATCGACACGCCCGCCATGATCGCGGCCACGTTCCCGACGCCGAGGTAGCCCTTCATGATCGTGAGGCCGAGCGGCAGCGTCATCCGCTCCCACGTGTTGATGAAGAGGAGGGGGCGGAAGAACTCGTTCCAGTGAAAGTTGAACGTGAAGATGGCCAGCGTCGAGAGCCCGGGGCCGGCCAGCGGCAGGATGATCTGGAGGAAGGTGCGCACGTAGCCAGCCCCGTCCACGCGCGCCGCCTCTTCCAGCTCGTGCGGAATCGTCAGGAAGAACTGGCGAAGGAGGAACGTGCCGAACGCGCTCACGAGCGCGGGGATGATCAGGGCCCAGTGCGTGTCGAGCAGACCGAGAACCCGGATCAGGATGAAGACCGGGATGATCGTGACTTGCTGCGGAACCATCAGCTGGGAGAGGAACACGAGGAACAGGGCGTCCCGTCCGGGAAAGCGCAGCCGCGCGAACGCATAGGCGGCGAGCGAGCAGGTCACCAGCTGGCCCGCCGTGATGAGGACCGCGACCTTCAGGCTGTTCAGGACGAAGGCGACGAAGGGGATGTTGTCGAGGACCTCCCGGTAGTTCTCGGTCCGCCACGCGGTGGGCAGCCACTGCGGCGGCAGCGAGAACGAATCGCGCGCGAGCCGCCAGGACGTCGAGAACATCCAGGCGAACGGCAGCATCATGAGCACGCCGCCCAGGAGCAGGCCCAGGACGATGGCCCGGTCGAGCCACGCCGCCGACGTCCGGCTCACCGTCCCCGCCCGGCGGCCACCCGCGCCGTCACCGGCCGCGTCTCACTGGTAGAAGACCCAGACCCGGCCCAGCCGGAACTGGATGGCGGTCAGGATCACGACGACCGCGAACAGCGAGAGGGCCACGCTCGAGGCGTACCCCATCTGGAAGAACCGGAAGCCCGTCTCGTAGATGTACATGACGACGGTCCGGCTCGAGTCGCCCGGTCCCCCGCTCGTCAGGATGTACGGCGAGTCGAACACCTGGAACGCGTTGATCAGTCCCCACACCACGGTGAAGAACAGCACGGGCGTCAGCGAAGGCAAGGTCACGTAGCGGAACGCGGCCATCCGGCCGGCGCCGTCGATGCTGGCTGCTTCGTAGAGGTGGCGTGGGATGTTCTGGAGCCCGGCGACGAACAGGATGAAGTTGAAGCCGACGTTCTTCCAGACGCCGAGGAGGATGATCGACGGGATCACCGCGCGGCTCGACGTCAGCCACGGGATCCGCGGGACCCCGATCAGGCCCAGGTAGTAGTTCATGATGCCGAAGTCCGTGTTGTAGAGGTACTGCCAGACCAGCGACACCGACGCGAGCGACGTGAGCACCGGGAAGAAGTAGCTGGTCCGGATCAGGTAGCGCCAGACGGCGCGCATCGGCCGATCCGCCGCCACCGCCAGGGCCAGCCCGAGGACCGTCGTCAGCAGGACGTACCACACCACGTAGACGAGGGTGTTCCAGTAGATGCCGGGCAGCCGCGGGTCGCGGAAGAGGCGCGCGTAGTTCGCCCATCCCGCGAAGCGGGGCGGCGTCATGACGTCGTAGTGGTAGAAGGACAGGCCGATCGCCGCCACCGCCGGGCCGAGCACGAACACGGCGAATCCCACGAGCACCGGGGCCAGGAACGCGTACGCGACCCAGGTCTCGTGGCGCCGGATGGGACTCGGCCGGCGGCGGGGCACCGCAGCCGTGGCCGGAGCGACAGGCGGCATCGGCCTTCGAGCGTCGCGAGGCGTCTAGCCGCCGGTCAGGATCTGCGTGAACTCCTTGTCGGCCTCCTCGAGCGCGGCGGCCGGGGCCATCTCGTTCGCGAGCACGCGCCCGAGATAGCGACGCCACGTCGCCTCGATCCGGTTGTAGGTCGCCGGCGAGGGCACCGGCTTGGCGTTCACGCCCTCGATCGACTCGTAGAAGATCTTGGCGTTCTTGGGGGGCAGCTCGAACATGGCGGAGCTCGCCGCGATGGAGCGGCGCGACGGGATGGCCTGCCCGACGCGGGTCAGCGTCTCCAGCGCGCGCTTCGTCGTGAGGAACTTGGAGAACTGCCAGGCCTCGTGGGGATACTTCGTGCTCTTCATGATGACGAAGCCCCCGACACCGTACTCCGTGACCTGCTCGCGCCAGCGCGGGAAGTACTGGACGTCGAAGTCCGAGAACCCGGCCTTCGTCATCTGGAGCACCGGCCAGCGTCCGCCGCCCGCCATGGCGATCTTCCCGGCGGCCATGAGGGAGTAGATGTCGCCGTGGAACGCCGGCGGCTTCGGGCACACCTTGTACTTCCAGACGAGGTCCTGCATGAACTGCAGGACCTCGAGCACCTTCGGGTCCTTGAGGTTCGACTTGCTCCAGTCGTCGCTGAGGATGTTCGTCCCGTTCGCGAACATCCAGGGGATCGTGCCCGAGAAGTACTGGATGGCGAAGCCGAAGCCGAAGACGTCGGGCTCGCCGGACCCCGACCGCTTGGTCAGCTTCTGGGCCATGGCCAGGAACTCGTCCTTGGTCCACTCCTTGCGCGGCGGCTCCAGCTTCGCCTCCTGGAGCATCTTGGTGTTGTAGTACATCACCATGTTGTTCCAGTCGAACGGCAGCTCGTAGGTCTTGCCGTCGACGCGGAAGACCTCGAGGAGCCGCGGGCTCACGTCCTTCAGGTACTCGTCGATCTCCGGGTCGCCCTTCATGAAGTCGTCGAGCGGCGTCGCCAGCCCCCGCGCCACGACGAGGCGCGCGCCCTCGATGGCCACCCGGCTGACGTCCGGCGGGTTCCCGCCGGCGATCATCGTCGCGAGCTTGTCGAAGTAGTCGCCCCAGCTCTCCCCCGGCACCGGCTGGTACTTCACGGTGATGTTCGGATGGAGCTTGGAGAAGTCAGCGATGAGCGAGTCCCACATAGCCTTGTCCACACCGGTCGAGTAGTTCACGTAGGTGAGCGTGACCGGCTTGCCGGCCTGCGCCAGGGCCCGCCGGGGCGCGCCGACCATACCGGCGCCGACCGACACACCGAGACCCTTGAGCACCTGGCGACGGGATACTGGGCTCTTCACTGGCGTTCCTCCGTGGCAGCGGGTGGACGGTGACGGCACGTTCGCCTGAATCGTTTCATCGCGCGACCGGACCGCTGGCGCCGGCTTCGAGACGGTTCCTCGAGAGTGATGGACCCGGACGGTGCCTTGCGTCCCTGGATCGACTTATTCCACTATGGACCGCGCGCGACGGTCAAGCCGGTCGAGGCGGGAGGATGCGCACGATAGTGGCACACGGGACGACGATCCGCGACGTGGCCCGGGTCGCGCTGATGTCGGTGGGCACCGTCTCGGCGACGGCCGGGAGCGGCGCGGCCCGGCGGCCGCCCCAGGTGACCGCCCTGGCCCCGCGGCTCCTGGTGCGCGACTCGTGTCGCCGCTCCGGCGCCAGCGCGGGTGGCGCCGCATGAGCACGCCGTCGCGCGCGGTGGTGGCGGTCGTCGGGGACTTCAACCCGCGGAACCACACCCACGTCGCGACCAACAACGCGCTCGGTCACGTGGGACTCGAGTTCGAGTGGGTGCCGACGGACGGCGTCGGGCCGGATCCCGCCGCGCGGCTGGCCGCCTACAGCGGGATCTTCATCGCGCCGGCCAGCCCGTACCGCGACATGGACGGGGCGCTCGGCGCGGTCCGCCACGCGCGCGAGCGGGGCGTGCCCCTGGTCGGTACCTGAGGGGGCTTCCAGCACGCGATCGTCGAGTTCGCGCGCAACGTTCTCGGGATCGAGGACGCCGACCACGCCGAGACGAACCCGGAGGCGGAGCGCCTCGTCGTCACGCCCCTCGCCTGCTCGCTCGTGGGTATCGAGCAATCGGTGACCATCCTGCCCGCCACGCGGGCGGCGTCCCTGTACGGGGTCTCGACGAGCGTGGAGGACTACTACTG
Source organism: uncultured bacterium (assembly GCA_964463175.1). Taxonomy (GTDB): domain Bacteria; phylum Methylomirabilota; class Methylomirabilia; order Rokubacteriales; family DASRDR01; genus DASRDR01. The sequence continues at coordinate 47,209 of CAYXBJ010000033.1, forward strand.
CGGCTACGGCGTCAATCCCGCCTACCGGGGCCGGCTGGAGGCCGCGGGGATGACCGTGAGCGGCCTCGGCGACGAGGGGGAGATCCGCATCGTGGAGCTCCCGGGCCAGTTCTTTCTGGCCACCCTCTTTCTGCCCCAGACGCGCTCCGCCGAGGACTCTCCTCATCCGCTGCTCGCCGGATTCGCGGCCGCCGTGCGGCGGGCCGCTGCCTGACGCCCGCTTCTCCCGCGCCGCCGCGCCCCCGGGGACCCTTGCCACGTCCCCCCCGATGCCACGCTATGGTGCCGCGATGAGGGACCGGCGCCCGTTCCGAGGGAACCGCTTGGCGGGGAGCGCCCGCGGGAGCCTCGACACGGTCACGATACGGGACGGCGGGCTGACCATCGCGGGCTGGGCCCTGGCCGCGGACGCCGGAGTCATGGACGGGTTCAGGATCAGCTGCGGCGGCCGGGAGCTCGCCCCACGCGAGACCGCCACCGGCCTGCCCAGCGAGGACGTGCAGCGCGTTTACCCGCGGCATGCCCACAGCGATCGCTGCCGCTTCGTCATCCGGGCGGCGCTGGCCGGACACGACGACGCGACGGCCCGCGCATCCCTCGTCGCGTTCGTGCCCCTGTTCCAGGGACGGGAGGGCAAGCTCCTGATCGCCCTCGAGCCGACGCTGCCCCTGCCCCCCGACGAGCACGTGGCGCTCATCGGCGGCACGTTCTCGGAGGTGTCGGTCGAGTTCCTGGGCTATCTCATCCAGCTCGCGGACCTCCGGCCGACCGACAGCGTGCTGGACGTGGGCTGCGGGCCCGGGCGCATCGCCTATTCGCTCGTGCACTACCTGGCGCCGGGCGGCCGCTACGACGGCTTCGACATCGTCGAGCGCCTGATCGGCTGGGCGCAGCGCACCATCACGCCGCCCTTTCCGAATTTCCACTTTCGTCACGTCGACGTGCACAACACCTTGTACAACCGGGCCGGCCGGATCCCGCCGCAGGACTTCACGTTCCCCTACCCGGACGCGAGCGTCGACCTGGTCCTCTTGACCTCGGTGTTCACGCACATGCGATCGACCGAGGTACAGCGCTACCTGGACGAGATCCGCCGGGTGCTGAAGCCGGACGGGCGGTGTCTCTGCACGTGCTTCCTCCTGAACGACGAGTCGATGGATTTGATCAGGGCCGGGAGGAGCGCCCTGGACATCCGGCATCCGGTGTCCGGCTCGGACTGCTTCACGACGAGTCCCCAGGAGGCAGAAGCCGCGATCGGCTACGAGGAAGGGGCGCTCCTCGGCTGGATCGACCGGCGCGGATTCGGACTGATCGGCAAGTACGACGGCAGCTGGTGCGGGCGGGACCAGTTCACCTCGTCCCAGGACATGCTGATCCTGCAGAAGCCCTAGCCCCGTTCGCCGCTTCCGAGCCGCGGGTCCACGAGACACGCCGCCTCGCAGCGCAGGACGACCAGGATCTGACGTAGACTTGGGGCCGCATGAGTCTGGGCTCCACCAGGGCGTCAGACGCACAGGCGTGAGACCCCAAGGGGCGGAGACGGTGCAGCTTCTCCAGACGTCGTTCCGTCGATTCGTCAGTCGGCTCCTGGGCGAGCCCTCTCCATCTCCCGTCGAACCCGGGCCGCGACGCCCGCCGACCACGCTGATCTACCGGCTGGAGACCGAGCTCCCCGAGTCGCTCGCCGTGGGGAAGGGCAACGTCCTCTACCTCGCGGGCTGGTGCTACCATCCGGAGCGCCCCATTCGCGAGCTGGCGGTCGCCGTGGACGGCGAGGCCTGGCCGGTGCGGAACCACTCGACCGCCCGGCTCGACGTGTTTCGATCCGAGCCTCCCTCCGGCGATCGGCGCGGGAACAGCCTCCTCAGCGGCTTCTGGGCCATGGTGCCCATCTCGGAGCGCACCGCGCCGGCCGCCCTCCACGTCTCGCTTCAGGCGCAGCTCGAAGGGGGCGAACAGTGCTCCATCGACCTGGGAAGCTTCGCCCTGACCGCAGCCGCCGCGCCGCCCGCGCCGCTCCCGGAGACGACGCCGGACACCGGCGGCGCCGGCGAGCCCCTCGTGGTCATCTGCATGACCACCTACAATCCACCGCTCGACCTCCTTCGGGCCCAGCTCGACTCCCTCGTCCGGCAGACCCACCAGCGCTGGCTCTGCGTCATCAGCGATGACGGCTCACGCCCGGAGATCGTCCAGCGGATCGCCGAGCTCGCGGCGGGGGACCGTCGGTTCCAGCTCCATCGACAGACCGCGCGCGTGGGCGCCTATCGCAACTTCGAGCGCTGCCTGACCCTCGTCCCGCCCGGCGCAGACTACGTGGCCCTGGCGGACCAGGACGACGACTGGTATCCGGACAAGCTAGCGACGTGCCTCCGGGCGTTCCGAGACGATGTGGGGCTCGTCTACTCCGACATGCACATCGTGACCAGGGGCGGCGAGAGGATCTCGGATAGCTACTGGACCACCCGACGCAACAACTTCACGAGCCTCGCCGCGCTGCTCTGGGCGAATACGGTCACCGGCGCGGCCAGCGTGTTCCGCGCTGCCTTGCTGGACGAGATACTGCCGTTTCCATCCCCGATCGGCGACGCGTTCCACGACCATTGGATCGCGTGCGTTGCCCTCGTCAGGGGCTCCATCGCGTACGTCGACCGCCCTCTCTACGCGTATCGCCAGCACGCGGCCAATGTGGTGGGGCATTTCTCCCATGAGCCGCACACCCTCGTCCCGCGGGGCCTCCATGGCTGGCGCTGGCTGAAGGCGCCCGCCGCCCTCCGGCGGAGATCCGCGGCCAGCCTCCCCGCCCTTCGGGCCCGACACCTCTACCTGATCCGGATCATTGTCCTCGCGCGACTCCTCGCTCTCCGTCTGCCGCACGCGCCCGCCAGCAAGCAGGCGCTCCTGCGCCGCTTTGCCAGCATGGAAGGATCCGGTCGCTGGCTCGTCTGGGAGGCCGTGCGATCGAAACTCCGTGCTCGGACCACCCTCGGGCTCGAGCTGCTCTGTCTGCGCACCGTGATCGGCCTTCGCCTCGCCGACCACTATTGCCGCTGGAGCCAGCGTCGCCTTCTCGCCGCTCGACCGACGGTGGACGCGCTGGCCTCTGCCCCGCTACCGCCGGAACCCGCCCCGGTCGAGGCCGTCGCGCTCATCCCGCGCAAGATCGCGCCCCTCAGGCTGAAGACCGTCCCCCAGGCCCCGCATCGCGTCAACATCCTCATCTCCACCATCGATTTCCGCTATCTCTTCGCCGGCTACATGGCGATGTTCCATCTGGCCCTGCAGCTTCACCGCCACGGTTACCGGCCGCGCCTGGTCATCGTGGACTTCTGTCACTACGATCCACTGTCCTGGCGCCGTCAGATCCGTCCCTTCTCGGGCCTCGAGGACCTCTTCGACGTGGTCGAGACCGCGTATCTCTACGACCGCTCGCTCGCGCTGGAAGTCGGTCCTCGGGATGCGTTCATCGCCACCTCGTGGTGGACCGCCCACATCGCCGATCACGCCGCCCGGCATCTCGGTCGGGAGCGGTTCACCTTCCTGATCCAGGAGTACGAGCCGCTCTTCTACCCAGCCGGATCACTCTATGCGATGGCTCACGAGGCATACGCGCTCCCTCACCGGGCGATCTTCTCGACCGACATGCTCCGCGACTACTTCCGGCACCATCGCTTCGGCGTGTTCAGCGGCGGCGGTTCAGCCGGCGAGCGTGATTCCGTCGCGATCGAAAACGCCGTCAGCGCGTTCCCCGTCGATCGACGCGATCTGGAGCGCCGGACCGACCGCAAGCTGCTCTTCTACGCGCGGCCCGAGCCCCACGCCGCGAGAAACATGTTCGAGCTGGGCATCCTGGCGCTCCGCCAGGCGCTGGCCGACGGTCGCTTCGACACCGACAAGTGGACGTTTGACGGCATCGGCGCCGTCAGCCCCTATGCCAGCCTGCCGCTCGATCGGCGCACCCACCTGACGCTCCTGACGCGGCGGACGCTGACCGAATACCTCGCGCTGCTCCCCGGCTACGATCTGGGCGTGAGCCTGATGCTGTCGCCGCATCCCGGCATGACGCCGTTCGACATGGCCGCCGCCGGGCTGGTGACCGTGACGAACACCTTCGCCACGAAGTCCCGGGACCGCCTCGCGAAGGTGTCGCCGAACCTCATCGCCGTGCCTCCAACCATCGGCGGCCTCACGGCCGGTCTCGCGGAGGCGCTGGACCGCATCGAGGACATCGGCCAGCGCATCGAGGGGACCGAGCTGAACTGGAGTCGAGACTGGGCCACCACGTTCAACGCCGACGTCGTCGCGCAGATCAGGCGCTTCCTCGACTAGAGGGTCGCCGGCGCGCCGCCGCCGGCCGTCGACGCGCGTCGGCGGTTCGGAGGAGGACCGGGCGACCGGCGCTGGACACGGAGGTGACCTGCTCGACTGACCGGCGGACCGGTATACTCGCGCCATGACCACCAGCCCGACCGCCATCCGGCATCTGTGGACGCACAAGACCCAGGACCACCCCTGGCTCCCCGACGAAGCCCTGGTCGTCGACCACGCCGAAGGGGTGTGGGTGTGGACCGAGCAGGGAACTCGCCTGCTGGACAGCTTCGCCGGCCTGGCGGTGGTGAACGTGGGGCACGGCCGGCGGGAGATCGTCGAGGCGGTCGCCGAGCAGACCATGCGGCTGGCCTACTACCCGACGACCCGCCAGTTCGTGAACCGCCCGGCCGCCGAGCTGGCAGCCCGTCTCGCTGCCTTGACCCCTGGAGACCTCGATTACACGCTGTTTGCAGTGAGCGGCTCGGAGGCCAATGAGCGCGCCATGCAGATGGCCCGGCACTACTGGCTGGCCCGGGGCCGGCGGGCCAAGTACAAGGTGCTCTCGCTGGAGGGCGGGTACCACGGCGCGACCATGGGCACCTACGCGGTGTGCGGACTGCCGGCGCTGGCCGCGCCCTACGCGCCGCTCCAGCCGGCCGGGTTCGTCAAGGTCACGCCACCGTACCCCTTCCGCGATCGCGGAACCGGCACCGACGCCGAGCTGGTGGAGCGGCGAGCCCGGGAGTTGCGCGCGGCCATCGAGGCGGAAGGACCCGATACGGTCTCGGCGGTCATCATGGAGCCGGTCCTGTCGGCGGGTGGGTTCATCATGCCGCCCGTGGGCTGGCTCCGGGCGGTGCGGCAGATCTGCGACGACCTCGACGTCCTGATGATCGCCGACGAGGTGATCACCGGCTTCGGCCGGTCCGGCCGGTGGTTCGCCGTCGAGCACGACGGCGTGGTTCCGGACATTCTGTCGGTGGCCAAGGGAATCACCTCGGGCTACGTCCCCCTGTCGGCGGCGATCGCCCCCCGGGCCATCGCCGACGCCTTCCCCGAGGAGGCCACGCAGGAGAACGTCCACCCCAACACGTACGCCGCCCACCCGGTGGCGTGCGCCGCCGGGCTGGCCAACCTGCGCATCCTGGAGCAGGACGGCCTGGTGGCCAACGCGGCGGCCAAAGGGGCCCGGCTGCTCGAGAGCCTCGTTCAGGCGGTCGGCAAACGCCGGATCGTCGGAGAGGTCCGGGGCCGAGGGCTCATGGTGGCGCTCGAGCTCGTGGCGCCGGACGGCTCGGGCCGCCCGCTGGATGCCGCGCTCGTGGCTACCCTGGACCGACGGGGCTGGGAGCGGGGCGCAATCCTGTACGCTCGCGGCTCGGTCCTCCGCCTGGCGCCTCCCCTTTGCATCAGTGATTCGGAAGTCGACCGCCTGGTCGACATCGTGGCTGACTGCGCGGCGGAGCTCGACGAGGAACTGAGGGCCTAGCCGCGCGGACGGAGGGTTATGAGCAAAGACCGGCCGCCGCACCCGCTCGATCCGCTCACCGCCGACGAGGTCGCGCGCGCGTGGAGCCTCGTTACCACGCACGATGGGTTGGGCCCGCGCGTCCGCGTGATCTCGATCGCCCTGGTCGAGCCGCAGCGATTGCGCGAGCCCGGCGCCGCCAGCCACCCTGCCGAGCGGGCGGCGTTCGTCGTGCTGATGGACCGCGACGCCCGAAAGACCTACGAGGCGGTGGTCTCGTTGACCAAGGAGCGGGTGGTTTCCTGGGCGCACGTGCCCGGGGTTCAGCCGGCCATCGTGCTGGACGAGTTCTTCGAGTGCGAGACCACGGTGCGCGCCGACCCTGGCTGGCAGGCGGCCATGCGCCGGCGAGGGGTCACGGACTTCAGCCTGGCCATGGTCGATCCCTGGTCGGCCGGCAATTTCGGGATCGAGAACGAGACGGGCCGGCGGCTGTCCCGGACGCTGACCTGGGTTCGCACGAGCCCGACCGACAATGGTTACGCGCGTCCGGTGGCCAACCTGATCGCGACCGTGGACCTGAACGAGATGAAGGTGATCGCGATCGAAGACTACGGTGTCGCGCCGCTGCCGCCGGAGGACGCCAACTACTCGCCGGAGGTCACCGGGAGCCGGCCGGATCTCCGGCCGCTCGAGATCCATCAGCCGCAGGGGCCGAGCTTCACGCTGGATGGCCACGAGCTGTCCTGGCAAAAGTGGCGGATGCGCCTCGGCTTCACCCCCCGCGAGGGGCTGGTGCTCCACCAGGTCAGCTATCGGGACCAGGGGCGCGATCGGCCGATCCTCCACCGGGCGGCGGTGGTGGACATGGTGGTGCCGTACGGCGACCCTCGCCCCACCTACTTTCACCGCAACGCCTTCGACGTCGGCGAGTACGGCATCGGCACCCTGGCCAATTCCCTAGTCAAGGGCTGCGACTGTCTAGGAGAGATCCGATACCTGGACGCGGTGGTCAATGACGGCCGGGGGGGTGCGGTAACGCTCCAGAACGCGATCTGCATCCACGAGGAGGACTACGGCATCCTGTGGAAGCACTTCGACTGGCGGACCGGCTACTCGGAGGTGCGGCGTTCCCGCCGCCTGGTGGTGTCGTTCATCGCCACCGTGGGCAACTACGAGTACGGCTTCTACTGGTACTTCTACCAAGACGGGACCATCCAGCTCGAGGTCAAGCTGACCGGCATCGTCTCGAACGGGGCGGTGATGCCGGGCGAGACGCCGCCCTGGGGTGAGCTGGTCGCGCCCCAGGTGTACGGCCCGATTCATCAGCACTTCTTCAATGTCCGGCTGGACATGACGGTCGACGGCCCGCTCAACTCGGTGTACGAGATCAACACGGTGGCCGATCCCCCGGGCCCGGAGAACCCGCACCACAACGCCTTCCGCACCGAGGCTATCCTGCTGCACTCGGAGTGCATCGCGCAGCGCATCGTGGATCCCCTCCGCGGGCGCTTCTGGAAGATCGTCAACCCATCCGTGCAAAACCGTCTCGGTCAGCCCGTCGGGTACAAGCTGGTGCCCGGCGAGAACGTCCTGCCCTTCGCGGGCCCCGAGGCGCAGGTGACGAAGCGCGCGACCTTCATGACGAAGCATCTGTGGGTGACTCGGTACGACCCCCGAGAGCGCTACGCCGCCGGAGACTACCCGAACCAGCACCCGGGCGGCGCCGGGCTGCCGGCCTACGTCGAGGACGACGCTCCCCTCGATAACGCCCCGCTGGTGGTCTGGTACACCTTCGGCGCCCACCACGTGGTGCGGCCAGAGGACTGGCCGGTGATGCCGGTGACGTACATCGGCTTCGCGCTCAAGCCGGTCGGCTTCTTCGACCGCAACCCGGCGCTGGATGTGCCATCGCCGGAAGGCCGGTTGTGCGGCCACCACGCACCGGGAAGCTAGTCTCGCGGCGTTGGCGGCGCCGCCATCCGCCAAATAGCTCCGTCGATTCGGTGGATCACCAGAGAGAGCGACGCGAACCTAAGTTCCTACGAGGCCGGCAGATCCGATGGACGACCTCCTGATCCGAGGCGGTCACGTGATCGATGGCAGGGGCGGCCCCGGCCGCGACCTCGGCGTCGTCGTGCGTGCGGGCCGGATCGCCGCAGTGGAGCCGCGAGCGAGCGGCCCGGCCCATCGCGTGATCGATGCGCGCGGGCACGTCGTGGCGCCGGTGTTCATTGACATCCACACTCATTCGGATTTCACTCTGCCGCTGAACCCACGCGCAGAGTCCAAGATTCGCCAGGGCGTGGTGCTCGAGGTGGTGGGTAATTGCGGCTTCTCGGCGACGCCCGCTCTGCCCGGCAAGTCGGCCATGCTGCGCGAGTACCTCGCCTCCAGCGCGCCCTGGCTCCCCTTCCAGGACACGACCTTCGCCGACTACGCGACCGCGTTCTCCGCAAAGGCGGTCAACGTGATCCTCCAGGTCGGCCACAAACAGTGGAGCCTGTCCTGGCCACTGACGTACTCGCAGTCTACGGCTCACTGGGCCGGCGTGCTCACTACGAGGCGGTTTCTTCGTAACACACGCGTGAGGACCCGGGGCTTGCTAACTGGCCCCTACCCCCGCCAACCGATGATCAGGCCAGCGACGTGGTCGCTCGGATCGCCGCGCGGGTGCCACGTCTGCTCCGGCGCCGGAGCTCCTCTATGCCGTTGATCACCGCGTTCAACTTGCGAAAGGGAGATCGATTGTCCGATATCGAGAACGCTCTCAGGCGGGCACTTGTGAGCATGCCCGAGTTGAAGATCAACGACGACGAAATTGATTTCGTGCCGGTTTCGACGCCCGAAGAGTTTCACGGCCAGGTGACCAGGATCAACGTGGATCTGTGGGAAGGAAGTCATCGCACGAAGGAAGCGCTTCAAGAGCTGGCCGCGAGAGCCGCCACCGCCTTCCAACGTGCCACTGGATCGGATCGAAAAGTGAAGGTCGTTATTCGGCCCTACGATGTCGAGGGGGCGGGGTGGGTCTCGCTTTAATCAGCAACGCGATCGGTGCGAGCCCGCAACGGCGGCAGCGCCGTCGCTCGTAGTAGGCGACGCCCGCGCTTCACGACGCCGGGTCGGGGGTCACCTGGATCTTGATGTGCTCGGCGCGGCGCTCGACCAGGGGCACGAAGCCGTGCGCGACGATGTCGGTCACCCCGACTCCGCGGTGATGTGCCGGGCGCGGTCGATACCACCGGAGGCCAGGATGGCGATGGCCTCCGCGAAGTCCGGCTTGCGGTAGGTGATCGACCCAATGATGCGCTCCAGTCCGCTGAGCAAGAAAGATCGGGCCTCGCAACGACTGGGGGCGGGATTCCGACGCCTGCGTTTTCGGGGACTTCCGGCGCTCAGCCGCCGAAGAGCTTCTTCAACGACTCCAGGAAGCCGCCGACAAGCGGACCCTGCTCCTCGCCGGACGAGACGCGCTGGTACTCCTCGAGGAGGTCGCGCTGCTTGCCGGTGAGCTTCCGCGGGACCTCGACCACCACGGAGTAGCACGCGTCGCCGCGGCCACGCCCGTGGAGGCTCGGCATGCCCTTGCCACGGAGCCGGAGCACGTCGCCATTCTGGGCGCCGGCGGGCACCTTGAGCTGCGCGACGCCGTTCAGGACGGGCACGTCCACCTCCGCGCCGAGCGCGGCCTGGGGGAACGTG
>CAYXBJ010000034.1:0-66407 GCA_964463175.1 uncultured bacterium
TGGCAAGGAGTTTCGCGGCGAACGGTTCTCATTGAGGTGGCGCTTCGTGCGATGCGGCTCCGAAGAATTGGTCCCCCACGATCGGACCGCAGCGCAAGATCACCGGGGAAGGCATTGCGGGATTCACGAAGGCTCGACTCGAGCGAGAGGTGAGGCCGAAAGCACAAGATGAAGCCGGGAACCGTGGCCAGCAAGCTGTCCGTGCTCCGGCGTCGGCTGCGGCTCGCCCAGGAGTGGGCTATGTGGTGGAGGCCCCCGAGGTTTCACCTCCGCCCCCCCCGCGCTAAGGGCACATGACGCTATACTCGAGAGGTTGCCTCAGGGAAGTACGAGGAATGCCGGGACCGGAGGGGTGGCCGAGCGGTTGAAGGCGCCGGTCTTGAAAACCGGTATGGGCGCAAGCCCTCGGGGGTTCGAATCCCTCCCCCTCCGCCATTCGTGGTAGAGCGGCCGGTAGCGGCTCGCTGAGTCGACACTCGCTGAGTTGACAAAGGTTCGGGCCGCCCGGAAGATGGGACGCTGCGCGCGGAGAGGTGGCCGAGTTGGCCGATGGCAACCGCCTGCTAAGCGGTTACCGGGTGTTGAGCCTGGTCCCGGGTTCGAATCCCGGCCTCTCCGCCACTCTTCGAAGTTGGCTGGGCGCGCCCATAGCTCAGTTGGATAGAGCGTCGGACTACGAATCCGAAGGTCGCAGGTTCGAATCCTGCTGGGCGCACCATCCCACCCGCATACTCGTCGAGCGGCTCGCGACCTTCGCACCCACGGAGTGGTCACGGCGGTAGACCCGGGCGGTTCGGTGGCTGCGGATCGTCATCGCGAAGGCCTGGCTCACCCCGGCCCTCTCGACCCCGAGGCCCGCGGCCCGGAGTGTCAGCTCAACGCCGCTGGTGGAGGTGCAGCACCTTACCCGTCGGCATCGCCAACGGCGCCGTGCGCTCGACCGCCACGAGTTCCGCGGCGCGCCACTGGAGCGCCATCACCCGCTCGGCGCCGCCGCCCGCGCCGATGGCCGACAGGAATACGTCGATCAGGGTGTCGGCCTCGACCGGACCGACGGCCGGATGCACGAGGAGCCGGAGGCGGCTCCGGCCCTCCCCGTCCTCCTCCTCCACGACCTGGTAGTCGGTCGGCCCGCCGCCGAAGCGTGCGGGGAGCACCTCCTCGAGCACGCGGATGAGGTCCGTGTCGAGGAACGTCATGCCCCCAGCGGTGAGCTTGTCGTAGCCCCGGACGGACGTGAGGTGGGTCGTCCAACCCAGCGCCTCGAGCGGGCAGCCGCACCCGCGGCGACCGAGGCGGGCTTGGTCGCCGAGCGCGACGTTGAGCAGCACGAGGGGCGCGGTCGGGCGCAGGGCAGTGATGACGAGCGCGTCCGGGGGCATCCCACGTTCGGGGCCGTCCGAGCCCGCCTGGATCAGCGCGTGCAGATCGTGCAAGACGTGCACCTCGTCGGGCGCCGTCGGGTCCAGGCAGCCGTGGCCGATGACATCGGTCTCGGCCGTGCCATAGATCGGGACGGCATGGGCGCCCACGCGTTGCACGGCGGCCAGGCGCGCCCGCGTGACCGGCTCTCCTCCCACGGTGAACTGCGCCCCGCTGAGGTCGAGGCCGGCGGCGTGGGCCGCGCCGCAGAGCGCCGCCGCCGAACTCGTGAAGGTGAGGAGATGGGGCGTAGCTCCGGATCGCAAGGTGTCGTGCATCCACCGCGCGATCGGGAGTGGATCCCCGAGGGAAACGTGCTCCGGGGCGGGCAGGCGCCGTCCGGCGAGCCATCCACCCAGGCGCAGGACGCGAGCGCTCCACCGATAGCGAGGTGGCAACCGGCTTCCGGCCACGTCGATCTGCGAGAACCAGCGCTCGGGCGCGGGACCGAAGCTCGCGTACTCCAGGAGGCGCGCGACGATCGCGCCGCCCGGCACGTGCCAGTGCCCCTTCCGCCAGGCCACTCCGCCGCGGGCGTCCATTGCCAGGCACAGGTCGACCGAGCACTCGCGGAGGAACGCGAGGTCGAGCGGGACGAGAGTCCGTCCGCTGCGGCTCCCGCTGGTCAGGACGGCAAGGTGTGGGGTGGTCCGGGGGTTGTGGATCTGGTCAGGCCCCATCACCACCGCCCGGCCCCCCCGCACGACCGGCCGACGACGCTTGAACTCGTCGGCGGTGAGGTACACGCCGTGGTGATACAGGGTACGCAGGGTCTGCTCGATACCCTCCTTCCGCACCAACGTCGCCAGGTCCTCTTCTTCGCAGGAGGCTAGGGCCAGCAGTTGCCGGTACGGATCGGCTGACCCGGCCCGGAAGATTCGCCGGAGCAGGCTCAGGAAATCGGTCTCGCGTCGTTCCATGCGAAGGTGGAGCACGGCCCGCGCCTCCGCGACCGAGAGCGGGTGGCGCAGATAGCCGGGCAGGTCCCTGAGCAGTCGAGCGCCGGAGCAGAGATCCTCCCCGGACAGGGCGACGCGGAATGGCGTCCACATCACCGGGGCCTCGCGCCCCCACGGCGGCTAGCCGCGGTGCGAGCGCATGTCGCCAGGGCCTCGGCGCCCACGGTCTTCAGAGCAGGCAGAGATCATGCGGGTCCCACTCCACGCGGACGTGGCTGCCCGGCGGCAGGAGCGGCGTCCCCGACTCGGTCGGAAGGCGCACCACGAGGGTCTCGCTCGGGCTGAGGCGGATCGTGTACTTCCGGAGGGCGCCGAGATACAGGGCGTCCTCGACCACACCCCGGAGATCGTGGGACCCGGCCGGCGTGGCGGCCACGAGCCGGACCGACTCCGGGCGGATCAGCACGGTCACCGCCTGACCGGTGGCCGCCTCCCCGGCCACGCGGAGCGCGGTCCCGCCCGCCGTGACCACATGGAGCATCCCGCCGCTCGCCGCCGCGACTGTCCCGCGCAGGAGGTTGGACTCGCCGAGGAAGCCGGCCACGAGCTCGTTGGCGGGGGTCGCGTAGAGCGCTTCGGCCCGCCCGACCTGCTGGAGCCGTCCGCGCGCGATTACGGCGATCCGGTCAGCCAGGATCATCGCCTCTTCCTGATCGTGGGTGACGAAGAGCACGGTGATGCCGAGCTGCCGGTGCAGCTGGCGGAGTTCCTGCTGCATGCGTGCCCGGAGGTGGGTGTCGAGCGCGCCGAAGGGCTCGTCCATCAGAAGCAGCGGCGGCCGGAAGACCAGCGCGCGGGCCAGCGCGACCCGCTGCTGCTGTCCGCCGGAGAGTTCCCGCGGATAGCGCGCCCCGAGCCCTGCGAGCTGCACGACGGCCAGGATGTCCTCGACGCGTCCGCGGATCTCTGGCTCCGCGAGGCGCCGAAGCCGGAGGGGGAAGGCCACGTTGGCGAACACGGACATGTGAGGAAAGAGGGCATAGCTCTGGAAGACCATGCCTACGCCGCGTCGGTTCGGCGGCTCGCGGGTCAGCGCCCGCCCGCCGAGCAGGACCTCCCCGGACGTCGGGGTGTCGAAGCCCGCGACGAGGTTGAGGAGCGTCGTCTTCCCCGAGCCACTCGGCCCGAGGATCGTCAGAAGCTCGCCGGGCTCGACCTGAAGCGTTACGTCGTCCAGCGCCACGACCGAGCCGAAATGCTTGCTGAGCCCGACGAGCCGGAGCGGCTCGGTGCTGAGCCGATTCGGCGCCAGACCCGCCGGCGGCACCCCGCCGGAGGCGAGGGGGGGCCGCGCCGGCCCGGCCCCCATGTCCTCCGGACCGGCGGAGGCCCAGGCGAGCCGCATCCCGCGCCCGCGCAGAACCTCCGCCGCGGCGAACACGGCGAGGGCCATGCCGATCTGGAGCGAGGCGACGGCAGTCACGAGAGGACTGAGCTCGTCCAGCGTGATGCTGTCCCACATCAGCTTGGGCAGCGTGACGGCGCTCGTCCCCGACAGGAACATCGCCACCACGACCTCGTCGAAGGACGCGATGAACGCGAACAGCGCGCCGACGAGCACGCCCACCCGGGTGAGCGGCAGGGTCACCCGCCAGAAGGCTTGCCAGGCGTTCGCCCCGAGCATCCGGGCCGCCCGTTCGAGCCGGAGGTCGAAGGCCCGCATCACCGCCTCCACGTTGATGACCACGTAGGGCGTGGCGAGGACGACGTGCGCCAGCACGAGCGCGGCGATCGTGCCGATCAGGCCGAGCCGCGCGAACAGATAGTAGAAGCCGAGCGCGAGAATCATCCCCGGCACGATGAGCGGCGCCAGGACGACGCCACGCACGACATGGCGGCCGGGGAAGCGCCCGCGCGCGAGCCCCATCCCGGCGAGGGTGCCGAGTGCCGTGGCCAGCACCGTGGCCGCGGCGGCGACCGTGAGGCTCGTGGCGGTCGCCTCCCGCCAGTCCCGGCTGGTCAGGAATTCCACGTACCACCGGAGCGAGAGATCCCGGGGCGGGAGCACCAGCCACCGGGTGCCGCTGAACGACATCGGGATCAACGCGAGGACCGGCGTCAGGAGGAAGAGGAGGACGAGCCCTCCCGCTAGCGCCATCCCGATCCGCACGGGACTCAGCGGGGTCCGGCCCCGAACGCGCGGTCCAGCTGGAGGAGACGATACGAGGGCAGCAGCACCAGCAGCGTCGCGCCGAGCAGAACCACGGACAGCGCCGACGCCATCGGCCAGTTGAGCGTCGCGTGAATGTTCGTCTCGATCAGCATGGTGACGAGCGTGACGTGCCCGCCCCCTAAAAGCGCCGGCGTGATGAAGAACCCGAGCCCCATGATGAACAGGAGCACGGCCCCCGCGGCCACGCCCGGCAGGCTCAGCGGGAAGTAGACGTGACGGAACGCTTGCCACTCGCTGGCCCCGAGGCCAGCGGCGGCGCGGAGGAGCGATCCGTCGATCCCGCGCATCACGCTGTACAGCGACAGGATCATGAACGGGAGCAGGATGTGGATCATCCCGATGTAGACGCCGACGGCGTTGTAGACGAGAGGCACCGGCTCGCGGATCACGCCGAGCGCGTGGAGGAGCTGGTTCACGACCCCGTTCCGCTGAAGCAGCACGAGCCAGGTGAAGCTCCGCCCGAGGATGCTGATCCAGAACGGCGTGATCGCCAGCGCGAGCAGGAGCCCCGACCAGGCCCGCGGGGCCATGGCGATCGTGTAGGCCACCGGGTAGCCCAGGACCAGGCAGGCCAGCGTCACCGTGACGCTCACCGACACCGTGCGCCAGAGCGCGGCGCGGTAGACCGGGGTGGTCACGATCTCGTGGAAGGGGCTGCCGGCTCCCCCCGGGGCGAGGCTCAGGGACAGCACCTGCCCCACGGGATACAGGAAGAAGACGGCGAGGAAGAGCAGCAGGGGACAGAGCGGCCACACGCCGCGCCAGACTGCTGACTCGATGCGGCGGCCCGGGGCTGAGTGGCCCGCAGCGCGGGCCGGCTCGGCTACCCGGTGAACGCCAGCCACCGCTTGGTGATCTCGTCCACGTTGGTCGCCCACCAGGCCGGATCGACCCGGATCTGCTTGCCGATGTTCTCGGGCGCCGTTGGCAGGAGCGCCAGCGTCTCCTTCGACATGAGCGCGTAGGCCTTCTGGTTGGGGACGCCGTTGGCGAAGAGCTGACTGAACTGCGCCTCGTTCTCCGGCCGGGCGTAGAAGGCCATGAGACGCATCGCGTTCTCTCGGTTCCGCGCCCCCTTGGGCACGATCCAGAACGACTGCATCCAGGCGCCCTGGTTGTACGTGAAGTTGACCGGCGCCCCGCTGCGCTTCAGGTCGATCATGCGCCCGGCGGTGGCCTCGATCAGATCGACCTCCTCCCCCCGCAGGAGGGTTGGGATCTGCGCGCCGCTCTTGTACCAGACGTTGACCAGGGGCTTGTGCTGCTCGAGGACCCGGAAGGCGCGGTCGACGTCGAGCGGGTAGAGCCTGTCCAGGGGCACGCCGTCGGCGACCAAGGCGAACTCGAGGTTCGGCAGCGCCTGCGCGTACATCGCGCGCCGGCCCGGGAACGCCGCCGTGTTGAAGAAGTCCCGCCACGTGGCGGGCTCCTTGGCGCTGAACGCTTGCGTGCGCCAGCCGAGGACATAGCCGTAGGACACCGAGCCGATGCCCCACTCGCTCACCGCCGACGGCATCAGGTCCGCCTTGGGGATGATCGAGAAATCGGCGCGCTCGAGCATGTCCTGCGCTGCCAGGCGCAGCATCATCTGGCCCTCGGCGTCGACCAGATCCCACTCCACCGCGTGGCTCTGGACCATGGCCTGGATCTTCGCCAGATCGGGGATCCCCACTGCCCGGACCCGGATGCCGGTCTCCTGCTCGAAGGGATCGAAGAACGCCTTCTTCTGGCTCTCCGTGTAGCTACCGCCCCACGTACAGACGACGACCTCGCCCGGGCTTTTCGCCTGTGCCCCGGCCCGCCGCGTCCCCAGGGTGGCGGCCAGACCTGACCCCGCGACGGCCGACACCGCGACCCCGAGGGTCCGCCGGGCGAACGCCCGCCGGGTGATTCCGTCCGTTCGCTGCCGACCGATCCTGTCCTCCACGACGGCCTCCTCGTCCCGCGCGGTCATTGCCGTCCGGCTGGCCCGGAGGCGTTCCGGGCGCGCCGGACCCCGCGGAACTCCATGCTACCCCACGAATTCGAGGGTTACGGATTCGATTCCCGTTGCGTGCAGGGGGTCTGCTCTCCCGGTGGCCTGCCGGCGCGGGTATACTTGGCCACCATGTCTTTCGACGATAGACTACGAGGGCACGGGCTGTCGGGTTCCGTCCCGCTGAGCACGTCCCTTCCCATGCGCGAGACCGAAAGCGTCCACGAGCCGTTCATGCGCGCGGCCCTCGAGGAGGCCCGCGGCGCGGCCGCGGCCAGCGAGGTTCCGGTGGGCGCGGTTGTGGTGCTCGACGGTGCGGTGATCGGGCGGGGACGCAACCGCTCGATCGTCGCCGCGGACCCGACGGCGCATGCCGAGATCGAGGCACTGCGCGCTGCCGCGCGGTACGTGGGGAACTACCGCCTGACGGGGGCGACGCTGTACGCGACCGTCGAGCCGTGTCTCATGTGCGCGGGCGCGTGCGTCCACGCGCGGCTCGCGGCGCTCGTGTTCGGCGCGACCGACGACAAGGCAGGCGCCGTGGTGAGCCACGCGCGAGTCCTCGACGAGGGCGCGTGGAACCATCGCGTGCGCGTCACCGGCGGCGTGCTCGCCGCCGACGCCAGCGAGCTGATGCAGACGTTTTTCCGGACGCGCCGTGCGGAGGGGTACCGAAGTGGTCGCACCGGGCTCGACTCGAAATCGAGTTGGGGGTGATGAGCCCCCACGTGGGTTCGAATCCCACCCCCTCCGCCATTCTTCCGTCCCGGGGAGTGGCTGAGCGCGCGTCATCAGAGCCGGGGAGAGGTGCCCGAGCGGCCGAAGGGGCACGACTGGAAATCGTGTACACGTCCAAAAGGCGTGTCGAGGGTTCAAATCCCTCCCTCTCCGCCATTCCCAGCTCCACCGGGGCGGCAGCGGCGGGACCGAGAGTGATCGAGCGTGGCCGTGCTAGGCGGGGAGGTAGCGGTGCCCTGTACTCGCAATCCGCTCCAGCGAGGCGGAATTCCCGCCCAAGGTGCCGGCGTGTTGAATTGAGCCCCGAGGAGTGGCGATGAGGGCTGGGCCCCACGCGACGAGAATCTGCCAACCCCGCCAGGCCCGGAAGGGAGCAACGGTCCGCAGACACTCTCGTGTGCCGTGGGATTCCCTGGCCGGAGCCGTCTCCCCGGGGAGATCGCAGGACGCAGGTTATCGACGGCGGGTGCACGGCCACTTTTTTTCGGGCGGGCGATGAGCTACCAGGTGCTCGCCCGCCGCTGGCGTCCGCTCACGTTCGAAGCGGTGGTCGGACAGGCTCCGATCGTCCGCACGCTCCGGAACGCGCTCGCCCAGCAGCGCATCGCCCACGCGTATCTCTTCGCCGGGCCGCGCGGCGTCGGGAAGACGACCACGGCGCGGCTCCTGGCGATGGGCGTGAACTGCGAAGGCCCCGCGGGTGGCGCGGTGCCGTGCGCCGTCTGCGAGTCCTGTCGCGAGGTGGCCGCCGGGCGCGCGCTCGACGTCCTCGAGATCGACGGGGCCTCCAATCGCGGCATCGATGAGGTGCGGGCGCTCCGGGACAACGCCCGCTACGCGCCGGCGCGGGGGCGGCGCAAGGTCTACATCATCGACGAGGTCCACATGCTGACGGAGCCGGCGTTCAACGCGCTGCTCAAGACGCTGGAGGAGCCGCCGGCCCACGTGGTCTTCGTGCTGGCCACCACCGAGGCGCGCCGGCTGCCGCCGACGATCCTCTCCCGCTGCCAGCGCTTCGACTTCCGGCCGATCTCGAGCGTCGAGATCGGCGAGGCCCTCCGGCGGATCCTCGGGGAGGAGAAGGTGCCCGTGGACGCCGTGGAGCCCGATGCGCTCCGGCTCCTCGCTCGGGCCGCCGACGGCAGCCTACGGGATGCGCTGTCGCTCCTCGACACGGCGCTGGCGTACGGCGAGGGCCGCGTCGGCGCGCGGACCGTGGAGGAGCTCCTCGGGAGCGGCGGCGCGGAGGCGGCGTGGGCGCTCGCGGGCGCGCTCGCCCGGCGGGTCCCCGGGGAGGGGCTCCGGCGGATTGCTGATGCCGCGGCGGGCGGCCTGGATCTCGCCCTCCTGTGCGAGGAGACGATGGAGGTCCTGCGCCGGGCGCTGCTGGTCGCCGTCACCGGCACCGCCGGCCCGGACGCGACCCAGGACGAGACGACGCGGTTGACGGCGCTTGGACGCGAGGCCGGCGCGGGCGAGACCGATCTGCTGCTGCTCCTCCGCGGGCTCCTCGACGCCGAGACCGAGATGCGCAAGTCCCCACATCCGCGGGTCGACCTCGAGATTGCCGTGGTGCGACTGTGCTACCGGCCCCGAACGCAGGCGATCGAGACCGTGCTCGAGCGGCTCGAGCAGGCCGAAGCGCGGTTGCGGGGATTCGGCGGGCCGGCGGAAGCCGCGGGCCCCGTCCAGTCGGATCTGCTCGGTGGCCCGACGGCGCCGGCCCTCCCGCGGCCGGGGCCGGTGGGGGTGCCGCGGCCGGGTGAGCGGGCGCCCGCGGCGGCTCCCGTTCCGCGCGGCGGGACGGTGCGCGAGGCCCCGCCGGTGAGCCGCGACGCGCCGGCCCCGACGCGCCCGCCCGGCGCGGCGGCGGCCCGGAGCCCCGCCGAGGTCTGGGCCGCGATCGTCGCGGAGATCATCCGGGTCCGGCCGACGCTGGGCCATCTCCTCTCCGAGGGCGCCGTGGTCGGCGAGGAGGACGGACGGCTCACCGTGGCGGTGCCCAACGGTGGCGCGTTCGCGACCGAGCAGCTGAAGAAGCCCGAGAACCGGGAGCTCGTGCTCGAGACCGGGCGCCGGCTCCAGCCCGGGCTCCGCGACGTCGCGTTCACCGCCGGCGGCGGGCCGGCGAGCACGGTGGCCGGCTCGCATCCCGTGGTCCAGGCGGCGATCGAGCTGTTCGAGGGAGAGATCACCCAGGTCCGGGCCGCCCCGGCGCCGCGCGGAACCGCGCGGACCGAACCGGCGGCCGGCGGCGGGGAGGGTTCATGAAGGGATTCGGTAACCTCGTCAAGGAAGCCCAGAAGCTCCAGGCCCAGCTCGAGGCGCTCAAGGAAGAGGTGGGCAAGAAGAAGGTGGAAGCGTCGGCCGGCGGCGGCATGGTGGTCGTCGAGGCCAACGGCAACCAGGAGCTGGTCTCGATCAAGATCGACCGCGAGGTGGTGACGCCCGACGATCCGCAGATGCTGGAGGACCTCGTGCTCGCCGCGGCGAACGAGGCGCTCCGGAAGGCCCGTGAGCTGGTCGCGGGTGAGATGGCGCGGGTCACCGGAGGACTGGGCGGGAAGCTGCCCGGGTTGATGTAGGGGCCGCTCGAGGCCGCGTGGCCGCGCACCCGCCCGCCGTCGCCCGGCTGATCGAGGCGCTGCAGCGCCTGCCCGGCATCGGTCCCAAGACGGCGCAGCGCCTGGCCTTCCATCTGCTCAAGCAGACCACCGCCAGCGTCCAAGACCTGGCGGAGGCGCTGGTTGACGTGAAGGCGAGCGTCGTGCACTGCTCCCGCTGCTTCAACGTGACGGATGCCGATCCCTGTGGGATCTGCGACGATCCCGCTCGGGACGACGGGCTGCTCTGCGTGGTGGAGGAGCCGAACGACCTCATGGCGATGGAGCGAACGGGCGAGTACCGTGGCCGCTACCACGTGCTGCTGGGCGCGCTGTCCCCGCTCGACGGGATCGGCCCCGACGAGCTCAAGGTGCGGGAGCTCCTCGCCCGGGTCGAGGCGAACCACGTCCGCGAGGTCATCCTGGCGACGAATCCGAACGTCGAGGGCGACGCGACGGCGCTCTACCTGTCGAAACTGCTGCGCCCGCTCGGGCTGCGGGTCACGCGGATTGCGCGGGGCTTGCCGGTCGGCGGGGATCTCGAGTACGCGGACGAGGTGACCCTCTCGCGGGCGCTCGAGGGGCGCCGCGAGATGTGACGCGACGGGAGGAAGCCCGGGCTAGCTGCCGGTGAAGAACTTCTTCACCGAGTGACCGAACGACTTCATCCCCGCCCACACCGACGCCCCGAAGCCCTTGGCGGAGCGGCCGACCGTCTCGGCGGCGGGCTTGGTCTCCTTGCCGGCCTCGGCCGCTCGATTGCCGACCTCCTTCGCCCCCTCCGTGACCGTCTTGCCGATCCCCTTGGCGGTCTCCTCGACGCCTTTGCCGATCTTCTTGGCGCCCTCGACCACGTCGCCGGTACCCTTGGAGGTCTGGGCTCCCACGCCGCCGGCCGCGGCGATCATCACGAGCGTGGCCGACACGAGACCGAGGCAGCGGCGGGCGGCGCACGCCCAAGACGGTCGTCGGCGCATGGAATCACCCTCCGGCTATGGGAGTGGATGTTCTCCTTATCCTAGCACCGGGGCCGGAGCGGCCGGCGCTCGGCGCCGGGGGAGGCCGCCGATTGACAGTCCTGGGGCCACCGCCTAGACTCGCGCGGCGCGGCGGGGCTGCGGCCCGGCGGCGGCCGCGCAAAGAGGCGTACGCATGCTGGGGATGCTGACGGACTTCGGGGAGACCCTGCTGTTCCTCCTCGGCGGGGTCGTGCTGATCGGCGCCATCGCGCATGCGCTCGGCTGGTTCCTCGCCCGGCGCCGGACCGCGGAGTTCGTGTGGGAGTCGTGGAACGTCCTCGGCGCGGCGCTCCTTGCCGCCGGGATCCTGGGCATGGCGTACGCCTGGTGGGCGCTCGGGCTCCAGTCGGGGTGGGGGAGTCTCCTGCTGGGGCTCGGGCTGCTCTTCGCCTCCGCCGGCATCTGGATGCTGGTCCCGATCTAGGCGTGCGAGGTTCCGCCGCCGGCAGGGCTGGGGTACAATGCGCGCATTCCCCGGTAGCTCAACCGGTAGAGCAAGTGGCTGTCGACGCGGCAGCGTCCCGACCGAAAGGCGGGATGGAAAAGCGGGTGAATTCAGGGAACCCTACGTCCGGGAGGATAGGGGAACCCTGAGCGAAGCCCTCGGGCCGGAGCCGCCCGAGGGACCGTGCAGAGACTAGACCGCAAGGTCGTACCCCGGGCTCGGCTGTCGAGCGCCCGGGGGAAGCGCCCGCCCCCTACGGACGCCCGCCGGGCGTCTACGGGGATGAGATAGTCCAAGCCCCGTGGAAACGCGGGGGCCCTTGTAACCACGAGGTTGCAGGTTCGAGTCCTGCCCGGGGAGCCAATCGATCGAGGGCCGTCGGCGGCGACGCCGGCGGCCTTCGGTGCTTCAGGGCCTTGCGCGCGGCGTTTCAGTGGCCGGGCGCGCCGTGGATGAGCGCGGGCGCGGTCGTCACGCTCGCGAGGAAGCCGTTCAGACTCCCGAGGTGCGTCCGGTGCACCTGGTCGTGCGGGACGAGCACGCCGTCCGGGCCCTTGACCGGCATTGCCGCCATCGCATCGGCCGCCATCAGGACCTTGAACCCCCGATGGGCGGCTTCGCGCGCCGTGGTGTCGCAGCACATCTGCGTCATGAATCCCGAGATGATGATCTGCTCGATCCCGTGCCGGCGCAGATGCTCTTCGAGGCCCGTGTTCGTGAACGAGCCGGGCAGGTGCTTGGTGACGACCGGCTCGCCGGCGGCCGGGCGCGCGGCCGGATGGATCTCGAGCGCGGGGCTCCCGGGCGCAAACGTGGTCGCATTGGGCCGGCGGCTTTCGTGGACCACGTGGACCACCGGCACGCCGCCCTGGCGGGCCCAGGCGAGGAGGTCCGCGATGCGCTCCACGGCGAGGGGGGCGTCGGGAAGGACCAGTTTCCCGATCGGGGCGAAGTACTCCTGCTGAGCGTCAATAACGAGAAGGGCGGTCTTTTCCATCCGCGGGCCTTCCTTTCCGGGAGCATGGGTCGGCCGGGCGCATGCTACCATGCCGGCTCGGTGAATCAGGCGCGCGGGACCGACGCCGTCGGCGGCATCGCGAGCGCGGCTTGCCGCGCCCGGGTCGAGCCGGGGCGCCCGTATCGATGAAGGCGCGCAGCGCGCATCACCCCCACGGTCACGGCGAGCCGGGCCATCATCCGCACCGGGCGCGCCGCGGCTTCATGACCGGCGTGCTCTTGATGGCGGGGAGCTTCCTCGTCTATCCAGCCTACCCCGTGCTCGTCTTCTGGCCGGTGAGCGAGCGCACCCGGATCGAGCTCACGCTGGCCGCGGCGGCCCTCTCGTGGGTCGTCTTCGCCGCCGGGCTCTATCTGGCGGGACGCCGCGGCTGGGTGTGGCTCCGCCGGCGGTGGAAGGGCCACCACCACCACGCCGCGCCCCCGCCCCCCTCCGCGACCCCGTGATAGACTTCGCGCCGGACGGTCCAGCATGCTCGACGTCCTGATCGCGGGCGGCCTCATCATCGACGGCTCCGGCAATGCGGGCTATCACGGAGCGGTCGGGATCGAGGGCGAGCGGGTCCGCATCTTCCGCGGGGCGCTGGACGGCGTCGCCGCCCACCGCACCGTGGACGCCACCGGCCGCGTCGTCTGTCCGGGCTTCATCGACATGCACGCGCACTCGGGACTCGTGATCCTGGCCGAGCCCCAGCACGAGCCCAAGGTCCGGCAGGGCGTGACGACCGAGGTCATCGGCATCGACGGCTGCTCCTACGCGCCGTTTCATTCGCACGCGGATCTCGAGGCGTTCATCGAGATCAACGCGGGCCTCGATGGCTGCCCGCCGCTGCCCGGCCGCTGGTCGACGGTCGAGCAGTACCTGGATCTATTCACCAACCGGGTGGCGGTGAACATCGTCTACCTGGTGGGGAACTCCCCCCTTCGCGTGTGCGCCGTCGGCTGGGACGACCGCCCGGCGCGCCCGGCGGAGCTCGCCAACCAGCGCGCGCTCCTCCGTACGGCCATGGAAGAGGGCGCGTGGGGGATGTCGACGGGCCTCGACTACCCCCCGGGGAGCTATGCGGACACCGACGAGCTCGTCGCGCTCTCCGAGGAGGCGAGCCGGCTCGGCGGCATCTACCACACGCACGTGCGATACAGCCTCGGGGATCGCTTCCTCGACCCGTTCCGGGAGGCGATCGAGATCGGCCGCCGGGCGCACATCCCGTCCCACATCACGCACTTCTACCAGCGGACGACAGCCCCCGGCGGCGCGGCCCGGATGCTGGCCTTGGTGGAGGACGCGCGAGCCGACGGCCTCGACGTCACGTTTGACGGCTATCCCTACGCCTACAGCTCCACGCGGCTGAACATCGTGATCCCTCAGTGGGCGTTCGACGGCGGGCTCCCCGCGCTCCGTCGCAACCTGGCCGACCCCGACGCGCGCGCCCGGATGAAGAAGGAGATGGGCCCGCGGGCGGCGTCGTGGCACGACATGTGGGTGACCCACTTCAAGCGCCCGGAGCATCACCGCTTCGAGGGGCGCTCCCTCGCCGAGGTGGCGGAGCTGATGGGCCTCGATGTCGTCGACGCGATCTGCGAGCTCCTCCTGCGGGAGGACCAGCAGGTCTCGTACGTCTCGGCCGGCGCCAACATGGCGACCCTGCCGCGGTTCGTCACCCATCCGCTCTACATGGTGGGCAGCGACGCGGTGCTGATCGGCGACTACCCGAGCCCGCGGACGTACGGGACCTTCCCGGTGATCCTGGCCGAGTTCGTTCGCGAGGAGCGCTGGCTCGGACTGGCGGACGCCATCCGCAAGATGACATCGTTCCCCGCGCAGCGCCTGGGCCTGCCCGATCGCGGCCTCCTCCGGGATGGGTTCAAGGCGGACGTCGTGGTCTTCGACGCCGAGACGGTGAAGGCGCCCGCGACCCGCCGGGAGCCGAAGCAGTTTCCGATCGGCATCGAGCAGGTCATCGTGAACGGCCGGGTCGTGGTGGACCGCGGGCACCACACCGGCGTCCTCGCCGGACGCGCGCTTCGCCGCGGCCGCGCCTCGACCTGATCGGCGGCGGCCGATGAACTTCGATCTCACGCCGTCCCAGCGGCAGATCCGGGACCTGTGCCGCGAGTTCGCCGAGCGTGAGATCCGCCCGCGCGCCGCCGAGATCGACCGTACCGACGAGTTCCCCGGGGACCTCTACAAGCGCATGGCCGAGCTCGACCTCCTCGGGATGACCGTGCCGGCGGAGTACGGCGGATCGGGAGCCGACACCATGAGCTGGTGCGTCGCCCAGGAAGAGCTGGCGCGGGGCTCGGCCGTCGTCTCGGACGCCCAGCTTCTCTGCAAGCTCATGTGCGACATGCTGCTCCAGAACGCGAGCGAGGAGCAGAAGCGACGCCACCTGCCCGCCATGGTGCGCGGGGAGAAGATCTGCTGCATCGCCCAGACCGAGCCCGGTACCGGCTCCGACGTCGCCGGGGTCCAAACGACGGCCACCCCCACGCCCGATGGGGGCTGGGTGCTCAACGGCACCAAGCGCTTCATCACCGAGGCCCTTCTCTGTGACCTTGCGGTGGTGGTGGCGACGACCGATCGGGCAAAGGGGCGGGACGCGATCGCGCTCTTCCTCGTGGAGATGGGCGCACCCGGGTTCGCGCGCGGGGGCAAGGAGCACCTCCTCGGGATGCGCGGGCTCGCGACGGGGGAGCTCGTCTTCGACCAGTGCCGCGTGCCGGCGAGCGCGCTCATGGTCCCGCCCGGCGCCGGCTTCCGTCGCGCCATGATCTCCCTCGACAGCGGGCGGATCGGGATTGGCGCCCAGGCGCTCGGCATCGCCCAGACCGCCATGGAGGCGGCGATCCGCTATGCCAAGGAGCGGTCGGCCTTCGGTCAGCCGCTGGCCGGCTTCCAGGCGATCCAGTTCATGCTGGCCGACATGTCAGCGGCCATCGAGGGAGCGCGGCTCCTGCTCCGGCGGGCGGCGTTCCTGAAGGACCAGGGGCGGCCCATCATCCGCGAGGCCGCCGAGGCGAAGCTGGTTGCGACGGACATGGCGCAGCGGGTCGTGACGGACGCGCTCCAGATCCACGGGGCCGCCGGGTTCTCGACGGAGTTCCCGCTCGAGCGCCTCTACCGCGACGTCCGCGTGTACCAGATCTGGGAAGGCACGAGCCAGATCCAGCGCCTGGTGATCAGCCGGCAGCTCCTGAAGTGAGCCCGGGCTGACGTCGCCGCACGCACACGGCGAGGACCCCGCGCGCAGTGCCTGGACGCCACCACCGTCGGACCCCTACGAAGCGAGGATGATCCTGTGAGCACACTGACGTCCCCGAAGAACCTGCTCGATTTGTCCGGGCGCGTTGCCGTCGTGACCGGCGGCACCAAGGGCATCGGCGAAGCCATCGTCCGGCACCTTGCGGCGGCCGGCGCGCGCGTCACGGCCGTGAGCCGGTCGGCTCCGGCCACGCCGGCGGGACCGCCCCGGGACGGCGAGGTCGCCACGCTGGCCGCGGACGTCGCGAAGAAGCCCGACGTCGACCGCATCGTGGAGACGGTGGTCGCGCGGCACGGGACCATCGACATTTTGGTGAACTGCGCGGGCACCGCCAAGCGCGCGCCAGCGCTCGAGCAGACCGAGGCCGACTGGGAGTACATGATCGAGCTCAATCTGAAGGGTACCGCGTGGGCGTGCCGGGCGGTCGCCCCCGTGATGCGGCGGGCCGGGCGCGGGCGCATCGTCAACATCACGTCGATCGGCGCCGAGTTCGGGCTCGTGAACCGCGGGGCCTACTGCGCGACGAAGGGCGCGGTGGCGCAGCTGACGCGGTGTCTCGCGCTCGAGTGGGGTCGGCACGGGATCACCGTCAACGCGGTCGGGCCCGGGATCACGGTGACGCCCCTCGTGCGGCCGTTCCTCGACGCCCATCCCGGGAAGGAAGAGACGATGAACAAGAAGATCCCGCTCGGGCGGCTCGGGCGCCCGGACGACATGGCGGGGGCCGTCGTCTTCCTGGCGTCGGACCTGGCGGGGTACATCACCGGCCAGACCATCTACGTGGACGGCGGGTGGGGCGTTGGCGACCTCGACTGGTGAACCCGGGCGCGACTGGGGCCCGGCGCTCACGGCGATCCCGCTCGGCCACACGGAGTCCGTCCGGAAGACGGTCGCCGAGTCCGACATCTACCTGTTTGCGGGGATCACCGGCGACTTCTCGGGCGTTCACGTCGACGAGGAGTTCGCGAAGAGCACGCGATTCGGCGGGCGCATCGCCCATGGCGCACTCCTCGTCGGCTTCGTCTCCACGGTGATGGCCCGGATGACCGCGCTCCTGCCGCCGCCCGGCGGCGTGTCCACGCGGTACGAGATGAAGTTCGTCGCGCCCGTCCTCATCGGAGACACCGTGACCACGGCGCTCACCCTGGCCGAGGCGCGCCCCGAGCGGCGGGAGCTCGTGTTCCGCGCGCGGACGTCGAACCAGCGCGGGGAAACGGTCCTCGAGGGCCAGACGGTCCTGAAGCTGATCTAGGATCCCCGCCGCTACGGCGCGCGGCCCGAGCGTCCCGAGGCCGCGTGTTATACTCCGGCTCACCGTAGGCAGCGACCCGCGAGGAGGTCTCGATGTCGTCAAGCCCTCGGCCCGATCGGGCGCGGCTGCACGCGGCCCTCCAGGCGATCGCCGGCCCGGACGGCGTCCTCACGGAGCCCGACGAGCTGCTGGTCTACGAGTCCGACGGGCTCACCATCTTCCGCGCGACCGCCGACGCCGTCGTGTTCCCCCGCTCCGCCGAGGAAGTGGCCGCGTGCGTCCGGTTCGCCAACGCGGAGGGCCTGCCGTTCGTGGCCCGCGGCGCAGGGACTGGCCTCGCCGGCGGCTGCCTGCCGAGCGAGGGCGGTATCGTGATCGCGCTGACGCGCATGGCGCGGATCCTCGAGGTCGACTACGCGAACCAGATCGCCGTGGTGGAGCCGGGCCTCGTGAACCTCCACCTCTCCCAGGCCCTCGGTCCCGCCGGGTTCTACTACGCGCCGGATCCGTCGAGCCAGTTCGCCTGCACCATCGGCGGCAACGTCGCGAACAACTCCGGTGGACCCCACACGCTCAAGTACGGCGTCACGACGAACCACGTGCTCGGGCTCGAGGTCGTGCTGCCCGACGGGGAGATCGTCTGGCTCGGGGGCAAGGTCCGGGATCCCCAGGGATACGACCTCGTCGGGCTGTTCGTCGGCTCGGAGGGGACGTTCGGCATCGTCACGAAGGTCGTGGTCCGGATCGTGCGGCGCCCCTCGGCCGTGCGCACACTGCTCGCGGTCTTCGACCGACTCGACCAGGCGTCGGGCGCCGTGGCGGCGATCACCGCCCGGGGGCTGACGCCCGCCGCGCTCGAGATGATCGACCAGATCACCATCCAGGCGGTGGAGGACGCGTTCGGCGCCGGCTATCCGCGCGACGCGGCCGCCGCGCTCCTGATCGAGCTGGACGGGCTGGACATCGGGCTCGACGACGAAGCCGAGCATGTGATCGCGGCCTGCCGCGAGAGCGGGGCGCGCGAGGTCCGCCGGGCCCGGAACGAGGCCGAGCGCCAGCTACTCTGGAAGGGGCGCAAGCAGGCGTTCGGCGCCTACGGACGCGTGGCGCCGGCGTACATGGTCATGGACGGCGTGATCCCGCGGACGCGGCTGCCGGAGGTCCTGCAGAGCATCGAGCGCATCGCGACCGCGCACGCGCTCCGGGTCGGCAACGTCTTCCACGCGGGCGACGGCAACCTCCACCCGAACATCCTCTACGATCCCCGGAACCCGGGCGAGGAGCAGCGGGTGCTGGCGGCGGGGGCCGAGATCATGCACGCGTGCGTGGAGGTGGGCGGCACGATCTCCGGCGAGCACGGCATCGGGCTGGAGAAGCGCGACTTCATGCCGTGGATCTTCTCCGAGACCGACCTAGCGACGATGGCGGCGGTGAAGGCGGTCTTCAACCCCACCGGGCGCTGCAACCCCGGCAAGATGTTCCCGACGAAGAAGTCCTGCGCGCCCGGTGAGATCGCGTACCAGCCGCATCCACTCGAGGCCAGCGGGCTCATCCAGCGCCTCTGAGGCGCGCCTCGCGCGCCCGGCCCGCATGACCGCCAGCCTCTTCCGGACGCTCGCCGAGATCGTCGGCCCCGCGCATTGCCTCGGCGGGGCCGAGCGCGCCCCGTTCGTCCTGGACGGCCGCACTCCCTGCGGCGTGGTGCTGCCGGGCTCGGCCGTCGAGGTGGCGCGGGTCCTGGCGGCGGCGGCGGCGGCGGGGGTGCCCGTGATCCCGTGGGGCGGCGGCACCCAGATGTCGCGCGGCGCCCCGCCCCGCGACGGCGCGCTCGTGGTCTCCCTCCGGCGGTTGAACCGCGTCATCGAGCACGAGCCCGGCGATCTCACGGCCACCGCCGAGGCCGGGATCACCCTCGACGCTCTGCAGGCCGCGCTCGGCGCGCGCGGCCAGTGGGTGCCGCTCGATCCGCCGGCGCCCGGCGAGGCGACGCTGGGGGGCGTCTTGGCGGCGAACGCGGCCGGGCCCCGGCGGCACGGGTATGGCACGGCGCGGGATCTCGTGATCGGTCTCCGGGTGGTGACGGCGGCCGGCCGGCTCGTGCGCGCGGGGGGCAAGGTCGTGAAGAACGTGGCCGGCTACGACCTGGTCAAGCTCTACATTGGATCCCACGGCACGCTCGGCATCATCGTGGACGCCACGCTGAAGCTCCGCCCGCGGCCGGAGGCGGAAGGTGCGTGCTGGGCCACGTTCGCGACCCTCGACGCGGCGGCGAGCGCGACGGCGCTGCTGGCGGGCTCGGAGCTGGGCCCCGTGGCTCTCACCCTTCTGGATGGGCCCGCCGCCGCCGCGATCGCGCGCGCGGCCGGCCTACCGGCCGGGACCGGCCCCGCGCTCCTGGCGGCCTTCGACGGCCTCGCCCGCACCGTCGCGTGGCAAGGCGACGAGGCCGCGCGGCGCCTGCGGGGCGCCGGCGCGCGGACCGTTGACCGGCTGGATGCCGGCGGCGCGGCGCGCGCGCTCGAGAGCGTCGGCGACCCGCGGCGCCTGGCCGTGAGCCCCGTCGCGATCGCGACGGCCGGCGTGCTGCCGGCGGAGGTGGGACCGTACCTGGCGGCCGCCCACCGCACCGCCGCGGCGGCGGGCTTTGAGGTCGCCGGGGCAGCGCAGGCCCACGGAATCGTGACGCTCGTGCTCGCGGCGGCGGGGACGCCGCCCCCGACTCCCGTGACCGCAGCGGTGCTCGCCGAGTGGCGGGCGGCAGCCCGGGCCCGGGACGGACACCTCGTCGTCGAGTGGGCGCCGCTCGGCGTGCGCGAGGCGTGTCCGGTGTGGGATCCACCCGGTGCCGGCGTGGGGCTCATGCGCGGGCTGAAGGCGCGGCTCGACCCGCAGGGTGTGCTCAACCCGGGGCGCTTCGTCGGTGGGATCTGACCGCGAGGCCGGCGACACATGACGACGGCGACGACTGCGTTGACTTCCCCCCCCGCGGGCGCTCCGCGCCCGGGCGTCCTGGCCGAGCTCGAATACGGGCTGCTCCTCCAGTGCGTGCACTGCGGCCTCTGCCTCCCGAGCTGTCCCACCTACGCCGAGCTGGGCCAGGAGCCCGACTCTCCACGCGGCCGGATCTACCTCATCAAGGCCCTGGCGGACGGCCGCATCGACCTCTCCGACTCGGCCGCCGAGCATCTGTCGCTCTGCCTCGGCTGCCGGGCGTGCGAGAGCGCCTGTCCGTCGGGCGTCCAGTACGGCCACCTGATCGAGGCGGGCCGGGCGGAGCTCGAGGTCCGGCGCCCGGGGTCCGTGCTGCGGCGCTGGGTCCGCCGCGCGGCGTTCGAAGGCCTCTTGCCGCACCCGGCGCTGCTGCGCGCGGTCGCGGGCCGGCTGCGCTTCTACCAGCGCAGCGGGCTCCAGCGCCTCGTCCGTACGAGCGGCGTGCTCCGGCTCCTGCCGGCGACCCTGGCGGCGTCCGAGGCACTCCTGCCGCCGCTGCCGCCGGCGGGCCGGGGGGGATCGCTGCCCGAGGTCACGCCGGCGCGTGGGGCGCAGCGGAGCGTGGTCGGACTCCTCCACGGCTGCG
This sequence comes from uncultured bacterium, assembly GCA_964463175.1. GTDB lineage: Bacteria > Methylomirabilota > Methylomirabilia > Rokubacteriales > DASRDR01 > DASRDR01. The sequence goes on from CAYXBJ010000034.1 coordinate 20,444, forward strand.
TGCAGGACGCGGTGTTCCGCCCCCACAACGAGGCGACCATCCGATGTCTCACGCGACAGGGCGCCGAGGTGCGCGTGCCGCGCGCCCAGCGGTGCTGCGGCGCGCTCCATGCCCACGCGGGTGATCCCGAGACCGCGCGGACCCTGGCGCGCGACACCATCGCGGTGTTCGAGGCGGCCGCGGTCGAGGCCGTCGTGGTCAACGCCGCGGGCTGCGGCGCCCACATGAAGGCGTACGGGCACCTCCTCCGGGGCGATCCCGCCTGGGCCGCGCGCGCCGCGGCCTTCGCGAAGAAGGTCGTGGACGTGACGGAGTTCCTCGCGCGCGCGCCGCTGGCGGGGCCGATCGGCCCGCTCCCGCTCCGCGCGACGTATCACGATCCGTGTCACCTGGCCCACGGCCAGAAGGTGCGCAGCGAGCCGCGCGCGCTCTTGCGCGCGGTGCCCGGCCTCGAGCTGGTCGAGCTCGGCGAGGCGGAGATGTGCTGCGGCTCGGCGGGGATCTACAACCTCACCGAGCCGGTGATGGCGCGGCGGCTCCTCGAGCGCAAGATGGCGCATGTCGAGGCGACCGGGGCCGCGACGGTGGTGACGGCGAACCCCGGATGCATCCTCCAGCTCGCGGCCGGGCTCCGCGCGCGAGGGCGGGACGCGGAAGTGCTGCACGTCGTCGAGGTGCTCGACCGGGCCTACGCGGCCGCGGAGCGCGCCGCGCCGTGACGGAGCCCCGCTCCCCCGTCGCCGAGCACAAGGCCCACGCGCCGACCCGCGTGCGCTGCGTCGTGTGCACGGTCTCGGACTCGAAGACCCTCGAGAGCGACACGAGCGGCCAGCTGATCCGCGAGCTCCTCACCGGGGCGGGGCACGAGGTGGTGCGCCACCACCTCGTGCGGGACGAGCCGCAGGAGGTGCACGCAGTGCTCCACCAGGCGTGCATTCACCCCGGAGTCCAGGCCGTCATCTTCACGGGCGGGACGGGCATTGCGCCGCGCGATCAGACCGTCGAGGCGATCGAAGCCTTGCTGGAGAAACGGCTGCCGGGCTTCGGCGAGCTATTCCGGATGCTGTCCTACCAGGAGATCGGCTCGGCCGCGATGCTCTCCCGCGCCCAGGCGGGGATCCGCGCGGGCCGCGCCGTCTTCTGTCTGCCCGGGTCGCCCGCGGCGTGTCGGCTCGCGGTTGAGCGGCTGATCCTGCCCGAGCTCTCCCACATCGCGGGGCTCCTCGCCCGATGAGCCCGCCGCGGGCGCGATCTCGGATAGAGTGGGAGCGCGGCGCTCGCCGGGCCGGGCGACCGGAGGGGACGACATGAAGAGAGCCGGGGTGTGGATGTGCGCCGGGATCCTGGGCGGGCTGCTCGCGGGCGCCGCCGGGGCGCAGCCCGCGGGGGCGCCGCCGGGGCCGCTCTGGCGCGAGGAGCAGTCCGTCTCGCCCGAGCCCGAGCTCGTCCGGCTCAACGCGGCGCTGACGCACCTCGCGGAGCGGCTGAAGCCGGCGCTCGTGCAGATCCGGGTCCAGCGGCCGACGACGGAGGAGCCGGACCCCGAGGAGGGTCCCCGGCGCGCGCTCGGCTCGGGATTCGTGATCCATCCGAGCGGCTACATCGTCACGAATGCCCACGTGGTCGAGCGGTCGTCCTCGGTGCAGGTCCGTCTGGCCTCGGGGCGCCGGCTCACCGGGACCGTCATCGGACGGGACCGACGCGTGGACCTGGCGCTGCTCAAGGTGGACGTGGCGGAGCCCTTGCCGGTGCTCCCCCTAGGCGACTCCGAGCGGCTCGCGGTCGGGGAGCTCGTGCTGGCGCTCGGCCACCCCTTCGGACTCGAGCAGACGGTGTCGCTCGGCATCGTGAGCCGCAAGGGCGCGCCCCTCCAGGCGGCGGCACCGGGGTTCGACTTCATCCAGACCGATGCCGCGGTGAATCCCGGCAACTCCGGCGGTCCGCTGGTCGACATGAGCGGGCAGGTCGTCGGCGTCAATACCATGGCCGCGCGCAACGGCTCGATCGGATTCGCCATCCCGATCAACCTGATCAAGTCGCTCCTGCCGCAGCTCCTCGCGAAGGGCACGGTGGAGTGGGGATGGCTTGGCGTCCAGATCGACGAGATCAGCGAGGACAACGTCCGCGACTACGGGCTCGACGCGCCGCGCGGCGTCGGCATCGAGGGCGTCCTGCCGGGCCAGCCGGCGGCGCAGGCCGGTATCCGGGCCAAGGACGTGATCCTGGAGGTCGACGGCCGGACGATCTCGAGCCCGCGCGAGCTGCAGCGAGTCATCTCGATCACCCCGGTGGGCACGCCGGTGCGCGTCTCGCTCTGGCGCGACGGTCAGCCGCAAGAGTTGACCGTGACGGTGGGTCGCTTCCCGGACGAGGACGCGCCGCCGCGTTAACGGGTGGCCGGCCTGCCGATCCGTTCCCAGGTGCGCGCGTCGTTCACGATCGCGATGCGCCCCGGCGAAGTGGGCCCTGGTCGGGCGCGAGGAGCCTCTGGCCGGCGCGGCGATCGGGCGGCGGCGGATGGTCGCGGCGGCGGAGGCCGCTCACCTGACCGAGTGACCGCTACCGCCCGGGTACAGGCGTCGTGTCGGTCGGCTCCGCGCAGGTCTCATCGCCAGCCGCGTGGATCGAGAGGTCGTGGATCGTCGGCGCCTCGCCACAGAGCGGGCACTTGGGATCCTTGCGGAGCCGCACCTCGCGGAACCGCATGCCGAGGGCGTCGTAGGTCAGGAGCCGGCCGATCAAGGGCTCTCCCTTGCCGAGGAGGAGCTTCACCGTCTCGGTCGCCTGCACCACCCCGATGAGTCCCGGGAGCACGCCCAGGACGCCGGCTTCGTTTCAGGATGGCACGAGGCCCTCGGGGGGCGGCACCGGATACAGACAGCGATAGCAGGGCCCGCGCCCCGGAGCCAGGACGGTCACCATGCCCTCGAACTGGAAGATCGAGCCGTGAACGTTCGGCTTCCCGGCGAGGTAGCACGCGTCGTTGACCAGGTACCGGGTCGCGAAGTTGTCGGACCCGTCCACGATGACGTCGTAGTCCTTGATGATCCGCTCGATGTTGTCGACCGTGAGACGCTCGGCGTACGGGATCACCGTCACGTCGGGGTTCAGCGCCTGGATCGTGTCCCGCGCGGACTCGACCTTGGGCCGCCCGACATCCGGCGTCCGGTGGAGGATCTGCCGCTGGAGGTTCGACAGGTCGACCACGTCGTCGTCGACGATCCCGAGCGTGCCGACGCCCGCCGCCGCGAGGTAGAACGCGGTGGGCGAGCCCAGCCCGCCCGCTCCGATCAGGAGCGCCTTCGAGCGCAGGAGCTGCTTCTGCCCCGGCTCGCCGACCTGCGTCAGCATGAAGTGCCGGCTGTAGCGCTCCATCTGGTCCGGGGTGAGCGGCTGATCCTTGACGAGGGGGAGCTTCAGCTCCTTCCAGCGCCGGATGCCGCCGGCCATCGACGTGACGTTGGTGTACCCGAGATCGTGGAGCACCTTGCCCGCGAGCAGCGAGCGAAGCCCGGACAGACAGTAGAGGACCAGCGGCGTCTCGGGGTCCGGAAACGCCTCCGGGACCTTGAACTCGAGGAAGCCGCGGCTGATCGGCACCGCGCCCTGCACCGCGCCTTCCCGGTACTCGTCGGGGTCGCGCACGTCGATGAGTCCAAAGGTCTCGCCGCGGGCGAGGCGGGATTGCACATCCTCGACCGAGACTTCCGGGACGGCGCGCTTGGCCTCGGAGACGAGATCGCGATAGGTCTTCATCTCGGTGACTCCTCGAGTAGGCGGTGCTCCCGTCCAGTCTAGCCCGGCTGGGCCCACTCGGACCGTGACATTACCACATATTCCGATCGGGTCCAGGTGGATATTTCCTCCTAGACCCGCTCGAACGGGGCGGGCTACACTGGGTGCCCTGCGCACAGATCTCAAATTGGATAATGTTGGCTGGTAGATGCGGATCGCGATCGACGCGCGGCTCTGGACGGAGCCCCGGAGCGGGATCGGTCGGTATACGCGCGCGCTGACCGAGCAGCTCCTGCGTCTCGCTCCGGAGGAGCAGTGGATCCTCTATGTCGATCGGTCTCCGGGCCCCGCGCTCGCGGGCGCGGAGGTCCGGTGCCTGCCATGGCCCCAGCGCCTCCTCTGGTCCCTCTGGCATGCGCCGCGCGATCTCCGCCGTCGCCCCGTCGACCTCTTCCATGGCGTCACGGGCTTCGAGCTGCCCGGCCGCGGCCCGTGGACCCTGGTGACGACGGTGCACGATCTCGTGCCCCTGCGCCTGCCGACTCTCGTCCCCGCGCGGCACCGGTGGGCGGTCCGATGTCTCCTCGGGGGGGCGCTCCGGCGCGCGCGCCGGATCATCGCGGTATCGGAGACGACCCGCGGTGAGGTGCTGGCGCGCTACCGCCTGCCGCCGGAGCGCGTCGTGGTGGTCCCCGAGGCGGCCGCGCCCCACTTCGTTCCGCCTTCGCCGGCGGCCCTCGCGGCCGCGCGCGCCCGGTACGGACTGTCCCGCCCCTACGTGCTGTTCGTCGGATTTCTTGAGCCGAAGAAGAACCTCGGCGTGCTGTTGGACGCGGTCGCCCTCCTCCGCCGTGCCGGCGTCTGGGGCGACACCGAGCTGCTCGTCGTCGGCGCGCCGGGCTGGGGCCCGAATCCGGTGGAGCGCGCGCACGCGCTCGGGCTGGGCGCGGTGGTGCGCTTCGCGGGCGCGGTGGCGGACGCGGAGCTGCCGGCCCTCTACGGCGGCGCGCTCGCGTTCGCCTTCCCCTCGCTGTGGGAGGGCTTCGGGCTCCCAGCGCTCGAGGCGATGGCGTCGGGCGCGCCGGTCGTCGCCTCCAACCGCGGTGCGCTCCCGGAGGTGACTGCGGGCGCGGCCCTGCTGGTGGAGCCGACCCCCCGGCCCCTGGCGGCAGCGCTCGAGCAGCTCCTCACGGACCCGGCCCTCCGTGAGCGGCTCCGCCAGGCGGGCCTGGGCCGCGCGGCCCAGTTCTCGTGGGAGCGCACCGCGCGCGAGACCCTCGGGGTCTACCGGACGGCGGCATGACCGGCGGGTCGGTGGGGGCGGAGCGACTCGCGCGCAGCGCGACCTGGAAAGTCCTCGGCCAGGCGACCCGGTTCGCCTCGCTGATCCTGGTCATCGTCGCCGCGCGCGTCCTCGGGCCCGTGGACTTCGGGAAGTTCACCTTCGCGTACGCCTGGGCGACCTTGCTGGGGGTCACCCTGGATTTTGGCATGGCGCCCATCCTCGTCCGGGAGGTGGCGCGAGACCCCGGCGCGCTGGCCGCGCAATGGGGCACCGCGACCACGTTGAAGCTCGTCCTGCTCGGTCTGGCTGCGCCGGTGTACGTCGCCGTGCCCCTCGTCACGCACCGCCCGTGGGACACGACGGTGGCGGTCTGGGTGCTCGGACTCACCCTCGCGCTCCAGGCGTTCATCGAGAACGCGGTGTCGGTCTTCACCGCGGTGCATCGGCTCGAGCACGAGTTCCAGACCCGTGTGGTGGAGAAAGTCGTGCTCGTGAGCGTCGGCTTCACGGCCCTTGGCCTGGGCGCCGGTCTTGTCGGGCTCGTCTGCGCCTTCGCGCTGGCGGGGGTTGCCGCGTACGTCTTCGCGACGCGACGCATCCACCGGCGACTCGCGCCGCTGAACCGATGGTGGCGCCCGGCCGCGGCGCGGCAGCTCGCCCGCCAGCTGGCCCCGCTCGCCCAGGCGCAGTTCCTCAGCGTTGCGACGGACCGCCTGGCCCCCATCACCATCGCGCTGCTGGCGGGCGATCTGGCCGCCGGGCACTTCGGGGCGGCGTTTCGCGTCTACGACGTCGTGTGGGTCGCGGTGATCAGTCTGGTGGCGGCCATCTATCCGGAGCTCGCGCGCACGGCGGCCGGCAGCATGCGGTTCCAGGCGCTCACGACCCAGGCGCTCGACGCGCTGGTGCTCGTGGCGCTGCCCATCGCGCTCGGCCTGGGCGTGGGCGCCGCCTGGCTGACGCCGCTCGTCTACGGGAGCGGATACGGGCCAACCGCGCCCGCGCTGACGGTCCTGGGCACCGCCGTCGCGTGCGCGATGCTGGCGCATTTTCTCGGCGCGGTGCTGCTCGCGCTCGATCGACCCCGTCGGCTGCGGGCGATCGCGGCCGTCGTCTTCCTGGTGGGCGTGGTCGCGATCCCCACCCTCGTGACGCGCGCCGGCGCCCTAGGCGGCGCGGTGGCCATGCTCCTCGTCGAATGCGTGACCCTGGCGGTCAGTATCGGCGCGGTGGTGACCCTCGTCGGCTGGCCGTTCGGTCGGGGAGCCGCCAAGGGCCTCGCGGGGGCCGTGGCGGGCGCGCTCGTCGCGAGCCTCCTGCCCGCCGGCGGTCCGCGGCTGGCCGGCGCGCTGCTGACGTACCTGGTGGCCCTGGCCGTGCTGCGGCCCGTGCCGGGGCCGGTGTGCCTGCGTCTGTTGCGCGGGGCGCTCGGGCGGCGCGGCCCGCCGTCGCCCGCGGGAATCGGGTGATGCACGTCGTCCTCGACGCCCGGTACATCTCGCGCCGGCAGTCGGGCGTGGGCGCGTACGCCCAGCGTCTGATCACCGGGCTGGCCACGATCGACCAGGAGAACCGCTACACGTGTCTCGTCGCGGCCGACGGCCCCGGTCTGCCGGTCAGCCAGGCGAACGTCGTGGCGGCGCCGACCGACGTGTCGTTCGAGGACCACCTCCGGGGCGATCTGTGGCTGCTCGGGTATCTGCCGTTCCGGCTCCGAGCTCTCCGCACCGACGTCTACCACGGCCCGGCGGTGTTCTTGCCGCACGTGAAGCTCGGCTACGGCACGGTGGTCACGATTCACGACCTCGTCTCGTTCCTGTTTCCGGAGACCGTTCCGAAGAAGTACAGCCTCTACATGCGACTGATGACGCGGCTCGCCGTGCGGTCAGCGGACCGCATCATCGCGGTGTCGCATGCCACCAAGGCCGACCTCGTGCAGATCCTCGGGGTGTCGCCGGCCAAGATCGTCGTGATTCACGAGGCGGTCGGGCCGGAGTTCGCGTGTGTTCCGTCCCTCGAGGCGATCGAGACCGTCGTGCGCCGCTACGGGCTCCGGCCGCCCTACTGCCTGTTCGTCGGCAACCTCGAGCCGCGCAAGAATCTCCCGGGCCTGATCGAGGCGTTTGCCCAGGTCCGCCGGCGTCTCGCGCCGTCAGGCCTCGCGGCGCAGCTCGTTCTGGCCGGAACGCGCGCGTGGCTTCACGGGGGGATCTTTCGCGCCGTCGAGGCGCACGGGCTCGGCGACGCAGTCGTGTTCACGGACTACGTGCCGCTGGCCGACCTGCCCGCGCTCTACGCGGGCGCGACGTGCTTCGTGTTCCCGTCCCTCTACGAGGGCTTCGGGCTGCCGGTGCTCGAGGCCATGGCCGCCGGCGCGCCGGTGGTCGCGGCGCGCTCCGGTTCCATCCCCGAGGTCGCGGGTGACGCGGCGCTGCTCGTCGACGCGGGCGTGCCGGGGGAGCTGACCGCGGCGATCGAGGCCGTGCTGACCGACCGGTCGCTCCGGGAGCGGCTCATCCTCCGCGGCCGCGCGCGGGCCGCGACGTTCGAGTGGAACAGGGTCGCCCGCGAGACGCGGGCGGTGTATGACGCCGTGTACCAGCAGCGGCGCCCGCGATGAAGGTCGCGATCGATGCGCGCAAGGTCGACGACTTCGGCATCGGCACGTACATCCAAGGCCTCCTTGACGGCTTGCCCGCGGTGGGCCAGCCGGAGTCGCTGGTGGCGTATCTCCCCAGCGGCCGGGCGCCCGCCGCGCCGACCGCGGCGGCCTGGGGGGCCCGCGCCCTCTGGCGACCCGTGACGGCCGGGCCCTATTCGCTGACCGAGCTGTGGCAGCTGGCCCTCGCCGCGCGCCGCGATCGCGTCGACCTCTATCACGCGCCGCACTACGTCTGTCCACCCTGGCTCCCGTGTCCGGCGGTCGTGACGGTGCACGATCTCATTCACCTGCGGTTTCCGGTGCGGCACCGCCACCCGCTGGCCCCGCTCTATGCCCGCGTGATGCTGCGTCTCGCGATCCGCCGGGCGCGGCGGCTCGTCACCGTGTCCGAGTCGACGCGCCGGGACCTCGTCGAGCGGCTCGGCGCGTCACCGGCACGGATCCGGGTAATTCCGAATGGCGTGGGCGCGCCCTTCGAGCCCGCCGAGAGCCCCAGCGGCCCGGACCCTGCGCTCGATCAGCTCGGCGTGACGCGCCCGTACTTCCTCTTCGCCGGGAATCCCCTGCCGCACAAGAACGTACCCCGGCTCCTCGACGCCTTCGCGGGGCTCCCGCCCGAGCTCGGCCGGCTGGTGCTCGTCGGGATCTCACCGGCGGCGCGCCGCGACCTGGAGCGCCTCTGCGCGGCGCCCGGGCTCGGCCCGCGCGTGCACCTGCTCGCCCCGGTTCCCACGCCGCTCCTGGCGCGCCTCTATCAGCACGCAACCGTCGTCGTGTGCCCGTCGCTCTGGGAAGGTTTCGGGCTCGCCGCGCTGGAGGCGATGGCGTGCGGCGCGCCGGTGGTCGCGGCGAACCGCGGCGGTCTCCCCGAGGTGGTGGGGGATGCGGGCCTGCTCGTCGACCCGACCGACGTTGACGCGCTGCGTGAGGCTATGTATACTCTGGCCGGTCAAGAACCTCTCCGCGCCGCGCTCCGAGCCCGTGGATTGGCCCGCGCGCGCGCGTTCTCGTGGCGGCACGTCGCCGAGGCCACGGTCGCCGTCTACCGCGAGGCGCTGGAGGCCTGAGGAACGTGGGTGACTGATGCGCGTCGCGCTGGTCCACGACTGGCTGACCGGCATGCGGGGCGGCGAGCGCGTCCTCGAGAGCCTGCTCGGTCTGTTCCCCGAGGCGGACATCTTCACGCTGGTGCACGTGGCCGGCAGCGTATCGCCGGTGATCGAGGCGCGGCCCATTCGGACCTCCTTCCTGCAGGGTCTGCCCGGCGCGCCGCGGCGGTTCCGCCAGTACCTCCCCCTGTTTCCGCTCGCCGTGGGCCGCTTCGACCTCCGCGGCTACGACCTCGTGGTGGCGACGAGCCACTGCGTTGCGGTCGGCGCGCGGGCCCCGGCGTCCGCCGCGCATCTGGTCTATTGCTTTACGCCGATGCGCTACGCGTGGACGTTCGAGGGCGCGTACGTCGAGCGGGTTCCGGTGGTCGCGCGGGGGGGGCTGCGCGTCGCCCTCGCCGGCCTCCGGCGGTGGGACCGCGCGGCCGGTCGGCGCGCCGGCCACCTCGGGTGTATCTCACAGCACGTCGCCGCGCGCATCCGCCGCGTGTGGGCGCGTGACGCCCACGTCGTCTACCCTCCAGTGCGCACCGACTTCTTCCGCCCGCTCCCGCCGGAGCAGCTGGGGGAGGCGTACCTCTGCGTGTCGGCCCTGACGCCCTACAAGCGGCTCGACATCGCGGTGGACGCGTGCACCCGACTCGGGCGGCGCCTCGATGTCGTCGGCAGCGGTCCCGAGCTGGCGCGGCTCCGCCGGCGCGCCGGCCCCTCGGTGCGCTTCCTCGGCTGGCAGCCGGACGAGGCCGTGGCCCAGGCGGTCGCCCGGTGCCGGGCGTTCCTCTTCCCGGGCGAGGAGGAGTTCGGGATCGCGCCGCTGGAGGCCACCGCAGCCGGGCGACCGGTGATCGCGTTCGGCCGGGGCGCCTTGACCGAGACGATCGTCGACGGCGTGACCGGCCTCTTCTTCCGCGAGCAGACGGTGACTGCGCTGACCGACGCGCTCGAGCGCAGCGAGGTCACCGGTTGGAGCGCGGAGAAGATCCGGGGGCACGCGCTCCGCTTCGGCGAGGGGGCGTTCCGGACGGAGATGACCGCCCTCGTCGCCGGCGCGCTGGGAACGGGCCGGGAGGCGCGCGCCGCATGCTGAAGGAGCGCCGCCTCTGGCTGGTCCTGGCGCTGGTGGCCGGCGACGCCGTCGCCGGCGCCCTCGCGCTCATCGCGGCCTACTTCGTGCGGTTCCGGGCCGACATGATCCCGGCGCCGCTCGGCATCCCGCCGATGGAGCCGTACCTCTCGCTCCTCATGCTGCTCCTGCCGCTCCATGCGCTGTCGCTCCGGGCGGTGGGCCTCTACGAGTATCGCCACGAGCGCACCAAGGCCGACGAGGCCTTCGTCGTGCTCCAGGGTGCGACGCTGGCCACGCTGCTCCTCGTCGCCGGCACCTTCTTCTTCCGGAACTTCTCCTACTCGCGCTGGTTCATGCTCTTCTTCTGGGGCTTCGACGTCGTGGCGGTGTTCGGCGTCCGGCTCGCGATCCGCGACGTCGTGCGCGCGATGCGACGCCACGGGCGCTTCGTGCGCCGGGCGCTCGTCGTCGGCGCGGGAGAGCTCGGCCAGGAGGTCGTCCGCCGGCTGCGGGGCCATCCGGAATTCGGCGTCCGCGTGGTCGGCTACCTGGACGACCGCACGCCGGTCGGGGAACGGGTCGAGGGCAAGGAAGTCCTCGGCGGGTGCGAGGCGGTCACGCGGGTCCTCGGCGACTACCGGGTCGACCAGCTGTTCCTGGCGCTGCCGCTCGAGGCGCACCACGAGATGCTGAAGGTGCTGAACGCCATCGAGGGCGAGCTGGTCGACGTGAAGATGGTCCCGGACGTGCTCCAGTTCGTCACCCTGCGCTCGGCCGTCGAGGAGCTGGAGGGTCTGCCCGTCATCAGCCTCGCGCAATCGCCGATCACGGGGTGGGCGCGCGTGCTCAAGCGCGCGACCGACCTCCTGCTGGCGACGGTCGGGCTGGTCGTGCTCGCCCCGATTCTCTGCGCGCTCGCCCTCCTGATCCGGTGGACGTCGCCGGGCCCGGTGCTGTACCAACAGGAGCGCACCGGGCTCGACGGGCGGTCGTTCGAGATGCTCAAGTTCCGGACGATGCCGGCGGGCACCGAGGAGGAGACGGGGCCCGTGTGGACGCCGCGCGGCGACCGCCGGCCGACCCGCCTCGGGCGGACGCTCCGGCGCTTCTCGCTCGACGAGCTGCCCCAGCTCTGGAACGTGCTGACGGGGGACATGAGCCTCGTGGGCCCGCGGCCCGAGCGCCCCTTCTTCGTCCACCAGTTCAAGACACGGATCCCGCAGTACATGCTCCGGCACAAGGTCAAGGCCGGCCTCACCGGGTGGGCACAGGTCAACGGGCTCCGGGGCGACACGTCGCTCGAGAAGCGCATCGAATACGACCTCTACTACATCCAGAACTGGTCGCTGGCGCTCGACCTGAAGATCATGATCCTCACGCTCTACCGAGCCTGGCAGCACCGCTACCTCGGGTAATCGCGAGAGACGGGGCACGACATGCGAGGGCTGATCCTCTCCGGCGGGCGCGGGACGCGCCTCCGGCCCATCACCTACACGTCGGCCAAGCAGCTGGTGCCCGTGGCGAACAAGCCGATCCTCTTCTACGGACTCGAAGCGCTCGCCGCCTCGGGCCTCACCGAGGTCGGGATCGTCGTCGGCGACACGCATCAGGAGATCCGGGACGCCGTCGGCGACGGCAGCCGGTGGGGGGTGCGGGTGACCTACATCCCGCAGACCGCGCCGCTCGGGCTGGCGCACGCCGTGCTCACCGCCGAGCCGTTCCTGGGGGATCAGCCCTTCGTGATGTACCTCGGGGACAACCTGATCCGCGAGCCGCTCGCGCCCCTCGTCGCGCGCTTCCAGGCCGAGGCGCCCGCCGCGCAGATCCTCCTCGCGAAGGTGCCGAACCCCCAGGAATTCGGGGTCGCCTTGCTGGAAGGGCGCCGCGTCGTGCGCCTCGTCGAGAAGCCGAGCGACCCGCCGTCGGACCTGGCGCTCGTCGGCGTCTACATGTTCGACCGGCACGTCTTCGAGGCGGCCCGCGCCATCCGTCCGTCGGGACGCGGCGAGCTGGAGATCACCGATGCCATCCAGCACCTGATCGACCACGGGTGGGCGGTGCATTCCCACGTGATCGAAGGATGGTGGAAGGACACTGGCAAGCTCGAGGATCTTCTCGACGCCAACCGCATCGTGCTCGACACGCTCGTGCCGCGGGTGGACGGTGTCGTCGAGGACTCCGAGCTCACCGGCCGGGTCGTGATCGAGTCGGAGGCGCGCGTGGTGCGGAGCGTCGTCCGCGGGCCGGCCATCATCGGCCGGGGTGCGGTGATCGAGAACGCCTACGTCGGCCCCTTCACGGCGGTGGGGGACGGGGTGACGATTCGCGGCAGCGAGATCGAGCACTCCATCGTGCTCGAAGGCTCGTCGGTGACCGACGTCGGGGCGCGGATCGAATCGAGCCTCCTCGGCCGGAACGCCCGCGTCTATCGCGCGGTCATGAAACCCCGCGCCTACAACCTCATGCTCGGGGACCGGAGTCAGGTCGGTCTCGTGTAGCGCCGATGACGGGGGCCGAAACCTACCGCGGCAAAGGCCTGATCGTCGACCCGATCCACGGGTACCTCCTCTATACGCGCGCCGACGGGCTCGCCGCCGGGGAGGCCACCGAGCAGGATCTGATCGACACCCCCTGGGTGCAGCGGCTCCGCCGGATCCCGCAGCTCCAGTCGGCGCGCTGGGTGTTCCCGACCGCCGAGCACAGCCGCTTCCCGCACGCCCTCGGCGCGATGCACGTCGCCGGGCGTTTCGCGCAGCAGCTCTGGCCGTCGCTCAAGGCCGTGTACCCCGAGGCCCCGTCGGCGCCGCTCGTCGAGGAGCTCCTTCGCGTGGCCGGACTCCTCCACGACGTGGGCCACGGCCCGTTCGGGCACTTCTTCGACGACAACTTCCTGGCGGACATCGACCTCACCCACGAGCTCGTCGGCCAGCGCATCATCCGGGAGGAGCTCGGGGACACGATCCGCGGCCTCCGGCGGAGCCCGCACGGGGTGTTCGCGGCGGGCGAGGCGATCGACCCCGAGTGGATCTGCTACCTCATGGGGAAGGCGTACACCCAGCCGGCCCCCGGCGATCCCCGGTGGCTCGCGTGCCTCAAGCCGGTCCTGTCGGGGATCTACACCGCCGACAACCTCGACTACGTGCTCCGGGACGCCCACATGTGCGGCGTCGCGGTCGGCGCCGATCTCGACCGCATCATCTACTACAGCTTCATCACCCCGGAGGGGCTGACGCTCGACCGGAGCGGCACCCAGGCGCTCATCATGTTCCTGACGGCGCGCTTCTACATGTACACGAACGTCTACTACCACCGGACGACGCGCGCCATCGACCTGCACCTGAAGGAGATCTTCCGCCCGACGATGCGCATCGTGTTCCCGTGGGACCTGCGGAAGGACCTCCATCCCTACCTCCATCTCACCGAGTGGACGCTCCTGGAGGAGGTCGGCCGCTGGCACGACGCCGATGATGCGGAGCGGCGCGCGCTCGGCCGGGAATGGCGCCAGGTGCTCGACCGCCGGATCCGGTGGCGCATGGTGCACGAGGAGGTGCTCGACGATACGGAGAGCACGGGCTGGAGCGCGATGCGCCCGGAGACCGTCGCGAGCCAGGTGCGGGCGGCGCTCCCGCCGGCGCTCCGCGAGCTCGAGTTTCAGGTCGATCTCGCATTCCAGGACCCGCGGCCGGTGAACCCGCTCGCGATGGGTGACCGGCAGATCTACGTGCACGACGGGGTGACCGGGCGGGTGTCTACCGAGGCGCTGGCGGCGCTCTTCCGGTATCTTCCCGGCAAGGTCGCGCAATGCCGGATCTTCGCCCGCGACCATCGCCACGATGGACCGCTCACCGAGGCCTTCCGGCGGGTGCTCGGCGCGGGCCGCCGGCTGCAATCGACGAGCTGAGCCGTGGATCTCCTCGAGATCAAGGGGCGCATCGCGGTGGCGCTGGTGGAATCGATCTTCCGCCGGGCCGGGTTCACCCTCGGGCCGGTGGTCGCCGTGGAGGCGTCGCCGCGGCTGGGGCGGGAGGACCTCATCCCCGACTTCCAGGCGACGCTCGCCGACGGGGGGGGCGCCGATCCCCGGCCGCCAAGCGTGGTGGAGGTGCGCTATCGGCCCCAGGTGGGCCAGTACCTCCTGATCGAGGGCCAGCGCGGGCCCCACTCTCTATTCACGGTGGCCAAGCGGCAGTGGCCGACCCTCGTCTTCGTGTTCGTGACCGACCACCCCGAGGCAGGACGCTCGTGCTTCCAGATCGTCGATCTCACGTCGTGGTCCAGCGGCAGCGCCGTCACGGCGCGGGATCTGCACGACCACGACGGGCTCCGGATTTTTCGCCAGAACGTCGAGGAGCACGAGGCCCTGCTGCGGCGGATGTTCGCCCTCTTGACCGGCGGCTGAGCCGGACGCCCAACCGGCGCTCCCGCGACCGCCACGAGGACCCCAAGGAGACGACCGCATGGAGAAGTACCGCGGGGTGGACTACTACGGCGCCGAAAGCCTCCTCTCGGAGGAGGAGCGGATGGTGCGCGACGCGGTGCGGGACTGGGTCGAGGCCGAGTTCCTGCCGCTCGTCACCGAGCACCATCGCGCGGGGACGTTTCCGATGGCGGTGGTGCCGCAGCTGGGCGAGCTGGGCATCTTCGGCGCGACCCTGAAGGGATACGGCTGCGCTGGCCTGTCGAACGTGGCCTACGGGCTGATCATGCAGGAGCTCGAGCGCGGGGACTCGGGGCTCCGCTCGTTCGCCTCGGTGCAGAGCGGCCTGGTCATGTATCCCATCCATCGCTTCGGGTCCGACCCCCAGAAGGACCGCTGGCTGCCGGCGCTTCAGCGCGGCGCGGCGATCGGGTGCTTCGGGCTCACCGAGCCGGACCACGGGTCGGATCCCGGAGGCATGGCGACCCGCGCCGTCCGCCAGGGCGACCACTACGTGCTGAACGGCACCAAGCTCTGGATCACCAACGGCTCGGTGGCCGACGTCGCCGTCGTGTGGGCCAAGGACGAGACCGGGGAGGTCGGCGGCTACCTCGTCGAGCGCGGGACCCCGGGCTTCGGCACCCTCGACATCCACGGCAAGTTCTCGATGCGGGCGTCGGTCACCTCCGAGCTGTCCTTCCAGGATTGCCGGATCCCGCTTGCGAACCGGCTGCCCGGCGCCAAGGGCCTCAAGGCGCCGCTGGCCTGCCTGTCGCAGGCGCGCTACGGGATCGCCTGGGGCGCGGTCGGCGCCGCCCAGGCCTGCTACGACTGGGCGCTTCAGTACGGGCAGACGCGCGTCCAGTTCGGGAAGCCCATCGCCGGCTTCCAGCTCGTCCAGAGGAAGCTGGTGTGGATGGTGACGGAGATCACCAAGGCCCAGCTCCTGTGTCTCCAGCTTGGCCGGCTCAAGGACGGCCCGGGCGTCCGCCCGCAGCAGGTCTCGATGGCCAAGATGAACAACGTGGCGATGGCCCTCGAGACGGCGCGGATGGCGCGCGACATCCTGGGCGCGGCCGGGATCGTCGACGAGCACCCGATCATCCGGCACCTCCTTAACCTCGAGACCGTGAACACCTACGAGGGGACGCAGGACATTCACACGCTGATCATCGGGCGCGACATCACAGGGCTGGACGCCTTCGCCTGAGCACCGCATGGGCGACGAGTCGCTGCTCCGGCCGGGGGACGTGGTGCTGCTCGTCGATCTTCGCCGGGGCAAGCGCCACCTGGTGACGCTCCGCGCCGGCCAGGCGTTTCACTCGGACCGGGGCTTCATCCCGCACGACACGCTCCTCGGGCTCTCCGAGGGCGTGACCGCGCTGACGACCAAGGGCGCCCGGTACCTCGCGCTTCGCCCCACTCTCGCCGAGTACGTGCTCGAGATGCCGCGGGGCGCCCAGATCATCTACCCGAAGGATCTCGCGACGATCGCGCTCTTCGCGGACATCGGGCCCGGCCAGACGGTCGTCGAGGCCGGCCTCGGGTCGGGAGCGCTGACGCTCGTGCTGCTGCGGCTGGTCGGCCCGACGGGCCGCGTCGTTTCCTACGAGATGCGCGAGGAGTTCGCGCGGCGGGCGCAGCGAAACATCGAGGCGCGGCTGGGGTTGGGTGTGCCCCTGACGGTCCGCCCGCAGGACATCTATCTCGGGATCGAGGAGCGCGAGGTGGATCGCGTGGTGCTGGACCTCCCGGAGCCCTGGCGGCTCGTGGAGGCGGCGGCCCTCGCCCTCCGCCCGGGCGGGGTGTTCTGCGCGTATGTCCCCACCATCCCGCAGTCCCAGCGGGTCCACGAGGCCCTCCTCGCGCACCGGGCGTTCGCGCTGGTCGAGACCTTCGAGACCCTCCTCCGACCCTGGAACATCGCCGGCCCCTCCGTGCGGCCGGCCCACCGCATGGTCGCGCACACCGGCTTTCTCACCCTGGCCCGCCGGGTCCAGCCGGACGCCGGTGGCAGCCCGGGGTCCCCGCCGCCCGACGCGTCCGGCGAGGACGCGGACCCGACGGACGATCCCGGCCCGGAGGGGGCGTGATGCTGGAGGGGTACTTCAAGCTCAGGGAGCACGGCTCGACCGTCGGCACCGAGGTGCTGGCGGGCCTCACGACCTTCATGGTCATGGCCTACATCATCTTCGTGAACCCGGCGATCCTGTCCTTCGCCGGGGTGCCCGCCCTCCAGCCGCAGGGCGTGCCGTTCGCGCCGACGCTGGCCGCCACGTGCCTGGTCGCGGCGGTGGCGACGGCGGCCATGGGGCTCGTCGCGAACTATCCCTTGGCGCTCGCCTCCGGCATGGGACTGAACGCCGTGGTCGCCTTCCAGCTGATCGCCGCCCAGAAGCTCCCGTGGCAGGCCGCCATGGGCGTCATCTTCCTGGAGGGCGTCGTCATCACGGTCCTCGTGGTGGTCGGCGTGCGGGAGGCGGTGCTGAACGCGATTCCCCTCTCGCTGAAGCGGGCGATCTCGGTGGGGATCGGCCTGTTCATCCTGTTCATCGGCCTGGTCAACGGCGGCTTCGTCCGTCCCGGCCAGGGGATCCCGGTGACGCTCGGCGCGCTGACGACGCCCAAGGTGCTCGTCGCGGTGGTCGGCCTGCTCCTGACGCTGCTCTTCCTGGCCCGCGGCGCGCGGGCCGCCCTGCTGCTCGGGATCCTCGGCACGACCATCCTCGCGATCTTCGTCAATGCGCTCCACGGCGGGGGCGTGTGGACGACGCCGGGCGTCGCGGTGGTGCCGACGGCCCTCGTGGCCCGGCCGGACTTCTCGACGCTGGGGGCCGGCATCAACTTCGAGGTGTTCGCGCGGCTGGGCATCCTCGCGGCGAGCCTCGCGATCTTCTCCATCATGCTGTCGGACTTCTTCGACACGGTCGGCACCGTGATCGGAATCGGCGCCGAGGCGGGGTGGCTCGACGCGGCGGGGCGTCTTCCGCGCATGAACCGGGTGCTGCTGATCGACTCCCTGGCGGCGGCCCTCGGCGGGGCGGCGAGCGTGTCGTCCGCCACGACCTACATCGAGTCGGCCGCGGGGGTCGCCGCAGGAGGGCGGACCGGGCTGAGCTCGGTCGTGGTCGGCTTCTGCTTCGCGCTGGCGCTATTCTTCGCGCCGCTCGCAGGCGTCGTGCCGCCGGAGGCGACCGCGCCGGCCCTCATCGTCGTGGGCTACCTCATGTGCGCGATCGTCCGGGAGATCCCGTTCGGGGACCTCGAGGAGGGCTTTCCCGCGCTCCTGACGATGACCGTCATGCCGTTCTCGTACTCGATCACCAACGGCATCGGCGCGGGCTTCGTGAGCTACGTCGTGATCAAGCTGGTCCGGGGCCGGGGCGGCGCCGTCCATCCGTTGCTCTATGTCGCCGCGGCGGCGTTCGTGCTGTACTTCGCGCTTCAGTGACCCGCGGAACACCCGGCCACCCGCGGTCCCGCTGGAGGCGTGTGGTAGGCTAATTCCCCTATGGCCATGATGCATTGGATGCGGCGCATCGCGCCGTATCTGCTCGCCGCCGTGCTGATCGCGTTCGTCGTGAGCCTCGCGTACTTCGGGACCCAGCGGGGCTCGGGCGGGGCGGGCGGCGGCGGGGCCGCGGTGGTGACCGTCGACGGGGACGCCGTCTCGGCGGTGACCTTCGACCGCGCCTACCGGGCGGCGATCGAGCAGACCCGACAGATGGCCGGCGACCGCTGGACGGAGGAGCTCCCGCGGATGCTGCACCTCCGGGAGCAGGTCGTCGAGCGTCTGATCGAGGAGCGGCTCGTCGCCCGCGGGGCGGCGCGGGAAGGCATCGTCGTGTCCGACGCGGAGCTCGCCGACCAGATCATGCGCGTCGGGGCCTTCCAAGAGGGCGGGCGCTTCTCGCGCGATCGCTACGTCCGGCTCCTCGCGCTGGCCCAGCCCCCGATGACGCCCGGGGATTTCGAGGCCGACTTCCGGACGGAGCTCGCGCGGCAGCGCCTGCAGGCGCTCATCACGGTCGGCGCAAAGGTGACCGACGCCGAGCTCCGGCAGACCTGGGAAGCGGACGCGACCCGCGTGCGCGCGGGCTACCTTCTCGTCGCCGCCGGCGCGGGCGACGGCCTCCAGGTGACCGACCCGGAGCTGGAGGCCTACTATAAGGCCCACCCGGCCGAGTTCACCCGGCCGGAGCAGCGCCGCGTCCTGGCGGCGCTCCTCCCGGCCGCGAGCGTGCCCGCGCCCGCCGTCAGCGATGCGGACGTCGAGGCGGCCTTCAAGGCGCGCCGGAGCCAGTTCGAGCAGCCGCCCCGCACGCGCGTGTCCCACATCCTGATCAAGGTGCCCGCGGTCGGCGGGAGCTCGGCGGAGGACCAGGCCCGGGCCCGGGCGGAGTCGGCGCTCGGCCGGATCCGGGGCGGGGCGGACTTCGCGCAGGTGGCGAAGGAGATGTCGGAGGATCCGTCCACGGCGAGCCGTGGCGGCGACCTCGGACTGATCGGCGCCGGCGAGCTCGTCCCCGAGGTCGACAAGCTGATCCAAAGCCTCAAGCCAGGGGAGCTCGGCGGCCCCGTCCGGAGCCCGTTCGGCTACCACATCGTGAAGGTGTTCGAGGTCGTGCCCGGCTCGAAGAAGGAGCTGAAGGAAGTCGCGCCGATGCTCCGCGCGACGCTCGCCGCCGAGGGCCAGATGAAGGCGCACCGCGATCGGGCACAGGACGCGCAGCGGGCGCTCCTGGTCGCGCCCGACTTCGCGGCGGAGGCGCGCCGGCTCGGTCTCACCGTGCGCGAGGCGGGACCCGTGCGCCGGGGTGATCCGGTGGAAGGCGTGGGGCGCGTGACGGAGGCGAGCGACGCCATCTTCGGCTTGCCGCCCGACGGCGTGAGCGGGCCCGTGCGCGTGCCGGGCGGCTTCGCGATCTTCCGCCTCGTGGGGGTCGAGCCCGCGCGCCTGTTGCCGCTCGACGAGGCCCGCGCGGACGTGCTCCGGGCGGTGCGCCGGCAGAAGGCGCTCGACGAGGCGAAGGCCCAGGCCGAGAAGCTCGCCGAGGCGCTCCGGAAGGGCGAGGACCTGCGGGGGCTGGCGCGTCAGGGCGGCGTGACCTATGGCGAGGTCGGGCCGTTCTCCCGGACCGAGCCGCTGGGCGATCGCGCGCTCGGGCAGGCGCTGAGCCCGGTCGCGCTCACGCTACCCGACGGCGGGATCGGCGGCCCGGTCGAGGGCCCCGGTGGGTTCTACGTGGTGAAGCTCCTCGGCCGCGACCGGCCGGACCCCGCGGGCTTCGAGCCGGCGCGGGCCGCGCTCGAGGCGCGGCTCCTCCGCGAGAAGCGCGCGCGGCTGTGGCAGGCCTGGCTCGCAGCGGCGCGCGCGGGCGCGAAGGTCGAGGTCAATCAGCAGCTCCTGACCGAGAGCTAGGCGCGGCCGCGCCATGCGGCTCCGCCGCGCGCACATCGACTATCTCTCCCTCCAGCGCGTCGCCCACGTGGCGACCGCGACGGCTCAGGGCGTTCCGCACGTCGTGCCAGTGTGTCTCGTTGTGGAGGCGGGGCGGCTCTACTTCGCATCCGCGAAGACCGGGCGCAAGATGCGGGACCTGCGCGCCAACCCGCACGTCGCGGTGAGCGCCGACGAGTACACCGAGGCCTGGGGCCGGCTCCGGGGCCTCGTTGTCAGCGGCACTGCCCGGGTGCACGCGCGGAACCCGACGTTCCGCCGGATCCGGCGGCGCCTCTACGCGAAGTACCCGCAATACCGGGACGAGGCCGCGCTGGGCGACCGCGACTCCGTCGTCATCGAGGTCACGCCTCAGCGGGTCTTCGCGTGGGGGTTCGACTAGCCGGGCCGGATCCGGCGCGTCGCCTCGGGCGGGGCGCCCGCGGCTACTGCTGGTAGCCGTACAGGCGCCAGAGGCCCTGCTCGCGCCGCGCGACCTCGAGCTCGCGCTCCCAGACGAAGAGCCGGACCCACTGCCCGACCAGCGCGAGCTGGCCGGTCATGTCACCGGTCGTCCAGACCCAGGCGTGCTCGCCGACCAGCCGCACCTCGTCGAGTTGTACCCTCGCCCGCACCTGCTGGTGGATCTGCAAGAGCGTGACGATCTGCGCCCGCACGACGCGCTTGGTCAGGGGCCCCGTCCAGTACTGCTCGGAGACGTGAGCCAGCACGCCCTCCACGTCCCGGGCCTCGAATCGCGCTACGGCGTCGGCAAGCGCCGCGCGGATCTCAGCGACGACCGCTGCGGGCGCGGGGCTCCCCGGGCGCGGCTCCGCCGCCGGCGTTGCGGGCTGGGCGGGCGGCGCGGGCTGAGCGGGCGCCGGTGGCTGGGCGGGCGCCGGTACCGGCCCGGGAGCGGCAGGCCGCGGCGGCGGGGGCGGCACGGACTGGGCCACGGCGGGTCGCACCGGATACGGGCCGAGCGCGAGGGCGCCGAGGGCCGCGAGGACGCGCCGTCGGCTCGGATCGATCGCGCGATCGCCGGCCATGGCCTAGGGGGCCACCACCGGCGTGACGGGCGCGCCGTCGGAGAGCCGGGTGAGCGCCGAGGTCGCGACCATCTCGCCGACCCGGAGCCCGTCGACGATCTCGACCCAGCCGGCGTCGCGACGCCCGGTCTGGACCAGACGCTCCTCCACTCGCCCGTCGCTCACGACGAACACCCGGGTGCCTCCCGCGGCCGGCACGAGAGCCGCGGCGGGGACGAACGGCACGGCGGTGTCCTCGCGGAGCACGACGGTGCCGCGCGCCGCGAGCCCCGGCCGGAGGAGGCCCTCGCCGTTCAGGAGGCGCGCTTCCAGCGCGAGCGTGCGCGTCGGCGCGTCCACCACGGGCGCGATCCGGGTCACCTCCGCGGAAAAGAGCCGGGCGCCGGCGGTCTCGACGGCGAGGCGCACCGCCTGGCCGGGACGGAGCTCCGCCGCAGCGCGCTCCGGCACGGTGCCGGCGTACTTCAGCGGGTCGGTGGCGGCCACCGTGAACAGCGGCGCGCCGTCCGTGACGGGCTCGCCCGCGGCGACGTGCCGCGCCGCCACCACGCCGGCCAGCGGGGCCGCGACGACCGTGTTGCCGACCCGCGCCTGCTCGAGCGCGAGCGCCGCCTCGCGCTGGCGCACCAGCGCCTCACCGGCGCCCACCGCGTCGAGGTCCGTCTGGGCCTCCGCTTCCGCCGCGCGGAGCTCGTCGGCGTGCTGACCGAGGGCGCTCTCGGCCGACTGAACCTGCGCGTCCGCCGCCTCCACCCGGGCGCGCGCCTGGTCGACGTCGCGGGTCGCGATGAGATCTTGCGCGCGAAGCGCCTGCGCCCGCTCGAGCTCGCGCCGGCGCGTCTCGGCGTCGGCGCGCGCGCGCTCGACGTCGAGGGTGAGCGTCCGCCGGCCGTCGCGCACCCGCGCGAGACTGGCCCGGCTCGCATCAGCGGTGGCCCGGGCCCGGGCGAGACTCTCCCGCGCCGCGGCCAGGTCGCCGGTGAGCGGGGCGATCGCGAGGTCGGCCGCGCGGCGATCGAGGTCCGCGAGGGGCTGGCCCGCCCGGACGGCGTCCCCGAGGTCCGCGTAGAGCCGCGCGACAGTGCCGGTGAGCGGGGCGCGCACGATGGACTCCTCCCACGCGGCGAGGCGCCCGATCGTGTCGACGCTCCGCTCGACGGCGCGGCCGGTGACGCGGGCGGTCGTGATGCGCAGCGATCCGGGCCCGGGCGCCCCCGGCCCACTCGGCTGCGCGGCGGCGCCACCGGCGAGGAGGAGTCCGAGCAACAGGCTCAGGGGGACTAGCGCGCGGGGGGCGGAGACACCGAAGGGTGCGATCGTAGCTGCCACGGGAGCGTTGCCGTTCATTGTAAACCCCGGGGTAGTACAATGACCGCTCGGGCGGCGCCCCGGCGGCGTCGCCGACGATCTCGCGGGAAGGGATGACGCATGTCGTCACGCACACCCATGACCCGGGAAGGGCACGCGCGGCTCGAGCAGGAGCTCGAGCAGCTCAAGCGCGTGGAGCGCCACAGCATCATCAGGGCCATCGCCGAGGCGCGCGCCCACGGGGATCTCTCGGAGAACGCCGAGTACCACGCCGCCAAGGAGCGGCAGGGATTCATCGAGGCCCGGATCCGGGACCTCGAGTCCAAGCTGAGCGGCGCCGAGGTCATCGAGCCGCCGAAGGACGGGGTCCGGGTCACGTTCGGCTCGACCGTCCGGCTCCGCGCCCCCGACGGCAAGGAGCTGCGCTACCAGATCGTCGGCTCCGACGAGGCCGACCCCACGACCGGCCGGATCTCGATCCTCTCGCCCATCGCCCGGACGCTGATCGGCAAGGAGGTCGGCGACGAGGTGAAGGTGCAGGCCCCCGGCGGAGCGCGGGAGCTGGAGATCGTGGCGGCAAACTTCCCCTGGACGGGGGTCGGCGCGAGCTAGGACCGGCGAGGCGCGGCGCCCGCGCTCTCAGGCGCGGAGGGCGTCGCGGAGCTCGCGCGCGAGCGTCTCCACCGTCCCCCGGGTGCCGCCGGCGAGCTTCTGGCGCCACTCCCCCTCGGTCAGGAAGCGGCGGTCCCCGAGACGCTCCGCCCAGGGCCGGAGGGCCTCGCGGATGCCCCGGATCTCGTAGGGGTCGCCCCGGAGCTCGCGGGCGCGCGCCATCACGTCGGGGACCACGCGGATGAACGCGCGGAGCGCGGTGCCGGTCTTGATCGAGTATTTGCGGCCGGCCCATGCGTGCGGGAAGGTCTGGGCGAGCGCCTTCACGTAGTTCAGGAAGAAGCGGCGCCCCGCGTCCCGGAGCTCCTTCGCCCGGCCGCGGCCGCCCATCTTCTCGACGCTCTCGACCAGGTCCACGATCTCCTCGGCGAGCGGCGCCTGGGCGACGCGGCCGCGCCCGATCCCCATCATCTTGATCTCGCCCTGGAGCGGCGAGGTGTCGTCCTCGTTGAGCGTGCGGATGATGTCGTGGGCGAGGGCCTGCGTCTCGTCCGGGTAGAGCTTCCGGCCGGCGAGGCTCACGAGGTGCGACGGGTTCAGGCGCGTGTGCTTGGCGTTGATCGTGACGAACAGCTCGACGATCTGCTGGGCGTCGAGCGTGTCGAACAGGACCGCCGGCACGTCGAGGCCCCGGAGGTCGCCCTCGGCGGCGAGGGCATGGAGCGCGAGGAGCCGGTGCTGACCATCGAGGACGCGGAGGACGCCCGGCTCCTCGGGGATCTCGAGGAACCCGAGGTCGGGGTGGTGGGGCACCGCCCGGAACCCGAGCCGCTTGTCCGACGTGATGATGACAGCCCCGGGGATGGCGGGGAGCTTCCCGGCTTCCCGGCAGTCCCGGAAGTAGGCGACGAGCTCTTCGATCTTCCGGCGGATCACCGGCCGTTGGTACGCGTCCGACGTCTCGCCGATCCGGCTCTCGAGGAGCTCCCAGTTCACGCGGGTCCGGGCGACGCGCCGCTTGGACTTGTCCTCGGGAAGGTTGCCGTAGCCGAGGACCTCGAACTTCACGAGCTGGTCGATCTCGCGGGCCGAGAACGAGGCCTGGTAGAATTCGACGCCGTACTGCTTGATGCGGTGCGCCGCGACGCTGATCATCGCGAGCCCGACTCTAGCCGGACGGTCTCCGGGTGTCAACGCCGGAGACACCGGCGGGGACCCCGGCGGCGGCGCCGAGCGAGGAGCCATGACGACGACGGTCCGGATCACCTACTGGCGTGACATCCCGATGCTGGTGACGGCGCGGGACGGGGACGGCGAGGTCAGCGTGCCCCTCGACCCGGCCTTCCAGGATCTCGTCGACCGGGTCGCCATGCAGGAGGGGCTCGCCGGCGAAGATGCGTACCTGGCCGAGTGGCACGTGGGGGCGCCGGAGCCTGCCACCGGGGTCGCCGCCGCGGCGGCCCAGGCCCGCGCCCGCGAGCTCGAGACCGGGCTCGATGCGCTCCGCGACCGCTATCTGCGCGGACCGCGCCGGACGGAGCCGGCCTGACCCCGTCGAGCGGGGATGGTAGGATGACTTGCGATTTCGCCGCGCGATGCGACGCGCGTCGCGCCGTGTCCCGGACCCCGACGATCCCCTCGAGAAGGAGACAGCCATGGCCAGCCGGACCGTGAAGATGCGTGGCAACCCCCTGCCCGTCGCGGGGCCGGAGCTCCACGCGGGCGACCGCGCCCCCGACTTCAAGCTCCATCAGCGGAGCCCCGACGGGCTCCGCGACGTCACCCTGCACGACTTCTCCGGCAAGACGCTCCTGCTGAGCGTGGTGCCGTCACTCGACACGCCGGTGTGCGAGGCGCAGACGAAGCGCTTCAACGAGGAGGCGGCGAAGCTCCCCGGGAACGTGGCGATCCTGACCGTCAGCATGGACCTGCCGTTCGCCCAGGCGCGCTTTTGCGGCGCGAACGGCGTCGACCGGGTCCAGGCCGCCTCCGACCATCGCGACGCGAGCTTTGGCCGTGCCTACGGGACGCTGATCGAGCCGCTCCGCCTCGAGGCGCGGGCGCTGTTCGTCGTGGGCCAGGACGGTCATCTCAAGTATGTGCAGTACGTGCCGGAGGTGACCGAGCACCCGGACTACGCCGCTGCGCTGACCGCCGCGCGCCACGGCTAGGCCTCCGACTGACGGGCCGGCCGCGCCCGCCCGGGCGCGGCCCGCTCGTGCGCGCGTGAGGGACCGGCGCCCGCCGAGGCGCGCCGTTGCCTCGATGCCGGCCTCACCCGCGCTCGCGGATCGTCGACGCCGGGCCGGCGCGGCGGCGGCCGATCCCACGCGGTCCCGCCCCCGCCGCCTGGCGCGGGCAAGGCCGACAAGGACGGTGATCGGCGTGGTGTCGGACACCCACGGGCTCGTGCGCCCGGAGGCGCTCCGCCGGCTGCGCGGCGTCGACCGGATCGTGCACGCCGGCGACATCGGAGGGCCGGAGGTACTCACTGCCCTCCGGGCGATCGCCCCGGTCATCGCCGTGCGCGGCAACAACGACCGGGGCGCGTGGGCCGGCGGGATTCCCGAGACGGCCGTCGTCGAGGTCGGGTCGGTGCGCCTCTACGTGCTCCACGACGTCAAGACGCTCGCCGTCGACCCGCGAGCCGCCGGCGTCGCGGCCGTCATCGCCGGGCATTCCCACCGGCCCGCCCGCGTCGAGCGCAACGGGGTCCTGTACCTGAATCCGGGCAGCATCGGCCCGCGGCGCTTCACGCTGCCGATCGCGATGGCGATCCTCACGGTGTGCGGGGCCCGCGTGCGGGCCAAGATCGTCCACCTCGATGCGTGAGCGGGACATTGCCGCTGCGAGGGGGCCCGCCTCGGGACGCCGTCGCGAGGGCCAGCGCGATGAAGCCGAAGGCTGTTCGAGGTCCTGGGGATCCTCGGCATGCCCGTTCCCGACGCGCTGAAGGGCTGAGTCGCGTCCCTCAACACGGGAGAGAGCTGTACCAGCCCCAGCCGTACCAGGCGTACCCGTACGTCCACGCGCACTCGGGCCGGGCCTGCACGGACGGCGGCACCGCCAGCGGGACGCCGGGGGGCGGGGGCGGCGCCGGGACGACGTGACACCCCGCCATCACAGCTGAGAGAAACACCGCAGCCAGGAGCAGTCTGGCGGCTCGCAGCATCTCCGGTACCCCCTGGTCCATCCGACGCCGGACGGGCGGCCCCTGTTCTGTCCCATGACGCATCGCGCCGCAGGCCTGCCCAGTAGAATGGGGCCCGCGATGGCTCGAGGGCAAGAAGCTCGGCCGTGACACGCCCCCGAATCGCCGTCCTGGGCGCCGGGATCGTCGGCGCGTGTGCCGCGCTCGAGCTCGCCCGGCGGGGCCACGCCGTCGACCTCTACGACGAGCGCACCGAGGCGGTGGCCGGCGCCAGCCGGAACAACGAGGGCAAGATCCACCTCGGGCTCGTCTACGCGCATGATCCGTCGATGCGATCGGCGCGCACGATGATCCAGGGCGCCGTGCACTTCCTGGCCTGCCTGAACCGCTGGATCGACATCCATCCGGACGACCTGCCGGTCTCGACGCCCTTCGTCTATGCCGTCCACGAGGGCACGATGGCGAGCGTCGAGGCGCTGGCGGCCCACTACCGCGGCTGCCAGCAGCTGTTCAGGGAGGCGTGCGCGTCGACCGGGCTCGCGTATCTCGGCCTGGATCGCACGCTCCTCGTCGAGCGGCTCTCGCCCGAGGCCGCCGCGGTCGTCGCGTCGCGGGACTACTGTCTCGCCGCGTTCCGCACCTCCGAGCGGGCGGTGGACCCCCGCGGCATCGCGGCTCGGCTGCGGGAGGCGCTGGCCGCGACGCCCCGGGTCCGATTCGTCGCGTCGGCCGAGGTCGGCGGCGTCGCGTGGGCGGACGATCATCGCCTCCGCGTGACGTGGCGCCAGAACGGCGACGAGCAGACCGCGACGTACGACCACGTGGTGAACGCGCTCTGGCAGGGGCGCCTCCGGATCGACGCCGGGGTCGGCCTGGCGCCGGATCGTCCGTGGATCTATCGCTACAAGATCGGTGGCTGGCTGCCGAGCGCGCCGGGCGCGACTGCCATCGCGTCCCTGACCTTCGTCCTGGGGCCGTTCGGAGACGTCGTGAACTGCGGCAGCCGCGGCGTGTACTTCTCCTGGTACCCGACGGGCATGCTCGGCTCCTCGCGCACGCTCGCGCCGCCGGATTGGGAAGCGTCGCTCCGCCCCGCGGATCGGCGCGTGATCCTCCGGCAGAGCTACGAGGCGGTGGTGAAGCGCTGCCCGGCACTCATGACCCTCGACTACGCCGAGCACCGCGTCGAGCCCGCGGGCGGCGTGATCTTTGCCTGGGGCGAGACGGACATCCACGCGGCCGACAGCCGCCTGCACACCCGCCACGAGATCGGCATCCAGTCGGTCCGGACCTATCACTCGGTGAACACCGGAAAGTACACGATGGGCCCGTACCTCGGCTACCAGATCGCGGCGCGCATCCTCGGGCCCGCCTGATGGCCGACATCGGTCCGGCCGCGCCGCTCGTGTCGGTCGGGGTCCCGCTGTATCGCTCGCGTCGCTTCGTCGAGAACATCGTCGCGAACCTCGACGCCATCGAGTACGAGAACGTCGAGGTGATCGTCTCGGATCGGCACCGGCTCGACGACACGCTGGAGGTCCTCCGCGATCGCTACGGGACCGACCGGCGGTTTCGCTTCCTCGCGGCCACCGACGGCCTGGGCTGGGTGGAGAACTTCAACCTCCTGCTCCGGGAGTCCCGGGGCAAGTACGCGCTCTGGTTTCCCCATGACGACGCGTACCCCGCCGGCTACATCGGCGAGCTCGTCAGCGCGCTGGAGCGGCGCCCGGACGCCGTCCTGGCCTTCGGGAGCGTCGAGCGCCGCTCGCTTGATGGCTTCCTGCCGACCCGGCCGTTCTCGCCGCCGCCGGTGGGGGACGATGCCGCCTGGTCCCTCGGGGTGTCGCTGCGGATGCTCACGCTGTGGCAGATGTGGTGCGTGTGTCGGGGGTTGATCCGGCGCGACGCCGTCGAGCGATGGAATCTCTACATTCGCCGGACCCGCGGAGACGTGCGGGCGGACATCTACTGGGCCTTCGGGCTGTCCCTCCGCGGCCGGCTGCTCTACGTCCCCTCGTGCTCGTGCACGAAGCGCTTCTACCGGGCGAGCACCGGAGCCCAGTGGCGCTTCGGGGTCCGGGAAGGCGTGGACGCCTGCCGGGTGCTCCGATCGTATCTCACGGACCACGCGCGCTCCCGGCGCGATAGGGTGCTCGGGCAGCTCGTCCTGTTCCCCTGGTGCATGGCCCACGCGCTGCTTCCGCGCCCGGTGGGGCGCCGGCTCCGGGACTTCTACGAGTGGAGCCTGGCCGGCCGGTGGGCCCGCGCGGACGACGCCAGCGGCGGCCGATGAGCGGAGAGAGGGTGCAGGTCGATGGTGCCGGGAGGGGGAATCGAACCCCCACGGGCTTGCGCCCACCAGATTTTGAGTCTGGCGCGTCTGCCTAGTTCCGCCATCCCGGCCGTGCCCCCGAGTCTAGGGGGAGGCCCGGAGAGGGTCAAGGATGAGGGAGCCGGCCGCCGCGGAACCCCGCATGAGAACAATCCGATCACGGCGCGCGCCTTGACAAGGCCCGGACGCGCACGGTACCGTCCAAGGCCTACGGGGCTGTAGCTCAGCTGGGAGAGCACGAGGCTGGCAGTCTCGGGGTCAGGGGTTCGATCCCCCTCAGCTCCACCAATGGGAATCCGCGGGGTGAGGCGCGCCGCCCAGCCCCGCGGATTCGTTGTTTCGCCGACCGACCACGAGTCACACGGGGGCGTATGAGGCGATCCGTTCGAGCGAGGGCCTCGCGGCGCGGCGCGCCGCATGCCCGGGGACACGTGGCCGCGCCGATACTCCGATTCCGCACGTATCTCACCCCGAGCATTCCGAAGAGCCTCTTCGCCTACCTCACGGCGTACCTCGGCCAGCAGCTCGGCGTGCGGACGGAGCTCCAGGTCGTGATGACGCACTCCGGGCCGCCGAAACACCTGCCCGATCCGTTCGCGGCGGCGAAGATCGACCTCGCCTTCTGTTGCGCGCCGGCCTACATCTGGCTCCATGACCAGGCCGTCCCGTCGGTCGACCTGGTCCCGTTCGGGCTCGTGTTCGACGATCCCCGCGCGGGCGGCCGCCCCGTCACCTTCTCGGACATCGTCGTCCGGGCGGACAATCCCGCGCGCTCGTTCGCCGACCTGGTGACCGCGCGCTGGGGCTACAACGACCACGAGTCCCTGAGCGGCTACTACTCCGTGCTGCAGACGGCCGTGGAGCACGGCGCCGATCGCACGTTCATGAGCCGACTCCACCACACGCGAGGCCACCTCAACTCGCTCCGTGGGCTCCGGCAGGGCACCATCGACGCCGCGGCGATCGACTCGGTGGTCGTCGCGCTGCGCTGGCGCGAGGAGCGGGCGCTCCGGACCGAGCTGCGTTGCGTGCAGAGCCTCGGACCCTGGCCGATCCAGCCCATCGTGATGCGCCGAAGCCTGCCGGCGCGCGTGAAGGCACGCCTGACGTCGGCGATGGGGAAGCTCGCCGCCACCGCGGCGCGGCGCGAGGCGTTGCGCCGCTGGCAGATCGCCGGCGTGGCGCCCATGGCGGACGCGGACTTCAACGTGGAGCGCGCCGCGCTGGCACGCGCCCAGGCGCTCGAGCGCGCGCTCGGTGGCGCGCCGAGCCGCCAGGCCCCGGCCGCGCACCGGTAACCCGCGTCCGCGCCCGACCGCGTAAACGCGCCGTCACGTCGCGGCGGCTCGCGGCTCGGACGCGCGCGGTCGCCGCCCGGACGCAGCGACCGTGCCCGCCGCGGCGTGGAATTCCTGGCCGGCACGACGCGGGCCGGTGGGAGACTGAGCCGGAGATCGGCGAGCGGCGGCGTCGAGCCCCGGCCGTCTCTGGGGGAACACGATGCTCCGGACCCGCATCCTGCGCCCACGATGGCTCACGGTGGCTTTGGTGCTGTGGGGCGTGGCCTGGCTCGCCCTCCCCGTGCCCGGCGAGGGCGCGCCGCTCCCGCCGAGCCGGGCGTCCGACGTCGACCGAGTCGCCGTCCCGGCCACCGTCGACCTCACGACGGTGCGTGACGCGCTGGTCGGCCAGGGCCTGACGCCGGCCGACGCGGACCTGGTCCTCGCCCGTCTCACGCCCGCCGAGCGGCAGGAGCTGGCTCAGCGCGCCGGGGAGGTGGCCGTGGGTGGCGACCCCTCGCTCATCCTGATCGCCGCCATCATCCTCATCGTCGCCATCCTCCTCTATCTCCCCATGGCGGGTCGTATGCAGGGCTGGTGGCGCTGACCGCCCCGTAATTCCTCCCGGGCGCTGGGCCCGGGCTGCGTTGACAGCCCTCCGGGCGGGGCATACAGTCGCTTCAAGCCCGGCCTCCAGAGTTCCGGCCGCAATTGGACGGGCATGCGGGGAGGAGCAGGCCATGGAAGCGCGGGAGTATCACGACGCCTACTCCGAGTCGCTGGAGGCGGATTTCCAGGAGCTCGAGAGCGCGCTCCTCAGCGACACGGTCAAGATCCTGGCGCCGAGCGAGCCGATCAAGTGCTCGCCGGAGACCACGGTGCACGCGGCCATCCTCCAGATGGCGGAGAAGCGCCGGGCCTCCGTGGTGATCGTGGACCGCGACGGTCAGCTCCGCGGGATCTTCACCGAGCGGGATCTGCTCCGCCGGGTGGCGGTGCCGGGTCGGGATCCGAGGACGACGGCGCTCCGCGACGTGATGACGCCGGATCCCGAGTCGCTCGGGCCGGACACCCTGATCGCATATGCGATCAACCGGCTCCACAACGCGAGCTATCGCACCATCCCGCTCATCGATGCCCAGCGCCGGCCGATCGGCGTCATGACCGTGAATGACATCGTCCAGTGGCTGGCCGAGCTGTTCCCCGAGGCGATCCTCAACGCGCCGCCGGGCGGGGTGCTGAAGCGCCCCCACGACGTCGACGCGGGCTAGCGCCCGCGCGCCGGCTCCGCCCCGCCGCCCGACCGGGCACCGAAACACGAACCGCCGCCGGAGACGGCCGGGGGCGGTGTCGTCAGTGCGCGCCGTCCGCGCCCGCGAGTTGCTGGCCGCTACTTCACCTGCTCGGCGAGGTACTTCGCGGCCTTGGCCTGAGCCTCGGAGAGACCGTGCTTGCCGGCCGCGTGCGAGGCCTCGGCCTCCTTCGACAGGGCCTTCGCCTCCTCGATCATGCCGGCGTTACGGAGCTTCTGCCGGTCGTCGCCCATGTTGGCCTTGGGCTCGGCGGCGGCGATGGCCTCGTTGGCGGCCTTGACGAGCGTGGGGCAGCTGAAGGCCCAGACGGAGCCAACGGCGGCGAGCCCCACCACGAGTGCGAGCGAGAGCGCGATCCAGATCCGCATGGCATGCCTCCTCAGCGGGGTGAGCGTGGACCGCGCGACGACCTCGCCAGGCGAACGATGCGTGCTCCGGCAAGGTTCCCGGGGTGCCGGGACCCGGGGCTGACCTCCCTGGTATAATACCGGCCGCCGTGGCAGAGTACCTCCCCGTTCTGGTGTTCTTCGTGATGATCGTGGCCTTCGGGGGCGTGAGCCTCGTCGCGGCGGCCCTGGTCCGACCCTCGCGTCCCACCGCGGCGAAGCTCCAGAGCTATGAGTGCGGGCCGGAGCCGATCGGGTCGGCCTGGATCCGATTCCCGATCGGGTTCTACCTCGTGGCGCTCGTGTTCATCGTGTTCGACGCCCTGGTGGTGTTCCTCTTCCCGTGGGCGCTGGTCCTCCGGTCGCTCGGCTGGGCGGCCTTCGGCCCCATGGTGCTCTTCCTGCTGATCCTGGGCCTCGGCTGGCTCTACGCGTACCGCGAAGGGATTCTCGCGTGGAAATAAAGCCGCCGATTCCGGTCATCCCGCCGCCGGCGTGGGAGGAGGTCAAGGACCTCCAGGAGTGGGTGAAGTACCACCAGGAGCGGCCGGGCGGTGACCAGGTCTCGGACACGGTGCAGGGGCTCTGGGACCGGCTCGAGCACTTCCCGGGCGGATGGCTCGCGGTGACCTCGACGAGCAAGCTGTTCAACTGGGCGCGGAAGTCCTCGATGTGGCCGGTGACGTTCGGGCTCGCCTGCTGCGCGATCGAGATGATGGCGACGTTCGCGTCGCGGTTCGACGTGGAGCGCTTCGGCATGGTGCCGTGGGCGTCGCCGCGCCACGCGGACCTCATGATCGTCTCGGGCACCGTGACCATCAAGATGGCGCCCATGCTGAAGCGCATCTACGAGCAGATGGCGGACCCGAAGTGGTGCATCTCGATGGGCTCGTGCGCCAACTCGGGCGGTCCGTTCCGGCACGGCTACCACGTGGTCAAGGGCGTGGACCGGGTGGTGCCGGTCGACGTGTACGTCCCGGGCTGCCCACCGACGCCCGAGTCCCTCATGTTCGGCATCCTCAAGCTCCACGAGAAGGTCGCCGAATTCCAGCAGACCGGCCAGCGGAGCGCGCCGGGCGCGCCGCCGGACTGACGTGCGTCCCTCCGACCGTCGGATGGAAGGGAGCATCGCGAGGCGCGGGCGCGTGCCGCCGCGATTGGACGTCTCCCGCCCGAGACCGCCGAGCTCGCGATCGCCCGCCTGCGGGAGGCCCTCGGCGTCGAGGCCACCGGCGAGGACCCGAAGCGCCCGGCCGACATCCGGCATCTCGTGGTGACGGTCCCGCTCGAGCGGTGGCGCGAGGCCTTCGGCCTCGCTCGCGACGGCCTCGGCTGCCGGTACTTCTGTCATCTGACGGCAGTCGACTGGAAGGCGGAGGGGTTCGATGTCGTCTGCCGCGTGGAGAATCTTGAGACGCACCTCGGGCTCACCGTGAAGACGCGGATCCCCCGCGAGGCGCCGTGCCCGAGCCTGACGAGCCTCTACCGGGGCGCGCTCTGGATGGAACGGGAGTGTCACGAGCTCTTCGGGATCCGCTTCGAGGGACACCCCGACCTCCGCCGACTCCTCTTGCCGGAGGACTGGGAAGGCTATCCGCTTCGCAAAGACTACGCGGTCGACACGCCGCACCCGCCCTACCGGTGAGGCGCCACGGGAGGCCTCGATGATCCACGAGCTCCGTCGGTACACGATCAAGCCCGGCAAGCTCGGCGACTACGTCGACAAGTCCGGCTCGATCGGTCGGGTCGTGCGCGGGGACCGCTACGGGAAGCTCCTTGGCTACTGGTCCACCGAGCTCGGCCCGCTCAACCAGGTGGTCCACCTCTGGGAGTTCGCCGACCTCGCCGCGCGGACGACGGCGCGGGCGGGCCTCGCGAAGGACGAGCGCTGGGTGAAGGAGTACCTGCCGGTGAGCGGCCCCCTGCTCGAGGCCCAGGAGAACATGATCCTCACCTCGTTCGACTGGGCGCCCTTCCGGTCGACGACGGGGATGGGGCTCCACGAGCTCCGCGTCTACCGGCTTCATCCCGGCAAGGCGGCCGCGTACAGCGAGACGATGCGCGAGGTGCTCCCGATCCGGGAGAAGCACTCCTCGCCGGTCGGGTACTGGCTCGTCGAGATCGGGCCGCTCAACACCATCGTCCACCTCTGGGGCTATCGCGACCTCGCGCATCGCACCGAGGTGCGGCAGGCGCTCAAGCACGACGCTGCGTGGCAGGGGGCGGCCGCGCGGCTCATGCCCTTCCTCCAGGCCCAGGAGGCGACGATCCTGGTCCCCACCGACTACTCGCCCTGCCGGTAGCCGGATGAGCGACGAGGCGCCGATCGTGACGACGTCGTCCGCGCCCGGGCGGACCGTCGTCGAGTACGGCTACGGGGGCAACGAGCGCCTCGTGATGAACATGGGGCCGCAGCACCCCTCGGCCCATGGCGTCTTCCGGATGATCCTCACGCTCGAGGGGGAGACGATCGTCGACGTCGACCCCGTGATCGGCTATCTCCACCGCTGCCACGAGAAGCTCGGGGAGACGCTGACCTACGTGCAGTACCCGTCCATCGCCTCGAAGACCGACTACGTCTCGGCGATGACCGCCGAGCTCTGCTACGTGCGGTCGGCCGAGCAGCTCGGCCAGATCGACGTGCCGAAGCGCGCGCAGTACCTCCGGGTCCTGGCGGCCGAGCTCCAGCGGATCGCCTCCCACTGCCTCTGGCTCGGCACTTGGTGCATGGACATGGGCGGGGCGCTCGGGGGCGGTGCGACGATGTTCCTTTACTGCTTCCGCGAGCGCGAGATGATCCTCGACCTCTTCGAGGCGCTGACCGGCGCGCGGCTCCTCTACGGGTTCCACCAGATCGGCGGGACGCGCTACGACATCCCCGCCGGGTGGGCGGACAAGGCGCAGGCGACGATCGCCCACATCGAGGGCCGGCTCGCCGAGTACGAGGCGCTGCTCGAAGGGAACACGATCTTCCTGGTCCGCACCCAGGGCGTCGGCGTGATCTCGCGGGAGCTGGCCCAGGAGATCGGAGTCTCCGGCCCGCTCCTCCGGGGCTCGGGCTTCGCCCACGACCTCCGCCGCGTGGACCCCTACTCCTCGTACGAGGAGTTCGCGTTCGACGTGCCGGTCGAGACGTCGTGCGACTGCTTCGCGCGCTACCGGGTGCGGATGCAGGAGTTCCGACAGTCGATCCGCATCGTTCGCCAGGCGCTGGACGGGCTGCCGACCGGGCCCATCTCGTCGCGCCCGGGCGTGAAGTCGATCGGCCAGGTGAAGCTGCCGAAGGGCGAGGCCTACGCGCGGGTCGAGAGCCCGCGGGGCGAGGTGGGGATCTACCTGGTCTCCGACGGCTCCACCAAGCCCTACCGGATGAAATGGCGCGGCGCCTCGTTCTCGAATCTCGCGGTGGCCGGCCACATCTTGCCGGGCCACAAGATCGCGGACGCCGTCGCCATCCTGGGCTCGATCGATCCTGTCTTCGGCGAGGTGGATCGCTAGCGCGATGACCGAGCTCCTCTGGACCGTCGGGCCGCCGTTCCTCCTCCTGAACGGGGTCCTCGTCATCGTGACGTATCTCACCCTTCTCGAGCGGAAGTTCGCGGCCCGCCTCCAGTCCCGGGTCGGCCCGTACGAGGTGGGACGCCCCCACGGGTGGCTCCAGCCGATCGCGGATGCGGTGAAGCTCCTCCTGAAGGAGGACATCGTCCCGACGGCGGCCGACCGGGTGGTCTACAACCTCGCGCCGATCGTGTTCCTGGTGCCGGCCTTCCTGATGTACGCGGCCATCCCGTTCGCCCAGGGCTGGGCGCTCGCCGACCTCGACATCGGCCTGGTCTTCGTGCTCGCGGTATCCTCGCTCGAGGTCGTGGGACTGTTCATGTGCGGCTGGGGCTCGAACAACAAGTACGCGCTCCTGTCGGCGATGCGCGCGGTCAACCAGATCATCTCCTACGAGGTGCCGTTCATCCTGGTGGCACTGGTCCCGGTCGTGCTGACCGGCTCGCTCCGGCTGTCGACCATCGTCGACGCCCAGCAGGGGCTCCTCGGCTGGTTCGTGTTCTACCCGGTCCTCGGGCAGCTCGCGTTCATCGCCTTCGTGGTGGTGTCGCTCGCCTCGGAGAACCGCATCCCGTTCGACATCGTCGAGGCGGAGTCGGAGCTGGTGGCGGGCTTCCGGGTGGAGTACTCCGGCATGAAGTTCGCCCTGATCCAGCTGGCCGAGTTCGTCCACCTCTTCGGCGTCGCCTGCCTCGGCACGCTGCTCTTCCTGGGCGGCTGGCTCGGACCCGGCCCGGCCGCGCTCGGCGCGGTCTGGTTCGTGCTGAAGGCGCTCTTCCTGTTCGTCGTGATCATCTGGGTGCGCTGGTCGTTCATCCGGATCCGGGTGGACCAGATCCTGGCGCTGTCGTGGAAGGTGTTCCTGCCGGCCTCGATCGCGCTGCTGCTCGCCGCCGGCGCGATCGTTGCGGCCACCGGAGGGGCGGGTGTCTGAGGGCGGCGTGCGTACCGCCGTCCGGATGGCGCGCGCCGCGGGCACGGCCCTGGCGGTGACCCTCCGCAATTTCTTCCGGACCCCGGTGACGGTCCACTACCCGCGGGTGACGCGTCCCTACCCGGACCGCTTCCGCGGGGTCCTGGCCCTCACCTACGACCCGGAGACCGGCGAGGAGAACTGCATCGGCTGCCGGCTCTGCGAGTTCATCTGCCCGCCGCAGGTGATCAAGGTCGAGATGCTGAAGGCGGAGAAACGGAACTACGCGAAGCTCTTCACGCTCGAGCTGTACGCGTGCGAGTTTTGCGAGCTCTGCGTCCAGGTGTGCCCGACCGACGCGATCATCATGCTCCGGACGTTCGACCTGGCGACGACGGATCGCCGGAACCTCCTGCTCGACAAGGACCGTCTCCACGCGCTAGGCCAGCAGTTCCCGCCCTCCTGGGCCACCGGGACGGGGCTCCGCGCCATGCAGGCCCCGCCGGCCCGCGGCAAGGGCGAGCACGCGAAGGACGCCGCCGAGTGAGCCGCCGGACGGCTCCGCGGCGGGCGCGGTCCGGAGAGACGGCGTGAGCGCCGAGGCGCTCGGCCTGGGCGCGATCGCCATCGTCGTCCTGGGGGCGAGTCTCGGCGTCGTCCTGGCGCGGAATCTCTTCCACTCCGTGCTCTGGCTCGCGCTCGCCCTCGTGGGGACGGCCGGCCTCTTCCTCCTGCTCCACGCGGAGTTCATCGCCGCGGTCCAGGTGCTCCTCTACGCGGGCGGCGTGGTGACGATCGTGGTTTTCGCCATCATGCTGACGGAGCGGCTGGTCGGGAGCTCCCTCGTCCAGACAAACCGGGGGATCCTGGCCGGCGCGGTGGCCGCGGCCGCGGTGTTCGTCGGGCTCGCCGGGACGATCCTGCGAGCGGCGCGCCCCGCGGTCGCGCCGGCGCCCGCGCTCACCACCGCCGCCCTCGGTCGCGCGGTGCTCACCGAGTGGGTGCTGGCCTTCGAGGTGCTCGGGCTCCTCCTCCTCGCGGCGCTGCTCGGCGCCCTCTACCTCGCGCGGACCGAGCCGTGAGGCGCACGGCGGGGGCGGCCCCCGGAGCCCGGCGACCGTGCTGAGCGGGTACCTGCTCGTCGCCGCGGCGATGTTCGCGATCGGCCTCTTCGGGGTCCTGACCCGGCGGAATGCCGTCGGCATCCTGCTCGGCCTCGAGCTGATGCTGAACGCCGTCAACATCAACCTCGTCGCCTTCGCGCACGCGACGGGAACCGTGGTCGGCTGGGTGCTCGCCCTCTTCACGATCGCGATCACCGTCACCGAGGTGGCGGTCGGGCTGGCGATCGTGATCGTGATCTTCCGCGTGCGCCGGACGGTCGACGCGGACCACCTGAACCTCCTGCGCGGCTAGACCGAGACCCGATGACCGAGACCGACCTCGCCCTCCTGATCCTGGGAGGCCCCTTCATCGCCGCGTTGCTTCTCGGCGTGGTGCCGCCGCTCCGGCGGACGGGACGCCTGGCGGCGCTCGTCTCGCTGGCCGGGATCGGGGTCGCCCTCTACGCGGCCGTGCGCCTGGTGACGAGCCTCTGGGTCGCGGGGGTGGGCGTGCGGGCCGAGGGCGGGGCCGTGCTGCGCCAGGCCACCCTGACCATGCCTTGGCTCCAGCAGACCGGGCCCGAGCCGCTCGCGACCGTCGGCGTGTACGTGGACCCCCTTGCTGCCGCGATGGCGGCCCTGGTGACGCTCGTGGCCGGACTGGTCCAGCTCTACTCGCTCGGCTATCTCGCCGACGAGGCCCGGCCGGCCCTCGGGCGCTACTACTTCTATCAGTCGCTCTTCGCCTTCGCGATGCTCGGGCTCGTCTTCGCGCCGAACTTCCTCCAGCTCTTCGTCTTCTGGGAGCTCGTGGGGCTCTGCTCGTACCTCCTGATCGGCTTCTACTATCAGCGGCCGGCGGCGGCCCGGGCGGCGGTGAAGGCCTTCTGGGTGACGAAGCTCGGTGACGTGGGCTTCCTTCTCGGCATCGTGCTGCTCTGGGGCACGACGGGGACGTTCGAGTTCACCACGCTGTTCCGGATGGTGTCGGCCGGCGCGCTCCCCGCGCACCTCGGTCTCTACATGGCGCTCATCTATCTGGGCGCGGTCGGGAAGAGCGCCCAGTTCCCGCTCCACGTCTGGCTCCCCGACGCGATGGAGGGACCGACGCCGGTCTCGGCCTTGATCCACGCCGCTACGATGGTGACGGCCGGCGTGTTCCTGGTGGCCCGCGCCTATCCCTTGTTCCTGGCGACGCCGAGCGTGCTCTTCCTGATCGCCTACGTCGGGGCCTTCACCGCGCTCCTGGCGGCGACCCTCGCCCTCGGGGAGACCGACATCAAGCGCGTCCTCGCCTTCTCGACGGTGTCGCAGCTCGGCTACATGATGACCGCGCTCGGCGCCGGCGCGCTGGTGGCCGGCGTGCTCCACCTCTTGCTCCACGGCTTCTTCAAGGCGCTCCTCTTCCTCGCCGCGGGCGTGGTGATCCACGCGGTCCACACCAACGACATGGGGGCGATGGGCCGGCTCGGCCGGGCCATGCCGCGGACCGCGATCGTGTTCGTCGTGGGCACGCTCGCGCTGGCCGGCATTCCGCCGTTCTCGGGGTTCGTCTCGAAGGAGGCGATCCTCGGCGGGGTGTGGGAGGCGGGGCTCCACGGGCCCTTCGTGCTCCTGTCGGTGACGGTGTTCCTGACCGCCTTCTACATGTTCCGGGCCGTGTTCCTCACGTTCTTCGGCGCGCGCGGCGCGGGGGGGCATCCCCACGATCCGCCGGGCGTGATGATGGGCCCGCTCTGGATCCTCGCCCTCCTGTCGATCGTGGGCACCGTGCTCGGGGGCAGCGCGCTCGGCCAGAGCTTCCCGGAGTACCTGGGCCGCGACTGGGGGACGACGCTCCCGCACGGGCCGCACTGGCTCACGCCGTTCTCCGTCGGGCTCGCGCTGGCGGGCCTACTCCTCGCGTGGCTGGTCTACCAGCGGCGCGCCGTGTCGGCCGCGGCGCTCATGCGCGGGCTCGGCCCCCTGCCGGCCTGGGCGGCGCGCGGCTATGGGCTCGACGCGCTCTACGTGGCGATCTATCGGGGCGTCGTCCTGGCGTTCGCGCGGCTCGTGGGGTGGATCGATCGGTACCTGGTGGACGGACTGGTGAACGCGGCGAGCGCGCTGACGCTCCGCGCGGGCGCCGACCTCCGCCGGCTCCAGACCGGCCGCGCCCAGGACTACCTCTACGGCGTGACGGCGGGCCTCCTCCTCGTGCTGGTGCTCTGGAGACTCTGGACGTGACCGCCTGCCCCGTGCTCCTCCTGGTCACCGCCACGCCGTTCGTGGCGGCGTGCCTCATCATGCTGCTCGGCCGGACGCGCCCGCTCGGCGTGCGCTTGATCGCCGTCGGGGCGGCGGCCCTGACCCTCGGGTTGGCCCTCTACCTCTACCTCGCCTACGACACGGCGGCCGGCGGCTTCCAGTTCCGCGAGCAGTACCCGCTGGTGCGAGCCCTCGGCATCAGCCTCGAGCTCGGCGCGGACGGCATCTCGGTGCTGATGATCCTGCTGACGGCGATCATCATCTTCGCCGGCGCCTTCGCGTCCTGGACGGTGACCGTCCGGGACCAGGAGTTCTACGCGCTCCTGCTGACGCTCGTCACCGGGGTCTTCGGGGTGTTCGTGTCGCTCGACCTCTTCGTGTTCTTCCTCTTCTACGAGATCGCCGTGCTCCCGATGTACCTCCTCATCGGGATCTGGGGCTCGACGGGAGAGGTCCGGCCCCAGGGCCTGTTCGGCTGGGCGTTCCGCGAGACGGGCGTGGGCAGCAAGGAATACGCCGCGATGAAGCTGACCCTCTATCTCCTGCTGGGGTCCGCGTTCATCCTGGTCGGCCTGTTCATCCTCTACTTCGCCGCGGGGGTGCACTCCTTCTCGCTGCTCGCGCTCTCGGAGGTCGCGTTCACGCCCAGGACCCAGCACTGGGTGTTCCTGGCGCTTTACGTGGGCTTCGGCATCCTGGCCGGCATCTGGCCGCTCCACACCTGGTCCCCCGATGGCCACGCCTCGGCGCCGACCGCGGTCTCGATGCTCCACGCGGGCGTGCTGATGAAGCTCGGCGCCTTCGGCGTCATCCGGGTGGCGATGACGCTCTTGCCCGAGGCGACCCAGTACTGGGCGCCGCTCGTGGGGACGATCGCGGTCATCAACGTCGTCTACGGCGCCTTCTCGGCGATGGCCCAGACCGACCTCAAATACGTCATCGCCTATTCCTCGGTCTCTCACATGGGCCTCGTGATGCTCGGCGCAGCCACCCTGACCGAGGCGGGGCTCAACGGGGCCGTCTTCCAGATGTTCGCGCACGGGATCATGACCGGGCTCTTCTTCGCCCTGGTGGGGCTCATCTACGAGAAGTCCCACACGCGGGAGATCGGCCGGATGGGTGGCTTCGGCCAGCGGATGCCGGGGATCGCGGCGTGCTTCACCCTCGGCGGTCTCTCGTCCCTCGGCCTCCCGGGGCTCGCGGGCTTCGTCGCGGAGATCCTGACCTTCCTCGGCGCGTGGCAGTCGGCCTGGCGGTGGTGGCTCTTCCCCGCGATCCTCGGCACGCTCCTCACGGCGATCTACGTCCTCCGCGTCGCCAAGCGGATCTTCTGGGGTCCGCTCGCGGCCGGACCGCATGGCGAGTGGGCGACCCTCCCCGACGCCCGCGGGACCGAGTGGGTGAGCCTCGTCTTCCTGTCGGGCCTCATCATCCTGTTCGGGCTCGCGCCGGGGCTCGCGCTCTCGCGGATCGACCCGGCGGTCGTCGCGCTCCTCGACCGGGTCGGAGCGCTCCTGCCGTGATGCTGCTGGCGCTCGAGCTCGGAGTCGGCGCGCTCGTGCTCGTCGTGTTCCTGGTCGGCCTCGGCGGCGGCGAGCGCCGGGGCCGGGAGGTCGGGCTCGTCGCCGCCGTCGGGCTGGCCGGTCTCTACGCGCTCTCGCTGGTGATCGACGCCCGGGGCCCGCTCTTCGATGGCGCCTTCGTCGTGGACGGTCTCGCCGTGTTCCTGAAGCAGGTCTTCCTGCTGGCGACGCTGCTCGCGGTGGTGGGCGGGCTCGCGCGACGGGACGACGCGGCCGGGCGCCACGGCCTCGAGTACCACCTGCTCGTCCTGACGGCGCTCCTCGGCATGATGATACTGGCCTCGGCGCGTGAGCTCGTGCTGGTCTTCGTGGCGTTCGAGCTGATGTCGATCCCGCTCTACGTCCTGGCGGGCTTCGCGAAGAGGGACGCGCGGGCCGTCGAGGCGTCGCTCAAGTTCTTTCTGGTGGGAAGCCTCTCGACGGGGCTGCTGGCCTACGGGCTCTCCTTCGTCTACGGGGCGGCCGGCAGCACGCGGCTCGACGCCGTGACGCGCGCCGCAGCGACGGGCGATCCGCTCCTGCTCCTCGGCCTGGTCCTCGTCCTCGCCGGCATCGGC
Source organism: uncultured bacterium (assembly GCA_964463175.1). GTDB lineage: Bacteria > Methylomirabilota > Methylomirabilia > Rokubacteriales > DASRDR01 > DASRDR01. The sequence continues at coordinate 61,550 of CAYXBJ010000034.1, forward strand.
TTCAAGATCGCCGTCTTCCCGTTCCACATGTGGGTGCCGGACACCTACGAGGCGGCGGGGACCCCGTTCGTCGCGTGGCTGTCGGTGGCGCCGAAGGCCGCGGGGTTCGCCGTGCTGCTGCGCGTGTTCGTCGAGCACGCGGGCCCGGCCGCGGCGTTCTGGGGCGAGGCGGCGGCGCTCCTCGGCGCGCTGACGATCGTCGCCGGCAATCTGATGGCGATTCCCCAGACCGACGCCAAGCGCCTGCTGGCCTACTCCGGAATCGCCCACATCGGCTACATGCTGCTCGGGGTCGCGGCGCTGTCGCCGCACGGGGTGGCGATGCTGCTGTTCTACCTGGTGGCCTACCTCTTCTCGAACATGGGCGCCTTCATGGTCGTGGAGGCGGTAGGGCAGAGCGAAGGCTCCTCGGCGCTCCGAACGTTCCGCGGGCTCGCCCAGCGCTCGCCGGTGCTCGCGCTCGTGATGCTCCTGTTCCTGCTCTCGCTGGGCGGCATTCCGTTCGTGGTGGGCTTCTGGGCCAAGCTCTACGTCTTCTGGGCCGCGGCCCAGGCGGGGCTCTACGGGCTCGTGCTGCTCGCCGCCATCCTGACCGTCGTCGCGCTCTTCTACTATCTGCAGGTGGCCAAGCAGATGTACATCGACGCGCCGGCCCGCGCGACGCCGGTCGCGGTCCCACCGGCGCTGGCCCTCGTGCTGGCGATCAGCGCGGTCGCGGTGGTGCTGCTGGGGCTCTACCCGGGGCCACTGCTGGACTCGGCGCTGCGCGCGGCCGCCCCGCTGTTCTGACGCGCGCGGTCGCTCGGCGCGCCAGCGCCGCGGCGGCCGTCACCCGCCGTTCCGGGGCGGGGCGCCAAGCGGGCGGTCACCGCTTCCAGCGACCCTCCACGTAGACCCAGCCCTGCGGGGTCTGCTGGTATCGCCCGGGGATCCAGGCGCCCTGGGCCTCCACCCAGTGTCCGGCCACCCAGGCCCAGCGGCTGCCCTGCGGCGTCCAGTGGCCCGCGATCCACACGAACTGCGGTCCCGGGGACGGCGGCGGCTTCTCCACCTGGACCGGCGGCGGAGGGTTCGGCACCTGGGCCATGGCGGGCGCGACGCCGAGCCAGCAGCCCAGGGCGATCAGGACGACCACACCACACGCACGAGTCAGCATCGACGCGGCCTCTCTTTCGCTCTCCCTCACGCCGGTTCCGACGAGACCCCGCCGGAGTCATTCACGGCCCGCCTCAGCTAAGCAAGGGGGACCACCGGCGTCAAGGTTTGTCCCGGAGCGGAGCGTCCGCGCGCCGACGGCGTCCGTCGGCGGCCGGTTGCCTTGACACGCCCCGGGTCGCACGCTAGTGTACCGACCGGTCGGTACACGCCTATGGGTCCCTCGCCGGTCAAAGAGCAGATCCTCGAGGTGGCCACCCGGCTGATGGCGGTCCGGGGGTATCACCGTACCTCCCTTGACGACGTCCTGCGGGAGAGCGGTGCCGGGAAGGGTAACTTCTACCATTACTTCCGCTCGAAGGAGGATCTGGGCTACGCGATCCTCGATCGGCTGCTCGAGCGGTTCCAGGCCCGGACCCTGGCCCCCATCTTCGAGGACGGTGGCCGGGCGCCGCTGAGCCAGGTCGAGACCTTCCTGGACGAGGTCCTCGCGACCCAGCGGGCGCGCAACTGCGTCGGCGGCTGCCCGATGGGCAATCTCGCCACCGAGCTCGCCGATGCCCACGAAGGCTTCCGCCGCCGCCTCGCCGAGGGGTTCGATCACTGGCGCCGGTGCCTGGCGGCGAGCCTGAGCCGCGCGCAGGCCATGGGGAGCCTCACGGCCGACGTGGATGCGGAGGTGCTGGCGCGGTTCCTCGTCGCGGGCATCGAAGGGGCGATCCTGCTGACGAAGGTCCAGAAGGACATCCGGGTGATGGAGCACTGCGTCGGCGAGCTCCGGCGGCACCTCTCGCTCTATCGCCGCGCCGAGCCGGCCGTGCCCGCGGGGGCCGGGCGATGACCACCGACCGCGCGCCGGTCGTGTCCACCGAGACGCCCGATCAGCGGCTGCACCAGGATCTCCTCACGCAGGCTCCCGGCGCCGTCGAAGCGCTGGTCCACCGCTACGGCGTGAAGATCTACCGGCTCGCGCTCCGCATCACGGGCGTGCCGGAGGATGCCCAGGAGGTGAGCCAGGACGTGCTGTGGACGATCGTCCGGAAGATCGGCACGTTCAAGGGCGAGTCGGCGCTCGGGAGCTGGATCTACCGGATCACCGCCAACGCCGCGTACGAGAAGCTCCGCAGCCGGCGGGGCAAGGACGAGGTGTCCTGGGAAGCGCTGCTGCCGGCCTTCGACGGCGACGGCCACCTGATCGAGCCGGGGCACGATTGGTCGCAGCAGGTCGAGGATCCCGCGCTTCGGGCCGAAGCACGCCGGCGTCTTCGCGAGGCGATCGACGGCCTGCCCGCGGACTACCGGACAGCCTTCGTCCTCCACGACATGGAGGGGCTGTCCAATCCGGAGATCGCCGAGATGCTCGGGATCAGCCTGCCGGCGGTGAAGTCCCGCGTCCACCGCTCGCGGCTGTTCCTGCGCCAGCACCTCGAGCAGTACTTCCGGCGGGGCTGACCGGCTACTGCCGGACGGACCGCATACGTTGACAGTCGCGGATCGGTGTGGTCAAATCGTGGCTTCGGACAGCCCGCGCTCGCCGCAATTCTCCGAGGAGGCAGTTCCGTGGAAGCCGTGATCATCTCCGGAGGCAAGCAGTACCGGGTCCGCGAAGGGGACGTCGTGCGTCTCGAGCGTCTGCCCACCGGCCAGGGCGATACGGTGGAGTTTCGCGAGGTCGCGTATCTTCGGGCCGAGGGGGATCCGGTTGTGGACCCCGCGCGCCTCGGCGCGGCCCGGGTACTCGGCCAGGTCGTGCGGCAGGGCCGGGATCGGAAGATCGTCGTCGTGAAGTTCAAGCGCCGGAAGAACTACCGGCGCCGGCAAGGCCATCGCCAGGCGTTCACCGCGGTCCGGATCACCCGGATCGACGCGGGCGCCTGAGGACTGACGGAGCTCCCCCATGGCGCACAAGAAGGGCGTCGGCAGCTCGCGGAACGGCCGGGACAGCCAGCCCAAGATGCTCGGGGTCAAGCGCTTTGCGGGCCAGTGGGTGCCCGCCGGCTCGATCCTCGTCCGGCAGCGCGGCACGCGGTTCTTCCCGGGCCGGAACGTCGGCCTCGGCGTCGACTTCACGCTGTTCGCCAAGGCGAACGGCGTGGTCGCGTTCGAGGAGCGCAACGGCCGGCGCCTGGTGAGCATCCGCGAAGAAGCCCTCTCCTAGCCTCCGGCTTTCACCCGTGCCTCCGGGGCCGCTGTGTTCGTCGACGAAGTCGAGATTCACGTGCGGGCCGGTGACGGGGGCCGGGGCTGCCTCAGCTTCCGCCGTGAGAAGTACGTTCCCCGCGGAGGCCCCAACGGGGGCGATGGGGGTCGCGGCGGCTCGGTGATCCTCGAGGCCGACGAAGGCCTCGGCACGCTCCTCGACTTCCGCTACAAGCGCCACTACGCCGCGCCCCGCGGAGGCCACGGCGAGGGCTCCGACCGCCACGGCGCGAGCGGCGCGGACCTCGTCCTGCGGGTGCCCGTCGGCACGACCGTGCGCGAGCGGGACTCCGGCCTGCTCCTCGGCGATCTGACCACCAAGGGCGATCGGCTTGACGTCGCGCGCGGCGGCCGTGGCGGCCGTGGCAACGCGCGGTTCGCGACCTCCACCAATCGGGCGCCCCGCCGGGCCGATCCGGGCGAGGCCGGCGAGGAGCGGGCCCTCCGGCTCGAGCTGCGGCTCCTCGCCGACGTCGGCGTCGTGGGGTTTCCGAACGCGGGCAAGTCGACCCTGGTCGGGCGTTTGTCGGCCGCGCGGCCGAAGATCGCCGACTATCCGTTCACGACGCTCGTCCCGACGCTCGGCCTGGTTCGGCTCGACGAGGAGCGGAGCTTCGTGATCGCGGACGTGCCCGGGCTGATCCCGGGGGCGGCCGAAGGCAAGGGTCTCGGCCTTCGCTTCCTCCGACACCTCGAGCGCACGCGCCTCCTCGTCCATCTGCTCGATCTCGACCCGGCGACCGGTCGTGATCCGGTCGAGGACTGGAAGACGATCCAGGCGGAGCTGAAGGCCTACTCGCCGGACCTCGCCGCCCGCCCCCAGCTGATCGCCGCGAACAAGATCGACCTCGACGGCGCAGCGCCGCGACTGAAGCGCGTCGTCGCCATGGGACGCCGACGCAAGCTTCCGGTGTACCCGCTCGCCGCGCGCACGGGGCAGGGACTGGCCGAGCTCCGGGCCGCCATCGGCGCGGCCCTCCAGACCCTGCCGGTGGAGCGGGCCAGCGAGGTTCCCTCGTGACGCGCCGCCGGCTCCGTCGCGTGGTCGTGAAGGTGGGGAGCGGTCTCATCGCCGACGCCGTCGAGGGGCCCGATCGCGCCCGCATCGAGCCGCTCGCGGCCGAGCTGACCGCGCTGATGGCGGGCGGCATCGAGGTCGTCCTCGTGACCTCCGGCGCGATTGCCGCGGGCACGGCCCGGCTCGGGCTCGGCGGGAAGCCGCGATCCATCCCGGAGAAGCAGGCGGCGGCCGCGGTCGGCCAGGCCGCGCTCATGTGGCATTACGAGCAGGCCTGCGCCGCGCACGGTATTCGGGTCGCGCAGGTGCTCCTGACCCAGGAGGACGTGAGCCATCGCGAGCGCTACCTGAACGCCCGCAACACGCTCATGACGCTCCTCGGCTTCAAGGTGCTCCCGGTCATCAACGAGAACGACACGGTGGCGGTGGAGGAGATCAAGCTCGGCGACAACGACAATCTCGCCGCGCTCGTGGCGGCCCTGATCG
>CAYXBJ010000035.1:0-7022 GCA_964463175.1 uncultured bacterium
AGAGGAGGAGCGACGCCACCAAGCAGAGGATGGCCGGGAAGTCCACGTGAGCCACTTTGACGACGTAGACCGTCCAGCGGTTCAGACTCCAAAACAGCGCCGCAAACACACCCAGAACGGGATGGCCGGATCGCCGGCAGGTCACGAAGAGCAGGACAGCGATGCCCAGGTGGCTGGCGAGCACGAGGGGCCGCCACAGAAGCAACCAATCGCGGTATTCGACGACACCGAGACGGTACGCCGCTGCGACCAGCACGTAGAGCAGCGGAAGGTATGTCGGGTACTTCCGGTTCTCTCGCATGTTGCCGGACAAGATGGCTTCGTAGGGATTCGTGCCCAAGGCCAGGGCGCTGCCATCGTGCCAGATGTAGTAGATGTCCTGCTGGCCGTGCTCGATCGAAGAGGATGTCGACCCTGGGGCCTGTTGCGTCGACGAGTCGACCGGGAGCGCCATCACGGCGACGACCACGGTCCCACCGACCAGCGCCCGGACGAGCATCGACATGTCAGGGGCGCCCCGGCCGAGCGTCGTCCGACACGGGACGTAGGGTTACCGGACTCAAGCCGAATCGGAGCGTCCAGACCCTAGTCAGAGCCTCGAACACGATGCGCCAGGACATCTTCGACTGGCCCGCCCGCCGCTCCTCGAAAATGATGGGGATCTCCACCACCCGGAGGCGGTTGCGCGCGAAGAGATGGCTCATCTCGATCTGGAAGCAGTATCCATCCGAGCTGATCGAGGAGAGATCGAACCGCTTGAGGGCGGCGACCCGGAAGCACTTGAAGTCGCTCGTCAGGTCCTGGAGGTCGGAGCCGAGGATGGTTCGCGCATACAGATTCCCGCTTCGGCTGATGAGGTGCCGCAACCAGTTCCAGTCCATGATGTCGCCTCCGGAGACGTATCGCGAACCCACCACGAGGTCGGCCTCGTGTATCTTCTGGAGGAACAGCGGGATGTACCGCGGCGAGTGAGACAAGTCTCCGTCCATCTCGAACACCAGGTCGTACCCGTGGCGCATGGCATGACGGAAGCCCGTGATGTACGCGGACGCCAGGCCCAGCCGCCGGGGTCTGACCAGGAGCTGGATCGCAGGATCCCTGGCCTGCACGGCCGCCACGGCATCGGCCGTGCCATCCGGCGAGCTGTCGTCGATCACAAGGATGTCCACCTCCGCCAGGCGGCGCACCTCGTGCAAGAGTTGGTCGATGGAGCCGCGCTCGTTGTAGGTTGGGATCACGACCAAGGACCGAGGGCTCGAGGGGAGCGGACCTGCCAGGGACCGGTCCACCATGACTGCCAATGTGGCTCGGGGCGCCGTTAAACGCGATCGCTCCAGCCGCGCTTTCGGCGGGTGGTTGCCACGCAAACGAATCATGTTGCGCCTCGTGTTTGCCAATGAGCGCATGAGAACACCTGGCCGGATCGGGTCCGCCGATCGGGTCAGGCCACCCGGCCGCGGCCTCGATCTCGAGGGTCGTCCACGCAGGGAGGTCGCGCGTCGGCACACGCGGAGCGGCCCGGCGAGAAGCGAGGCGGACGCCTGCGTTACTGCGCCAGCAGACGCCGAGGACGGGGAGGCTTACGCGTCAGGCGGGGCGCGGTTCTCGGGCCAGCCAACGGGGCGGGCGATCGGCCGCCAGACCGGGGCCGTGGGGGCGCCGTACAGGCACGGCTCGAGGGGCACGACCACGGACGGGACCGAGTCGCACGGGACCTCGATGTTCTTGACCAGGACCACGACGGCGTCGGCATCGTCGTCGTCCCAGATGCCGCCGATCCACAGCGGATCGAACGGCTCGAGATACGTGAGGGGGGTGAGCCAGAGCAGGGCGGTCCCGACGGTGAGGGCCACCACCTGGCGCAGCCGGCGAGCTCGGCTCGACGTGACCGTGCGCATTTCTACTCCGACGGCCCTGCTTATACCACGATTGGGTCGAGAATGGCGATCCATAAGGGGCGTCGTTTGCTATCGCCATCCGGAGGGCCCGTCGAGGTGGGCCCTTGCGTGATGCGGGAGGGTTTGCCGGTAACCCTGGAGCCGTCGCGTCGGGCCTTCATGGCGGAGTCGAGGCGGCGCATCACGACTCGTCGCGACGAGCGACCAGATAGGCAGCCCCATCAGCGAGCCAGCCGAGCCGCGTCACCGTCGGAGCGCCTCGATCGGATCGAGGCGGGAGGCCCTCTGCGCGGGGTACAGGCCGAAAACGACGCCCACCGTGCTGGCGAACCCGAAGGCCATGATGATCGTCTCGGCCCGCACGGGGGCCCGCCATTCGGCGAGGTATGCGATGGCGAAGGCACCCGCGACGCCGAGGATGACCCCCAGTCCACCCCCGAGCAGCGACACGGTGACGGACTCGATGAGGAACTGGGACAGCACATCGCGCCCGCGCGCCCCGACCGCCATCCGGAGTCCGATCTCGCGCGTCCGCTCGGTCACCGCCACCAGCATGATGTTCATGATGCCGATCCCGCCGATCAGCAGCGCGATGGACGCGATGGCACCCAGCAACATCGTCATCGTCCGCTGCGCGGCCGCGCTCGCTCGGGCGATATCGACGGGGTGCCGCAGATTGAAGTCGTCCTCCCGGTCTCCCACCACGTGGTGCCGCTCGCGGAGGAGCGCCGTGATATCCTCCTCGGCCGTCGCGAGGAGCGAGGGGGTTAGCGCGGAGCACATGATGTCGTCGAGCCAATCGACTCCCTTGATCCTCTTCTGCACGGTACTCACGGGCATGATGACGACGTCGTCTTGATCCTGACCGGTTGGGGACGGACCCTTCCGGGCCAAGACGCCGATGACCCGGCACGGAATCTTCAGCACCCGAATGCCCTGGCCCACGGGGTCATCCTCGCCGAACAGGGCGCTGGCGACGGTTCGACCCAACAAGCACACCTTGGCTGCCGCTTCCACGTCCTCCGGGCCGAAAGCGCTGCCGTCTTCCACCTCCCAGCGGCGGACGGCGAGGTACTCGGGGGAGACCCCACGTATCTGGGTGAACCAATTCTGGTTCTGATACACGACCTGGACGCGCGTGTCGACGTTCGGGGACACGTTGATCACCTGGGGGATCTGCTGCTGAATGGCTTTCAGATCGGCGAGAGTCAGGCTTCGGGTGCCGTGCGTCCCCGTGCGTACGCCGTTGACGTTGCGATTCCCGGCCTCGATCCAGATCATGTTCTCCCCGAGATTCTGGATCTGCTCGTCGATCTGAGCCGACGCCCCCAGGCCGACGGCCACGCTGCAGATGAAGGCCCCGACGCCGATGCTGATGCCCAGCATCGTCAAGGCGCTGCGCAGCGTGTTGCGCGCGAGCTCGCGGAGCGCGATCCGAAACAGCTCGACTCGCAGCATGATGGGTCCGCGCCGAGCGGCACGGCGACTTCGATTGTACCGCGCCGCACGGACCTCCGGGCCTGCCGCGCGTCGTGGCCGGCGTGCTCCCGGCTCTTCGCGCCGCGCGATGACTGCCGGTACGGGGCCAAGCCTCGGTGAGTGGGATCCCCGGCGCTCCAGATCCGTCGCGACAAGGGCAACCGAGCCGCCGCACGCTGTCCGGGTAGAGCCCGTCGGCCGGAACCGGGATGACGCTGAGATGAACGGGGGATGAACGGGGAAGAGTGCCAAGGGTCGGACGAAACCCGTTCGGCCCTGGTCGCGCCACACTTTCGACTTGACCGGAGCCCGCCCCTTGGCTACGGTCACTCCGGGATGCGTGGAATCGACCGTCTGCGACTCCTGATCACCCTCGCGCTGCTGAGCACTCACGTCCTGCTCTCGGCGCTGGTGCTCGCCAGCCCGCCCGATCCCCTCGTCGAGAGGGGCATCTTCGACGACGACGACGGGGACGACGTCGTGCTCCAGGTGATGGCGATGACCGCCGTCGTCCCGCCCCCGCCACCGGACGGCGGGTCTGTCCACGCGATCGTGTGGCTCGCCCCGAGTCACGATCCCGTCAGCTCGCCGGCCGTTCCGCTCCACGCCCGCCAGATTCGCGCGCCTCCCGCGTCATAACCGCTCGCTCCTTCGTCTTCTCTCGCTGATCCGGGGGAGGCCCCTGTCCGTCGATGGGGTCTCGGACCCCTCGCGTGCCGCGCTCTCGCGGAGGCGGCCCGCCGGCATGAGGCGAGGAACTGGGCAATCACGGCGCGAATCGCCGACCTGTGAGGTGTGCCATGCGTACGCGGGCACGGATGCTCTCGATCGAACGGCTGTCGGTCCGGCTGTCCGCCGCCTTCGGCGTAAACGTCGCGGCCCGGTACGACCGGGGTGTGCACGAAGTCCGCCACACACGAGCTTCACAAGATCCTCGAGGCGCGACCTCCCTGCTGCGCCCCCGAGGGGCGGGAAGGGAGAGCACTCGATGCTCCGCGTGAGCGCGCCTCTGGCCGGCCCCCGTGTTGAGCCCCACGTTGCGAGCCTTGCCTTACCCCGATCCCCCGAGACGGCGAAGCGGATGGTGCGCGTCCTCGACTGGAATCTCCTCCACGCGCGGAAGGACAACGAGGCCCGCTTGGAGGTCATCAGCCGGATGATCGAGAGCGAGCGGCCCGACGTCGTGGCCCTCCAGGAAGCGTCCCGGTCCTGGGTGCTCGGGCGTGAGAACAGGGCGAAGGCGCTCGCCGACCGCCTCGGCTTCCAGTGGTGCTATCGAGCCACGGACGGCGTCCCGATCGTCTGGGAGGAGGGCCTCGCCGTGCTCTCGAAACGGGCGATCATCAGGACGGCCCGTCGGAAGCTCGTCGGCAGTCTTCCGCGGCCGCTGATCGGCCGGCAAGTGCTGATCGGAGAGACGCGCCTCACGGACGGGACGCCGTTCATGGTGGCCTCGGTTCACCTGGGCTTTCCGGACCACGGCGAGGTCGAGAACCTCGAGCAGGCCCTCGACGCCGCGGACCTGGTCGCGCGCGAGGCGCTCGCCCGCGGGATCCCCGCGGTGCTCACCGGCGACCTGAACGCTCGCGCTTCTGCGCTCTCGATCCGCGCCCTGACGACGGGTGAGATCCTGGGAGGCGAGGCCCCCTTCGTCGACGCCTGGGCCGTGGCTGGCTCCGGTCCTGGAATCACGAGCATGCCGACGAACCCCTACACCGACGCGCCCGAGGACCCGCCGCAGCGGATCGACTATCTGCTCGTGCTCCAGGGCACTGACGTGGTTCCGAGGCCTGTCACTGCCCGCGTGATCGGCGACCAACCGACGAAGGACGGAGTCTACGGGTCCGATCATTTCGGACTCGTCGTCGACCTCGAGCTCGAGGTGACTCCCACCCCCGAGGCGCGGCCGGACCAACGAGACGCAAGGGCACGAGCGACGGACCTGTGCGACCGTATCGCCCGCGTCCGGTCGAAGATCGAGAAGCTGAGGGCCTCGGCTCACCTGGACGTCGAGAGGGAGCGCCTCCACGGACTTCGCAAGGCGACGCTCGCGAAGGTCCACGCCGCGTATGGTCGCCGATGACCCAAACGCGCCGCCACAGCAACGCGAGAGTCACGCGGCAGACCATCTTCGCCGAAGGGTTCGGCTCGCCCCTCCAGACACGCGCGCTCGCTAAGACATCACGCCTGAGCTCAGCTCGACGGGCGTCGGGGTGTGTCCGAAACCTGGCCGCGGGCTCGGTTCTGATGGGCACAGGTCGCCAAAGACGAGGGCTGCTATGAAAGTGAACCGGGATGTGATCGAGATCCGAACGGAAGACAGCCAGCAGTTCCTCGACGTCACGAGACAGGTCCGGGAGATCGTGCGCCGGTCCCGCATCTAAAACGGTATGCTCCTGATCAACCCTCTTCACACCACGATCGCCCTCTTCGTCAATGAATGTCAGTCCGCGCTCCTGGCCGACGTGGCCCTGATACTCCAGAGGTTGATCCCGCGGCGAGAGGGATACCTTCACGACGATCCGCGATACTCCGACTGCGATCGCGCCAACGCGCACGCACACCTGCGCGTGACGCTCCTGGGACGCTCGATCACCCTGGGGGTCGCCGACGGGGAGATCCTCCTCGGCCAGTACCAGAGCGTCATCCTGGCCGAGCTCGACGGTCCACGCGTACGGCGACTCCAGGTTCAGATCATCGGCGAATGACCGTCCTCCGCAGTCGCCCCGCGCTCGTCCCGCCAAGGACGCGCCGAGCGGTCCGCGGTGCAGCCGGGCTGTGCTGAAGTCGACGCCGCGCGACTCCCGGCCGGACCTGCGGCGCGCCGCTCGACATCTCGTCGTGGTGGTGATCCTCGCCGCCGTGGGCGCGTGCGTCTTGGCATCTGGCGCGTACCACCCAGGTCATCGCACCGGCTTGGAATCCGGCGCGAATCCTGTTGGGCCGCCCCGTGTGCACTACGTGATGCTCGTCGTCCTCGAAAATGCGGACTACGACTCAGCCCGGACGCAGCCGTTCTTGGCGACCCTTGCCTGCGAAGGCGGCCTGATCCGCCAGTCGTTCGCTGTGACTCACCCGTCGCTGCCGAACTATCTGGCCCTGACCGCCGGCGACACGTACGGCGTGGACTCGAACGCCCCCGTCAGGCTGGGCGTTCGCCACATCGGGGACTTGCTGGAGGCCCGGGGTGGAACCTGGAAGGCATATGTCGAGGGATATCCAGGGCACTGCTTTCTGGGGCCCGGTTCCGACGCGTATGTCCGACGGCACGTGCCCTTCCTGAGCTTCCGCAGCGTCCAGCATCGCTGCGCACCGGTGGTCAATGCGACCGCGCTCGCCGCCGACGTCCGCGACGGGACGTTGCCGGACTATGCCCTGTACGTCCCGGACGCCAGGCACGACGGCCACGACACCGGCGTGACCGTGGCCGATCGGTGGCTGGCGGAGACATTCGGGCCGCGGCTCGGGGATCCCCGTTTCATGCAGGACATGGTGTTCATGGTCACCTTCGACGAGGCTCGCCGGGGCTGGTGGCGCGCCAACCACGTCTATACCGTCGTCTTTGGAGATCGCGTGATCCCGGGTGCGGTCTCCGACACACGATACGACCACTATGCGCTGCTTCGCACCATCGAGGAGCTCCTC
>CAYXBJ010000036.1:0-4730 GCA_964463175.1 uncultured bacterium
ACGTCATGGAGTTCTGCGCGAGCCTGCCGCCCGAGCTCAAGATCCGGCGCGGCCAGACCAAGTACCTCCTCCGACGGGCGACCCGGGACCTCTTGCCGGGCGCCGTGATCGACCGGCCCAAGCAGGGCTTCGGCGTGCCGATCGACCGCTGGCTCCGCGGGGAGCTCCGTGAGATGGTCCACGACGTGCTGCTGGATCGCCGAGCGCTGGGGCGGGGCTACTTCCGTGAGCCCGTCGTGCGCCGTCTCCTCGACGAGCACGGGCGCGGGACCCGGGACTGGCACTCCGAGCTGTGGAGCCTCCTCGTCCTGGAGCTCTGGCATCGGATGTTCGTCGACCGGCGACCCGAGGCCGGGCCTCCTTTCGCTCCGGTCGCTTCGCACGGGACCGCGACCATGGCACCCTGACGCCCGGTGGGTGCCGTCGGCGTCGCATTCGTCGTCTCGCTGCTCGTCGCTCTCCTGGCCACCCTCGTCTGCGAGCGCGCGGCCCCGCGGCTCGACATGGTCGTGACCCCGCGCGCCGATCGCTGGCATCGCCGCCCGGTGGCGCTGCTCGGCGGCGTGGCGATCATGCTCGGGGTCCTGCCGGCGCTCGCGTGGACGGGCGGCCCCCGAGGACGGCTCGCGGAGCTGACGCTCATCGCGCTGGCCATGGGCGCGGTGGGGCTCGCGGACGACGTGCGCCCGCTGAAGCCGCAGATCAAGCTCGTGACGCAGATCGTCCTGGCGGGCGCGCTGATCGAGCGGGACTTCGTGCTGCGGCTGACCGGCGTGGCCGTGCTCGACGTCGGGCTCACGCTCGTCTGGGTCGTCGGCATCACGAACGCCTTCAACCTGCTCGACAACATGGACGGCCTGGCGGCGGGCATGGCGGTCATCGCGGGTGGGTTTCGCCTCGCCCTCTTCCTCATCGACGGTGACCTGGCCGCCGCCACCGTGACCGCCGGCTTCGTCGGCGCGGTGGCCGGATTCCTGATCCGGAATGCTCCGCCGGCGCGGATCTTCATGGGCGACGCGGGCAGCCTGTTCATCGGATTCTTCCTCGGCGGTCTCTGTCTCGCCGTCGAGGCCTCGTACTACTCGCGCGGAATCACCGGTGTGCTCGCCGTGCCGGTCCTCCTAGTGCTGATCCCCATCTTCGACACCACCTTCGTGACGGTGACCCGCCTGCTTCGCGGGCAGCCGGTCTCTCAGGGCGGGCGCGATCACACCTCGCACCGGCTGGTCGTGCTCGGCGGCAGCGAGGGCCGCGCGCTGGCCGTGCTCTTCGGGCTGTCGATCGTCGGCGGCGGGATCGCGCTCCTGACGTATCGGGCCGCGCTCGGGACCACCGTGATCCTCCTCCCGCTGCTGCTGGTGGGGCTGGCGCTCCTCGGCATTTATCTGAGCCAGGTGGAGGTCGTGCGGGCAGGGCCGCCGGGTCCGGACCGGGCGGCGGTCCGGCTCGTGCGAGACCTCCCGTACAAGCGAGAGATGGCGTCGGTCGTTCTCGACGCCGTGCTCATCGTCGTCGCCTACTACGCGGCCTACGTCCTGCGCTTCGAGGACGCCTTCGCGGCCAACAAGCCGATGCTGGTCCGCACCCTGGTGCCGGTCCTGGTGTTCCAGCTCTCCGGGCTCGCGCTCTCCGGGGCCTACCGGGGGGTGTGGCGATACACGGGGCTCGGGGATCTCCTGAGGCTCGGGCGCGGGATCACCCTGGGCACGGTGGCGGCCGTCCTCTACCTGCTGTTCACCACGCGATTCGCGGGGCTGTCCCGGGCGGTCTTCGTCCTCAACTGGCTCCTCCTCGCGATGCTGGTGGGGGCGAGCCGGATTTCCTTCCGGCTGCTCGGCGAGACCCTGCGGACGCCGCAGGCCGGCGCCCGGCCCGTCCTCGTCTACGGTGCGGGCGACGGGGGCGAGCTCGTCGTCCGGGAGCTGCGGAACAACCCGACCCTCGCCCGCGAGGCGGTGGGGTTCATCGACGACGACCCGACGAAGGAGGGCACGCGCATCCACGGCGTGCCCGTGCTGGGTGGGCTCGACGCGCTGGAGTCGATGGTGCAGGGGCATCCCATCGGGGAGGTCGTCGTCGCCTCGCGCAAGATCCCGCCCGAGCGACTCCGCCGCCTGGAGGAGGCGTGCACCGCGCACGGCATCGCCGTGGTGCGAGCCTCCGTGCGCCTCGAATGAGGCGCGCGGGAGCCGCCGCTTCCTTGACACCTCGCGAGGTGCCGTCATAATGACGCGGCGATGAGGATGACACCCGCCCAGTCCAACCCCGCGTGCGGCCTGGCGATCGACCGGACGACGGTCGTCCGCTGATCGGATCGGAGACGCGCGTGCGAGCCCTGGTGACCGGAGGCTCCGGGTTCATCGGGTCGCACCTCACCGAGGCGCTGCTCGCGGCCGGCCACGAGGTGGTCGTCCTGGACGACCTCTCGACCGGGCGGCTCGTGAATCTGGCCGCGGTCGAAGCCCATCCCCGCCTCGAGGTCGTCGAGGGCTCGGTCACCGACGACTCGCTGGTGCGGAAGCTCGTGGCGGGCGCCGAGGTCGTGTACCACCTGGCGGCCGCGGTCGGTGTCCGGCTCATCCTCGATCGGCCGGTCGGAACGATCGAGACGAACATCGTCGGCACCGAGACGATCCTCCGGGCGGCCCGCGAGGGACGGCCCCGCGTGATCCTGGCGTCGACGTCCGAGGTGTACGGCAAGAACGACCGGGTGCCGCTCTCCGAGGACGACGACCGGGTGCTCGGGCCCACCACGAAGAGCCGCTGGAGCTACGCGTGCTCGAAGGCAATCGACGAGTTCCTGGCGCTGGCGTACTACCACGAGTACGGCGTGCCCGTCACCATCCTACGGTTCTTCAACACGATCGGACCCCGGCAGACCGGCCGCTACGGGATGGTGGTGCCGCGCTTCGTGCGCCAGGCTCTCGACGGCGCTCCGATCACCGTCTACGGCGACGGCCGCCAGTCCCGGTGCTTCACCGACGTGGAGGACACCGTGCGCGGCGCGATCACGCTCGCGGAGACCCCCGCCGCGGTCGGGCAGGTGTTCAACGTGGGGAATACCCAGGAGCTGACCATCCAGGCGCTCGCCGAGCGCGTGCGCGCCCTGACCGAGAGCGCCGCGCCCATCGTGCGCGTGCCCTACGACGAAGCCTTCCAGCCCGGCTTCGAGGACCTGCGGCGCCGCGTTCCGGACATCCGCAAGGCGGAGCGCGTCGCCGGGTACCGGCCGCGCGTGCCTCTCGATGAGACGCTGAGGCGCGTGATCGCTCACCTTCGCGAGACTGGCCGGAGCTAGAGTCTCGGATTCCCCGTGATCGGCGCCTTCGTCGCCGCGCTCCGGCCGCGCCAGTGGACCAAGAACCTCCTCGTCTTCGCCGGCCTGATCTTCTCCCAGGGCCTCCACGATCCTGCTCTCGTGGCCCGCTCGATCTTCGCGTTTGCGATCTTCTGCCTGCTCTCCGGCGGGGTGTACCTGATCAACGACGTGGTGGACGTCGAGCGCGACCGCGCGCACCCCCAGAAGCGGAACCGTCCCGTCGCCTCGGGCCGCCTGCCCGCCGGCGTGGCGCTCGTCTCGGGCGTCGTCCTCCTGGCCGGCGCATCGGTCGCCGCATTCCTGGTGTCGGCGCCGTTCGGCGCGGTGGCCGTCGCCTACGCCGTCCTCCAGACCGCCTACTCCGCGGGACTCAAGCACGTCGTCATCGTGGATGGCCTGATCATCGCGATGGGATTCGTGCTGCGGGCCCTCGGCGGCGTGGTCGTGCTGGACATCGAGATCTCCCACTGGCTGATCCTGTGCACGATCCTGCTGGCCCTGTTCCTCACGTTCGGGAAGCGGCGCCACGAGCTGATCGCGCTCGAGGCCGGCGCGGCGGAGCACCGGCCGATCCTGTCGGAGTACTCGCCGCAGCTGCTCGACCAGATGATCGCGGTGGTGACGGCATCGACCCTGATGGCCTACGCCCTCTACACGATGGCGCCGGAGACGCAGCAGAAGCTGGGGACCACGCGCCTGCCGCTGACGATCCCGTTCGTCCTCTACGGGATCTTCCGCTACCTCTATCTCCTCTACCGGCGGGACCTCGGCGGGGATCCGTCGGAGCATCTCCTGACGGACCGGGCCCTCCTGGTCGACGTCGCCCTCTGGGGCGTCGCGGTCGTCCTGATCCTCTACGTGACGCGGTAGGCGGCCGGGCCCGCCCCCCGCGCGTGGGGTGGGGTCTGCGGAACGGGGACGCCGAAGGCCCAGTCGAACCGCGT
Organism: uncultured bacterium; assembly: GCA_964463175.1. GTDB lineage: Bacteria > Methylomirabilota > Methylomirabilia > Rokubacteriales > DASRDR01 > DASRDR01. Next base: position 4,264 of record CAYXBJ010000036.1, read on the forward strand.
CCGGACGAGCCAGTCGGCCCGCGCGGAGCCGACCGCTACCGCCGCGAACTCGAGGCCGGACCGGAGGAGGGGGTGGCCGGTCAGGACGCCCTTCCGGACGCCGCGAATCTCCGGGGGGCAGGCGAACGGCGGATCTGGCCGTCCGCGATCCCGTCGAGGACGGCCTCCGGCGGCGGGGCGTTGAGCGCGATCATCCCGGCTACAAGATCTTGCTCAGGAAGGACTGGGTCCGCGCGTTCTGCGGCCGGTCGAAGAGCTCCTGCGGCGAGCCGGTCTCGACGATGCGACCCTCGTCCATGAAGACCACGCGGTGGGCCACCTCGCGGGCGAAGCCCATCTCGTGGGTCACGACGAGCATCGTCATCCCCTCGCGCACCAGCTGCTTCATGGCGTCGAGGACCTCCCGGACGAGCTCCGGATCGAGCGCGGAGGTGACCTCGTCGAACAGCATGAGCTTCGGCTGCATG
>CAYXBJ010000037.1:0-20869 GCA_964463175.1 uncultured bacterium
GACCGCCGGGTGGTCCGCGTGGCCGTCCCGTACAGCCGGACGCTCTACTTCAACGACAAGGGACGCGAGCGCGGGCTCAGCGCCGATTTCGTCCGGGACTTCGAGCGCTACATCAACGAGAAGTACAAGAAGCGGCTCGGCCGGCGGCCCATCACGGTCGTCATGCGCCCCGCGACGCGCGACGTCCTGCTGAAGCACGTCGACGAGGGGCTCGTGGACATCGCCGTCGGCAACCTCACGGTCACCGAGGAGCGCCTGAAGCTCGTCGACTTCGTGGCCCCGGAGGGCGTGAAGCCGGTGTCCGAGCTCGTGATCACCGGGCCGAAGTCGCCGCCCATCACCACCGCCGACGACCTCTCGGGCCGATCGGTCCACGTCCGGCGCGCGTCGAGCTACTACGAGAGCCTGGTCGGGCTCAACGAGCGCCTCAAGCAGCAGGGGAAGGCGCCGGCCACCCTCGTCCTCGTCCCGGACGCCCTGGAGGACGAGGACATGATGGAGATGCTCAACACGGGGCTGTTCGAGGCGATCGTCGTCGACGACTGGAAGGCCCGGATGTGGGCGCAGGTGCTGCCGAGGATCAAGATCAACGACGACGCGGTCGTGCGCCAGGGCGGACGGATCGGCTGGGCGATCCGCAAGAACAGCCCGAAGCTCTCGGCGGAGCTCAACGAGTTCTACACCGGCTTCGTCAAGAAGCAGGGCGTCTACGAGGCCCGCCTGAAGTCCTACTACCGCCGGATCAAGCAGATGAACGACCCGACGGGAACCTCGGAGGCGAAGCGCTTCGAGGACACGCTCCAGCTGTTCCAGAAGTACGGGCAGCAGTACCACTTCGACCCGCTCATGCTGGCGGCCCAGGGCTTCCAGGAATCGAAGCTGGACCAGAGCGCCCGGAGTCACGTGGGCGCGATCGGCATCATGCAGGTGATGCCCGCCACCGGGAAGGAGCTGCAGGTGGGCGACATCCGGCTGGCCGAGGCCAACGTCCACGCCGGCGCGAAGTACATGGACCGGCTCATGGCGAGAAACCTGAGCGGCGCCCACTTCGACGACACGAACCGGACGCTGTTCGCCTTCGCGTGCTACAACGCCGGACCCGGCAACATCTCCCGGATGCGCAAGGAGGCCGAGAAGCGCGGGCTCGACTCCGAGCAGTGGTTCAACAACGTGGAGCTGGTCACCGCGGAGAAGATCGGCAGCGAGACCACGACGTACGTTCGCAACATCTACAAGTACTACGTGGCCTACCGGCTGATGCTCGACGTCCGGGAGGCGCAGGAAAAGGCGCGGAGCGCGGTCAAGCCGGGCGGGTAGCCGACCGTCGGCCGCTCGGTCCCCCCGCCCCGAGCTGTAACCGATCGCGAGTGCCCCCCGGGCGGCCCCCCGCGGTCGGCGGGGGCGGCCAGACTCCCGACCCGGACCGCCTTTCGTGCCACGCGGCCGGCGTCCCCTCTTGGCGTCTGATGGGGTGGGAGCCTCGCCGGTCGCGGGCCCACCGGCGCGCCCCTGAGCGTCACACACCCGGGCTCGCCGACGCGCTACGATGACCCGGCCGTCCGGGCCGTGAACGTGGACGCCCCGAACCAGCGGAGGTGACGCCGATGGCGTGCGATCCGAACGTGTTCCAGGAGATCCCCATCTTCTCCCTGCTCGACGCGGACGAGCGGGTGGTGCTGGCCGAGCAGGTGGAGCTCCGTCGCTTCGCTGCGCGCCAGCGGATCTACAAGGTCGGGGATCCCGGCGGGAAGGCGTACGTGGTGCTCCGCGGCCAGGTGCAGGTGGTCGTGATCGACGAGGATCACCAGGAGGTGGTCATCGACTCCCCGGGTCCCGGGGAGATCTTCGGCCTGGCCTCCTTGCTCGCCGCGGTGCCGCACCAGACGACGGCCGTCGCCCTCGAGGACACCAGCACGATCGAGATCGAGCGGAGCGACATCGGCGCGCTGCTGCATCGCAAGCCGATGGCGGGCCTCGACATCCTGACCATGGCCAGCCGGCACTTCCACGCGGCACAGGGCCTGGTTCGCGCGCGGGCCGCCAGGAACCCGAACGAGGTCATCGAGGAGAACCTGACCATGGGCGACCGCGTCGCCGACATGGTCGCGCGGTTCGGCGGGTCGTGGTACTTCATCATCCTGTTCGGCGTGGGGCTGGTCTCGTGGGCGACGGTCAACGTGATCCTGTCCGGCCGGGCGTGGGATCCCTATCCCTTCATCCTGTTGAACCTCGTGCTGTCGATGCTCGCAGCCGTCCAGGCGCCCGTGATCATGATGAGCCAGAACCGCCAGGACGCGAAGGACCGGCTCCGCAGCGAGCTCGACTTCTCGGTCAACCGCAAGGCGGAGAACGAGATCACCCAGCTGGCCGCCAAGCTGAACCGGATCGAAGACCGGCTCGAGGACCTGGCCGGCGCGCGCTGAGGGACGATCAGGCGGCGGCCACGCCCGGCGTACCCGGGCGCGGAGGGACGGGCTCGCGGTAGGCTGACGGAGCGGCACACGTCGCCCAGCCGGTAGGTCTCAGGGGAGGTGCAGGACTTCCTCTCGCTTGGCCGCGAGCTGTGCATCGGTGAATGTCGCCTTGAGGCGCCCTTCGATGGGCGCGAGAGTGAAGAACGCGAGCCGTCCGTTCGAGCTGACGGTGGGCCTCTCCCCGAGGATGTCGGCAAGCTCAGCTTCCAGGCTCGCCGCACTGTCCTCATACCCAAAGCGATCGATGTAGATCCCCTTGAAGCCGGCGAGCGCCAGGGTGTCGAGCAGCGCGCCCGGTGACTTGTGCACGACCGATGTCTGCCAGCGCTCGCTCATGCGCTGCCGGATCGCCCCATAGCTCCAGCGAAGCTGGGTGGAGTGCACGTACCCCTTGAAGAGATCGTAGTCGGCCACTCGCTCCGTCGGCCGCTCTTCGGGGAAGCGCCGCACCGGTAGCTGGAAGATCATCGCGCCCGGTGTCACTGTGGCCTCGATCCGCCGAACGAGCTCCGCATCGCTTCGATACTCGGATCGTAACCGAGCATAGCGTGGCTTGAACCACCTGGCCGACTGGTCGAGAACACCGAGGCCGGCGACCGCCACGATGACCATGCCGAAGGCCACCCGACGGCGGCCGGAGCCCCGGATCCTGTGCGCGAGATCGTCGAGCACGAGAACCACCGCGAAGAGCGAAAAGAAGGCGATATAGACGCTGATGCGGTTGTACGCCCTGATCTGCGGAGAAACGATCAGAGCGACGACAGCGCCAAATCCGCCGATGGTCCCCAGGAGAAGCGCCGCGAGATTCATTACGCTCAGATGACTCAGGACAGGATTCGCATCGGCGAATGGCGCTTTGGGACCGCATGCCGCCCTGATGCCCGCCCATCCGAGGAGGATGAAGAATCCCACTGTGCCGATCAGGCCCAGAGTCGAGCCGTCGTTCTCATTGATGAGCGGATTTGCGTTATATCGAGCCTTCAGTGCTTTCAGGAGTGGGACCCGATGCCCGGTCACGGGAAGTATGAGCTGCGCGATCTTGAGGCCTAAGACCTCCGCCTCGCCAGGAGCTCGTTGTGCCGTCTGCGTCCGGCCGTGCTCGAGACGATACAGGATGGTGGGCGAGATATTGGCGACCAGGGTTGCGAAGACGATGGCCGCGAGGAGGCCTGGCAACAGCATGGGGCGAAACTGCTTGCTTCGCAGCGCCAGCACGAACCCCGTGACCAGGAGAAAGTAAGCCGCAAAGATGGAATAGTACGCTCCGCTCGAGCCGATCAACACGCATACGACGACGCTCCAGAGTACGGGTCGATCTCCCGGACGCGATTGCCAGGTGAGTCGGGCGGAGCCCTCTGCGCCGGCCGATCGCTCTCCGACCCACAGGATGACGAGTACGACGAGGGGCACCATGTAGTACGCGGACAGAAAGATGTGGGTTTCGCCACTCTCGAGGCGAAACGGGAGGAAGGCATAGAGCAGGCTTCCGAGAAGCGCGAGGAGGAAGGAAATGCTGAACTGTCGAAACACGTAGAGCGCGGTGACCGTTGTGAGAGGGAAGAGGACGACGAAGTAAACGTTCATGATCAGTGCGGGATCTGGGACCAGGAGCGTGCCGAGCTTGATGAGGAGGAAGTGCAGGGTGTCCGGCAGAGGAAAGTCGTGAAGGTCCATCGGCCAGGGCATGCCGAGGAACTCGTTGTGAAGGTACCAGCCGTTGTCGACCATGCCCTTGACGAGCATCAGATAGAACAGCGCGTCGCGGTTGTAGGCGAATGGGACGTGCCAATCCGCACGGTGGAGGCTGAGCACGACCTCGAGGACCAGGAGACTCAGACCGGCCGCACCCAGGTAGGCGCCGAGCCCGGCTAGCGGGCGGCGCGGGCGGCCAGCCGTCTCAGAGGACGGCGCCACCTGGGCCCTCTCTCAGCCGGGCCTGGCTCACCGACGATTTCGCAGAGGTCGGAGGTGAACCGGTTGGAGAGGTTCATGTAGGCGCCACCGAAGGTGAACAGGAGGGGACTGGAAGCGGCTCGCCGTGTGCGACCTCGAGCCTGCCGCGCCGGGCCACGTCGGCAAAGTTGGGCAGCGTGTAGAACCTAGGAGCTTCAGCCGCGTTCCTCGCTGACCCCTTGGGCTGGCGCCCTCTGTCGGTCCGGCTGCACGATAGCGTACCCCCACCGGGCCCCGCAAGGTGTTCGGCGGGTGAGCGAAATCGGCGCGCTGCTGAATCGCAAGCCGATGGCGGGCCTCGACATCCTGACCATGGCCAGCCGGCACTTCCACGCGGCCCAGGGCCTGGTTCGGGCGCGAGCCGCCAGGAACCCGAACGAGGTCATCGAGGAGAACCTGACCATGGGCGACCGCGTCGCCGACCTGATCGCACGGTTCGGCGGGTCGTGGTACTTCATCATCCTGTTCGGCGTGGGGCTGGTCTCCGCGCTGAGGGACGATCAGGCGGCGGCCACGGCCTCCAACAGCTCAACCTCGCCGTCGGCAACCGTGGCACCGGTGTCGCCGCGGACCGGGGCGTCCAGGGGACGGACGAAGCACCGGACGTCCCCCAGGTGCTCGTAGGACTCGACCCGCGGCACCAGCCCGAGGTCGCCCGCGTCGAGACGGAGCCATCCGAGCAGGGCGTCCGTGATCAGCAGATACGCGCGGGGTGCCGTCACGCCGTTCTTCAGGAGCCGGTGGGCGAGGACGACGTCGACCCCGGCGATCTGCGCGTGACCGCCGACCGCGTGCCGCAGGAACCGGCCGTGGTGGGCGATGACCTTGAGATCCAGCGAATCGACACTCCGGCACGCCCCGCACGCGCACGACTCGTCCGCGGCGAGCTCCCGCTGGAGCGTCTTGAAGGCCGCGAACGCCGAGTCGAGTACGTCGAGGAAGCGCGCCGGGGACGCGAAGGTCCCGTCCGGACCCACGGCGAAGACCGCGTCGCCCTCGACCTCCTGGATCTCGAGCGGAGGCGAGAGGCGCTTCATCACCGCCTCCAGCAGGGCCCCGATGATCTGCGGCCCGTGCTCGAGCTCGGTCGCCGTCAGGAACGCCGTGAACCCCGAAATGTCCGCCAGGACGAGGATGCCAGCCTGGGTCTTCATGCCTCTGAGACCCCGGAGGGCGGCGTCCGTGAAAGGGCCAGCGGTGGCCGGCGAGCTCCGGCGCGCGGCGGGGCGGGGCTCCGCTAGCCTCCGCGCCCGTAGCGCCGCATCACCTCCTGCAGCCGGTCCAGCGGCAGGGCGTGGACGACGTGGCCGGCCCGGCCCACGGTGGTCTCGGCGGCGGTGAGGGCGTTCAGGATCGCCTCCTCGGTGGCCTCGGCGGCCCCCTGGAAGAGCGGCGTCATCTCGTCCGGCGCGATCATCTGGACGGGCGACCGGGGCGCCGACGTCTGGACGCGGTTGCCGGTGGAGAAGGCGAGAAAGATGTCGCCGCTGTTGTTCGAGGCGAAGCCGCCGACCCAGGCGAGCCCGATGGTCGCGCGACGGGCGAGCCGCTTGCACTGGATCGGCAACAGCGGGGCGTCGGTCGCCAGCACCACGATGATCGAGCCGCCGGGGGCCGGGATCTCCCGGTGGGACGGTACGACGTCCCGGCCGATCTCGAGCCCGACCGGGACGCCGTCGACCCGCAGGAGATCGCGCGAGCCGTAGTTCGCCTGCACGAGCGCGCCCACGGTGCACGCCGCCCCGGCCGCGGTGACCACGCGTGAGGCCGTGCCGATGCCGCCCTTGAACTCGTGGCAGATCATGCCGGTGCCCCCGCCGACGCAGCCCTCGGCGACCGCGCCGCCCGCGGCATCGTCGAGCGCCTCGAACGCGTGGATTGGCGTGACCGGGAAGCGGTTCGCCTCGCTGAGCCAGCCGTCGTAGGTCTCGCCGACGACCGGCAGCAGCCATCGCATCTGCACGCGCTCGCGGACGGCATACGCGAGGATGGCGTCGCGCACCACGCCCACCGAGTGCGTGTTGGTGATGCAGAGCGGCATGGCGAGGAGGCCCTGCTCCTCGATCCAGATCGTGCCGGTCATCTCGCCGTCGCCGTTCAGGATGTGGAATCCGGCCGTCACCGCGCGGCTCCAGATGTCCGGGCCCGCTGGCCAGATCGCGGTCACGCCGGTGCGGGCAACGGACGGTGTGTCGTGGACGACCGTGGCATGACCGACGCGCACGCCGGCCACGTCGGTGATGGCGTTCAGCGGCCCCGGCGGTAGCTGGCCGGTGCGGAGGCCGAGATCGCGGAGCCGCGCCCGTGCCACGCTCAGTTACCTGACGCCCGTCGTGGATTCGGCGCACGCCCGGGCGACGGGTAGCCACCCGAGATCGGTGCGAGAGGCGGCATGGCCCGCTCGCTCGCGCTCAGCCGACACGCGGGGCGGCGAGGGTGGGCAGCGGGGGTCGTCGAGCATGTCTACAAGTAGAGCATGGATCAATGCGGAGGGCTCCGGCGCGCGAGGTCACCGCGGCGATCCGGACGCCGCGCTCCCATCTCGAGAAGAAGGCGGCTGAGCGCCGCGGCCCTGTCGGTGAGGAACAACCGCCCCACTGTAGCCCCACTTCCCCAGCTGTGCCAGAGCTTCCGCCCGTATCCCCGCTTTCGCGCGCGTTTCGAGACCTGGCAGCGTGCTTGCTCTCTTCACGAGCCGTGGCACGGAGGTCGAGAACCGCGGCGCCGCCGAGCGGTGATGGATGGCGGGGAGGGGTGGCTCATCGTCCCCGCCACGCTCCCATGAGGTGCTCGCGTCGCCTCTCGTGGCTCGTCGCCCGCGACGCGCCCGCCGACGTGGGATACCATGCGGGCCAAGGGGGAACGCGTGCGACGAACTAGCATCATTGCCATTGCCGCCCTGGTCGTCACGGTCTTGGGGCTCCTCGACGTGGCGTTCACGCAAGAGGAGCTGAAGGCCACCCGCGATCCGGCCGCGGGCGCCCGTCTCTTTGCCTCGAAGGGCTGCGTCGCGTGCCATGCGGTGAACGGCGCGGGGGGGAGCGGGGCCCCCGACCTGGGGAAGATGCCTCGCCCTCTGGTCCTCTACGACTTCGCTGCCCGGATGTGGAACCACGTCCCGCAGATGTCCGGGCGGATCACGGCCGTGGGCGCCAATCGCCCGTACCTCAACGCCGACGAGATGAGCGACCTGATGGCCTTCCTCGGCACCGTCGATGCGTCTGGCCGCCCCGGCGTCGTCGGCGGCGACTCCCTGTCGGTCGGTGAGCCGGGCGACCGTCAGCGCGGCGAGCGGGTCGTCGCAGAGAAAGGCTGTCTGGCCTGTCACGCCCTGGCGGGCCAGGACGTCACGGGCAAGGCCGGCGGGAGCTTCGACCGGTGGACCGGCTTCGACTCACCCTGGATCGCCGTCTCGACGATCTGGAATCACGCCTTCCTCATGGACATCGAGGCGCGGAGGCAGAATCGCCCCTGGCCGCGGCTGACCGCGGCCGAGATGGCGGACATCGCGGCGTTCCTCGCGCACCGCTAGAGGCGCGCCTCGTGGCAGGGCATCCACGCTCCTCGGGCCGGCTCCGCGGCCAGCCGGAGTCACCGGCGGCCAGCGTTGCCGGCCCGCCGGTGTCCCGATCTCGAGCCGTCTCCACCGCGGCCGAATCCGGGTCCGCGCGTCGAAGCGCGCCTCCTGTGCCGCCGCCTCGCGTGGGCTTGTATCGGTACGTGGCGAGCCGGAGCCTGCGGCACCAGGTGTGGCTCACGCTGCTGGTGGCGGTGTCGGTCAGTCTCGCCCTGATCCCCATCGAGATGCAGCGGCGGCTCGTCAACGAGGCGATCGGGACCCGGAGCCTCGCCGCACTCGGGCGGTACGGTGTCGCGTTCCTCGTGAGCGCCCTGGCGGTGACGACCGTGAAGTTCAGCATCAACCTCTACCAGGCGTACATCGCCGAGCGCGTGCTCCGCGACTTCCGGTCCGAGCTGTACGATCACATCCGGACGCTCCCGACCGAGCGCCTGGCGGGCACGCCCCCGGCGCAGCTCGTCTCCGTCGTCCTCGCCGAGGCGGGTGAGCTGACGGAGTTCTTCGGCCAGGCCTTCTCGATCCCGCTGGTGTCCGGCTTCACGCTGATCGCCGTCAGCGTCTACCTCGCCACGCTGAATCCCTGGACGCTCGCCCTGCTCGCGTTCCATCCGATCGAGATCCTGGTGATCCCCCACCTCCAGCGCCAGGTGAATCGCTTCTCCCGGAGCCGGGTCGTGCTGGGTCGCCATCTCTCGGCCGACGTCGTCCGCACCGTTGGCCGCCGCGCGACGGCCGATGGCGATGTGCCGGACGAGGGCGCCGACCGGCGACGGTTCCGGCGTCGGCTCGACCGGCTCCTCGGGACCCGCGTCCGCTCGGCGGTGTTCGCCAACCTGATCAAGTGGGTGGGCAACGCCGTCGCGCGGCTCGGGCCGTTCCTGATCTTCCTTGGGGGCGGCTGGCTGATCATCTCCCGGCCGGGCTCCTTCGACCTCGGCCGGCTCGTCGCGGCTCTGGCCGCGTACGAGCGTCTCAACGACCCGTGGCAGGAGTTGCTGGACTACTACTCGCTGAAGGAGATCGCGATCACCCGATACGCGCAGATCCTTGCGAGCGTGAGCCCTCGCGAGCCCTGAGGAGGAATTCCGGGTGCAGAGGCCCCGGACCTACGCCACTCGTGCCGCGCGCGTGATCAGGAAGGTCGACAGCCCGCGCGCGGCCCGGCCTCCCAGAGCCGCGGCCGCGACGGTCAGCGCGAGCGCGACCGCCGTCGCGGCTCCGCCCGGCGCCATCGGGCGGAACGCCGGGCTCCTGGTGAGCGCCACGCCGTAGATGACGAACAGCGTGACGGCCCAGGCCACGGTGGCGGCCACGGGGCGGCGCCGCGGATCGAGCGCAGCCAGAACGGCGGCGGGGACCAGGCCCATCAGCACGAGGAAGCCGCCGGTGTCGCCGCCCGGCACCGTGCCGTTCTTCCGCGCGATCTCGTGGGCGAGCGCGATCGGCGCCGTCGGATCCTTCGCGATCGCCTCGTCGATCACCGAGACCGGCTGGAGCCAGGCGAAGCCCGCGCGCGCGACCTGCCCCCCGACCAGCGCGGACGCGGCCACGAGCAGGAAGAGCGCGATCGGGGTCCACCGCCGCCCGGTCAGCCGCGTCGTGCCGACCAGCGCCAGGGGCAACGCGAGGGCCGCCAGGATCACGTAGGTGTAGAAGCGCGCGCCGCCGTGCTGGTAGGCGACCAGCGGCGCCGGCTCGAGGATGCGGTCGAGCGTGCCGTAGAGCCACGCCCCGCCGACGGTCAGGGCGGCGAGTCGCGCGAGGCCCGGCGCAGGGTACGCCTCCAGCGCGATGAGCAGGCAGCCGACCGTGTTGAGCAGGCCGCCGAGGAACCCCATGAGGTGCGGTGGGCTCCAGAGCGTCACGTCGAGTCCGAAGAGACGGTGCCACAGGTCGTCGATCGGGGCTGCCGCCACGGTGACCGAGATGCCCCAGGCGGCGACGTGGAACCCGCGGGTCCCGGTGAGCCCGAGCACGCGCATCGTGCCCTGGCTGCCGCGCGCGTCGCCGGTCCTGCCCGCGAGGTAGGTCTCCCAGAAGAGGACGCCGAAGCTCAGCAGGACGACCAGGGACACGCCGGCATACGTCATCACGTGCGGCGCGATCCAGAACGAGTCGCGCCCGATGCGCACGTGCCACTGGATGTCCCAGCGGACGCCCCAGCTCGACAGGAGCTTCGAGACGAGGAGCGCCCAGAGCACGGCGCGCCGGACCGGTCGCCTGGCGTCCGTCGCGGACACGCTCGCCTCGGGCGCGACGCGGAGGCGCGCCCGCGCGGGCACGGCGGCCAGGCCACCCCGGCTCACGTGACCATCCGCGGGTAGAGGCGGCCGGCCGTCCACACGAGCACCACCAGGACGGCGAGCAGCACGCTCACGTCGACACCGAGCCCGAACGCCGAGCTCCCGCCCGGGAGCATGAGCGCGCGGAGGGCGTCGACCTGGTAGGTCAGGGGATTCGCGCGGGACACGACGCGGAGCCAGTCCGGCATCAGGCTAAGGGGATAGATGGCGTTGCTCGCGAAGAAGATCGGCATGGTCATGACCTGCCCCATGCCCATGAAGCGCTCCCGCGTCTTCAGGATGCACGCCATGATCAGGGACAGCGTCGAGAACACGGCGGAGCCCAGCACGATGAGCGCCAGCACCCCGAGGATCGCGAGCGGGTGGACGTTCGTCCGGATCTTCATGACGAACGTCAGGAGATACACGATCACGGCGCCGGAGAGGCCGCGGACGCCGGCGGAGAGGCCCTTGCCCAGGACCAGCGCGGTCCGGGACGCCGGGCTCACGAGGTACTTCTGCAAAATGCCCAGGTCGCGCTCCCAGATGACGGAGATGCCGTAGAAGATCGCGACGAAGAGGACGCTCTGGGCGAGGATGCCCGGCGTCATGAACTCGAGGTACGTCAGGTCGCCGGTCGGCATCCCGCGGACGCGCCCCATGACGTGGCCGAACACGACCAGCCAGAGCACCGGCTGGACCGCGCGCGTCGCGAGCTCCCAGGGGTCGTGGCGGAGCTTCCGGACCTCGCTGTCCGTCACCGCCCAGACGTGCTGCCCGAAGGCGAGGACGCCGGTGGACGCCACGTCAGCCCAGCCGCTGCGCCGTGCGCCGCGCTCGCAGGACCTCGCGGTAGGCGCCGCCCGTCTCGACCGGGCCGCCGGTGAAGTGGGCGAAGGCGTCGTCGAGGCTTGCGTCGGCCCCCACCTCCGCCTTGAGCGCGGCCGGGGTGCCGAGCGCGGCCAGCCGCCCCCGGTGGAGGATGGCCATCCGGTCGCACTGCTCCTCGGCCTCCTCCATGTAGTGGGTCGTCACGAACAAGGTGGTGCCGAAGCGCGCGCGCACGTCGCGGATGTGACGCCAGACGGTGGCGCGGGCCACCGGATCGAGGCCCACCGTCGGCTCGTCCATGAACAAGACCGCGGGGCGATGGAGCAGGCTCTGGGCGATCTCGAGCCGGCGGATCATACCTCCGGAGTAATGCTTGACCACGTGCGAGGCCGCGTCGCCCAGCTCCATCAGCCGAAGGGCCTCCTGGATGCGCTCGTCCCGCTCGCGCCGGGTGAGCCCGTACAGCCGGGCCGAGATGACGAGGTTCTCGTAGCCGGTGAGCCCGCCGTCGGCGGAGAGCATCTGCGGGATGTAGCCGATCCGCTCCCGGACGCGGGCGGCGTCGGTGACGACGTTGAAGCCCGCGACCCACGCCTCGCCGGACGTCGGCGGGAGCAGCGTGGTCAGCATCTTGATCGTGACGCTCTTGCCGGCGCCGTTCGAGCCGATCAGCCCGAATACTTCGCCCGCTTCGACCTCGATCGACAGCCCGTCCACCGCGGTGAGCGCGCCGAAACGGCGGGTGAGCCCGATCGTGCGGATGGCGGGTCCGGGTGATGCGGAGGTCCCGCCCGGCGCCGCGGCTCCTCGGTACACTGGCGGCCGCGCGCTACTTCGACTGACCCCGGACCGTCAGGACCGGGCAGTGGGCGGTGGCGACCACCCGGGAGGCGACGCTTCCCAGCACGGCGCGCGCCACGCCGGTCCGCCCGTGGGTGCCCAGCACGATGAGCTCGGCCCGCAGGCCGCGCGCCGCCCGGACGATTTGCTCGGCCACCGGCGCGCCCTCGACCAGCCGGCTCGACACCCGGACGCCCGCGCGCTTCGCGACCGCGGCCAGTCGGTCCAGGTGGCGCTGCGCGGCGGCGCGGCTGGTCCGCTGGATGTCGTCGTAGGTGGCCGGCGGGATGTACATCTCGCCGCTGATGACCGGCATGAGCACCGGCGAGAGGATGTGCACGAGCACGAGCTCCCGGTGGAGCGCCTTCGCGAGCTCGATGGCCTTGCGGAATGCCGGACGTGATGCCGGGGAGTAGTCGGTGGAGTGCATGATGCGTCGGGTCGCGGCCATGCTGGGCGTCCCCCTTTGCTGGCGACGCGGCCCCGCACGGCGCCGGTCGTCGAAAACTCACTCGACCAGATGATAACGCCGGAACGCGCAGGTGTCGCCGCCGAGCTTGCGGGGCCGGCGGACGGGTCGGCCCGGACCTATACTGCGACCGATGGCCTCGACCTTTCCGAGCCGGCCGGGCCCTGGAGGAGCGTCGAGCCTGCCTGGCCGGCGTGGCCCGCGGCCGGCGTCCTCGATCGTGCGCCGACAGCGGGTCCCGCCGGGTCCGCGCGAATAGGCCCCGCCGTGGCGCTCACCGCGACCATCCACACGTTCGAGATCGACCTGGCGGACTCGGACCGCGAGGTCTACGAGACGCTGGCGCTCCGGGTCGCGCGCCACCCGTCCGAGACCGAGGAGTACCTCGTGACCCGGGTCCTGGCGTACGCGCTCGAGGTCACCGAAGGGATCGAATTCACCCGCGGGCTGTCCGAGCCCGACCAGCCGGCCATCGTGATCCGCGACCTGACCGGGGCGATGCGAGCCTGGATCGAGGTCGGCGCACCCGAGGCCGCGCGGCTCCATCGAGCCGCGAAGGCCGTGCCGCGCGTCGCGGTGTACACGCACCGGGATCCGGCCCAGTTCGTCGGCCGGCTCGCCGGCGAGCGGATCCACCGCGCGGAAGCCCTCGAGGTGTACGCGATCGACCGGCGCCTTGTCGGCGCGCTCGCGACACGCCTCGAGCGCCGCGTGGCCTGGGGCCTCGCCGTGCAGGACCGCGAGCTCTATCTCACGACGGGCGGGGAGACCCTCACCGGATCGGTGGTCCGGCACCCGGTGGCCTGAGCGGGGAAGCCTACGAGGGGCGCCGCGAGCCGGGCGTCGCCCGGATGGCCAGCGCCGATTCGAGCGCGGGCGGTCAGGCGATCGCCGGGATCCGACGGGGGCGGGGGAGGCCGAGCAGCCAGAGGGCGACCCCGAGGTTCAGCAGGTTCCAGATGATGCCGTTGATGAACGCCGCCTGGTACGAGCCGGTCATGTCGTAGATCGCGCCCGACATCCAGCCCCCGAGCGCCATGCCCACGATCGTCGCCATCACCACGGCGCCGATGCGCGCGCCGGCCTCCCGGGGGGCGAAGGACTCCCGCACGATGATGGCGTAGCTCGGCACGATGCCGCCCTGTGAGAGCCCGAAGAGCGCGGCGACGACGTAGAGCGCGGCCAGACCGTCGACGGGGAGGAAGAGCAGCAGCGTGAGGCACTGGAGCGCCGAGCCCAGGAGCAGCGTTCGCACCCCGCCGATGCGATCGGCGATCCAGCCGGAGGCGAGCCGGCTGACGACGCCCAGGCCGAGCATGAGGGACAGCATCCGCGCGCCGTTCGCGACCCCGAGGCCGAGGTCCTTCGCATAGGCCACGATGTGCACCTGCGGCATCGACATGGCGACACAGCACCCGAGGCCGGCGACCATGAGCAGCGCCTGGAGCCGGCCGGGCGAGACGGGCGCCCGGCTCGACGTCGCGGCCGCCGTCGTCGCGACCGGGGCGGGCGCGATCGGCGCGCGCCGGCGGAGCGCGAAGGTGAGCGGCAGCATGGTCACGAGGCAGAAGCTGCCCACTCCGACCATGGTCGGCCGCCAGCCGCGTGTCGCCGTGAAGTGCTGGAGGATCGGCGGCCAGACCGTCCCGGCCAGGTAGTTGCCGCTGGCGCAGATGGACACCGCGATGCCACGGCGGCGCGTGAACCAGTGCGAGACGTCCGCCACCAGTGGCGCGAAGGTGACCGAGCTGCCGAGGGCCCCGATCACCAGACCCTGCACCAGCGCGAACTGCGCGAGGCCGGGCGCGTGCGCGGCCAGCGCGTACCCGAGGCCCAGCGAGATCGACGACACGACGAGGGGCACCACGATGCCGAAGCGGTCGGCCAGGCGGCCCATGAGGATCCCGCCGAAGGCGAAGCCGAGCATGGTCGCCGTGTAGGGCAGAGAGGCGCTCCCCCGCGCGATGTCGAACTCGGCCTGGACCGCCGGGAGCACGACGACGACCGACCAGAGCCCGACGCCGCCGATGGTGCTGAGCGCGAGCGAGACCGCCAGACGGCGCCACGCGTAGGCGGATTCCACCAGCGCGGCGGAATCGGTGTGAGATCTCGTGGCGGTCACGATCGTTCGTGTGCTCGGCGTCTGACCCCGTAAAGTGTAACGGGTTGTCATCAGTTGAGCAATCGTCGGGCCGCGCAGCGTGACCCGGGCGCGCAGTGCCGCCACACCAATGCCCGGCGCGCGCGAGAGACTGCTATGATCACCGCGATCCGACCACGCCGGCCCCGGGGCCGGGAGAGGAGTCCCGGATGATCCGCTCGCGCTTCCGGCTCGTCCCGCTGCTCCTCCTGGTTCTGCTCGCGGCGGTCTCGACCGGCTGCCAGGACTACTACCGCCATGATCCGGCGCCGGCCGACATTCCGCCGAACGCCCTCCGGGTCGGCGTGACGCCGACGTATCCGCCCATCATCTTCAAGCAGGGCGGCGAGATGACCGGCGTCGAGGCGGACCTCGCCCGACTGCTGGGCACCCGGCTGGGCCGACCCGTGCACTTCGTCGAGGTCACGTGGGATCAGCAGATCGACGTGCTGATGAGTGGGCGGACCGACATCATCATGTCGGGGATGTCGGTGACCGAGGCGCGGACGGTGCGGATCGCGTTCAGCGAGCCGTACCTGGAGGGCGGGCTCATGGCCGCCGTGCGCAGCGAGGATCTGAGCCGGTACGGCTCCCGCGAGGCTCTCCTCCAGACCGACGGGGTGATCGGGGCCATCGAGCGGACGACCGGCGACGTCTTCGTGCAGCGAAACTTCCCGAACGCGCGCCGGGTCACGCTGTCCCTCGCGAGTGACGGCGCGCTGGCGCTCCGGCGCCGCACGATCGACGTGTTCGTCCACGACGGGCCGTCCATCGCGTGGCTCGTGTCGGCGAACGAGGCGGACCTCGCCGGCATCTGGCAGCCGCTCAACAAGGAGAACCTGGCCTGGGGGATCCGGCGGGACGATCCGGTGCTTCTCGGGCAGGTAAACGAGGCCCTCGCCGCCTGGAAGCGAGACGGCACGCTGACCGAGGTGCTCGTCCGGTGGCTGCCGTACCTCCGGCCCCGGAGCTGAGGCGGCCGGCTCGCCGGCTGGCTTGACGGCCGCCGGAGCGTCGCCCATATTCCCCATCGCGCTCCGTGACGTGCTTCGCACGCGCGGGGCCCATCCTGGAGCGGGGGAGGGACCGTGACGCCACACTCACCGATCGCCGGACGCGCCCAGACCGTGCTGGGCCCGATCGACGCGGGCGACATGGGGATCACGCTCCCGCACGAGCATCTCCTCATCGATTTCACGCTGATGTTCAAGGAGCCGGAGGGCGCACCGGAGCGCGAGCTCGCCCGGCGGCCGGTGGGTCTCGACAACCTCGGCTGGATCCGCCGGAACTTCAGCTCGAGCCTCGACAACCTCCGGCTGACCGACGAGACCGTCGCGCGCGACGAGCTCCTGCTCTTCCGCCAGGCCGGCGGCCGCACCGTCGTCGATCCCACCAACCAGGGGCTGTCCCGCGACCCGCGGGCCCTGGCGCGCGTCGCGCAGGCGACCGGCCTTCACATCGTGATGGGCTCGGGGTACTACGTCGCCGCCTCGCATCCCGCGGACATGGACCGGAGGACGGTGGACGCGCTTGCGCGCGAGATGGTCACCGACCTCACCGTCGGCGTGGACGGGACCGGCGTCCGCGCGGGCTTCATCGGCGAGATCGGCACGACCTGGCCGTGGACCGACAACGAGCGCAAGGTGGTTCGCGCCGCGGTCCTGGCCCAGCGGGAGACCGGCGCGCCGCTCATGATCCACCCCGGGCGTCACGAGCGGCTGCCGCTCGAGATCGTGGAGATGATCCGCCGGGAGGGGGCCGATCTCGGCCGCACCATCATGTGCCACATCGAGCGCACGATCGTGGATCCCGCGGTGTTGCTCGAGCTGGCGGCCACCGGGATCTATCTCGAGTACGACCTCTTCGGGCTCGAGACCTCCTACTATCCCTACAACCCGACATTCGACATGCCCAACGACGCCGGGCGCATCCGGCAGATCCTGTTCCTCGTCGAGCACGGCCACCTCGACCAGGTCCTCATGTCGCACGACATCGCGTACAAGCACTGCCTCACGCGATGGGGCGGCTACGGCTACCACCATCTCCTCCTCACCGTCGTGCCGCGACTTCGCCAGAAGGGCGCGGACGACGCGATGGTCCGGCGGCTCCTGGTGGAGAACCCCCAGCGGGCCTTCGTGTTCGCCTAGGGCGGACGCTCCGGGCCCACCGGCACGCCGCACACCGCCAAGCCTCGCGAGGGACGACCGTGCCCGTGCCGTGGCTGATCGACACCGATCCGGGGATCGATGACGCGCTCGCGCTGCTCCTGGCGTTCGCCTCGCCCGAAGTGTCGGTCGAGGCCATCACGTCGGTGGCCGGCAACGTGCCGGTGGACCTCACCACGGCCAACGTCCACCGCATCGTGTCGATCGGCGCGCCGGGGGCGCCAATCCGCGTGGCCCGGGGCGCGGCCGCGCCGCTCCGGGGTCCGCTCGTCACCGCCGATGAGGTGCACGGCGACGACGGCCTCGGGGGAATCAGCCTCCTCCGCGAGGGGGACGGACGGCTCCGCTACCCGGCGCTCCCGACGGCCCCGGGCGCCGCGGGGTCGGTCGACGGGGCGGACCTGATCCTCGAGATGGCCGAGCGGTTTCCCGGAGAGCTCGTCATCGTGGCGCTCGGGCCGCTGACGAACCTCGCCGTCGCCCTCGAGCGGGACCGTGACCGGCTGGGCGGGGTGGCGCGGATCGTCATCATGGGCGGGGCGATCGCGGTGCCGGGAAACGTGACGCCGTCGGCCGAGTTCAACTTCCACGTGGATCCGGAGGCGGCGGCCGCGGTCTTCCGCTCGGGGCTGCCACTCGAGATCGTCCCGCTCGACGCCACCGAGCAGGTGAGGCTCCGCCGCGGCGACCTCGCGGCGGCGCTCGCGCGCGGCCGGGCGCCGGTGGCGCGTTTCATCGACGATTTCACCGGCCACCTGTTCGCGCTGGGCGACCGGCGCGGCGACGAGGGCTTCGCCCTTCACGATCCGCTCGCGGTCGGGGTGGCGCTCGATCCCTCGCTCGTCGAGCTCGAGCCCTATCACGTCGACGTGGAGGACGAGGGCCGCGTGACGCGCGGCGCCTCGGTGGGCGACCGGCGGCGTCTTCCCGCCGCGGAGAAGTCCGCGCCGAACTGCCGCGTCGCGACGACGGTCCACGCACGGCGGTTCGTCGAGCTGTTCCTCGCGCGGGTGTGCGCGGGGCTCGCGACGCCCCACCGGTAGCGGTCCATCTCGTCGCGGGCCCGCGGCCCGCCGCGCGCCGCTGTCCCCTCGACGACTTACACTGTCGGGGGCGTCCCCGATTGTCGGGTCGGGGCCTGACCCGTACCGTGCAAGTGAAGCCCCGATGAGCGAGCGGCGCAGGATCCGTATGCTGGTCCCCCTGGTGGGGCTGGCGCTGGGGGTCGGCGCGGGAGTGGCGTTGCCCCGGGTCGCGCACGAGCTGCCGGCGTCGGTCGCGGTGGCGGCGCGCTTGCCCGAGCGGCTCTGGACGCGCTTCCTGCCGCCGTTCGTGTCGAGCCGCAAGCGACTCGCCGCGCTCACGAGTCAGGAGCGCGAGGCGGTCTCCGTCCTGGGCCGGAAGCTCGATGGCCTGATCGTCTGGTCGTCGAACCGGAGCGGCAACCACGAGCTGTACCTGATCGACCTGCCGGACCGGTCGGTCCGCCAGCTGACGCACGATCCCCACGTCGACTTCTTCCCCCGGTTCTCGCCGGACGGGCGGCGGATCCTCTTTCTCCGGAGCCAGCGGGAGTGGGTGAGCTTCCGGGAGCCGGGCGCGTGGGACGTGATGGTCATGAACGTCGACGGCACGGGCGAGAAGCTCGTGGTCCGGGGTGGGTACCATCCGACCTGGACGAATCGCGGCGCGGCGGTGGTGTTCGAGCGCGGCCAGCAGCTCTGGCGGATCGATCTGTCGACGGGCGAGCAGCGTCTCGTGCTGGACGGGCCGAAGGAGTTCCCGGGCGTCTCCGAGATCGGTGACTTCGAGGTCTCCCACGACGGCCGGATGCTGGCCTTCGGGCTCCGCGGGCGGTTCAGCGGCGCCTTCGGCATCCAGGGCGACTTCTCGGGAGCGGTGACCTTCGATCTCGAGACGCGCCGGCTCGCGATCCTCACGAGCGAGCAGGCGTGCGAGACGACGTGGGCCCCCGACGACCAGCGTGTCGTCTGGATGGAGACGGGCGGCAACGGCGGCACCCGCGTCATGATCGGCGCCCCCGACGGGACGGACCGCCACGTCTTCATGGACTTGCCGGGGCCGTACAGCCACGAGTACTTCCCGAGGATCTCGAACGATGGCCGCTGGCTCGTGTGGGGCGCCGCCGCCGAGGGGCACGAGCACGACCGGGCGGACTACGAGATCTTCGTGTGGGAGATCGGGACACCCTGGGACCGCGCGATCCGTCTGACGCATCACACGGGCAACGACCAGTGGCCGGACCTGTGGGTGCGACCGTCCCGCTGAGCGACGGGCGGCCGTCGGCGCGCCCCGCGTGGCGCGTGGCGCTTCTCGCGTATGCGACCTACGTCGTGGGCGTGGCCGTCGCGACGTGGCCGCTCATCCGGTCGCCCGGGAACCGGTGGCCCTATCACCACGACCCCGCCCTCTTCACCTGGGTCATGGCGTCCACCGCGCGCCGGATGCTCCACGCGCCGGGCTTCTTCTTCGACGCCAACACCTTCTATCCGCACGGACTGACCTATGCGTTCGGCGAGATCCTCCTCGTGCCCACGCTGCTCGGCTTTCCGGGCTGGGTGGCCGGAAATCCCATTCTCACCTACAACCTGCTCCTGCTCCTGCTCTGGCCGGTGAACGGGGTCGCCATGGCGTGGGCGGCGCACGAGCTGACGGGCTCGCGGACCGCGGCCTGGCTGGCCGGCGCGGTGTTCTGCCTGTCGCCCTACTTCACCGAGTACTACCTCGAGTTCAACATGCTCCCGGCCGCGGCGGTGCCGGTTGCGATCGTCGCCTGGATTCGATGGCTCGAGCGCCAGTCGGCGCGGTGGCTCGCCGTGGCCCTCGCGGCCTTCGCCATCCAGGCACTTACGTCCTGGTACTACGCGATCATCCTGGGCCTCGGCCTCGTCACGCTGACCCTCGGCTTCTGTCTCATGCGCTGGCGGGAGTGGAACCTGCGGCGCGACCTCGTCCTCCTGCTCGTCGGCGGCGCCGTGGTGGGCGCGATCCTCGCCCCGCTCGCCTGGCCGTACTGGGTCGTGCACCGGGAGTTCGGCTACGAGCGCAGCCTGCCCGACACCGAGGCGCACTATGCCGATCTGCTCTCGTTCGTCGAGCCCGGCGCGCGCAGCCGCTTCTTTCCGTTCGACTGGACGGGGCACGTTCCCGAGACCTCACCGTTCGTCGGGTACACCGCGCTCCTGCTAGCCGGTGTCGCGATCTGGCGGACGGCCCGCGAGCCCGTGCCCGAGGACGGGCCCCGGTGGCTCCGCCGCGGCGGGCTCGCGCTGCTCGGGGTCGCAATCGCGGCCCTGGGCGTGCTCGGCTCCCTGCGCCATCACACCTACCACCTGCACGTCGCCACGCTGCGGCTCCGGCCCGGGGCCACGCTCGATCTCGTCCTCGTCGCGGGACTCGTGGTGTTCGCCGCGCGCGGCTGGGCGCACTGGCGGCGGAGGGCGCCGCGCGACCTGAGCCGCGGGGACTGGGTGCGGCTGCTAGCCCTGCTGGTCGCGATGTCGATCGTCTTCGCGGTGGGGCCGACGGTGCACGTGGCGCGCCGGATCATCGGCGCCGGCCCCTACATCGGGCTCTATCACGTGCTGCTCCCGCTCCACGTGATCCGGATCACCGTCCGGTTCGGCATCCTCGCCGTCGCGGGGCTCGGGCTGATGGCCGCGCTGGGATGGGCCTGGCTCGCCGAGCGCCTCCGGGGACGGACTGTCGCGCGCCACGGACTCGCCGCCGCGATCGTCGCGGCGCTCCTGCTGGAGTACGCGGTCTTCCCGGTGCGCCTGGCGCGGATCGAGCCGCGCCCGGTGGACGCGGTACTGCGCGCCGACCCCGACGACGTCGCGGTGGTGGAGTGGCCGGTCGCGGCCGCCGGGACCAGCACCGAGGCGATGTTCCGGTCGCTCTTTCACGGCAAGCGCGTCGTGAACGGCTACTCGGGGTTCCGGCCGCCCGTTCTCCGCGATCTGGCGACGTACTTCGGCGAGCCGGGCTCGTCCTTCCCGGACGTGGAGGCGCAGGAAGCGCTCCGCCGCATGTACGCCTTGCGCTACGTCGTGGTGCGCCTCGGCTCGCCGGACTTCGAAGAGATGTGGCGACCGACCTGGCTGGCCCTGCGCCA
>CAYXBJ010000038.1:0-34909 GCA_964463175.1 uncultured bacterium
TGAAGTTCCAGGCGTTCGACGTGTTGTAGGCCACTAAGGGCTGGAGAATCGTGGTGCTGATGTCGGCGCGGCTGCTGCTGCCGGCGAACGACCAGATGTGATTGGCTAGCAGGCCGACGGTCCAGGGACCGGTCTGCACGAGCCCCACCGCCGTCGGGCCGGCCCCCCACTTCTCGCCGCCCAAGAGGTCATCGGTGGCGGTCGGCAGGAGCAGGATCGGCCCCACGCCCCAGATCACCCCGCCCGGACCCGGCTCCTTGGGAGACAGGAAGAGGCTCTGCGTGGTGTCACCGAGCCCGAACTGATCGCCGGCGCCCGGGAAGACGTCGTCCTGATAGATGACCGGCAGGATGGTGCGCGAGATCAGGTTCCAGTCCTCGGTGATCGAGATCGGGATCACCGGCTGCACGTTCAGCGTGTAGCGCCAGCCATCGTCCGCGGGCCCGATCTCCCGGTCGTAGTTGGACTGGAGCGGCACGCTGATGAGCGAGGCAACGGGGTTGGACAGTTTCTTGGCCAGCTCGGAGCTGTCCTGAGCGCCCGCGACTGCCGGCATGCACGTCAGCAGACCCACACAGAACGTCAGGCGGCGCCAGCCAAGCATCCTCCGCATGGTCCCTCCGTCTTCATCGGGTGCCGCGTTCACTGCCTGCTGCGGTCGGGTTTCTCCGATACTGGGCCCGGCCGCGCCAGCGGACCCCGACACCGGCACTCTGGGCGATGACGCCGATTTGGCACAACTGTCAGAAGTGACAGGCCGCGGGGCGCTGTAGGCGGGGATGCATGAATGCAAGATTCGGTCGGTGAGACACCGGCAGGGCTAGCTTGATGGACACCGGCGAGAACGCCGGGCACGCTGAGGAGTGCGTCGACGTGGCGTCGCGTCTGACGCGATCTCAGGGCGGTGTGCTACACGAGGCGGTGACGGGCGGCGATCTGGACGAGCTCGGCGGTGGAGTGGACCCCCAGTTTCTCCAT
Source organism: uncultured bacterium (assembly GCA_964463175.1). GTDB lineage: Bacteria > Methylomirabilota > Methylomirabilia > Rokubacteriales > DASRDR01 > DASRDR01. The sequence continues at coordinate 979 of CAYXBJ010000038.1, forward strand.
GAGGCGGTACTTGTGGAACGCGACGGTGCGGGTCGTGATGCCGAGGCGGGCGCCGATCTCCTTCATGCCTCGGCCCTCGGCGACGAGTTGGAGGACCTCGCGCTCGCGCGACGACAGGCGGTCGACGGGCGACCCCTCCGGGGTCTGCGCGGGCAGGGCGCGCACGTCCCCGCCGGCAATCTTCGGGGTGAGGTAGCGGCGACCCGCCAGCGCGTAGCGGATCGCCTGCAGGAGCTCGGACGCGGCGGAGCTCTTCACGACGAACCCGGACGCGCCGCCCCGGAAGGCCTCGGCGGCGAGCGCCGCATCCTCGTGGACCGTCAGAACGACCAGCCGGGTTGCGGGGAGCGCCTGCCGGATCTGGCGGCAGGCCTCGAGGCCGTTGAGCTCGGGCATGGAGACATCCAGGACCACCACGTCCGGCTTGAGCTCGAGCGCCGCCTGCACCAGCGCGCGGCCGTCGGTGGCTCGGCCCACCACCGTGACTTCCGGCTCCAGGAGGCGCGTGAACGCCTCGAGCAGGAGGCCGTGGTCGTCAGCCAGAAGGATGCGGGGCTTCGGCATGCTCGGGCCCGAGCTCGGTCTCGGGCGCGGGTGGGGTCGATGGCGTACGCGGGACCCGGGCCTCGATGCGGGTGCCCCGGCCAGGCGTCGCGGCGATGGCCAGAGTTCCGCCCACGAGGCGCAATCGCTCCTGCATGCCGGTGAGGCCGAGACCTTGCGCCGCCCGTCGAGCGCCCGGGTCGAATCCTGTCCCGGCGTCCGTGATCGTCGCGGCCAGGCGGTCGGTCTGCCCTTCCAGGACGACGCGCGCCTCGCGCGCCCCGCTGTGGCGGACGACGTTCCGGAGCGCCTCCTGGGTCACGCGGTACAGGCACAAGGCGACATCGGGAGAGATCTCGCGAGGCCAGGCGGTCTCGACCACCTCGACGGTCAGCCCGTGCCGGTTCCGGAGCTCCTCGGCGAAGCGCCGGACGGCGGCCGAAAGCCCGAGGTGCTCCAGTCGCGCCGGATGGAGCTCGTACGAGATCCGGTGGATGTCGGAGGCCAGCTCCTGCGCCTTCGTGGAGAGGTCTCGCGCCCGGCCATCGAGGACCATCGTGTCCTCCGAGCGAGTCCGCAGCTCCTCGGCCTCGATCGCCAGCAGCGACAGGCGCTGGCCCACGTCGTCGTGGAGGTCGCGAGCGATCCGTTTCCGCTCTTCCTCGTGAGCGGTGAGGAGGCGCCCGCTCAAGCGACGCAGTGTCGACTCGGCCCGCTGCCGGCGCCCCCGCTCCAGGAGGAGGCCCCCGATGACGAGACCCTGCGCCACCAGAACGGCGATCGTCGTCAGTAAGAGCTTCCGGTGCTGCTCCCAAAGGGAGGGGTCCCGGAACAGGACGACGGTGCCGGTGGGTAGCCGCCGCAGGTCGAGTCCCCAGCGCGCCATCTGGCGCGCATCGATCATCGGCACGGTGGTGCCCGCGTCCGTCGCGGGGGGCCGCTCACCCGAGAGGACCCGGAGCGCGAGCTCCGCAGCGACTTGACCGTGGGCTTCGAAGCTCACGACGTGTCCCCCCACCACCCCGGTTCCGACAGTGGGTTCCGAGAGCCCGTAGACGGGAACGCTCGCCGCTGCGGCCACCCGTCCCACGGTCTCGCGCGGGCTCAGATCTTGGCCCGCCGAGTCGCGGAGAATCGAGCCAAACAGGACGACGGTCCTGGCTGGGAGGGCGGCGACTTCCTTCAGCACGTCCTCGAGGGGGCGATCGGTGAGATACGTCACCTCGATCGCACCGTGATGGGACCCGAGCTGGCGTTGCGCCTGGGCCAGCCAGACCCGATCGACCGGCGACGATCCATTGACTATGATCGCCCGTCGGGTCTCGGGCTGGAGTCGGCGGGCCAGATCGAGCGTTTCCGCCCAGCCGATGCGTAGCCACGTCCCCGTGACGTCGGCGGCGAGCTGGAGGTCGGCGGCGGCGGACCGGTCCACCGCCAGGAACACGACGGGCGCCTTCGAGAACAGGTCGGCCCGGTTCTGAAGGGCCACGCGAAGCGCGCGGCTGCCGCCCGCGACGATCAGATCGATCGGCCGCGCGGCGTATTTCCGCTGAAGCAGCGCGCGGAGCTCCGGCTGTGGTGCAGAGCCATCGAACAGGTTGAGATCGAGGTACTCGGTGTAGAACGTGAGGCGGGCCGGTGATGCCGTCTCCAGGACCGACCGAAGGCGAGCGTCCAGGGCGACGATCGCAGGGGTCAGCCGCGGCTCGGTGTAGAGGAGCAGCACCCGCCGAGCCGGCCCCTGGGCCTCCGATGCCGAGCCTGGGGCCGGGGAGCTCGCGCTCGGCGGTGGGGGAATCGGCTGAGCCCACGCCGGTCCTGGATCTGCGAGCCGCAGGACGAGCGCGGTCACCGTCAGGGCCAGGAGTCTCGCGACCGCCGCTGAACGAGCTGTCGCGGGCGCCACAGACATTCGTCTCCCTCGCGCAGACCTCCCGATGCCTTCCTGGCCCACCTGGTCTGAGTAGGTGGTTCTCCACTCTACCGCGGGCATGCTTAAGGATACGGCGACGGCACCCATCGACGCCAGGAACCGCATGGAGGGGATCGTAACCGGCTGTATCAGGTCCAATGCAGCCCGTCGGCAAATGTACTGGGCGCGTGCGCGCTCGTGGCGCGTGCCGGCAGCCGGCACACCGCCGCGCGGATGTGGTGATCGGTTTCATTCCGGCCCGACGAACTCGTCCCGGGCCGTGTCAGCGCGGAATCAGAAGTTTACGGAGATGGTTCCGTTGTCGTAGGAGATCTTGCACCCGCCGGTGCCGCCACCCAGGAATCCCTTGGGAGGATCGAACAGGCGGAAGCCGCAACGCATGGCGTTCCCCTTGTCGCTCCAGAGCACCGAGAGGATCCGATTCGCATACTGCGTTCGGAGCGTGTCGAGGTCCACCGCGCTCGTCCACACGTCCTCGGGAGTTGTTCCGCCTTCTCTGGCCACGGCGTCGGTGAAACCAGCGAGGGGGCCGACCATCGGCGCGAGGTCCGTGTCCGCGACCTCGTGGGTCACCTGCACGAAGTTCCCCGAGAAGCGCTCTCCGGTGGGGAGCGCCGCCGTCAGGGTGCCCCGGATCCCGGACGTGTCTGTGGTCCAGACGAACTCGACGCCCGTGACGGGGCGGTCCAGTGCGGTCCACCGCCCGCCGAGATAGCCGGTGGCGGCACGGGACGCGCAGCTTCCCAGCAGGATCGCCATTGTGCCCGCAAGTCCAATTCGGACGATTCGTGACCGCACGATCGATCCTCCTCGTCAAGGATGAGCCAGGTTCACGCTGCCCGGGCCACTGTCATGATTCAAAGGGGTGGCGAGCGCGCTGTGGTTTCGGAAGTATAGATCCGCCACCCGAGCCGCGGTCACGCGGTGTCGGGGTGGGGCAGACGGGTGCGGCGCGCCCGGACCTGGACGTCCTGGACGATGCCTCGCTCGAGGGCGATCTCGACCTCCTGCTCGTCGAGCTCCCAGTCGCTCACGCTCGACAGGAGCCAGAGGAGCCGCCGCTCCCGCTTCGGCACGACCTGCCGCCTCCGGTACACGAGAGTGCGGCGCTCCGGGTCGCCGAGCCGCTCCTGCTCCTCGAGGGCATCCTGGCCGCAGAGCGCCAGCACCTCGTCGTGCGTCGTCCGCCCCGGAACGATCCGGGCGAGGATCTCGCGCGAGATCGGCGCGTCGTGTCCCGGTGCGGCGTTCGCGGCGGCGCCGAAGCGCAGGTGCGCGGACACGCGGCGACCGAACGCTCGGGCGAGCCGCTCGATGAGCGGTCCCGTCATGCGGCCCAGCACGAAGAAGGCCACCGGGATGAGGATCGGGACCCAGGTCTGGAATCTCGTGGTGTACCCGAACTGGACCGTGAGCAGCTGGGGGACCGCGCCCTCCGAGCTGTCCAGGAAGACCGAGACGGTCTCGCTGTCCGGTGCCGCCTCGGTCGGCTGGCGGGTGGCGGAGCCGGGATAGATCTCGTCGATGCGCAAGCGCTGGGCGTTCGTGAATTGCACCACCATCTGTGACGGGTCGCTCGCCAGGGAGATCACGCGGGCGCGGTTCTCGAGGTAGAGCGGGAAGAGGGCCCGGTTCCGGAGGTCGCTGAAGCTCAGTGACAGGATGGAACGGGGGCCACGGATCAGCTCCTCCACCCACGTCGATCGCCTGGGCTGAAGCGCGTGGTCGAGCCGCAGGCGCAGCTTCATGAGGCGCACCCGGTTCACGAGATCCTCGCTCCACGGGATCTTGATCATGGACGCGGCCGCCCCGACGCCGAGGGCCTCGAGGCCCGCATGCTGGAACGAGACGAAGGAGACGGAGCCGACCTGGCGCTCGGCCGGCGTTCCCGCGCGACGAGTGTAGAGGCGCTCGATGAGGAGCGGGAGCTGGCCCTCGCGGGTCACCGTAAAGCCCCGGCGGCGGACGTAGTCGGCCAGCGTCGGGTCCCCGGCGGCCGAGCCCTCGCCCCCGATCTCGGCGGGCCAGAGAAGGTAGAGGTCCTGCTCGAGACCGAGGGCGCTCCGGGTGGGCGGGATGGCGATGGTCCACAGGACGTCTACCGTCACCGGACCGAGCGATGGATCGACGCTGGCCCGGATGAAGATCGGACCGATCTTGAACTCGGGGTTCTCCTGGGTCGCGAGGAACACCTGAGCCACGGCCGTCGCCGGCGTGATCGCGGCCGCCGTGACGAGAAGAAGGAGGAGGGCGAGACGGCCGCGCGCGGAGGCGCGCTTCGGATGAGCGGCGGCGCGGCGAGCGGCCACGCGGCCGCCGGCGCTGGGGCGCGTGCGAAGCCGGCGCATTAGCCGGTCATCCTGCGAGCGCCGGTCGGACCTCCCGGGCGAGCACGTCGATCGTCTCGAGGATCGCCGGGTAGGTGGTCAGCGACACGTCGAGGGCCGCGTGGGCCACCCCGAGCGCGGCGAAGCCGCGGAGCGCGTCGACGACGTGCCGCGTCGTCCCGTGGATGGCCGGGCGGCCGCGGAGGTAGGCCATGTCGGATCCCGGTCGGTGGATCTCGTCGAGCCAGAACGGGATGCGGAGGGAGAGCACCGGCGCGCCCTGGCGGCCGGCTTCCGTCCAGTATCGCTGGACGGTCTCCGCGCCCTGACGGAATGCGTCCGGCGTCGCGGCCGTCGAGTGCCAGCCGTCGCCGTAGCGGGCCACGCGGCGGTAGGCGCCGTCGCTCGCGCCGCCGATCCAGATCGGCGGCCGCGGCCGCTGGAGCGGCATGGGCGAGGCGATCACGCCGTGGAGCCGGTGGCGGCGCGTCTCGATCTCGGGCTCGCGCTCAGTCCAGACCTTCTGGAACAGCTCGAGCGCCTCGTCGGTGCGGCTCCCGCGCTCCTTGAAGGGCACGCCGAGCGCGGCGAACTCGCCCTCCATCCAGCCGACGCCGGCGCCGAAGATGAGGCGCCCGCCGGACAGCGCGTCCACGCTGGCCAGGAGCTTGGCCACCGGCAGCGGCGATCGGTAGGGAAGGATGATCACGCTCGTCCCGAGCGCGATGCGCTCGGTGACGCCGGCGAGCCAGGGGAGGACCGCCAGGGGGTCCAGCATGTCCTCGCGGTAGGCGATGAGGATGTCCTTCGGCACGATGACGTGATCGGTGACCCAGAGCGAGTCGAGGCCCAACGTGTCGGCTCGCTGCGCCACCCGGAGGAGGTGGCTCGTCTCGATCGCGCGGCCGTAGTGTGGCAGGCAGAGCCCGATCTGCATGGCGTGTCCTCGGGTCGATGTTCGGTGTCCGGACCGTGAGCGCGGCCGGGCCACGGGCCCGCCGCCCGCCCAGTATAGCGGCTTCCGGATTGCCTCGCCGCGACGCTGCCGTTACCATGGGTGCTCGCCAGGAGGAGACGGTCATGGGCGTGCGAGTCGGCATCGTCGGCGTGAGCGGCTACGGAGGAAGCGAGCTTCTGCGGCTCTGCGTGGGGCATCCGGGGTTCGAGGTCGTGTACGCGAGCGGCGAGAGCACCGCCGGGCAGACGCTGGCCCGACAGTTCCCGGCGCTCTCGGGACATCCGACCGGGAGCCTCACCATCCAGCCGTTCGTTCCCGAAGAGGTCCACGGGATCGACGTGCTCTTCACGTCCCTCCCCACGGGGAAGTCGCGCGAGCCGCTCGCGCGCGTGCCGCGCGACGTGAAGATCGTCGACGTGGGCGGCGACCACCGGTTCGTCGAGGGCTGGACCTACGGCCTGACCGAGCTGCCCGGCGCGCGCGCGGCCGTCCTGCGGTCCTCCCGCGTGTCGGATCCCGGCTGCTATCCGGCGGCGGCTCTCCTCGCGCTGGCGCCCCTGGTCGCCGAGGGCCTGGTGGAATCGGAGGGCATCATCGTCGACGCCAAGACCGGCGTGAGCGGCGCGGGCCGCGGCGGCGGGACGAGCGCATTCGGCTATGCCGAGACCAACGAGGACGTGGTCGCGTACGGCCTCGCCGAGCATCCGCACGTGCCGGAGATGCAGGAGGCGCTGACGCGCGTCGGCGGTCGGCGGGCCACGCTTGCCTTCACGCCGCACCTGGTGCCCATGACGCGCGGGATCCTCGCGACCTGCTACGCGCGGCCGCGCGGATCGGTGACCGCGGCCCGGCTTGAGGATGCGGCGCGGTGCCTCTACCGCGACGAGCCGTTCATCCGGGTCGTGCCCGTCGAGGGCGGCAGAAGCCCCCGGACGAAGTGGACGACCGGGTCGAACGTCTGCTTCGTGGCCTACGCGGTCAATCGGGAGACGGGCCTCGCGCTCGCCGTCGCGGCGCTGGACAACCTCGGCAAGGGCGCCGCGGGCCAGGCGGTCCAGAACGCGAACCTCATGATGGGCCAGCCGGAGACGGCGGGACTGACCGGCCTCCCGCTCTGGCCATAGCGGAGCCAGATGTTGCCTCCGCGGCAGCTCCCGGGCGGGCCGGAGCGGGGCCGAATCTGATTTTCACGACATCGCCGGCTGGCCGCGCCTCGGGCCCGTGCCTCGCGTGAGGCCCAGGCCGGAGTTGTCCGGCAGTCGAAACCTGACCCCGTGCTGATCGCCGTCACGTTTCTCGGCTCCCTCGCGTGGAGCTTCGTCTTCGTCGCGCTGCCGTTCCAGGTCGAGAAGCTCAGCACCTCCGGCCCGGCGGGAACCCTCGCGTGGACGGGCTGGATCCTCGGCATCCCGTCGCTGACGGCGGTCGTGACGGGGCCGCTCTGGGCCCGTTACGGCGAGCGCACGGATCCGAAGTCCGCCTGCGTCATCGTCCAGGCGCTCCAGGGACTCGGCTTCGTCGCGACCGCGCTCTCCCATTCGGTCATCCAGCTCTTCATGGCGCGCCTCGTGCTCGGGACCGTTGGCTCGTTCTCGACACTGGCGTTCGTCATCGCCGGCCGTGAAGCGGACCCCACGTCCATGCGGCGCCGGCTGGGGGCGATCCAGTCGGCGCTGGTCCTCGGCACGCTGGTCGGTCCGCTGCCGGGGGCGGTCGCGGCGGCGCGGCTCGGCTTCCGGCTCACGTACCTCATCGGGGCGCTCGTGCTCGTGATCTCGGCGGCGCTCCTGCAGTGGGGTCTGCCCACCCCGCCGCCGAATGCCCGCGAGGCGGGCGCCCAGCGGCGGATGCCCACGCGCGAGATCGCCATCGCGGGGGCCCTCATCCTGGTGGCCTCGTCGCAGGAGACGTTCATGGCCGCGGTGCTGCCCCGCGTGCTTCCCGGGATCGGGGTGGGCCAGGACGACGTCGTGGAGGCGAGCGGTCTCCTGATCTTCGTCGCCGGCGCCGCGGCGGCGGTGGGCGGCCTGGTGGCCCCGATCCTCGCGGAGCAGATCTCGGAGCGGCGTCTGTTGCTGGGACTGCTCGTGGCCTCGTCGGTCGGCCTGGTGCTGCTCGGGACCGCTCGCTCGTTCTGGCCGTTCGGGGTGCTGCGCGGCGCGCAGTGCCTCGCGATCGCCCCGTTCTTCCCGCTGATGGTGGCCCAGGTCGCGCGGCGCGGCGACGCGAACGCGATCGGGATGATCAACGCCGCGCGCGTGGGCTCGGGCTTCGTCGGCCCTCTGGTGGCGACCTCCGTGCTCGCGACCGGCTCGGCGGGGCTCCTCTACGTCACGCTCGGCGCGGCGGGCATCGCGACCGCGCTCCTGCTCCGGCGGGCGTAGCGCCGAACTCCTCGCGGCCTGGCGGCGGCACCGGCCGCGTTCCGCACGGTCGGGCGCGTCGGTCGGCCCGTCCTCAGCCGGCGAGCGCGGGCTTCCGGTCGAACCAGGGGCGCGCGGCTTCGAGCTGCGCCGACAGGCGGAACAGGGTCGCCTCGTCGCCGAACCGCGCCGCGAGCTGGATCGCGAGCGGCAGGCCGCGGGGCGCCCCGGCGGTGTCGATCTGCTTGATCGGGAGCATGATGGCCGGCTGGCCCGTGATGTTGAACCACACGGTGAACGGCGAGAAGGTAAACACTCGCCGCCAATACTCGTCCACGTCCTCCAGCATCATGTCGATCCAGCCGAGCTTGACCGCGCCAGGCGTCGCCAGCCCCGGGGTCAGGAGCACGTCGTGGCTCCGGTGGAAGGCGGCCATCTGACGGCCCAGGCGGTGGGCGGTCTGCGTCGCCCGGACGTAGTCCTGGGCGCTGATCTTCTCGCCCCGCGCTGCCGTGTCGAACGTGACGTTCTCGACCTCGCCCCGCCGGGGAGGCCGGCCGGCGGTCGGATGGGTGCGGACGTTCACTGCGGAGTTCGCCATCGCGATCGTCAGGAAGGTCGGCACCACCGCGTCCCGCTCGATGTCCGGGTCCGCCTCGACCACCTCGTGGCCGAGGCTCGAGCAGAGCGCGGCGGTCTCATGGACGAGCGCGGCGCAGGCGGGGTCGACCGGCGCGCCGTTCGGCGCGCGGACGGTCCAGGCGATCCGCAGGCGGCCGGGCGGCGCGCCCACCTCGGCGAGGAACGGCCGGGCGGGGGGCGGCGCCGCGTACGGGTCGCCGGGGCCCGGGCCCGCGGTGGCGTCGAGGAGCGCCGCCGTGTCGCGCACGGTGAGGGACACGGCGTGCTCGGTGGAGAGGCCGCCCAGCCCCTCGCCGGTGTACGGCGCCATGGTGTTCCGCGCGCGGGTCGGCTTGAGCCCGACCAGCCCGCAGCACGCTGCCGGCGCGCGGATCGATCCAAAGCCGTCGCTCGCGTGCGCGATCGGCACGATGCGGGCGCCGGTGGCCGCGGCCGCGCCGCCGCTCGAGCCGCCGGAGATGCGGGAGGGATCCCACGGGTTCCGGGTGGCTCCGTAGAGCTGCGGCTCGCAGGTGAGCGACAGGCCGAGCTCGCACGAGCTGGTTCGCCCGAACACGACCAGCCCGGCGCGCTTCAGGCGCGCGACATGCTCGCTGTCGGCCGCCGCCGGCGGCGTGTCGGCGAAGAAGCGCGAGCCCCGCATCGTCTTCACACCGGCCAGCGAGGCGGTGAGGTCCTTCAGGAGATACGGGACCCCGCGGAGCGGCCCGTCGGGGAGGCCGTCGGCGATCGCCTTCCGCGCGTAGTCGTAGAGCGGGAGCACGACCGCGTTCACCGTCGGATTGCGCGCCTCGACCCGTTCGATCGCAGCGTCGAGCAGCTCGAGGGGCGTCACCTTGCGATGGCGGACGAGGTCCGCCAGCCCGAGCGCGTCGTAGGCCTCGTAGTCCGAGAAGCCGGCCATGCGTGTCCTCCAGGGTCGAGAGAGAGGCTACGGCTTCTTCGGCGGGACCGCCCAGGCGTCCTCGTCGAGCTTCCACGCGCCGGCTTCCTTGACCATGTTCACCTTGCCCTGGGCGGGCCGGCCGTCGCCGGTCTTGGCCGTGAGCTCGAGCACCGCCTTGCTCGCGTCGACCTTCTGGCTCGTGACCGCGATGTCCGAGAGCTTGTCCTTGGCGACGTGCATCTTGATCATCTTCTCGACCTCGGCCTTCGGCGCGTTCTGGAGCAGGCTCTTGTACTCCTTCGACACGAACGGGAAGAGGGCGTCGGGTTTCGTGGCCTTGCTGGCCGCATCGAGGTACGCCTTGTAGGCGTCGAGCGGCGTCTTGCCCTGTGCGACCAGGGGCGGCACGGCCGCGCCCATGGCGAGCGTCAGCACGATCAGGCCGAGAGCGATCATCCGGACACGCGGCATCTGGCGGGCGGTTCGCATGGGGGCCGTCCTCCGAGAGTGTGGCGATTTGGATTCCCGAGCAGCGTAGTCAAGTCGGGGGGCGCTGACAAGCGCGGCTTCGCGGCGGCGTCGGTCCGAGGGCCCGTCGGGCTCCTCCCGCGCCGTGCGTACAATGGAGCGCGGCGGATCCGGCCGCGAGAGGACCATGCGAATCCTGGTCGTCGAGGACGAGCGGAAGGTCGCGAGCTTCATCCGACAGGGGCTCGAGGAGGAGGGGTACGCGGTCGACGTCGCGCCCGACGGAGCGACGGCCGTGGATCTGGCGCTCGGCGGGACGCCCTACGACCTCGTCGTACTCGACGTCATGCTTCCGAAGCGCGACGGGTTTGCAGTCCTGCGCGACCTGCGGGAGCATCGCATGGCGGCGCCGGTCCTCATGTTGACGGCGCGCGATCGCGTCCCCGACCGGGTCACCGGCCTCGACCTCGGCGCGGACGATTACCTGACGAAGCCGTTCGTGTTCGACGAGTTCCTGGCGCGCGTACGCGCGCTCCTCCGGCGCGCCGGCGCCCAGCGCACGCCGACCCTCCAGCTCGCGGATCTCCGGCTTGATCCGGCGACGCGCCAGGTGACCCGGGGCAGCCGGACGATCACCCTCACCGCGCGGGAGTACGCGCTCCTCGAGTACTTCCTCCGCAACGTCGACCGCGTGCTGACCCGGCCCATGCTGGCCGAGCACGTGTGGGGGATCGACTTCGATCCGGAGAGCAACGTGATCGACGTCTACGTCGGATACCTCCGGCGCAAGATCGATCTTCCGGGCGAGACGCGGCTGCTCCACACGACGCGAGGCACCGGGTACGTCATGCGGGTCGAGCCGTGACGTGGCGCCCGCTGGGCCTCCGCGCCCGGCTGACGCTCTGGTACGGGGGCGTCCTGCTGGCGATCCTCATCGTCCTGAGCGGGGCGTCGTACGCGGCGCTGCGCTGGACGCTGCTCGGCGAGGTCGACAGCACGCTCCTGGTCGTCGCACAGGTGGTGCGGGACACCGGGTACCCGCGCCGGGGACCCGCGCCGGGCGATCCCGAGGCGCGGCTCCGCGAGCTCCTCGGCCCGGACTTCTTCGACCAGTTCCTCCAGCTGCTCGATCCCGACGGGGAGACCGATCCGGAGATCCCGCCGCGCGGCGCGCGGCCCCTGCCGCTCTCCCCGGAGGCGCGCGGCAACGCCGGCCGCGGCGTGCCCACCTTCGAGACCGTCGAGCTCGACCCGGGCGAGCCGACGCGGATTCTCACCATGCCGGTGATGCAGGGCGGCCGGCTGGAGCGGCTGGTCCAGGTCGGCATCCCGCTCCGCCGGACCCGCGAGGCGCTGAGCGGTCACCTCCGGACGCTCCTGGCGCTCGTGCCGCTCGGTCTCGGGCTCGCCGTCGCCGGTGGCGCGCTCGTCGCGCGGCGGGCCCTGTCGCCGGTCGGGGCGATGTCGCGGACCGCGCGTCGCATCAGCGCCGAGGATCTGACCGGACGCATTCCCGGGCGCGGCGCGGGCGACGAGCTCGATCACCTGGCCGAGACCCTCAACGCGATGCTGGCTCGGCTCGAGATCGCCTTCATGCAGGTGCGACGATTCGCGGCCGACGCGGCCCACGAGCTGAGGACCCCGCTGACCGCGCTGCGCGGGGAGCTCGAGGTCGGGCTCCGCGCCGACCGGTCGCCCGAGGAATACCGGCGAGTCCTGCGATCCGCGCTCGAGAGCGTGGAGGGGCTCGTCCGGCTGGCCGAGGATCTGCTCGAGCTCTCGCGGGCCTCGGCGGGTGGGTCGGCGCGATCCGAGCCGGTGGACGTGGAGGCGCTGGTCCTGGATGCGCTCGACGCGGGCGCGCGCCTCGCGCAGGGGCGGGGCGTCACGATCCGCGCCGGCGACGTCGCTCCGGCCGTCGTGACGGGGGACTCGCTCGCTCTCGGGCGGGCGCTCTTGAACCTGGTGGACAACGCGGTGCGCTACACCCCGGCCGGCGGCAAGGTGGAAGTCTCGGCGCGCCCGAGCGATGGCTGGGTCGAGATCTCCGTCCAGGACACCGGGCCCGGCATCGCGCCGGCCGACGCGGAGCGCGTGTTCCAGCCCTTCGTCCGGCTGGATCCCGGCGGGGCCGGAGGGACCGACGGCACGGGTCTCGGGCTCGCCATCGCGCGATCCATCGTGACCGCCCACGGGGGAACCCTGACACTGGGATCCGCGCCCGGCGCGGGCAGCCGGTTCAGCATCCGCCTCCCGCGCTCCTGAGAAAGAATTCATCCGTTTCTCATCCGTCTCTCATCTTCGGCGCCTAGGCTCTGGTCAGAAGTGGGGAGGGCTGGGTGCCCGACATTCCGCCGGGCCCGTGAGGCCCGAACGGTTTCCGACACGGAGGAGAGATCGATGAGCATGAAGCTTGGTCGCCGGGGCTGGATCGCGGCCAGCCTCGCCGTGCTGACCGGGGTGGCCCTGGTGGGCCTGAGCCCGCAGCTCGGCTTCACCCGCACTGCGCCCGCCAAACTCTGGACGGACGAGCCGCCGAAAGTCTCGAGTCAGACCGTCACCGCTCCCGACTGGGTGTCGCTCGCCAAGGCACTGAAGCCTGCGGTCGTCAACGTCAGCACCAAGCGGGTCGAGTCGGGCCCGGCCCTGCCGCAGGGGATGGATCGCGATGATCCGTTCAGCCAGTTCTTCAAGCAGTTCGACCAGAAGCCGCACCCGGTGCGGAGCCTGGGCTCGGGGTTCATCATCCATCCGGACGGCTACGTCGTGTCGAACAACCACGTCGTGGACGGCGCCACCGAGATCCGCGTGCGCCTGTCTGATGGCCGAGAGTTCGCCGCGAAGGTGCTCGGGCGCGATCCCAAGACCGATCTCGCGCTCCTGAAGATCGAGGCGACGGGCCTGCCGACGATTCCGGTCGGCGATTCCGAGGCGCTGCAGGTCGGCGAGCCGGTCATGGCGATCGGCAACCCGTTCGGGCTCGAGCAGACCGTGACCACCGGCATCGTGAGCGGGACCGGCCGCGTGATCGGCGGCGGTCCGTATGACGACTACATCCAGACCGACACCTCCATCAACCCCGGCAACAGCGGCGGTCCGCTGATCAACGCCCGCGGGCAGGCGGTGGGCATCAACACGCTCATCTTCAGCCAGAGCGGCGGCTCGATCGGCATCGGCTTCGCGATCCCGGTGAACCTCGCCAAGCCGATCCTCACCCAGCTGGCGTCCGACGGTCACGTCGTGCGCGGGTGGCTGGGCGTCAGCATCCAGCCGGTCACGCCGGACCTGGCGAAGAGCCTCAAGCTGTCCGAGACCCAGGGCGCGCTGGTGTCGAGCGTGACCGAGGACTCGCCGGCCGCGAAGGCCGGGCTCAAGCCCGGTGACGTCATCGTGGAGTTCAACGGCCAGCGCGTGGCTCGCGCCGACCGTCTGCCGAACGTGGTGGCGACGACGCCGGTCGGGCGCGAGGTGCCGCTCTCGATCGTGCGAGACGGCAAGTCGATGCAGCTCACCGCCAAGGTGGGCCAGCAGGCGGAGTCCAAGGAGGCCTCGACCGGGCCGGAGAAGGTGCCGGCGAAGCTCGGCCTCACCGTGGAGCCGGTGACCCCGAAGATGGCGGAGGAGATGAAGCTCCGTGACAAGCAGGGGGTCATCGTCCGGAGCGTGGAGTCCGATAGCCCGGCCGCCGAGGCCGGTATCCGCGAGGGAGACGTGATCGTCGAGGTGAACCGGCACGCGGTCCACAACGCCGCGGACCTGAAGCACCAGCTCGACGGGCAGGCGAAGGGCACGCCGGTGCTGATGCTCCTGCACCGGGGTGACGCCAGCCTGTTCGTGGCCGTCACCGCCTAGCTCGGTCAGCTCGAACCCGGCCGGATCCGGGGATCCCGCGCCGCCCTGGCGGCGACGCGGAGTCCTCGGTCCGGCCGGAGTCTTTCAGGCGCCCGCCGTCCCGCCCCGATCACGTCGTCGGGGTTGCCGCCCGTAGGTTCCGAGCATCACCGGCTGTCGCTTCCGCCGGCCGTCGCCCCCCTGATCCGACGAGTTCTCCCCCACCGCTTCTCTGTCGAGCCCCGCAAGCGTGCGATTTCTCGATCATGGCCTTCGGCACGGGCATTGCTCGGTGCATGCCCCTGAGTCGACGGAGGCGCGCCCGTCGCTCGCGCCCGGCGAACGCTGATCTCACCGAGTGGTGAGGAAGAGGAGGACTCGAACAATGGCCCGTCTCTCTCGGCTCCGATACCTGGGCGGATGTCTCGGCATCGGCGTGGCGTTGCTCCTGACGATGGTCGAGCCGGCCCGCGCCCTCGATGCCCCTCGCAAGCTGAGAGGCACGGGGTACAGCGTCGGCGAGACCGCGTTCGACTTCACCGGCGTCGATCAGGCCGGGAATCCCGTCTCGCTCTATCAGTTCTACGGAGGGTTCGTCCTGCTCGACTTCACGGCAGCGTGGTGCGTGCCGAGCCAGCTCGAGGCTCGGAACGGGCTGCTGACCCAGGCAATCGCGCCCGCGATCAGCGAGGGCGTGCACGTCCAGCTGGTCCAGGTGCTTCTGGAGAGCAACAGCGGCGGGATCGCGACCCCCGGCGATGGGCAGCTGTGGACCGCGCGGCTCCACATCGACTATCCGGTGCTGACCATCCCGGAAGGGGAGTGGTCCATCGTGCGGGACCAATCGACCCACTATGGGGCGACGTCACCGCTTGGCCCCGCGTTTCCGACGCACGTCCTCCTCGGTCCCGATTTGAAGATCGTCGGAATCTGGGTCGGATCCGACACCGATCCGGCCATCACGGATGTGCTGCTCTCGAGCGTCGCGTCGACGCCGGCGTATCGGGTATTCGACCTGATGGACGTGGTCGAGACGCTTCAGCTGACGCCTCACACGACGCGGGCGCTGGAGAGGCCGCTGGATCGAGCGGTCGAGGCGTTGACGGACACGGACCCGGACGACGAGTCCGTCCGGGAGGGGATGGACGAGGCTTGCGACAGCTTCGATCGGTTCGACCGCGAGGTGAGCAAGGCCTCGAGGGCGCTGACCCCGGATCAGACCGCCGAGCTCGGTGCCCAGGCGCTGCGCATCGAGACGACGCTCGGATGCTTCGGTAACCGGTAATCGCGCCGCCGCCGGGCCCGGCCCGGCGACCGGCTCGGCGAGGCCGGCCCCGCCGGATCCCGGACTCCACGCGACGTCCCGGCGTGGAGTCCGATCCGGCCGGGTTCGTTCGGTTCCTGGGGTACGATAACCGCGGGATGACGCGCGCGCAGCCGGAGCCCCATCACACCGGGACGAGCGTCCGCTCGCGCTTCGTCAAGCCTCCCGCGCTCGCGCCGGGCGATCGGGTTGCCGTCGTCGCCCCGGCGGGGCCGCTCGATCGCGAGATCTTCGAGGCCGGGCTCCGGATCCTCGGCAAGCGCTACGACGTGGCCTGGGACGCGGGTCTCCTGAGCCGCGCGCGATATCTGGCCGGGGACGACGGGCGCCGGGGCGACGAGCTGGCGGCGGCGCTCGCCGACCCCGGGATCCGCGGCGTCATCGCGGCGCGCGGCGGCTACGGGAGCATGCGGATCCTGCCTCGCGTGTGGCCTGCCGAGAGCGGGCGCATCGCGAGCGCCGGTTCCGGCAAGGTGCTCGTCGGCTTCTCCGACATCACGGCCCTCCACGCCGCGCTCCAGGCCACCGGCCACGTGAGCGTCCACGGCCCGGTCGTCACCCAGCTCGGGATCCAGCCGGCTGGCATCGTGGAGCGCTTCTTCGCGATCCTGGAGGACGCGGAGGCGCCGCCCCCGCCGATCGCCGGGACACCGATGATGGGCGGCGTGGTCGAGGGCCCGCTCCTCGGCGGCAACCTGTCGCTCCTCACCGGTCTCCTCGGGACCCCGTGGATGCCCGATCTCACCGGCGCCGTGCTGCTGCTCGAGGACGTCGGAGAGCGGCCGTACCGCGTCGACCGGATGTGGACGCACCTGAGGCTTGCCGGCGCCTTCGAGCGGATCGCGGGACTCGCGCTGGGTGATTTCACCGACTGCGAGGATCCCGACGGAGGCTACACGCTCCGCGACGTCCTCCACGACCTGGTGCGAGAGACGCAGCTGCCCTGCGTGGGCGGTCTACCCATCGGGCACGACGCGGTGAACGTGCCGGTCGCGCTCGGCACCCGCGTGCGCCTCGACGGCGGCGCCGGCACCCTCGCGTTCCTCGAGCCGGCGGTCTCGGCCCCCGCGACCCGATGAGCGCCTGACTGGCCGGCCTCGCCGGAGCCCGGCCGGTCAATTCCGCCCTGAGCCGCCGCCTCCCAGCAGCGACGCCGGCGTGCCGCGCGCCCGGTCGCCGGGCGGCGCGCTTGTCACGGTCCGCCGACTTGACTACGCTGCTCGAGAGTCCGTTGGAGGTCACATGAGAACCGCTCGGATGAACGCTCTGATTCGGCGCCGGGTCGCATTCGCGCTCGCCGTCCTGCTTCCCGTGCTGCTCTCGGGCTGCATGTTCCGCCAGCTCTCGCAGAACCTCGCCCAGAAGCGCGAGTACGCGGTCCTGCGCGGGGCCGTGCGCACCGAGCGGCCCACCGACCTGCCGATCCTGGTCGTCATCTACTCGGGCGAGAGCGGCCACGAGCAGCTCGTCGACTACTTCGTGCTCGCGGGGCCCGGACCGTACTTCTTCTTCGTGCCGGGCGGAACGTATCGTCTCGCGGCGTTCGAAGACGTGAACCGCGACTTCGCGTACGAGCCCGGCGTCGATCCCTCCGCGCTCCTGCGAGGCGGCGAGGCGATCACGGTCGAGGGCGGCACCACCGTCGAGGATCTGGACATCGACCTCCACGCGGCCGGGCGCGAGCGCATCCCGTTCGCCTTCTCGTCCGCCGACACCGGAGACGCCGGGCAGCGGTCCTTGTCCGACTTCCACCTCGGCGAGGTGACGCGGATGGACGATCCGCGCTTCTCGGACGAGACCGCGCGCCGCGGACTGTGGCAGCCGGCCGACTTCCTCCGGGACGTCGGCGCCGGCGTGTACTTCCTGGAGCCCTACGATCCAAACAAGACGCCCGTGCTCTTCGTCCACGGGGCCCTCGGCCAGCCGCGGAACTTCGCGACCTTGATCTCGCGCCTCGATCGGAACCGGTTCCAGCCCTGGCTCGTCTTCTATCCGACGGCGGTGCGGCTGGAGACGACCGTCCTGGCGCTGGATCGCTGGACGCAATACCTCTACGTCCAGTACCAGTACCCCCGGATGGCGGTGGTGGCCCACAGCATGGGCGGTCTCGTCGCGCGCGCCTTCGTCAACCGGGCCGTCGCCGCCGCCGACGGCCGGGGCGAGGGGATTCGGCTCTTCTTCACGATGTCGACGCCGTGGGACGGTCATGCGGCGGCCCAGAGTGGCGTGGACCGGGCGCCGGTCGTGGCGCCCTCCTGGTACGACATCGCCCCGGGGAGTCCCTTCCTGCGGACATTGCTCGATCCGGAGCTGCCGCCCGGCGTACCGCACGATCTCCTCTTCAGCTACGCGGGCGGCTCGCGCCGCATGCGGGAGGCCAACGACGGCACCGTCAGCATCGCGAGCCAGCTCGACCCGCGCATGCAGTCGCACGCCCGTCGGGTGCGCGGCTTCAACGAGAGCCACACCTCGATCCTGGAGAGTGTCGAGGTCTCGGCGATGCTGAACGAGGAGCTGGCGGCGGTGGTCGGGGAGTAGGAGCGTGAGGGCAGTCCCGAGCCCCGGCGAGGGAGCGGCCGACGGCGGCCACCTCGAGATGGTGTTCGCCCGAGGGGAGGGCCGTCCATGAGGCCGGCCAGTGCCATCCGCCACGTCGCGGCGGTTCTGGCGCTGGGTGTCCTGGCGAGCGTCCGGTCCGTCGACCCCGCCGCGGCCCAGTCGGGCCCGGCCTGCTCGTCGTCATCCTGCTACGCGTCCGGCGTCTTCGACCCTGATGACGCCGATGTCAAGGTCTCTGACACGCTGCGAGACGTAACGCAGTGGATCGACAAGCAGATCAAGGCGCCCGACCCGGTCACGGGTGACAAGGGCTGCTACCCACCGAAGGCCGTCAGCGGCGCGATCTTCCAGAGCGCCGGAAGCGACCCGGAGTTCGGGCGGATTCTCGGGAGGGCGCGCGCCCAGGCCGCCGATCAGTATTTCCAGACGCACGGGATCCCCGGCGGAACGGTCGACTGGTCCACGCCGAGCCCGGGGGAGGGCCAGAACGACGGAGGGATGGCCGTGGCCTACCGGGCCGACCGGGACCCGCCGGTCCTCAAAGCGTCGTCGAGACCGGACAGGGGCACCCTCGTGAAGGAGAAGGAGCGGATCGTCGTCACGATCGCGGCGAGCGAGCGCCACGCGGACGGCCACCGGAGCTGGCCGACCGGGGTGCAGAGCATCCAGGTACTCGCCGACGACGGCAGGCTGGAGCCCGGCGGGCAATACCAGCCACCGGAGCCGTGCAAGCGCCAGACCCTCGAGGTCACCTACACGGTGCCCGCCGATCCGCCGCCCGTCGTCCACCTCCGGATGGTGGCCGAGGACGGGGTGGGGCACGAGAGCACGGAGGACGCCGACTTCCCGACTTCCGGCGACTGGTACGGGACCCTCACCGGGCATGCCGAGGGCAGCATCTACGACGACCGGACCGTCGTCCGCTTCAGCTTCTCGGCCGCCTCCGACGGTGCGATCAGCGGGCGGGGCCGGGCGGAGACGACCAGCAAGACGAAGTCGTTCGCGGGCTACTGCGAGACGATGCGCAGCGTGCCCAACGTCTCCACCTTCGCCATCGGCGGCCGTCGGGTGGGCGACGAGTTCCACCTCGAGCTTCCGAACAAGATCGTGAAGATCGTCATCTCGTCGACGTGCCGGTACCCGGACGGCCGGATCGAGAACAAGACCGGCGAGGGGACGAACTCCGTGTTCCTCGGCCTGGGGGCGGGCGGCAGCAAGTTTCTCCAGCCGAAGGTGCCTGCCAAGGACGGCGCGACCAACGACATCGATGTCGCGGGCGCGATCAAGGTGGACGGCCGGATCGAGGTGCACCGGGTGAAGCGGAACTGACCCGGACCAGGGCCGTGTCCCATCGGCGAGCGAATCGCTGGCTACGGAGCCGCGGTGGCGTGCCCTCCGCTCACGTGCACCAGTCGGCGATGGTGGCGGCGAGGACTCGGGCGCAGTCCACGATCTGGCTGACCGGCGTGTAACGGTCCGCCGACGTCTCGTCGTGCTCGGCCGCCGGCCCGTAGAGACAGCACGGGATGCCGGCGCCGAAGAGGTGCGCCGTGTCGTTGCCTGCGTAGCTTCGCGGCACGACGGCGCCCACCGTAGGCTCGAGGCCGACGATCGATCGCACATTGGCCCGGACCGTCTGGACCAGCGGGTGGTCGGGCGGCACCGACAGGGCTGGCATGACCTCGCGCATCGCCCGGCGCTCCGGCTTCATCGGGAACTCGATCTCGTACCGGAGGTCGGGATCCGAGTGGCGGAGCGCGTCCAGTGCCTCGCGCACGTCCCGGAGGACCGATTCCGGTGTCATGCTCGACGGGAAGCGGACGTCCACGAACACCGAGCAGAAGTCCGGGACGATGTTGGGCCCGCGGAGCTCCCACTCGCGGCCGCGCCCTCCGATGATGCTTCCCACGAGCCGGAGCGGCAGGTCGGGAAGATCGGGATCCCGCTCCCCGCGGAGCTCGAGCGTCTCCAGCGTGTGGACGACCTTCGTCATCTTGCTGATCGCGTTCACGCGGCGACTCACCCGCGAGATGTGGGCGGAGCGCCCGATCACGTGGACCGCGAACTCCGCGACCCCGGTGTGCTTGGTCAGGATGTTCTCGGTCCCGTAGGGCTCGGGCACGATCGCCGCGTCGGCGCGGACTCCCGTGCGGAGGAGGTGGACGGTGCCCACGCCGCCCTGGAGCTCGCCCACGACGCCCGCGACCAGGACGTCGCCTCGCAGCGCCACGCGCGCGCGGCGGGCTGCCACCGCGGCCATCACCATCGCCGCCACGCCGGCCTTCATGTTGAAGATCCCGGCCCCGTAGAAGCGGTCGCCCTCGATGGTGGGCGTCCAGGGATCGCGCACCCAGCCGCCGGGGATCGGGTCGATGTCGAGGTGCCCGTTCAGCATCAGACTCTGGCCGCCCCCCGCGCCGGGAAGCCGCGCGAGCGTCTGGAAGCGGCCGGGATCGACCTCCTGCAGGCGAGACTCGAGCCCCTCGCGCCGGAGGAACTCGTCGAGGAACCGCGCGACCGGCGTCTCGTCGGTGGTGTAGCTCGGGATGCGGACCAGGGCCTTCGCGAGGTCCACGATCTCGTCGGGGACCAGCGCGGCGAGGATGCGATCCTTCGCGGACTGGCTCATCCGAGCTGAGGGCCCGGCGGCGGCCGTCAGTCGCGGTCGCGGACCAGCGGGAGCGTCGAGCAGTGGATGCCGCCGCCGTTCTGCTGGCACTCCGCGTAGTCGATCCCGACCACCTCGACGCCGTGGTCGACGAGCCGCTCGGCCGTGCCGGCGCCGTTGTTGATGGCGAGGAGGACTTTGCCCGGCCGGAGCGCGAGGCAGTTGACGACGCGCGGGTTGTCCGCGTGATGGACCTCGACGACGCGGATCTTCAGCTCGCGCAGCGCGTCCAGGAACCAGTACGGCGTCCGCTCGATGTTGATCAGCGCGAGGTCGTGGTCGACCATCACCAGCTGGCCGTCGATGTGGAGGGCGTGCCCGGCCAGCGGCACCCGGAGGAGGCGGATCCCCTGGACGGCAAGCACTTCCTCGATCTGCCGCGCGGCCTCTTCGTTCTGGCGATAGGACAGGCCGCAGACCGCGGTCGTCTCGTTGAGCAGGGCGAAGCTGCCGCCCTCGAACAGGCCGCCGCCGTGGATGGTGCGCAGGATCGGCATCCCAAGGCCGGCGAGCACGCGGCTGACGAAGGCTTCCTCACCCCGCCGGCCGGTCCCGCGCCGGGCGCCGACCGGACCCATCCGGCAGATGATGGCGCCGCCCTGAATCACGACGCCGTTGTCGCGCGTGAACATGGCCTTCGGATCGCTCGGCGAGCCGTCGACGGGGACGACCTCGACGCCCTCGGCGCGGAGCGCCGCGGTCATCGCGTCGTGCTCGGCCTGCATCTTCACGAGATCGGGCGCGCGGTCTCCGCGCCAATACCACTGCGCGTCGTCGTCGATGAGGGCCTCGATCTCGGGATCGTATCGGTCCGCGGACATGATCCGGATTTCGTCGCCCGGGCGGTGAACGAGGACAGTCCGGAGGGTCCCGACGTCGTTGTAGACGCCCCACCGACGACCCCAGACCCGCTCCTGCATGCCGGTGTCCTCGAACGCAGGCAGCGAGCGTGGCGGGATCCGCTTCAGCACCTCGTGGTAGTACTGTCCCGAGTTCCGGAGATTCATCGCGGACCTCCTCGTTGGCCTTACATAGCCCGACCGTGGAGAGCTGTCAATCGCGCGTCACATGCGTTCGCGCCGCGCCCGGCCGGCCGGCCGCCGGGGCAATCGCCAGGCGCATCGGCGACGTCCCGTGCTCGGCGTGATTGCCGGCGGGTCCGGCGCCGCGGTACGATCGTTCCGGCCACGGTTGAGGCGTGCCGCCCGCCCCGGCGTCTCGCGACCGAACTCGTCCCCGACAAAGGAGCCGATCGTGATCCAGAACCCGATTCCCTGGCCCGATGGCAAGCGCTGTGCGGTGGCGTTCACCTTCGACATGGACGCCGAGAGCCTCATGCACCTCTACTTCCACGACACTGCGCCGAACCGGGTCGGGATGGGCGCCATGCTCCGCTACGACGCGGAGATCGCGGTGCCGCGGCTACTGGGGTTGCTCCGTCAGTACAGCCTGCGCCAGACTTTCTTCGTGCCGGGCTGGTGCGTGGAGCGCTACCCGCGCGCGGTCGAGGCGATCCTGGCCGACGGGCACGAGCTTGGGCACCACGGCTACATGCACGAGAAGCTCAACCAGCTCAGTCGGGACGACGAGCGGGCGGTGCTCCAGCGTGCGATGGAGGCGCTCGTCAAGGCGTCGGGTCGCCGACCCCGGGGATTCCGGGCGCCGTCGTACTCCTTCTCCAAGCACACCCTCGGTCTCCTGCTCGACGAGGGCTTCGCCTACGATGCCTCCCTGAAGGGCGACGACATCCCGTACGGCCTGTCCGACGGCCGGCGGACCCTGGTGGAGCTGCCCTCGGACCTGTCACTCGACGACTGGACCCAGTACGTGTGCCTCAAGGACTTCGGCTACATGCTGCCGATCGCTTCCCCCCAGCGGGCGATGGAGGTCTTCCGAGCGGAGTTCGACGCCGCGTGGAAGTATGGCGCGCTGTGGATCGCCGTCTGGCACCCATTCGTGTCGGGACGCATGTCCCGGGCCGACGCGATCGCCGGGCTGATCGAGCACATGCAGGACAAGGGCGGTGTCTGGTTCGCGACGCTCGAAGAGATCGCCGAGCACACGCGCTCGGTCATCGCGTCGGGCCGGTGGACGCCGCGGGTGGAGCAATTGCCCTTCTACGACCGTCCGCTCTCCGGCGTGGTGCTAACCGGGAGCGGCGTCGTCCCGGGCTGACGACGGAGGCGCGCCCCGACGTGCCCGGGGACGCCCGGTGCCCGGGCGTCAGGTCCCGGTCGCCGACAGCAACCGGGCCAGGAAGCGCCGCGTCCGCTCGTTCTGCGGATGCGCGAACAGCTCGGCCGGCGGCCCTTCCTCCACCACGAGGCCGCTGTCCATGAAGACGACGCGGTCCGCGACCTCGCGCGCGAAGGCCATCTCGTGAGTGACCACGATCATGGTCATGCCGTCCCCGGCGAGGCCGCGCATCACCTTCAGCACCTCGCCGACCAGCTCGGGGTCGAGGGCCGACGTCACCTCGTCGAACAGCATGATCTCAGGTTTCATCGCGAGGGCCCGAGCGATCGCCACCCGCTGCTGCTGGCCGCCGGAGAGACGGGAAGGGTACTCGTTCGCCTTGTCCGCCATGCCGACGCGTTCGAGCATCGCGAGGCCCACCGCCTCTGCTGCGGCGCGCGGCTGGCGCCGGACGACGAGGAGGGCCTCGATGACGTTGCCGAGGGCGGTCCGGTGGGGCCAGAGGTTGTAGGCTTGGAACACGATCCCGATGCGCTCCCGGAGGCGATTGATCTCGCGGAACGACTCGCGCACCCGCCGACCCGCGGCGTCCACGCGGTACCCGATGGGCTCGCCGTCGACGTACACCAGGCCGGAGGTCGGCTCCTCGAGGAAGTTGATGCAGCGGAGCAGCGTGCTCTTCCCCGAGCCGCTTGGCCCGATGACGCAGAGCACCTCGCCTCGGACGACGGCCAGATCGATTCCCCGGAGCACCTCCGTCGACCCGAAGGTCTTGTGGAGGCGCTCGATGCGGAGGACGGGGCCGCCGGGCGTCACGCCAGGTGCCGGGTCAGCCGGCGCTCGAGGCCGCGTCCCACGGCGACCACGAGATCGTTGAGAGCCCAGTAGAGGAGCCCGGCGGCTACCAGTGGCTCGACCGCGCTGTAGGTCTCGCCGATCGCGCGATACGCCGCGTACGTCAGCTCCGGCACCGTGATCACGGACAGGAGCGACGACCACTTGATCACCCCGGTGAACTCGCTGGTTAGGGGCGGCAGCACCTGGACCGCCATGAGCGGCATGACGATCCGCCGCATGGCCTGACCGTAGCTCATGCCGAGCGACCGGGCGGCCTCCACGTGTCCGCGCTGCACCGCGGTGATGCCGGCCCGGAGGATCTCGGCCGCGAAGGCTCCGGTGTACAGCGACAGGGCCACGATGCCCGACGCGACCGCCGAGAGACGGATCCCGTAGAGCGGCAGCACGGCGTAGAGAAAGAAAAGCTGCACGAGGAGCGGCGTGCCGCGAATGACCTCGATGTACGCGCGCGCCACGCCTCGGAGCGGCGCCCACGGGGAGAGTCGGGCGAGCGCGGTCAGCATCCCGATGACGAGGCCGATCAGGGTGGCGGTCACCGACACCAGGAGCGTCATGACCGCCCCGTCGACGAAGCTCCCGCCATAACGGGCGACGATCGACCAGTCGAACTGCATGCGCCGGCCGGTATCAGCGACGCGCTGGTGTCACCGGTACGCCACGAGGCGTCGGTGGACGAGCGCCGCTCCGGAGCTCACGACGGCGTTGATCAGGAGGTACAGCGCGCCCACCGTCATGTAAACCTCGGTCGGGCGCAGGACCCGGCTGACCACCTGGTAGCCGACCCGCGTGAGCTCGACCAGCGCCAGGGCGGAGACCAAGGACGAGGCTTTGATCAGGGCCGCGGACTCGTTCGCGAGCGCGGGGAGGACGTTGGCGACGACCTGAGGCAGGACGATGCGGCGGACGGACTGGAGCGCGGTCATGCCGAGGGCCCTGCCGGACTCCGTCTGTCCCCGGGGCAGCGCCTGGATGCCGCCACGCAGGATCTCTGCGCTGTAGGCGCCCCCGTTCAGCCCGAGCGCCACGACGCCCGACACAAACGGCGAGAGATCGAGGCCCAGGAGCGGCGGCAGGTAGAAGATCGCGAACAGCTGCAGCAGGAGCGGCGTGCCGCGTACGAAGTCCAGGTATAGGAACGCCGCCGCCCGGAGGATTCGCGAGCGCGACAGCCGCGCGAAGGCGACCGGCACAGCGATCACGGCCGCCAGGAGTAGGCCGAGGGTCGAGACCTGAATCGTGACGAGGGCCCCCCGCAGGAGCAGCGGGAGACTCTCGATCACAATCCGGACGTCGAAGCCCCTCATCGAGGACGGGCAGCGGCCGTCACTTCATCAGCGTCGGAACGTCCGGCAGGTCCATGGTGAAGCCGAACCACTTCTTCTGGAGCTCGGCGAACGTCCCGGCCTTCTTCAGCTTGAGCATCTGGCTGTTCAGGTACTCCAGGAGGTCGGTGTCTTCCTTGCGCGTGGCCCAGGCGAAGTACGTGGGGTCGCCGACCTGGCCGGCCAGCTTGTACTTGCCCGGTTGCTGCTTCATGAGCACGGCCAGGTTCGGCATCCCGTTCGGCGCGGCATCGATGCGGCCATTGTCGATGTCGGCGTAGATCTCGGTGAAGCCGCTGGCGTACTCCTTGATCTCCTTGATGCCTTTGCCGCCCTTCTGCTTGAGCGCCTCGCTGAGCGCCTTCATCTGGTCGAGGTACTTCGTCGCCTGGGGAGCCCCGACGATCTTGCCCTCCAGGTCCTCCGGCTTGGTGATGGCGGCGTTGTCGGCCTTGGTCACGATGCCGGTCGTCCCGAAGGCCGTCGGCACCGTGAACGCGAAGCGCTTGGCGCGCTCCTCGGTGCCGAACAGGGCCGTCGCGATCATGTCGTACTTCTTGGCCTGGAGGCCGGCGAGGAGGCTGGCGAAAGGCAGGTCGAGCTGGTTGACCTTGACGCCCTGATCGGTCAAGTCCTTCATCACGAGCGCCAGCAGGTCGGCATGGTAGCCGACGATTTTGCCGTTCTCTACGTACTCGAACGGAGCGTAGCCCGCCTCCGTTGCGACGACGATGTCCTTCCTCTTCTTGATGTCGTCGAGAAGTCCGGCGCCGCTGTCGGGCGCGATCAGCGCGACGGTGGCAAGCGCCACGACCAGTGCGATGGCGGTGCGAGCGTGGACGTGAAGCGTGCGGATCATGTGGGGTCTCCTTTCACGGATGAACGGAACGCCGTCACGACGTCGCGTGTCGTGGTGAGGCGAGCGAAGACATGCCCGAGACAGCGGAGCGCGGAGGCGTGCCGGACGCGGCTGGTGGCGGCCACGCCGTCGGTGACCAGGAACACGCGGTAATCAAGGCAGCGTGCGCGCTGGACGGTGGCGCTCACGCAGACGTCGGTGCACACCCCGGTCACGACGAGGGCACCAATCCCGAGCGAGCGGAGGAGCTCGTGGAGGTCCGTTCCCTGGAACGCGTCGTACCGGCGTTTGCTGGTAATGTGATAGTCCCGCGGCTCGACCACCAGATCCGCGGCGAGCTCCGCCCCTCGCGAGCCCTCGAGGCAGTGCACGGGTTCGTACTCGAGCTCGATACCGAAATCCGACAGGTCGGCGCGGTGGCGCTCGTGGGTGAAGATGACCGGCACGCCGGCCCGGCGGGCCGCGCGGCTCAGTCGATTGATGCGAGGGACGAGCGCCAGGCCGCCGATCGTCTCCGCGGGCGCGCCGGGCTCGAGGAAGTCCCGCTGCATGTCGACGACGAGGAGCGCAGTCCGGGACGCGCCCAGCGGTGGTGCGGGACGGAGACCGTCCCGGGTCACCGCCGTGGAGCGATCGCGCGAGCGCATGAGCTCTCCTGGCCTCGGTAAGCGGGCTGCGTCCGGGCCCCGCCCGAGTCGCTACTCTAGCAAGTGATCCCATGGGGAGCTACCTGGGGTGCCTTGACCTCCGGCGATGGCCAGACGACTGTCGTGGGTGACCGGCCGGTCGAGGGCCACCGCGGCCCTGGTCCGCCGGGCAGCTACGGGGGCGCTCGCGACTCATGTACCGCGACCCAATGACGGCTCGATTGTCATCGCGAGCCTCGCTCCTGAGGAGGCGGCGAACAAGCCGGTGAGTCTTGTTCTACTATTGCGAGATCACGCCGCTCTGACGGACGGGTGAGGCCCACCGCCGATTCGGGCATGATCCTTCTTAGGGAACGGAGGACGGAGAGCAGAGCGTGAAGCCGCTGCCGAAGCTCACGACCGACCAGGTCAACTACCTGAACGTCGGGCTCATGCTCGTGGCCGCGGGACTGGCCTTCTGGCGTCCGTTCCAGCTGTTCCTGTTCGTCTACGCCGTGCTCGGACCGGCGCACTACCTCACCGAGATCTCCTGGCTGCACGACCGCGGCTACTTCACCACCGGGAAGTACGACCACCTGTTCCTGGTGGGCGTCAGCCTCCTGGTCACGCTCTGCGTGTTCAACGTCATTCCCGGCACGCCGCCCCTGTCGGCGACCGTGCTGACCCTCCTGGCCTTCGGCGCGGCGCTCGTCTTCGCCCTCGTGCGGAATCCGCGGGGCCGCGCGTTCGGAATCTCTGCGGTGCTCGTGGTCTCGGTCCTGGCGGCCGAGGCGCCGGCCGTCGACTCGGTCTTCCGCCTCTTTCTCCCGACGCTGATCCACGTCTCGCTCTTCACCGGCGCCTTCATCTTGATCGGGGCGCTGCGGGGCCGGAGCCTGTCGGGGCTGCTCTCGCTGCTCGTGTTCCTGGCGGTGCCCCTCGCCTTCCTCTACGCGCTGCCGGGCCGCACGAACTACGCGGTGTCGAGCTACGTGCAGGCCGCCTACGGGTACCTCCGGACCGACGGCACGTTCACCGACGGTTTCATCGGGCTGAATCACCAGCTGCTGACCGTCTTCAACCTGCACGACTTCGGGCGGCCCACGGCGGACATCGCGGCCTTCGTGCGCGGCGTGAACGCATACCTCTACGGCCAGCCCGTGGCGCTCGCGGTCATGGCCTTCATCGCGTTCGCCTACACGTACCACTACCTGAACTGGTTCTCGAAGACGTCCATCATCCAGTGGCATCACATTCCGCGGGCGCGCTCGGTCGCGGTCGTCCTGGTGTGGCTGGCCTCGGTGGCCCTGTTCGCCTACGACTACCGGGTCGGCTTGCAGTGGCTGTTCTTCCTGAGCTTCACGCACGTGGCGCTCGAGTTCCCGCTGAACCATCTGACGTTCATCGGAATCGGGCGGGAGATCGGGGGGCTGCTGCGAGGCGCGGCGGCGCCCGCCCCGCCGCGGCCGATCGCACCGGCCCGGCGTCCGGCGCGCCGGCGGTAGGACCCGCCCCGCCCAGAGCATACCCTGCGCGGGTCCGGCAGTTCTGGGCACGAGAGCACGCCATCACGACGCGGGGCTCGAGGGACGCGCCGCGCCATCGGCGCCCCGGCTGCCGCCGACGCTGCCGACGACGTGCAGGATCTTGCCGCCGGCCGACGCCGCCGGCGGCTCCCGGACGACCTCGATCAGCCGGGCGTCACGCCAGACCTGGCTCATCAGTCGCTGGGGGGCGCCGTCGGCGGCGACCGCCTCCAGGAACACCCGGGCGATCTCCTCCGGCGCGCTCGGGGGCACGCGGGGGTGCACGCGCAAAAGGAGCAGCGGCCGGCCGTCGCTCCGCGAGCTCTCGACCAGCTGATAGTCGTTGGGGCCGCCGCCGAATCGGGACGGCAGCGTCTGTTCGAGCACGCGGATGACGTCCGCATCGAGGAACGTCATCCCGTGGGCCGTGAGCTTCTCGTAGCTGCGGATGCCGGAGATGTGGCGGGTCCATCCGAGCGATTCCAGCGGACAGCCGCAGGACCGCTCCGCGAGGTCCCCGCGATCGCCGAGGGCGACGTTCAGGTGGACCAGCGAGGTCGTGGACGGCACGGAGGTGACGAGGAGGGAGTCGGCCGGCAGCGTGCCGGGCTGCGCGTCGCCCGCCCGGATGAGCGCGTGACCGTCCTCCAGGAGGTGCTGGTCGTCCACGGAGGACGGACGCAGACAGCCCCCGGCGAGGGGACCGGTCTCGGACGTCGAGTACCGGCAGGCGACCTCCGCGCCCATCGCGCGGACCGTCGCGAGGCGTGCCTCGGTCAAGGGCTCGCCGACCAGGCAGAAGTGCGAGCCACGGAGGTCGGCGCCGATGGCGAGCGCCGCTCGACTCAGCTCCACCGCGGCGCCGGAGAACGTGTCGAGGTGCGGGGTGTCGCCGCGCGCCAGCACCCCGGTCATCCATCGCACGATGGGCTCCGGATTCCGCAGCGAGACGTTCTCGCCGGCGGGCAGGGGACGCCCGGCGAGGCGACTGACGTGGTGGACCAGGCTGCCGCTCAGATGATAACGGAACGGGATCGGGGGACCGGCCGGATCGAGCATCAAGAACCAGCGCTCCGGAGGCTTCTGTCGCAGGGCGTGCTGGAGGAGCGTCGGCAGAGCGCCGCCGGGGACCTTCCAGACCGCCAGCGCCCAGTCCGCGCCGCCGGCGGCGAGGACCGGCAAGAGCGTCCGCAGGGCCCGATCGTGGAGGTTCTCGAGGTCGAGGGGCACCGGCACGCGCGGACCGCGGCTGCCGCCGCTGCGCGAGACGACGTGCTGGCGGGAAAGCGGGTTCCGGAACATCACGGGCGCGAGCTCGAGACGGAGGCTCCCGCGCTCCACGGGCCGGCGGCCCTTGAACTCGTCCACGGTGAGGTAGACGCCGCGACGCGCCAGCGCGCCGAGCGCGCCCTCGAGTCCCTCCTCGCGGACGATGCGCTCCAGATCGCCCGCTTCGCAGCCGATCGAGGCCAGGAGCGCCCGGTAGGGGCTCTCCGCGTATCCGTAGATCGCGCGGCGGGCCAGCGCGAGAAAGTCCTCGGCGCGGTGCCGGAGGCGGCGCCGGAGTCGCTCGCGCTCGCGCTCGAAATCGATCACCCGGCGGAGGAAGCCCGGGAGGCGCGCGGCGAGGCCGAGCCCCGTCCGGACGTCGTCTAGCACGATGCGCTCCGCGCGCGCGGCGTCCCCGCGCGGACGTCACCGCCGGCTCGACGGCGGTGATGCCATCGAGAGCTCGCCAGTCCCGTGGGCCCGCGGTGCGTGATCGTGGCGCCCTGCCTGCGTCGAGATGTCGCGGGAGTTCCGCTGCCGAAGGTGCGGGTCGGCGCGCGCCCTGTCAAGGCCTCGAGGGGCTCGCGTTGACAGGAGCACGGAGCGGGTCGCATAGTGGCCTCGTAGGCATGACCAGGCCGAGCACCGTCGGCGAGCTGCGGCAGAGCGGGTACGTGCCGCGCTCCGTCAAGAGCGAGATCCGGCAGAATCTCATCCGCAAGCTCGAGCGCGGCGATCGCGTCTTTCCGGGGATCGTCGGCTACGAGGAGACGGTCCTCCCCCAGATCGAGAACGCGCTGCTCTCCGGCCAGGATCTCATCCTGCTCGGCGAGCGCGGCCAGGCGAAGAGCCGCCTCGCGCGGGCGCTCGTGGGACTCCTGGACGAGTCCGTGCCGGCGCTCGCGGGCAGCGAGGTCAACGACGACCCGCTCGAGCCGATCAGCAAGGCGGGTCGCGCGCTCGTCGCGGAGCTCGGCGACCGGGCGCCGATCGAGTGGGTGCCGCGGGAGCGCCGCTACGGCGAGAAGCTCGCCACGCCCGACATCACGATCGCCGACCTCATCGGCGAGGTGGATCCCATCAAGGTTGCCGAGGGGCGATACCTCGCCGACGAGCTGACCATCCACTACGGGCTGCTCCCGCGGACGCACCGCGGGATCTTCGTGCTGAACGAGCTCCCCGACCTCGCCGAGCGGATCCAGGTCGGGCTCCTCAACATCATGGAGGAGCGTGACGTCCAGATTCGCGGCTACCTGGTGCGGCTGCCCCTCGACCTCCTGGTCGTGGCCTCGGCGAACCCGGAGGACTACACGAACCGCGGGCGCATCATCACCCCGCTGAAGGACCGATTCGGCTCGCAGGTGCGGACGCACTATCCACG
The DNA here is from genome assembly GCA_964463175.1 of uncultured bacterium. Taxonomy (GTDB): domain Bacteria; phylum Methylomirabilota; class Methylomirabilia; order Rokubacteriales; family DASRDR01; genus DASRDR01. Next base: position 31,518 of record CAYXBJ010000038.1, read on the forward strand.
GACGCTCGCCCACGAGATCGACATCGTCCAGCAGGAAGCGACGCGCTTCGCCGCCGACGGCTACCAGGTCGAGGTGCCGCCGTACATGCAGGAGGTCGTCGCCGAGCTGACGCACCTGGCCCGGCGCAGCGCCGAGATCAGCCAGCGGAGCGGCGTGAGCGTTCGCGTGTCGATCACGAACTACGAGAACCTGGTCTCGAACGCCCTCCGGCGCGCGATGCGTCTCCGCGAGCCCCTCGCGGTGCCGCGGGTCTCCGATCTCGGCGCCATCTACGCCTCGACGGCCGGCAAGATCGAGCTGGAGACCGCGGGGGACGGGGACGAGGGGAAGGTCGTCGAGCGGCTCGCCCAGAAGGCGGTGCTCTCGGTCTTCAACCGGCACTTCCAGGCCGCTCAGTTCGGGGAGCTCCTGGACGCGTTCGGCCGCGGGCTCACGTGGGAAGTGGGCGAGACGATGCCCGCCGCCGACTACGAGCGGCAGGCCGGGCGGGCGGCCGGATTCAACGCCGCGATGGCGCGGCTCGGCGGGGCCGGCCACCCGGCCCGCGTCGCCGCCGCGGTCGAGTTCGTGCTCGAGGGCCTCCATCTGAACCGGAAGCTCAACAAGGATCGCGGGGCCGGCGGCCCCCGGTACCGGGCGTGAGGAGCCGCTACTCCCGCTGGGACGGCTCGCAGTCACTTCCTGACTTCGACGCCGACGACCTCCTCGCGGCGATGGCGGACGACCTCATCGCCGACGGGGACCTCCGGCGCGCGCTCGAGCGGCTCCTTCGCGGGGGCTTCCGGAATCGCGAAGGCGAGCAGGTGCCGGGCCTCCGCGACCTGCTCGAGCGGCTCCGCCGCCAGCGCCAGTCCCTCCTCGACCGGCACGACCTCGGCGACGTTCTCGGCGATCTCCGGAAGCAGCTCCAGGACGTCCTCGACACGGAGCGCAAGGGGATCGAGCGCCGCGTCGACACCGCGCGCGAGGCCGCCGAGGCCGGCCAGCCGGAGGCCGAAGCCCACCGCCAGGAGCTCGAGCGGATCGCGGCCGAGCGCCGCGCGGCGCTCGACGCGCTCCCCGAGGATCTGGGCGGCGCCGTCCGCGGCCTCCAGGACTACCAGTTCGTCGATCCGGAGGCCTGGCAGAAGTTCCAGGAGCTCATGCTCCGGCTCCGCCAGGAGATGACGCAGAGCCTGTTCGGCCAGATGAAGCAGGGGCTCCAGGGCATGGGCGGGGAGGGGAAGGACGGGCTCCGGCAGATGCTGGGCGATCTCAATCGCCTCCTCCGCCAGCAGGCGGCGGGCGGCCAGCCGGACGTCCAGGGATTCATGAATCGCTGGGGCCAGATGTTCCCCGGCGTGGAGAGCCTCGATCAGCTCCTCGAGCAGATCGCGCGCCAGTCGGCGCAGATGCAGTCCCTGCTCGAGAGCCTCACGCCGGAGCAGCGGCGCGAGCTGGAGGAGCTCCAGGAAGCGATGCTCGACGATCCCGGGATCCAGGAGGCGATGGAAGAGCTGGGCGAGCATCTCGACCGGCTCGGGCTGTCCCAGCGCACGCGGCGGTACCGCGCCCGGGGAGACACGCCGCTCTCGCTCCAGGAGGCGCTCCGCCTGATGGGGGAGCTCCACGGGCTCGACCGGCTCGAGCAGGATCTCCAGGACGCCGAGCGGACGGGACGCGTCGACCGCGTGGATCCCGGCGCGGTGCGCGAGGCGCTCGGCGAGGACGCGGCCAAGGAGGCCGAGGCGCTCCAGCGGCTCGCCGAGACGCTGAAGGCCGCGGGCTACCTCGAGCAGCGCGGGCGCCAGTGGGTGCTGACCCCGCACGCGATCCGCAAGATCGCCCAGCGCGCGCTGGCCGAGGTGCTGGGCCAGCTCCGGCGCGACCGTCCCGGTCGCCATCGCGTCGACGCGCGGGGGGCCGGCGGCGATCCGACCGACGAGAGCAAGGCTTACGAGTTCGGCGACCCGTTCCTGCTGGATCTCCGCGAGACGCTGGGGAGCGCGATCCGGCGGCAGGGCCCGGGAGTGCCGGTGCGCCTCGCGCCCGACGACTTCGCCGTCCGGCGCACGGAGCTCTCCACGCGGTGCGCCACCGCGCTCCTGCTCGACATGAGCCGCTCGATGATCTATCGCGGCTGCTGGACGGCGGCGAAGAAGGTCGCCCTCGCCCTCCACGCGCTGATTCGCGCCCAGTATCCGCAGGACGCCCTCTACGTGATCGGGTTCTCGCTCTACGCGAGGCAGCTCGATCCCGACGAGGTGCCGACCGTGGTCCTCACCGACCGCCACTACGGCACCAACATGCAGCACGCGCTCCAGCTCGCGCGGCAGCTGCTCGGGCGCCACCGGGGCGGGAACCGCCAGGTGCTCATGATCACCGACGGCGAGCCCACCGCGCACCTCGAGGGCAGCGAGGCGTACTTCGACTACCCGACCACCCGGCGGACGTGGCAGCTCACCCAGGCCGAGGTGCTGCGCTGCGCGCGCGAGGGCGTCACCATCAACACGTTCATGCTCGAGGACAGCCCCGGGCTGGTCCGCTTCGTCAGCGAGATGTCGCGGATCAACCGGGGGCGCGCGTTCTTCGTCCAGCCCGACCGGCTGGGCGAGTACGTCCTCGTGGACTATCTCGCCCGGAAGCAGAAGCGCGTCGGGTGACGGGCGCCGCCCCGCTCCGGACGCTGCTCGACGACGGCGTCGCGGCGGGCGTCTTCCCGTGCGCGGCGGCGGTCGTGCTCCACCGGGGCCGGCGCGCCTTCGAGGGGGCGGCGGGCGGCGCGGCGCTCCACACCGTCTTCGATCTCGCCTCCCTTACGAAGATCATGGCGACCACCGCCCTGTTCCTGACGCTGTGGCGGGACGCGCGTCTCGAGCCCGGCACGCCGGTGGCGGGGGTCCTGCCGTCGTCGGCGGTGGGGCGAGCCGGGGCGACGCTCGGCGATCTCCTGGCGCATCGCGCCGGGCTGCCGGCGTTCCTCCCGCTGTTCGCGCCGATCGTCCGGGCGACGCCGGCGCTGCTCGATCGCGATTGCCCCGCGTCGGTCCGGGCCGAGGCGCGCGCCGACGCGCTGGCGCGCGCGGTGGCCGTCGCGCCGACCGCCGCGCCGGGCGCGCGCTACGAGTACAGCGACATCGGCTTCATCCTGCTCGGCGGGATCCTGGAGCGGGTCACCGGGCGCTCCCTGGACGCGCTCGTCGCGGAGCGCGTCGCGGCGCCGCTGGGGCTCCGTGCGCGCTTCCATCGTCTGTCGGCCTCCGAGACGTGGTCGCCGTCGATCCACGGGTCGGCGGGCCCGTCGGCCGGGCTCGCGCTCGCGCCGACCGGGCGCGCGCGGCCGCGCGAGCCCGCTCCGGGGCAGGAGGGGCTCTGGGAGCCGTTCGCGCCCAGTCTATCGCCGGTGGGTGAG
>CAYXBJ010000039.1:0-7052 GCA_964463175.1 uncultured bacterium
CGCCACGACAATCGGCGCGTCACGATATACTGCGATGGCTGCTATACAGACCGTCATTTGGCGACCCCCCCTCGGCGATTCTGTGTGGCGCCGAGGGTACGCCGCATGCTCTATCGAGCCAAGGTCACTCTGAAAACAGGCCACTACCAGTCGCTTTAGTCCCACGCTGAGATGTTTGGGGTCATCCGGGGCCACTGCGGCATCCCCCTGTCCACCTGGGGCCCGTCGGCGCTCCACACGGAGACCCGCGTGAACACGGGCTCCAGGTTCTCGTTGAACCAGAGTCGCACTCGATCCGGGGCAGCCGTCAGGACCCCACGGGCCGCCGGCGTCGACCGCACCAGCTACGCATGCGCCCGCGCCAGTGTGGGTACGGTCAGCACAATCAGGCCCACACGCGACACCGTGGCGTTGGCCTGCGCGCCGTGTCGGTCCCATGGTTGCGCTACGAGCCACCGTGTGTTACCCGGAATTAGAGGACTGTTCTCGTGAGAGCGGCGCAGCGCCCTTTACCTCTCCTGTTTCCGGTGGCGTGGGGCATCGCTCTCCTGTTCCTCGTGCGCCCCCTGCCGGTCCATGCGCACGCGCGTCTGGTCCGCTCGAGCCCGGCGAGCCAGACCCAGGTCGCCGTGCCGCCGGAGCGCATCGAGCTGTGGTTCAGCGAGCTGCTGGAGGACGGATTCAACTCGGTGGAGGTCGTCCGGACCGGGGAGCTTGCAGCCCAGCACCGCACGAACCTGGCCGAGGGCGCCCCAACGGTCGACCGCGCGGACCGCACGCACCTGGTGGTTCCCGTCCAGCGTCTCGCTTCGGGCTCCTACGTGGTGGAGTGGCGGGTGCTGTCCCGGGACGGTCACAGCGCGACGGGGCGCTTCACGTTCCAGATCCGGACGCCCCAGTGAGCGCGGCCCGACGCCATGGAACACTCGCTACTGCACAGCCTCCAGCTGACGGGCCTCATCGTCGTGCTCGGCGGGTGCATCTTCATCCTCGGCCTGTTGCGGCCAGCGTGCCGGCGGCTGGGGCCGGACCCAGCACGCGAGACCTTGGCCGGCGCCCTGTCCGCGGGCGTCGCCCGCTGGGTTGCGGTCGGGGCGCTGATCGCGGCCGCGGCGACGTTCCTCGATCTCTTCGTGCTGGCGGCCGAGACCCAAAACCTGACGCCGTTCGGCGGTGTGGAGCTAGCGTTGGTCGAGCGCCTCGCGCTGCGGACCACCGTCGGGCAGCTGGCACTGGCGCGCATCGCCTGTCTCGTTCTGGCCGCAGCCGCGATGCGGGCACCAGGTCCGTCGAGGTGGAGCATCGTCGCTGCGCTCGGTGCCGGCGCCTTGTGGTGCACCGCCCTCACCAGTCACGCCGCCGCTCAACCCGCCGCGCGCCTCTCCGCGCTCTCCGCCCAGCTCGCGCACATCGCCGCGGGTGCCGTGTGGATCGGCGTCCTCGCGCACCTCCTGGCGGCGAGAGCCACCATCATCGCGCACGTGCGGCCGTCGTGCCTCGCCCTGATCGCGGAGATCGTCCGGCGGTTCTCCTCGGTGGCCCTCGCGGCTGCGTCGGTGCTGCTCGTCTCGGGCACATACGCCGCGGTGCGCAATCTGCATGCGCCAGCGGGCCTGGTGACCTCCGCCTACGGCCTCACGCTGCTGGTCAAGCTGCTGATGGTGATTCCCGTGCTGGTGGCCGGTGCCATCAACTATCGGATCGTGCGGCCCCACCTCCTCCGGCTGGCCGGCACGTCGGGGCCCGCCCCCGAGGAAGGGACGGCGTGGCTCCGGCGCTTCGGCCGGATGCTCGAGCTGGAGGTGACGGCCGGGGTGCTTGTCGTGATGGTCGCCGGGATTCTCGGATCCGTCTCCCCGCCGGGTGAGGACGGCTCGCTGCTCCTGACACGGGTGCAGCTCGACGCGCTGCTGACACCGACGCTGCCGCGCACGACGCTGGTCGACCCGTCGAGCTTCGTCGGCGCCGCCACGCGGACGGTTGACGATCGCCGCTACGCGGAGCTCATGCACAACTGGTCAGGTGTCTTCGTCACCGCGATGGGCTTGGTGTGGGTCGCACAAGGTCTCGGTCCGCGCGGCGCGACGTGGTTAGCCCGTGTCTGGCCGTTCCTGCTGGTGCCGCTGGCGCTGTTGATCTCCGTCTTTGCCGACCCCGAGGTGTGGGTGCTGCGCACCGTGACCTTGCGCGACGCCATCGTCGATCCCGGGATCGTCGAGCATCAGCTGGGCGCGGCACTCGTGCTCGTGATGGTCTGGCTCGGCTGGCAAGACCGGCGCCGGCCACTCCGCGAGCAGCCGCTCGGGCCGGCGCTTCCGCTCGTGATGATCGGAGGCGGTGTGCTGCTGCTCGGTCACGCCCATTCAAGCGTGCGCGCGACGGAGGAGCTCGGCACCTTGATCAACGTGCAGCACGCCGTGCTCGGCGCCCTCGCTCTGCTGGCCGGCACGGTACGCTGGCTGAGCCTGCGTGGGATCTTCCCGGAGCGCCCCGCCAGGATCCTCTGGCCCCTGCTGGTCACGGCCATGGGGCTCTACCTGACGTTCTGCTACCGGGAGCTTACGTGACGTCCTGATCCGGCCGCCGCTAGAATGCGGCGTTTACCGTTGCGGCGGTTACAGTTACCCGTGGCGGGATTCGCCGCGATTCAGGCTCGTGCGCCGCAGCGCAGCTCGGCATTCGCCGCACGCGGCCTGCCCCGTGCGGGCCGACTCCCGCGACCCCGGGACACCGCGACTCAACAGTCGATTGTGACGCCGGAGCGGAAGATGATCTCGGGAGCTGTTACAGGTCAGGTCGCCGGCTACCGCCGCATCCAGTTGGGTGCGGATTAAGGAAGGACACCTCTGGACGCGCGATCGTATCTCAGTTGGACCCGATGGCCATCTTCAAGAGCACCCAGCCCCGACCCGGTGTCTGGGGGTCCGGCAGCCAAGCCACGGACTCCCACCCGATATCGCCGAGGCCGTTCAAGCTCCTGGCGTGTCCCCGGAATCGGTCGTGTCCAACGAAGTCTACTTGAGGTGATACTTCCACCTAGTCATCGGCGAGCACTCACCGGGGTCCCTTATGCCACACTCAGCGGGCCACCCCCGGTTTCCAGGGTGTGTTGGCATTCCTCGGAGCAAATAGCCATGGCCAAGTGTTCGTCGATCCACTTCGTCACCTCGCCACAGTTCGCACAGATCCGAGCGTCCGCGCGGTACACACGCCGATCGGGTGAGTACGTCCCCTGGGATACCGCCGGGTATCGCTGGGCGAATCGCATGAGGGGCCTACGATGCGGACGAGTCGCTCCGCCGGTCAAGGCCGGGCCGCCCCGATGCCGCCCCGACGTTGTGGGGGGCGCCGCGGATGGCGTCGGGATGGCCCAGGGGCGGGCGAACAGGCGGGGCCGGTCGGTGTAGACTGCGAGGACCGGGCCGGGTCCCGGTCCCCTCCCGCCTATTCCGTCCCGGGAGGATGCCGCCGCGCGGCCCGCAGCGCCTGATGGAACTGATCCTCCGCTCGTGCGAAGCGCTCGAAGTCCTCACGATGCGCCGTGTGGATCCGACCCACGCGGCGCCGAACCTGTTCGCGGGTCAGGTGCCCCGCCGATCGCAGCTGGGGGGCGAAGATATTGAACAGGTCGGCGATATCGAACCAATGGGGTTCGCCCGTGGTCTGCCGGAAGTGGCGGGCCAGGAGCGCCATGGCCACGGTCGGCGTCATCTCGGCTGGTCCCCGTCGGGCTGGTCCGGGGAGCACGGTCACTCGCCGGTGGGCCTCCAGGCGACTCGCCAGGACCGGGCTCTCCGAGGTCCTCCAGGCGAGCGGATGGGCGCCCGGGCCGTGCGTCATCACCTGCTCAAAGTCGGCGCTCTGGAGGCTCACCCCGGGCTTCGTGGGGAAGGCGCCTCCCGTCTGCTCGGCGAACCGCACGAGCACGGACAGCACAGCCGCGGAATCCGCCCCCGCGACCGTCAGACGCTGGAGCGTTGCGTAGCTGGCGTGCACTCGCGCGTCGAACGCCGCCAGGCGGTGCGCCTGCCGGGCGCTGAGCTGCGCCTGCTCCGCCGATGTCAGGGGGTCGGCGAGGATGAAGGTCACCGGCACCAGGCCGACCACTCGGGGGTCCGGCGTCGCGGGGATGCTCACGCTGGCGACGGCGAGCCAGGGCAGATCTTGGTGCTCGAGCAGGGCCTGGCGGTCGGCGGGGGCAATCTCACAGGCCGCGATCACCTGGGCCACCAGCAGGTGCCCCGGTTCGAGCGCGGTGATGTCCGGGGCCAGCCTCTTCGTCGGCTCGCGCGCGGCGACCTTCGCCCGCGCCAGGTCGTCTCGCGTCTGCACGTATGAGGTAAACGGAACCGACAGCGTCGCGCGCCACCAGGAGACGGCCCGCGCCAGATCCTGGTCCGCCGTGCGGCTTGCCTGTTCCGACTGCGGCCTCCCTGCCATACTCCGTCCCCTTCCCGGGCCCGGACGCTAGCCTACCAGGCCCCGGGGGGCCCGAATTTCCCCCCGGCCCGCACCGAAATTCGGGCTCTCTGACACGCGTCCACCTCAATGGCACAAGAAGGGTGTGATCCCCGTCCGACCGGCTGCGTGTGGGGTGGTCTCGGCCGCAGGCGCGGGCCCGCGTCCGGAATGGCGGCCGGTCGAGGTCTCCCCGTGACGGATCCGGTGGGGATCCGCCCGGATGACTCCGCCATCCCCCAGTCCCCGATGAACGGGTCAGTGACACACGGGCGCCGGGCGCCGGGGGAGACCCCGCGGCATGATGACGGCACCCGGGGAGAAGCCGCACGTGACCAGACCCGGGCCTGGGATCGCGTGGCCGATCTCCTGCTAGACTTGGCGCTAGCGTATGACCCCGGCATCATCGAGCCCCGTGCGCCCGATCGTGGCTGAGATTCCGGTCGTCGGCTACGTACGCAGCTCCAAAGATCTGCACGACGTGAGCTGCGACGCCCAAACCGCGCGCATCCGGCAGGCCATCGGGGCCGGCGAGTATCTCGTGCCGCTCGCGGCGGCGCCAGAGGGGGTGTTCGAGGACAAGGCCCTCTCCTCGACCCGGGACGAGCTCCCCGGCCTCCGCGCGCTCCTGGACACGGCCGGCCTGCAGCCCGTGCCGTTTCGGAAGATCTACGTGCTGGACACCGCTCGGGTCGCGCGGGACACCCTCCAGGCGCAGAGTCTCAAATATTACCTCCGCAAGAAACGCGGGATCGAGCTGGTCTTCCTCCACCTCCCCCAGACCGGCTCGTACATGGACGAGGTCCTGGAGAAGATGATGGAGGTCTGGGACGAGCTTCACTCCCGGATGTCCAAGGACAAGGGCGTCGAGGGGCAACGGCAGAACATCCGCCGGGGGTACCGGGCGAGCGGAGAGGCGCCATATGGGTATCGACGTCGGGTCCTGACGCTGGGCCCGCATCGGCACGGTCGGCCGATCACCAAGAGCGTCAACGAACCCGACCCCGAAACCGCCCCGATCGTCCAGGAATACTTCCGCCGGCGCGCCAGCGGCGAGGGCCGGGCCACGATCCTGCGCGACTTCGAGCGCCGGGGGATCCCCTCCCCCCGCGGGCACGCGAAGTGGGCCGTCTCGACCGCCCGGAGCTTCGAGGAAAACCTCCCTGCATATCTCGGGCACCTGGTCCATGGCCGGACCAATGAGCGGCTCCGCGAGCCGGGCCTCGTAGGCGGCACGCGCCGCGGCTTCGTCGGCGGGCAGAAGCACCGACCCCGGGAGCAGTGGACGGTCAAGGAGCACGCCCATCCGGCCCTGATTTCCCCGGAGATCGCCGCCACGGTCGGCGCCCGGCTCCGGGAGCGGGGCGTGACCGAGCAGCGCGGCACCGCGTACCTCCTCTCAGGCATCCTCGTCTGCGGCCTCTGTGGCCAGCACTACGTGGGGTCCCGCGCGGGCCGGCGGTTCATGTATCGGTGCCTCGCTCGGTGCAAGCGCGGCCAGGCCGCGTGCCCGAATTCCGACATTGCGCGCGAGACCATCGAGGCCTTCGCCATCGAGATCCTCAAGGTCGAGCTGCTCCGGCCCAACCGGTTGCAGGACCTGATCGGCCGGCTGCAGCGCCGGCCGCTGGCCGCCCGGCGGCGGGCCGTGATCAAGGACACGACGGTGCTGGAGCAAGAACTGCGGACGGTCGCGCAGAAGCTCACGAACGTGCTCGATCTTTACGCGAAGGGCTCGCTCGACGAGGAGACGCTGGCCGCCGTGACCGCTCGCCTGCGGAAGCGCCGGGCCGCGATCGCGGGACAGCTTGAGACGCTTGAGGGTCCCGTGTCGGTCGATTTCCAGGTCAACCCCGCCCGGCTCCGGGCATTCGTCCATGACATGGACCGCTGGATGCGCGATGGGGACGTCGTGCGGCGGAAAACGCTGCTGCAAGAGGTCTACCAGGAGATCCGGCTGTGGCCCAAGACCGCTGCCAAGCCCTGGAGCCGGAAGGTCGTCGTCGCAGCGAGCCTCGACGCGCTTACACGCACTTTCGTGGTGGCTCCAACGGGATTCGAACCCGTGTTTCAGCCTTGAGAGGGCGGTGGCACGGTCTGCTGCGACGCGAACTTACGCGCGGGTTGCCACCAGCGGTTGCCACCGCGCCTTCGAGTGGGCGACGGTTTGTGCCCCGATACCGCCTGGGCAGCAGCCCGAAGCGGGCTGATCTGGCAACGCAGCATAGCGACGCATCATCTTCTTGCTCTTAAGCGTCTGGGCGCATAGTCGCGCTCCAGAGACCCAATCCTCGACGCTGACCACGCAGTCGACGCGCGTAGCGTCAGCGGCGCTAGCGGCCATGCCCGGGCATCGCCTGGCCCCGGGCCATGGCGAGGTGGTGGGGCTGGTGGTGCGCGCCGAGCGTCAGCAGGCCAATGAACCCCAGCCCACGGACGCGCGCAACGGCCTTCGCGTCTTCGGTGTCCCGCGCCGTCACGGTCAGTCGGACGCCGCCCGGGATCGCCTCGGTCTTCGCGGCGAGGCCCGCCATCTGATCGAGCTCCGCGGCATGCGGGATGACCATCGCCCGGATCGCCGGCTCCGTCCGGCC
>CAYXBJ010000040.1:0-15073 GCA_964463175.1 uncultured bacterium
TGTTGGCCTGGGGAATCGACCCCGTGACTCTCGTATCTACCGGCCGATCCGACTGGGGAGGTGCACAGTAGACAGTGCAGTGTGCACAGTCCAGTGTGCACCGATCGGTAAGCGACCGTTTCTGAAGACGTAATCGAGCCACTCCCACCTTTCGCCCATCTGAGCGGTGAAGAAAGTGCACAGAAAACAGTGCACCCAGGAGTCCGGTCCCACCCCGTAACCCACGCCACACGAGGCAGGAATTCTCCCACCTTGGCGCGCTGTTAGCGGACGCCGTGACGGTCCGCTGGCGTGTGGCCCCGCCATTGCTCCCTAGTTCCACCCGAAACCCACAACCAGCGTCCGCCTATCGGACGCAACGAGGAGGTCTGCCCATGTCCAAGTTCGCTGCAGTCCTGGTGCTCATCGCGTCGTTCCTGCTGCTCGCCCCGGTAATCGAGTCGGGGACCACGACCTCGATGCCGGTGTTCCAGGCGGTCGGCAACGCTTGCGAGGGTGGCGGCGGCGGCTGGTAGTCCCGGCTCGCTACGACGGGAAAGTGACTTCACGCTACTCAACCCACATCAGTGGGGCGCCAAACGGCGCTCTGGAGGCTATGATGGCGAAGGCATGGGCGGTCTTGGTAGTCGTCGCGTCGCTTCTTCTGCTCGCCCCGGTGATCGAGTCGGGGACCACGACCTCGATGCCGGTGTTCCAGGCGGTCGGCAACGCCTGCGAGGGCGGCGGCGGCGGCTGGTAGCAGCCTCCCTGCTCCGGATGCATCGCGCCCTGGGGGCGTTCCGGGGCGGCCGTTGGGCGAGCTACCTCGCCTTGCTGTGGATCTCACTGGGCCTCTGGCCGGCGCTGGCCGGGGCCCAGGAGGCCCCCTTCGCCCAATCGGGACAGGTCTATCGACGGCCGCTCGGACACGACCCGACGACCCTCGATCCGGCCCGTCTCCGTGACATCTACAGTCTCGCGGTCGGGCAGCAACTATTCGACGGGCTGGTGCAGTTCGACCAGACCCTCAGCATCACGCCCGCGCTCGCCCAGTTCTGGACGGCGTCCCGCGACGGGCTGACCTGGACGTTCACGCTCCGGAAGGGCGTGAAGTTTCACCACGGCCGCGAGGTAACGTCGGACGACGTCGTCTATTCCTTTACCCGCCTGCTCGACCCCAAGACGCGCTCGGGAGGGGCCGATCTCCTCCTCGGGATCCAAGGGGCGCAAGACTTCCGGGAGGGCCGCGCCAATCACGTTGCGGGTCTCGCGGCCATCGATCGCTACACGGTCCGGGTCTCGCTGACCGAGGCTCCGGTGCCGTTCGTCTCCGTTCTGGCCGTCGGTCAAGCCAAGATCGTGCCGCGCGAGCTCGTCGAGCAGCAGGGCGAGGCGTTCGGGAACCAGCCGGTCGGCACGGGGCCGTTCCGTTTCGTGCGCTGGGAGCGCGGGAAGGAGATCGTGCTGGCGGGAAACCCGGACTACTTCGACGGCCCGCCGAAGCTCGCCCGGCTGGTCTTCCGCATCTTCCCGGGGGAGCGGCTCGACGAGGTCTTCACCGAGTTCCGGGCGGGCGCGCTCGAGGACAGCCCGATCCCCTCGAAGGACTACCGCCAGGTCATTGCCAGCCAGGCCTACCAGTACGTGCGCCGGCCGATCTTCGGCCTCCGCCACTACGGTATCAACACGCGCATGAAGCCGCTCGACGACCGCCGAGTGCGCCAGGCACTCCTGTACGCCATCGATCGCGAGTTCGTCGTCTCGGACGTCTGGCTCGGCCGCTACTCTCTCGCGAAGGGCATTCTTCCGCCCGGGACCCTCGGATTCAACCCGAAGCTCAAGGGCTACCCGTACGATCCCGCGCGGGCGCGCGAGCTCCTGGCGCAGGCCGGCTACCCCAATGGGCGCGGGCTCCCGCCGATCGTGTTCTGGTCGAGCGTTCGCTCCGAGGAGATCCTCCGGGAGCACGAGCGAATCCGGAAGGACCTGGAGGCGGTAGGGATCACCGCCGAGTTCCAGTACAACTCCGACTGGCCGAGCTTCTCGAAGGCGATGTCGGAGCGGAAGCTCCCGGTCTTCCTGCGGGCCTGGTTCGCCGATGTGCCCGACCCCGAGAACTTCCTCGCGAAGCTCTTCTACTCGGGCAGCCCGCTGAATCACATGAGCTACACGAATCCGCAGGTCGACGCGCTCATCGAGCGCGCGCGGGCCGAGTCGGACACCGCCCGCCGCGTGGAGCTGTATCGGCGGGCGGAGGAGATGGTCCTGGACGACGCCCCGGTGATTCCCGTCTGGCACCACACGTACGAGCGACTGTTCCAGCCCTACGTCAAGGGCGTGGAGGTCAGCGGGCTCGGCGACTCGTACATCCCGTTCCGGAAGGTGTGGCTCGAGCGACCCCGCTGATCGATCCGTGATGGCCCGCCCGGTGTTCGTCTCGCTCCGCACGAAGCTGCTCGCCGGCACCATCCTGGTCATCGCCGGGCTCATGGCCGCGGTTACCGTCGTAGTCGAGCATCGGCTGCGGACGAACATCCTCGACGAGGTTCACCGGCGCGGGACGGCCATGGCCGAGGGCCTAGCCGGCGTGTCGGCGGGCGCGCTCCTGCTCTACAACTTCACGGCTCTCGAGCAGAACGCGGTGCGCTTCGATCAGCAGACCGACGTCGTCTACGCGGTGATCCTTGATCGGTTCGGGCAGATCGTGGCCCACAGCCGGAACCCCGGCGCCGTGGGCTCGACGCCGTCCGACGCGGTGTCGCTTCGCGCCCTCGCGCTGGCACCCACGCTCCAGGAAACCGCCGGACCGGACGGCGAAGCACTCTACGACTTCGCGGTGCCGATCCAGGTCGAGGGGAATCGCTGGGGCACGGTCCGGATCGCGCTCTCGCGCCGCCGCGTGGACGCCGAGATCGCCAGCACCCGGCGGGAGCTGGCCGCGCTGGCGGCGATCGGCCTCGTGCTGGGCGGCCTCGCGACGGCGATCGTCGCCCGCCGGATCACCCGGCCAGCGCGCCAGCTCGCCGACGGCGTCGCTGCGATCGCGCGCGGGGAGCTCGATCAGCGCATCGATCCCGGACGCCCGGACGAGCTCGGCCGGCTGGCGGTCGCCTTCAACGAGATGGCCGCGCAGCTCCGGCAGCACCGGACCGATCTGGAGGTCGCCGACGCCGCGCTGCGCCAGCGCTTCGCGGAGCTGTCCGATCTCAAGAGCTACACCGACGACATTCTCCGCTCGTTCATGAACGGGCTGGTGACGCTTGACCTCGACGGCCGCGTCGTCACCGTGAATCCGGCTGCGGAGACGCTGATCGGATCGCCGGCCGCCGCGCTGACCGGCCGGCCGGCGACGGAGGTCTTCCACCGCCTTCCCGAGCTGCGCGACCTGCTCCTCGATACGCTCCGGACCCGCGTCGGCGTGCCGCAGGCCTCGCTCATGCTTCCCGGAGGCGAGGGGCGCCCGGTGCCGGTCGAGGTGGCGACGACGCCTCTCCGCGGGGCGGAAGGGCAGGCCCTCGGCGTGGTGGCCATCCTCCGTGACCTGACGCCGGTCCGCCAGCTGGAGGACCAGCTGCGCCGCTCCGACCGTCTGGCCGCGCTGGGCACCCTGGCAGCCGGGCTGGCCCACGAGATCAAGAACCCGCTCACGTCCATCATGACCTTCAGCCGCCACGTTGCCCGGCGATTCGACGACGAGCGATTCCGCCAGCGGTTCCAGAGCGTCGTGCCCCGCGAGCTCGAGCGCATTAACGCGATCGTCGACGGGCTGCTGCGCCTGGCTCGCCCGGCGCGCCTCGCGTTGGCGCCCGTGCACCTGCCGCCGCTCCTCGACCAGGCGCTCGAGCTGTACGCGCCGCAGATCGAGGCGCGCCGGATCCGGGTGCGCCGGGAGTGGACGGTGGGCCTGCCGCCGGTGCCGGGCGATGCCGAGCACCTCTACCAGGCCTTCATCAATCTCGTGGGAAACGCGATCGACGCCATGGAAGAGGGGGGCGGCACGCTCACGCTGCGCCTGGGGTGGCTCGCGGAGACGGAGGAGCTCGGCGCCGCCCGGGACCGGCTCGTCGTCGAGGTGATGGACACCGGCAGCGGGATCAAGCCGGACGAGACGCCCGAGGTCTTCAATCCGTTCTTCACGACGAAGTCGGGTGGGACGGGCCTCGGGCTCGCCATCGCGCACAAGATCATCGAGGACCACGGCGGCACCGTGACGTTCCACAGCGCGCCCGGCCAGGGCACGGTGTTCACGGTGACCCTCTCGGTCCGGGCCGGCCGGCGCGCCGACCGGCCCGCGCCGGGCCCCGGCGAGTGGCGAATGGGGAATCGCGCGCCGTGACCGCACCGCCCGACCTCGCCCGGAAGGGGCCGGTCGCGGTGCGGGCTCCGACGCCGCGGGAGCCGCGCGAGCCGGCGCGGGCCCTTCTCGTCGAGGACGAGCCGGTCGTGGGGGAACTGCTCGCCGAGTTCCTGGAGCTCGAGGGGTACCAGGTGGACCGGGCTGGGAACGGACGCGAGGCGCTCGACCTCGTGCGCCGCCACGTCTACGCGCTGATCGTCAGCGACGTGCGGATGCCGGACGTCGACGGCCCGGCTTTCTACTACGAGCTGCGCGCAGTGCGCCCCGAGCTGACGCGGCGCATCGTGTTCGTGACGGGAGACATCACGAACGCCGAAACGCGCCGCTTCCTGGACGAGACCTGTCTCCGCTACCTGGAGAAGCCGTTCACCATCGCGGCGTTCCAGGCGGTGGTCCAGGGCGTGCTGGCCGAGCCGCCGTTCCCGGACGGGCGAGCGTCGTCCGCGCCCTGACGGCGCGGCTCTATTTGAGCCGCTTGTACCGCAGGCGGTGGGGCCGGTCGGCCTCGGCGCCCAGTCGCTTCTTCCGGTCCGCCTCGTAGTCGGCGTAGCTGCCCTCGGACCAGATCACCCGGCCCTCGTCCTCGAAGGCGAGGATGTGCGTCGCGATGCGGTCCAGGAACCACCGGTCGTGGCTGATCACCACGACGCAGCCCGCGAAGGTCAGGAGCGCCTCCTCGAGCGCGCGGAGCGTGTCGACGTCGAGATCGTTCGTCGGCTCGTCGAGCAGGAGGAGGTTGCCGCCGCGCTTGAGGAGCTTTGCGAGGTGGACGCGGTTCCGCTCGCCGCCCGAGAGCTCCGCGACCCGCTTCTGCTGGTCCGCGCCCTTCAGGTTGAACGACGCGACGTAGCTCCGGGAGTTCAGCTGACGCTTCCCCAGCGTCAGGATGTCGGCGCCCTCGGAAATCTCCTCCCACACCGTCTTCTTCCCGTCGAGCGCGTCGCGCGTCTGGTCCACGTAGGCCGGGACGACCGTCTCACCGACCCGGATCGTGCCCCGGTCGGGCTTCTCCGGGCCGACGATCATCCGGACGAACGTCGTCTTGCCGGCGCCGTTCGGACCGATCACCCCAATGATCGCCCCTCGCGGGATCGACAGGGAGAGGTCGTCGATCAGCACGCGGTCGCCGTAGCCCTTCGTGAGGTGCTCCGCGACCACCACCATGTCCCCGAGCCGAGGCCCGGGCGGGATGACGATCTCGATGTCGTCGCTCCGGCGCTCCACTTCCTGCTGGAGGAGCGTCTCGTAGGCCGTGACGCGGGCCTTGCTCTTGGCCTGCCGCGCGCGCGGTGCCATCCGGATCCACTCCAGCTCCCGCTCGAGGGTCCGCTGCCGCGCGGCCTCCGCCTTCTCCTCGCGCGCCAGCCGCTCCTGCTTCTGCTCGAGCCACGAGGAGTAGTTCCCCTGCCAGGGGATGCCGTAGCCGCGGTCCAGCTCCAGGATCCAGCCGGCGACGTTGTCGAGGAAGTAGCGGTCGTGCGTCACCGCCACCACCGTCCCCGGGTACTCCAGGAGGTAGTGCTCGAGCCAGGCGACGGACTCGGCGTCGAGGTGGTTCGTGGGTTCGTCGAGCAGCAGCATGTCGGGCCGGTCGAGGAGGAGCCGGCAGAGCGCGACCCGGCGGGCCTCGCCGCCGGAGAGGGTCTTCACGTCCTGGTCGCCCGGCGGCACGCGGAGGGCATCCATCGCCATCTCCACGGTCCGATCCAGCTCCCAGCCCCCGACCGCCTCGATGGCGTCCTGGAGGCGCCCCTGCTCGGCGAGGAGCTTCTCCATCTCGGCATCCGACATCGGCTCGGCGAAGCGCGCGCTGACCTCCTCGAAGCGGCGGAGGAGATCCCGGGTCGTCGCCACGCCCTCCTCGATGTTGCCGAGGACGGTCTTCGCCGGATCGAGCCGGGGCTCCTGCGGCAGATAGCCGATCCGGACGTCGTCGGCGGGGCGCGCCTCGCCGAGGAAGTCCGGGTCGACGCCGGCCATGATGCGGAGCAGCGTGGACTTGCCGGAGCCGTTCGCACCGAGCACACCGATCTTCGCGCCCGGGAAGAACGCGAGGTTGATGCCGCGCAGGATCTCGCGCTTGGGCGGCACGACCTTCCGGAGGTCGCGCATGGTGAAGATGTACTGGGGCGGCATGGCGTCCCGTATGATACACGACGCGCCGATGCCGGACGCGGTCGACGCGACGAAGGGGGCGCATGACCGACCGACGGGTCCAGTTCGACTTCGAGATCGACTTCTCGAACGGAGGCGGGCTGTCGGGGCGAGAGTTCCGCCTCGACATCGCCGGCGACGACATCACCGACGAGGCGCTGGCCGACTATCTCGTCCGCGACATGCGTCTCCTGATGGTGCAAACGGTCCGGATCCGCAACAAGACGATCCTCGCCGAGCCGCACAAGCGGCTGGCGGCGGCTCCCCGGAGCCGCCTCGTGGACGTCAGCCACGACGTCGAGGACGGCATGGTCACCTACCGGGGGCTGCCGGCACCCACGATCCGCGACCACTGGACCCGCGAGGAGTCCCGCAGCCACTTCGCGCCCGGCACCGAGTTCCACATCGGCCGCATCGACATGGTCGCGAACACGGGCACGTACGTGGACAGTCCGTTTCACCGCTACGCGGACGGCCCGGACCTGGCGCACCTCCCGCTGGAGTCGCTGGCCGACCTCCCGGGCCTCGTGGTGCGCGCCGGGGGCCGGGCGGAGCGGGGGATCGACGCGCCGATGCTGGCCGGTCTCGACGTCCGCGGGAGGGCGGTGCTGCTCCACACCGGCTGGGACGTCCACTGGCGGACCGATCGCTACTTCGAAGGCCACCCGTTTCTCACGCGCGGGGGCGCGGAGTGGCTGGTCGATCACGGAGCGGCGCTGGTGGGGATCGACTCGCTCAACATCGACGAGACCACCGACCTGCGCCGCTCCGCCCATAGCATCCTGCTGCGCCGCGAGGTTCCGATCGTCGAGCACCTGTGCGGCCTGGAACGCCTTCCGGAGGCGGGCTTTCGCTTCTTCGCCGTGCCGGTGAAGGTGCGCGCGTTCGGCACGTTCCCGGTGCGCGCCTTCGCGGTTGTCCCGGACGGCGGTGGCCCGCCCGCCGGGAGCGGGCGGGACCGACCCTAGAGCGGGCGAAGGATCAGGACGTCTGCCGGGAGCGGGGCGCCCGCTCCACGAGGATGATCGAGCGCTTCGAGAATCGATAGCCGCGTCCGCGCCGCCAGTCGCGGACCTGCCGCTGCAGCGCCCTCAGCTCCCTCCGCCCCGCGAGTGGAGTCTTCGCGTCACGTAGCTGCTCGAAGATCGCGAGCTCGAGATCGGCGAGTCCCCGGCCCTCGTCGAAGGCCAGGAAGGCCCGGCCGGATGCCACCGGCACGACCGACATGCCGGGGGCGCTGCGGAGCGCGCGGGGATCCACGACGATTAGCGCGCTTCGGGACGAGAGCTGTGCCAGCTCGATGGCGGGCTTGGAGGGCGAGGGAAGGTGGCGGGGCGTCTTGCCCACCTTCTCGGCGAGTCGCACGATGGCCCAGGCCGGATCGGGATGGATGCGCCGGAGGGCGGACACGACGTCGTGGGGAAGGGTGACCGCCAGCAGCCGAGCCGGCCGGCCGAACTTGAGCGGGCGCCCGCGTTGCTTCCCCGCCACAGGGCCGGATTTTCCTCGACTCAATGGCGCGCGTCAACTGGTCCGGCGCCGGTCGGCCCGCCCGACCGGGGGGGCCAGTCGCGACGCCACGGACGCCCGTCCCGGGGTGAGTGCCGCGGGGCTCGCGGCCCGAGCCTGCGTTCGAGCACCCGGAGTGCTCAGCCGTCCATCGTCGCGATCACATCGAACTGGAGCAGTCCCGGCGGCATGATCCCGTTCCGGGCAACCTCCGCGTTCCGGCGCTCCCAGTACGCCATCAGCGATCGCGCGTCCCGGAGCTCCGTGTCGTCGCCAAACGCGGTGATGACCCGGAGCCGGGAATAGTAGGACAGGAGCAGCTCCGCGTAGTCGATGGGCGCGATGCCCCCCACGTCATGCAGGCACCGCGGGTTGAATTCAGTCAGCAGGATGGGATGGTGCTTCTCGATCAGCCCGTGGGCCCCACGGATCGCTCGGGGCTCGTGACCTTCGATGTCGATCTTGATGAGGTCCACCCGGTCCACCCAGCCGAGCGCCTCGTCGAGACGGGTGAGCTGCGTGTAGGCGCGTCCCTCGTCGAGAGGGGCCGACGGCACCAGGTACGTATTGGAAGCCCCGCCCTTCAGGGACATGATGCCGGGCGCGTCCCAGGCGGCGCACGGCAGGACCTGGACGTGCGCCCACTCGTTCAGCAGGATGCCGGCGTAGAGCAGCTGCAAGTTGTCCGGATTCGGCTCGACCGCGATGACGCGGCCCCCCTCTCCGACCAGCTGCGCGGCCTGAAAGCAGAGACATCCCACGTTGGCGCCCACGTCGATGACGAGCTGGCCCGGCATGAGCGTGTCCATCAGGAACCGGCGCACGTGCGGCTCGTAGTCCCGGGTCGCGACGATGGCGCGACCGAAGTCGCCGTCCGACGCGCGGACGCAGACCATGAAGCCGCCGAGATCGACGCTGACCGCGTCCTCGGCCAGAGCTTGCTGGCGGATCGCCGTCTTGAGCTCGCCCGGCAGCATCGGCACGATGCGTCGCCGGAACTCGTCGGAGTTCAGGAAGCTGCCGACGAGATCGTCGACCGTCAGGCCCCGGGCGACCCAGTCCCGGTACAGATAGAGGCCATCCGGATCGGGAGAGCGACGCAGCAGCAGCTTGTACGCGGTGGGGACGTCCTCGGTGGTCGCGAGTGCTGGCGCCGCCCCGTCGCTGGCGAGGACCTGTGGCGGCGTGCCCGGTCCCGCGGCCTTCGGAATCGCGCCGGCCATGCGCCCCACGAGGTCGAGCCCGCGCCGCGCGGCGGTGAGGAGGCGGTCGGCCACACCCTTCTTCGAGAGCTCGACGTCCGGTGCCAGTCGAATCATGGATCGGATCCGGCCCCGCGGCTCAGGACGATCGCGCCAGTCGAGGGTTGAGCTGGCACGCCACGCGGGAGACCGTGAGTCTCGCGAGCACGAGGCGAAGTTTAATTTATGAAATATGAACGCGCAAGACTTTATCTGATGATTATCCCCGTCCCGGGAAATCCCCGACGTTGACCGGAAAGATCAGCTTGCGGCGCCGCGGCGGACCGTCTCTCGCGTGAGGCGTCGGTCGCCAGCGAACGGATCGCGGCGTGCCATCGCGAGCACGACGGCGGCGACCGAACCGCTGCGCCGATCGCGCGGCGCGCGCTCAGCGCTGGACGGCGGGCACCCATGCGGTCGTGCGGCCCGCGATCGTCTCGCGGCGAATGGGATCTCCGCGCCGGGTGATGCCAGGCCGACGATCCCAGCGGCGATGGAACAGCCAGGTCCTCGGGAAACGATCGCTGTCCGATCCGACACGGACGGCCAGGCGGACGACCGCGCGGAGCCGGGCCCGCAGCCGGTCGAGCTCGGCGTCGGAGAGCTGCCGCACCGGGCGCCGGGGAGGGACCCTGGCCTGGTACAGCACCTCGTCGGCGATCCAGTTGCCGACGCCCGCCGCGAAAGACTGATCGAGCAGCAACGCCTTGACCGCGCTCGTGCGGGCGCGGGCCAGCGCCCGGAACCGCTTCGGCGAAGGCAGACCCTCGAGCGCATCGAACCCGAGCGCGCTGATCGGAGGCTCCGACACCGGATCCTGCCGGAGCCGGATTCGCCCGAGGCGCCGGCCGTCGACGATCGTCAGCTCGTCGCCGCCCGCGAGGGCGAGACGGAGCTTCGTGAACCGCGGGGGCCACCCGGACTGCTGGCGGTGACCGCTCGAAACGAGACGCACGCCGGGCTGCCGGGACGTGTGGAGACCCCCGGCCATGCCGAAGTGCACGCACAGCCACGGCCGCCGATCGAGCTCGAACCAGAAGTGCTTACCGCGTCGCCGGACCTCCACGACGCGTCGACCCAGGAGGGCGCGGCGAATCCGCGCGGGCGAGACCCCCTCGAAGACGATCGGATCGTCCGTCGCGGTCACGTCGACGATGCGGCGGCCGACCGCGACGGCGCGCGCCGCGCGCCGGGCCGTCTCGACCTCGGGCAGCTCGGGCATCGGTCAGATCGCTCCTCGCATGCGGTGGGCCTCAGCCAACGGGGTGCGGGCTCGTCGACGCGATCCAGATGCCGGCGGCGACCGCCGTGACGCCGACGACGAGGTTGAGCCCGATCGGCTCGCCGAGGATGGCACTGGCCACCACCGCCGCCGTCACGGGGTTGACCGTGATCGTGCTGGCGACCCGGGTCGGCGTCGTGCGCTCCAGCGCGAAGGCCCACAGGTAGAAGACGAGCGCGGCGCCGAAGACGCCGAGGTAGCCGACCGCCGCCCACTCGGCGCGGCCGAAGCGGCCGGCCGCCGCGAAGCCGCCGCTCCACCACGCGATGAGCGCGAGTACCGTGGCGCCCGCGCCCATGCCGGCCGTCGTGAACGTCAACGGTCCCGACCGGCCGATATACGGCCGGGACCGCGCGCTGTAGAACGCCATGCAGAGCGCGCCGGCCACCATCACCAGGTCGCCACGCCATGCGCCGGCGGGGGCCCGCGCGGCGCCGGCCGCCAGCGCGACCGCGACTCCGGTCATGGCGATGAGGACGCCCGCCGTCTTCCGGCCGGTCAAGGGCTCCACCCCGAGCGCGCTCGCGACGACCATCGTCAGGAGCGGCAAGGTGGAGAGCGCGAGGGTGCCGCGCGCCGCGGTCGTGTGCCGGAGGGCGATGTTGAACAGGACGAAGAACACCGCGAAGAACAGGAGGCCCAGGGCGATGACCGCCGGCCAGTCCCGGCCGGGCGGCCAGCGGCGCCGCCGGGCAAGCGCGATCGGCAGGAGGAACAGGAATCCCAAACCGAAGCGGAGCGCGGCGAGGGTGATCGGGTCGGTGCCGGGGATCACGAAGCGCGTGGCCGCAGCCGCCACGCCGCCGAATGCGCTCGAGAGAACGGCGGCGAGGACGCCGGCGCGCTCGGTCACCCCGCGAGGACCATCTGTGTCTGGATGGTCAGCGAGAGCAACCGCCCGCCCGCGTCGGTGACGCGGGTCTGCCAGACCATCGTCCGCCGGCCCCGGTGCAGGCACGTCGCCTCCGCACGGACGATGCCGCCGCGGCCGGCCGCCAGGAAGTTGGTCTTGGATTCGAGGGTGGCGGTCGTCGCGCCGGGAGGGAGGCTCAGGACCGTGGCGGCCGCGCCCACCGTGTCGGCCAGCGCCATCAGCGTGCCGCCGTGGACCGCCCCGCCGACGGTCGTCAGCTCGTCGCGGATCTGAATCTCCGCTACCACGCGGTCCGGCTGGGCCTCGACGAACCGGATGCCGAGGAACTCGGCCAGGGTCCCGCGGAATCGCTCGTCGAGGGCCAGCGCATCGATCGTCATGCCGCTCCTCCCCGTGACACGCTCGCATGGTGTGGCGTGCCCCCGCGCGTGGCCATTACCTCCGAGGTAATGGCCGGGGTGCGCCGTGAGTGCTAGAGTCCCGGCGATGGCCCAGGCGCGATCGACCGAATCCCCTCCGGAGGCTCGCTCGTCCGGCGAGAGCGCCTTCGGAAAGGCGCTTCGCGAGTGGCGGACCCGCCGCGGACTGAGCCAGCTCGCCCTGGCCGGCGACGCCGGCATCTCGTCGCGGCACCTGAGCTTCGTCGAGACCGGGCGGGCGCAGCCGAGCCGGGAGATGGTGCTCCTCCTGGTCCGGGCCCTCGACGTCCCGCTGCGCGACCGCAATGACCTCCTGTCCGCGGCGGGCTACGCGCCGGTGTACCGGGCCACGAAGCTCGAGGCCCCGGCCCTGGCGCAGGCGCGTCAGGCGCTCGACTTCATCCTGCGCCAGCAGGAGCCCTACCCGGCGATCGTGATCGACCGGCACTGGAACATCTTGCAGGCCAACGACGGCACGGGACGCCTCGTGGAGCTGTTCCTCGAGCCGTCCGCGGCGGCGGACCTGGGGCTGAACGCCATGCGCCTCATGCTCCATCCGCGGGGCTTCCGGCCTCACATCGTCAACTGGGAAGCGATGGCCGCCGCCCTGGTCCAGTGGCTGCACCGGGACCTCCTCAGCGGGCTGGGCGACGCGGAGACGCGACGGCTTCTCGAGGAGCTCCTCGGGTATCCTGGCGTGCCGCGCCACTGGGGCCGACTCGACCTCGACGTGTCCACCGACCCGTTCCTGCCGATCGAGTTCCGGCGGGGCGACGTCGACCTGCGCTACTTCTCCATGCTGACGAGCCTCGGAACACCCCACGACATCACGCTCCAGGAAATCCGGATCGAATCGTTCTACCCGGCCGATGCGGCGACCGAGGCCACTGCCCGCCGCCTCGCCGCTCGCTGACGGCGAGGCCATTTCGGAAGCTAGCGAACCGGCGTCCAGACGCCGCCGTGGTGCGCCGACTGGGTCGCGGCGAGCGCGATCCGGAGCGCCATGAGCCCGTCGTGCCCGGTGGGCGTGACCGGCTTCCCGCCGCGCACGGCCTCGACGAACGCGTGCAGCTCCGCCGCGTAGGCCTGGGCGAAGCGCTCCGGGAAGTACGGCACGTAGTCGTGGTGGGCGCCCCCCTGGTCGTAGCGCGTGATGGGCGTGTGCCGTTCGTAGCCCACCTTGAGCCCGCCGCGGTCCCCGAGCACCTCGGTGTGGATGTCGTAGCCGTACCCCGACTGGCGCGAGTTGACGATCGATCCCAGCGCCCCCGACTCGAACCGGAGCGAGAGGACCGTCGTGTCCCAGTCGTCCGCCGCGCGAAAGGCCCCGGCTTGCGGCCCGAGCGCGGACCCGACCGCCGAGACGCTCTCGACCTCTGAGCTGGTGACGAAGCGGGCCACATCGAGATCGTGGATCGTCATGTCGACGAACTGTCCCCCGCAGGTCGGAATGTAGTGCGGCGGGGGAGGGTAGGGGTCGTAGCTCACCGAGCGGAGCAGATGGACGCGTCCGATCTCCCCTGCGGTGATCCGGCGATGCGCCTCCGCGAAGCCCGAGTCGAACCGGCGCTGGAAGCCGATCTGGAGCGGCACACCGCACTCCGCGACGACGGCCAGCGCCCGCTCGGTGGAGGGCACGTCGAGCGCGATCGGCTTCTCGCAGAAGATGGCCTTCCGCGCGCGAGCCGCCGCCTCGATCTGCGTCGCGTGGGCGCCGGTCGGGGTGACGATGACCACCGCTTCCACCTCGCGATCGAGAATCGCCTCGCGGGCGTCCGCGACGGCTCGGGCGCCATAGCGGGCGCCGAGCTCCCGCGCTGCCGGGGCGGGGTCCGCGACGACCGCGAAGTGGACCTCGGGGAGGCTGGCCAGGGTGCGGGCATGCGCCGCCCCGAGACGACCCGCGCCGAGCAGCGCGACGCCGAGCCGGCGGGCGGCCATCAGCGCACCCGTCCCCGCGCGGAGACCGGCCACACGACCTCGACGCGGTCGCCGCGGACGCCGACGAGCTCGTCCACCATGTTGGAGACGACGCAGCAGTGGTTCGGCACCACGTTGACGACCTCGCCGACGGCGGGCCGCTCGCGGCACTTGGACAAGTCCACCACGCCATGCTCCTCGGACAGCCCGGTGATCGCGGCTTCGGGGTACTCCAGGACGTGCCCGTAGCCCGGCATCCCGTACTGGTCGGAGGTCAGCACCTTCGTGCCGCAATCGACGACCGCCCGCCCGTCGTTGGGCCGGCTGACGACCGTGGCGCGCACCCGCATCGCGCACTGGGCCCACGTCGACCAGCCCGAGCGGACCGTCGCCGCGTCGTTGAAGACGCAGGTGCCGGCGCGATGCTCGGTGAGCATCGGAAACTTGTCGACGGTGAGAAGCGCCGGGGTGCCGCCGCCCGACACGATCGGCACCGGGATGCCGGCGTGCTTGAAGAGCTCGAGCGCGCGCTCGAAAAAGATCCGCGTATCGGAGTCCTTGTTCGGGAAGGTCATCAAGCCCTGGAAGTCCATCCGGGGGAGCTTCATGACCGTCTGCGCTAGGTCGAAGGCGGCCTGGGGAGACTGCACGCCGTTGCGGGCGCCGCCGGTGTCGCACTCCACGACGAAGCGGACGTCCCGTCCGTGCCGGACGCCCGCCTCCGAGAGGCCGCGGCCGACCACCTCGTTGTCGAGGACCACGGTCAGGCGATCGACGTGGCGCGCCACGGCCATGAGCCGGTCCAGCTTGGCCCGGCCGAGGATGTTGTACGAGAGGAGGACGTCGGGCGCGACGCCATGATCGGCGAAGACCTCGATCTCGCCGATCTTCTGGCAGACGATCCCGCTCGCGCCGCCGGCGACCTGCATCCGACCGATGGCGGGGACCTTGTGCGTCTTGATGTGCGCACGGTTCCCGATGCCGTGGCGGTCGAGATGCGCCTGCACGCGGCGGATGTTGTCCTCCATCACGTCGAGGTGGACGGTGACCACCGGGGTATCGAGATCCTGGACTCTCATGCGCGCCCTCCTGGTGCGAAGCGGCGACGGCGCCGCACTCGGCCGACGCCCCGCGACGGCTCGCCGGCGCCCCCAGCATGCGACGCGGGCGCCCGTGGCATCAAGAGGCCCCGCGAGCCGTGTTGGGAGCGCATCATGTGGCCGCTCCCGAGAGCAAGTGACATGACCGTTCCAGCAGGCCCCGGGGGAGGCTATCGCCACCGAGGAGGTGGCGATGTCCTATTCCGCCGGGGCCGTGGAGCGCGCCATGACGGTCCAC
>CAYXBJ010000041.1:0-11625 GCA_964463175.1 uncultured bacterium
TCGTGATCGAGGAACGGCGAGCGGCCCTCGAGGCCGTGGGCCATCGTCGCGATGTCGACCTTCACGAGGAGGTCGTCGGGGAGGTAGGTCTCGACGTCGACCGCGAGCATGGCGTCGACCGGATCGGCGCCGGCCTGCCCGGCGAACGCCGCGACGAGAAGCTCGAGCGAGTCCCGGTCGCCCGCCGCCCGCCGGAAGTCCTCGGTCGTGAGGGCCTCCTTCAGCGGCGGCCGCAAGTGGGTCACCAGCCGGGCATAGCGCCGGGCGAGCGGCTCGCCCAGGGCATCGGCGAAGCGACGCGCCTCGCTCAGCCCACGGCCACCCGCGGGCACCCGGGCGAGCAGTGCCGCGAGGGGGCGGCCGAGCGGGCGGGTCAGGGCCGGGTAGCGCTCGGCGAGCCGGCTGGCCACGTAGCGCCGGTATCCGCCGAGGCTCTCGTCACCGCCGTCGCCGTTCAGCGCCACGGTCACGTGGCTCCGGGTGAGCTCGGCCAGATAGAAGGTCGGGATCGCCGACGAGTCCGCATACGGCTCGTTGTAGTGCCACACCAGCCGGGGCAAGATCTCGAGCGCCGCCGGTCGGACGACGCACTCGTGATGGTCGGTGCCGTATCGGCGCGCGACCAGTCGCGCGTACGGCAGCTCGTCGTACTGCCGCTCCTCGAAGCCGATCGAGAAGGTCCGCACCGGCGCCGGGCTCGCCTCGGCCATGAGCGCCACGATGCTGCTCGAGTCGATCCCCCCGCTGAGGAACGCGCCGACGGGGACGTCCGCCACCAGCCGGCGCCGCACCGCGCCGCGCAGACGATCGAGGAGCTCCACTGCCGCGTCGTCTTCCGACCGCGGCCGCTTCGGCTGGTAGCGGAGGCGCCAGTAGCGCTCGAGGCGCACCACGCCGTCCTCGACCACCAGGCAATGGCCCGGCGGGACCCGGTGGACGCCCGCGAACGCCGAGCCGGGCGTCGGGACGTAGTGATACGTGAGGTAGTCGTAGAGGGCGGCCGCGTCGGGGCGCGCCTCGAAGTCCGGCTCGGCCAGGAAGGCCTTCGGCTCGGACGCGAAGGCGATCCCGTCCCCGTCGAGCCGGTAGTAGAGGGGCTTCTTGCCGACCCGGTCCCGCGCCAGCAGGAGGCGGCGCCGCCCGCCGTCCCAGAGGGCGAAGGCGAACATGCCGCGAAGCCGGGACAGGCACTCGGTTCCGTAGGCGGCGTAGGCGGCCAGCAGGACCTCGGTGTCCGAGCGCGTGCGGAACCGGTGTCCGCGCGCCTCCAGCTCCGCGCGGAGCTCGCGGAAGTCGTAGATCTCCCCGTTGCAGACCACGCGAACGCGCGGATCTTCGGCGGTCATGGGCTGGCGCGCCGCGTCGCTGAGGTCGACGATCGCCAGTCGGCGATGGGCGAGGCCGATCGCCCCGTCCTGCCAGATCCCCTCGCCGTCCGGGCCCCGGTGGGCGAGGAGGTCGCTCATGCGGCGGAGGATCCCGGGATCCACCGGCGCGCCGGTGCGGAAGTTCAGGCGTCCCGCGATCCCGCACACGCCCGGATCCGGTGGCGGCCGGCGCGGGTCAGCCGCGCGCCGCTCGTTCGGCCATGTACCAGCGCACGGTGCGCTCGAGTCCCTCCGAGAAGCTCGTCTTGGCCCGGAAGCCGAACGCCCGCTCCGCCCGCGACGTGTCCAGGCAGCGGCGCGGCTGGCCGTCGGGCTTCGAGGCGTCCCACACGATCCGTCCCGGATACCCGGTGAGCGCGACGATCCGCTCCACGAGCTCCGCGATCGCGATCTCGAAGCCGGCGCCCACGTTCACCGGCTCGGCGCCGTCGTACCGCTGGGCCGCGAGCACCAGGGCCTCGGCCGCGTCCTCGACGTACAGAAACTCCCGCGTGGCCTTGCCGGTGCCCCAGACGACAATCTCGTCCTGGTGCGCCTCGCGCGCCTCCAGGCAGCGCCGGATCAGCGCCGGAATCACGTGCGACGTCGCCGGGTCGAAGTTGTCCCCCGGGCCGTAGAGGTTCACCGGCAGAACGAAGATGGCGTTGAACCCGTACTCGTCCCGATAGGCCTGCCCCTGCACGAGGAGCATCTTCTTGGCCATCCCGTACGGTGCGTTGGTCTCCTCCGGATACCCGTCCCAGAGGTCCTCCTCGCGGAACGGAATCGGCGTGTGCTTCGGGTAGCAGCACACGGTGCCGACACTGACGAACTTCTCGACCCCGTGGCGATGGGCCAGGTCCATCAGCAGCGCGCCCATCATGAGGTTGTCGTAGAAGAAGCCCGCGGGGTGCTCGCGATTGGCGCCGATGCCGCCGACGCGCGCCGCGAGATGGATCACGACGTCCGGACGGACCGTTTCGTAGAGCCGCCGCACCGCCGGCTCCTGCACGAGGTCCATGTCCTCGTGGCGCGGAATCGTGATGCTGCGGCACCCCGCCGCCTCGAGACGCCTCACGACCCAGGACCCGAGGAACCCGGCCCCACCGGTGACCAGAACCCGCTTGTCAGCGAGATCCAGCATGGGTCCATTTTCGCACGGCCCGCGATCGGCGGAAGACTCAGCTTCCGAGGGCCTCCACGGCCCGCCAGCGCTGGCGGAAGATCCCCGGCAAGTCCGGGCCGATCCGGACATGATCCACGGCGAAACTCCCCCGCCCGGTCGCCTCCACCTGGACCGCGACCGGCGTGGACAAGTTGTCGTGCTCGAAGGACACCTCGACGTCCACCGCGCGCCGGCCGTCACCCAGGTCGGCGGCCGTGACCGCTCGCGACGCGAGCAGCCGGCGCTCGGCGAAGACCCGGAGCACGGCGCTCGGCTGGCCCGCGACGCCCGGACCGCCCCGGAGGGTGAACCGCGCCCGGTACGCGCCCGGGTCCAGATAAAGGAGAGGGCGGGGACCCCGGGGGCCATTGAGGATCACGCCCGGGCGATCGGTGCCGCGATCGAAGACCGCCGCGACCTCACCGGGACGGGCCGGGTCCCCGCCGAGCCGGCCGCCCGTGAGGAGCCCTTCCACGTTGAGGTCCTGGGTGAGCGCCGCCGTGAGCAGCGTCGCATCGAGGCCGGTCGCGCGTTCGAAGGCCGGCGTCCAGGTGTCAGCGGCGAGATCGCGCCCGAGCTGCCGCACGCTGGCCACGTAGCCAGGCGCCTCGGCGGCCAGTCGCGCCGCCGCGCGCCGTGCGTCCTCGGCGCGCCCGAGCTGCCGGTAGGCCGTGCCGAGGAGCAGCAGCAGCTCGCCGTCGCCGGGACGCGCGGACACCGCGCGCTCGAGATAGGGCACGGCCGCGTCCCACCGACCCCAGCCCGCATACGCCGCGCCGATCTCGCGTGCGCCGGCGCGCACCTGGACGAGCGCGCTCCTCCCCTCCGGCAGGAACCCCACCTTCACCCGATGGAGCACGGGGCGCACCGGCCACCACCAGCGCGGCCGGAAGTGGAGCACGCGCCACTCCCCCGGCGCGAGCGGCTGCCGCCGCCTCGCCCACCCCAGCGTGACCCGGATCTGGCTCGGATCAGGCCCGTTGGCCACGAAGACCAGCACCTCGTCCACCGGGGTCTGGCTCGCGAGGACCACGTCGTAGTCCTGCGCTCCGCTCAGGAGGACCGTGCGATCGTCTCGATCGTAGGCGCCGGCGCCGAGGAACGCCACGCCCTCGTTCCAGGTGTGGTCGTGGGGGCGAGGCAGGAGCAGCGCGGGCGCGCCGATCACGCGCGGGGGACGCGTCGCGTAGATCGCGATGGTCGGGTGCGCGAACCCGAGCGGCGCGAGTGTGAACGTGCGCATCAGCGGCGCAGTCTCCGGAAGCGTCCGGAAGAATGTGCCGAGGGCCGGCGGATACGATTGCCAGGGACTGAGATACCGCTCGTGCTCGAGCGAGCTCGTCACGAGGACGTCCGCCGCCGCGAGTGCCTCGGGGAGCGGCTGGCGGGGCTCGAAGAAGCTGGCCTGGGGCCACTCGTTCACGCCGAGCGGAAAGTACCCCTCCATCGCCACCCGCGTGTCGCGGGAGACGTGGGCCTCGAACCACCGGCCCGCCAGCGCCCGCGTGTCGGGCAGGCTCAGGAGGACGTCCTGCCAGGCCGAGCGCCCCAGGTCTCCGAGCAGCAGCGCCAGCGTGACCAGGACGACCGCGAGCCGGGCGAGCCGGCGGGCGCCGGCCCGGTCTCGCGCCCCGATGAGCAGCCGCGCGACCAGTACCGCCGCCGGGGGGACGAGGTACACGAAGAACCGATCGTCCATCCATGGAATCGCCGCGGCGGCAAGGAACGCCGGCACCAGAAACGCGATCAGGATGACGTCGGCGAGCCGCCGCCGCCAGATCGCCACGGCCGTCCCGAGGCCGAACGCGAGGAGCATCGACCAGCCCAGCCAGTCCCGGAGGAGCAGGCAGGCGCGCGCCAGGTCGCGCCAGAAGGTCGGTCGCTGGCGGCTGATGAACCCCCAGGCGAAGCGCGCCCGGTCCCGGCCCCCGGCAAAGGGCGAGAGCGAGTGGCCCGTCTGAAACAGGCTCGCCGCGGCCAGGACCGCCAGCAGGAGCGCCACCGTCGCGATCGGCACCCAGAGGGCCCGACGCCGACGCCAGGCCAGGAGGAGGGCGGTGGCCAGCGGCGCGGCGACCACCAGGCCGGCGGGCTTGAGGGCGATCGTGAGACCGGCCCCGGCCGCTGCGCCCGCGTAGACGGCGGCGCTCGGGCGCGCGGCCAGCATGAGGCACGCCGTCAGCGTCAGCGTGAGCGCCAGCACCATGGGAACGTCGCGATAGGGATAGTGCGAGTGGAAGGTGTGCAGCGGCGAGACCGCCAGGAACGCCGCCGCGAGCAGGCCGACGCGGCGGCCGAAGGCGCGCGCCCCCAGACAGTAGACGGCGGGGATGGTCAGGATCCCCAGGACAGCCGTGAGGAGCGCGAGCACGCTCCCGATCAGCCCGAAGGACCACTGCGGCGGGTATCCCAGGCCGCGCGCGACGAGGTCGGTCGCCTCCATCGCGAGCCAGCTGAGCACGCCGTGCGCCGCGCCGAATCGCGTCTCCCGGAGCGAGCCCCCGAGGTAGAGGTGCCAGGCGCTGAAGGCGGCGAGATGCGCATCGGCGTGATAGATGAGGCCGTCCGCCAGGCCGTGGAGGATGCCCCAGAGGCGGAGCACCGCCCCGACGAGCACGATCAGGACGAGCTGGAGACGGCGGGACCGCCCGAGGCGGCTCACGGCAGCACCGGAGCGCCGCACGCGGCTCCCCGCCGACATGGCCGCCGATCCGGGGTCAGTCGCGACCGAGGCCGGAGAGCGCCCGCTCGGTGGCGGCCGCGATCTCCTCCACCTCCCGGTCGCTCATCGGCGTCGAGAGACAGCCGAGCCCCGTCGTGTGCAGGAGCACGCCGGCGTCGAGGAGCCCGCGGAACAGCCGCTCCATCCGACCCTCAGCAGCGAGGTCGAGATCGCGGTAGCTCCGGAGCGGCCGGTCCGTGAACAGGAGGCGGAACAGGGAGCCCGCGCCGGTGACCTGGCCGGGCACACCGACGGCACGGAAGACCTCGCCGAGACGCGCGCGCAAGCGGTCACCGAGCGCTTCGAGCCGATCGAACTCCGCCGGCGTCATCGCGTGCATCGTCGCCAGGCCCCCCGTCATGCTGACCGGGTTGGCGCTGAAGGTTCCGCCGGAGGCGATGCGCGATCCCCGCGTGCCCGGATCGAACACTTCCATGACCTCGGCGCGGCCACCGGTCGCGCCGACGGGGAAGCCGCCGCCGATGATCTTCCCGAAGGCGGTGAGGTCGGGCTCGCCGCCATAGCGCCCCTGCGCGCCCTGGTAGCTGACCCGGAAGGAGATGATCTCGTCGAAGATCACCAGGATCCCGTGCCGGCGGGTGATCTGGCGCAGGATGTCGAGGAATCCCTTGGCGGGGGGGATGAACCCCATGCGGTTCGCGAGGGGATCCACCAGCACCGCGGCCAGCTCTCCGGCGTGACGCGTGATGAGCCGCTCGCACGCGTCCGCGTCGTTCCAGGGCAGCACCAGCGTCTCGAGCACGCGGTGCTTCGGCACGCCCCCCGAGGACGGCGTGCTGGCCGGCGCGTCGTCCGGGCCCCAGTTGTCGGGCCCGGAGCTGTAGCTCACCTGGACGTCGTCGTAGTACCCGTGGTACGCCCCCTCGAACTTCGCGATCCGGTCGCGGCCGGTGTAGGCGCGCGCGGCCTTGATGGCCATCATCACCGCCTCGGTGCCGGAGTTGCCGAAGCGGATCCGCTCGAGGCCGGGCACCCGCTCGACCAGGAGCTCCGCGAGGGCCACCTCCTCGGGCGTCGACGCCGAGAACGCCGTGCCGCGCGCGAGCTGCCGGCTCACGGCCTCGACGAGCGGCGGAAAGGCATGGCCGTGGATCAGGGCCGTGAAGTTGTTGATGGCGTCGATCCGCTCGACTCCGTCGACGTCGGTCACGCGGCAGCCCTGGCCGCCGGCCAGGTAGAACGGATGCGGACGGACGTGCAAGTTCGCCTTCGAGGTGCCACCCGGGATGACCTGCCGCGCGCGCTCGAACAGGGCGCGGGAATGCGACCGGGGATCGTCGAACCGCGTGCCCATCGTCTCCTCCTTCATGCTCCGCTCCGCCGAGTCACGACGCGATGCGGATGTCGAGCCAGCCGAGGCGCGTCACGGTCGCCCGCTCGCCCGCCCGCAGCAGCGCCGTGGTCGTCGCGGCCTCGACGATCGCAGGACCCGCTACCACCTGCCCGGGCGCCACCTGGTCGAGGTCGTAGACGGGCACCTCGTGCCAGCCGTCGAGGTAGACGCGCCGCCGGCTGCGGGGCGCGGCGGCGGCGCGCGCCGGCAGCGCGGGCTCCTCGGGCAGCGCGGGCAGCTCGCCCACCACCGCCAGGCGCGCGTTGACCAGGACGACCTCCTGGTCGGGCGCCGCGTAGGTGTACAGCTCCTCGTGGCGCTTGTGGAAGCGCGCGACGATCTCCGCCATCGCGTCCGGCGCCTCGAGGTCGACATCGCCCAGCGGCACGTTGACCTCGAAGATCTGCTCGCCGTATCGCATGTCCACGGCCCGCTGGATCCGGACCGGGCCCGAGAAGGCCTCGGCCAGGCGCCGGCGCCCCTCGGTCTCCATCCCGGCGAACACCTGCCGCAGCTGGGCGGCGCCAACCTTCCGCGCGTCGCCGATGTGCGTGCGCACCGCTTCGTACCGGAGGTCGGTGGCCAGCATGCCCCACGCGGACAGCACGGCGGCGACCCGGGGCACGACGACCCGCCCGATCTCGAGTCGCCGCGCAACGTCGGTCACGTGGAGCGCCGCCGCCCCGCCGAACGCGAGGAGCGCGAAGCGTCGGGGATCGACGCCGCGCCGGACCGAGACAACCCGGATCCCCTCGGCCATCACCGTGTTGATGACCCGGTGGATGCCCTCGGCCGCGACCATCCGCTCGGTGCCGAGCCGCGACGCGATCGCGTCGACGGCGCGCTGGGCCGCCCCGAGGTCGAGCCGCGTCCGGCCGCCGAGGAAGTTTCCGGGATCCAGGTAGCCGAGGACCAGATTCGCGTCGGTCACGGTCGCGGCCGTGCCCCCCTTCCCGTAGCAGGCGGGGCCCGGCTCGGCCCCCGCGCTCTCCGGTCCGACGCGGAGTGTGCCGCCGGCGTCCACGCGCGCGATCGAGCCGCCGCCCGCACCGATCGACACGATGTCGAGGCTCGGGAGGGCGACCTTCTGGCCCGCGACGGCCCGGTCGGGCGAGAGCTGAGCCTCGCCGTGCTCGACGAGCGAGATGTCGGTACTGGTCCCGCCCATGTCGAAGGGAATGAGGTTGCCCTCGCCGAGGAGGCGCGCGCAGTAGCTGCTGCCCGCCACACCGCCCGCGGGCCCCGAGAGGACCGCGCCGGCCGCGAGCCGCACCGCGTCGGCCACCGGGGCGACGCCGCCGTGCGATTGAATGATGAGCACGGGACCCGCGTACCCCGTCTCGGCCAGGCGCTCGGCCAGCCGCGAGAGGTAGCGCGAGAGCGCCGGACCGACGTACGCGTTGACCACGGTCGTGCAGACCCGCTCGTACTCCTTGATCTGCGGCAAGACCTCCGACGAGAGCGAGACGTAGGCCGCCGGCAGCGCGCGACGAAGCGCCCGCGCGGTCGCCCGCTCGTGTCGCGGGTCCCGGTACGCGTGGAGATAGCAGACCGCCACCGCCTCGACGCCGGCCCGCCGGAGCTCGGCGATCGCGCGGTCCAGCGCGCCGCGGTCGAGCGCCGTCTCGACCCGGCCGTCGGCGCGCAGGCGCTCGGCGACGCCGATGCGGCGCGCGCGCGGCACGAGCGGCTCCGGCGGCGCCATGCGCAGGTTGTAGCGATCGTCCTTGAGCCCCTCGCGCATCTCGATCACGTCGCGGTGGCCGGCGGTCGTGAGGAGCCCGACCCGCGCGCCCTTGTGCTCGAGCAGGGCATTCGTCGCGACCGTCGTCCCGTGGACGATGCGCTCGGTCTCCCGCAGGAGGGACGTCCGGTCGCGCCCGAGCGCCTGCGCCAGGAGGTCGAGGCCCTCCATGACGCCGATCGACTGATCCTGCGGGGTGGACGCCGCCTTCGCGAGGGTCACGTGTCCGCGCTCGTCCACGGCGACGAGGTCGGTGAAGGTGCCGCCGACGTCGATCCCGATGCGGTACACCTCAGCGCGCCTTCCGCTTCGTCGCGCGACGGCGCCGCGCGGGTCCTGTCGCCGGCCCAGCCCCACGCGTCACGAAGCCGTTCTCGCGATCGTAGGCCCGCGCGGCGGGCGCGCGCCGGCGCGGATCGCCGTAGCCCCCGCCGCCGCCCGACTCCACCAGGAACACGTCCCCGGGTCGGACGACGACCCCGACCTCCTTGGTCCGCAGGACGCGGTCGGGCCGTCCGCGGGAGCGCAGCCGGTACCGATGCGGGAGACCATCCTGCCCGCCGAGGATGCCGTACGGCGCATGGCGCGTGCCGTCGCCGGCGGTGTTCGCGCGGGCGGGCTCGGCGATCTCCGCGTGGAGCTCGAGCACCGAGCCGGGGCCGCCACGGAACTGGCCGTCGCCGCCCGAGTCCGGACGGAACTCGTGCCGGGCGAAGAACAGCGGGAAGCGCACCTCGGTCACCTCGACGCTGCCGAACTTGATGCCGCCCGCCGCCTGGCCCTCGCCGGCGGTCGGCCAGCCGTCGCCGGCCGGTGAGGCCCCCCCGCCCGGGCGCGCGTGGAACATGTGCCAGATGAACGGGCGGCCGCTCCGCGGGTCCTTGCCCTGGATCGCGATGCGGAAGCGCCGGCCCCAGCCCGCCAGGACGCGCGCCGGGCACGCGGGCGCCAGCGCCTTGATCACCGACTCGGCGATCTCCTGGGCGCAGTGGTTCGTGCAGAGGGTGAGCGGCGCCGGCGGATTCGCCCACACGACGGTGCCGGCCTTGGCGATCACCGTGAGCGGGCGGAACGTGCCGTCGTTCTTCGGCGTCTCGGGATCGATCAGGTACGCGAGGGCCATCGCGACCGCCGAGCGCATGTTCGGGTACGACGAGTTCACGAAGCCGGTCACCTGGGGATGGGACTCGCTGAGATCGACGGTGAGATCGCTCCCGCGCTTGGTCACCTTCGCCCGGATGTAGATGTCGCGGAACGCGTGGCCGTCGTCGTCGAGCACCGCCTCGCCCCGATAGACGCCGTCCTTCCAGGTCGCGATGCAGGCGCGCGCCTGCCGCTCGGCGCCGTCGAGGATCGCGTCGATCGCCGGGCCGACGGTGGGAGCCCCGTACTCGTCGAGGAGCGCGAGGAGACGCCGCTCCCCCACGCGCGCCGAGCCGATCATCGCCGCCAGGTCACCCTGGAAGTCGCGGGGGTGGCGGACGTTGGTGGCGATCATCTTGAGGACGTCGTCCCGGACCACGCCGCCCTCGTAGAGCCGGAGCGGCGTGATGCGGAGCCCCTCTTGCCAGATCTCGGTGGCCCCGGGGTTGTAGGCGCCGTGGGTCGCGCCGCCGATGTCGCTCTGGTGGGAGCGATTGATCGACCAGAAGACGAGCCGGTCGCGGGCGAAGACCGGCACGAACGCGGTGAGATCCGGCAGGTGATTGTTCCCGTGATACGGGTCGTTCAGGAGATAGACGTCACCGGGCCGCACGCGGTCACCGAAGAACTCCTGGACCGACCGGACCGCCCAGGGGATCGCGCCCACGTGGATCGGGACGTGCTCCGCCTGGGCAACGAGGCGTCCCTCGGCGTCGCAGAGCGCCGTGGAAAAGTCCCGGCTCGAGTTGAGGATCTGCGAGTACGAGGTGCGCAGCATCGCCTCGCCCATCTCCTGGACGATGGCCTCGAGCCGATGCTGGATGACCGAGACGGTGATCGGGTCGACGCGCTCCCCCACGGTGCTGGCCCCCTTCGGCGGCGATCGCCGCGCGGCGCGCTCCATCTTACTCGACCGTCCCGGACCCGCCCAGGGGCCGCCGCGGGAAACGCGGCTCCAGCGTCGAGCCATCGTGGCTCGGCAGGCCCGGGCGCTCCGGGAACGCCATCGGGTCGCGATGTCGCGACTCGTCGTCCCGGTGCCGGCGTCAGGGGCGCAGGGCCGTCACCCCAGGGGCGGCTCCGCGAAAACGCGGCCTCCAGAGCCCCCTTTGCTAGACTCCTCGTTGTTCGCGCTGCCCCTCGACGTTCCATGGACTGGAGGACCCCCGCCGTGCAGCTCGCGCTTTCGGCCGTCGGCGTGTCGCTTGCGCTTGCCGGGCTCATGCTCGGCTGTGCGCCGCTCGGGTCGGCGCCGGAGCGGACGCGAGCGGCCCGGCCGGACGCCGCGATGTGGGTGTACGGCGCCAGCCGGTGGACCCCGGTCGAGGAGGAGACCCAGCTCGCGCGCTTCGCCACGCTGGTCCAGCGGCTGTACCTGAGCATCGAAGAGGGGCGGCGGCTCCTGGTGGACGAGCCCGACGGGACCCGACTCGGCGAGCTGCTCGACCGCGCGACCGGGCACGGGCTCGACGTGGAGGCCATGCTCCTCCAGGATCCCGGATGGATCGACGATCCCGCGGGGGCGACGGAGCGCGTCCGGCGCGTCGTCGCCTTCCACACCGCCCGGCGCCAGAGCGGCCGGCCGGGATTCGCGGGCCTCCACTTCGACATCGAGCCGCACTCCGAGGAAGCGTGGGCGTGCGCCACGCCCGCCGAGCGCGCGATGACGCTGGCGAAGCTCCACGAAGTCTTCCGTCGGGCGCGGGTGGCCACGGACGCCGGATCCACGCCGCCACGCCCGATCCTGAGCGCCGCCCTGCCGTGGTGGATCGGCCGGCTGTCGGCCGACGTGCCGAACGCCGCGCCGGCCGAGTGGCTCGGCGAGCTGGACGAGGTCGTCCTCATGACCTATGGCGATCCGGGAGGCCCGCTGGTCGGAGAGTCCGGCGCCGCCGTCCGGCGCCGCCTCGACGACGAGCGTCTCTGGCGGAACCTCCCCCCGGGGCGCGGCCTTCGCATCGGCCTGGCGACGTTCGAGCAGAAGGACGTCGCGGCCCTCGGCGCGACGATGGGCGAGGTCACCGCTGGATTCAGCGGGCGCCCCGGGTTCCGCGGGGTCGCGGTGTTCGCCAACGACCAGGTGTACAACGCGCCCCTCCTCGCCTTCGTCGAGGGCCAGGTCGTCGACGG
>CAYXBJ010000042.1:0-18950 GCA_964463175.1 uncultured bacterium
TCGGCGAGGCGGTCGACCTTCACGACGCCGCCGTCCGCGTCGTAGCCGAGCCGGTCGCGCTCGGCTTCGAGCTTCTGGCAGTAGCGCCACACGTCGTCGAGCGTGGCGCAGGGATTCGACCGGGCATTCGTCGCGAGCCCGCTCTCCTTGAGCGCCGCGAGAACCTCGGAGTGCGTCTCGAACGGGAAGGGCTCGGCGTGGCTCAGCTGGTACACGAAGATCCGAAGGTCGCGCTTGGCGGTGACGCCCGGATCCTTCTGGCGCACCGCGCCGGCCGCGGCGTTCCGGGGATTCGCGAAGGCCGCCTCGCCCTGGGCCTCGAGATCCCGGTTGAGGCGCTCGAAGGCGGCGTGGCTCATGTACACCTCGCCCCGGACCTCCACCCGCCGGCACTTGGCGAGCGGGCCGCCGAGGCGGAGCGGAATCGAGCGAAGCGTCTTGAGATTCGGGGTCACGTCCTCCCCGGAGCGGCCGTCACCGCGGGTCGCGCCCCGCGTGAACGCGCCCTCCTCGTAGAGGAGCGCCACTCCGAGCCCGTCCACTTTGGGCTCGCAGACGTAACTGAACTCCACCCCGGGCAGGGCCCGCTTCAGGCGCGCCTCGAACTCCCGGAGGTCCGCCTCGCTGGTCGCATTCTCCAGGGACAGCATCGGCGCCAGGTGCTCGACGGTGGCGAACGCGTCGGACACCTGTCCCGAAACGCGCTGGGTCGGCGAGTCCGGGGTGACGAGCTCCGGATGCGCCGCCTCGAGCCCGCGGAGCTCCCGCGCGAGGGCATCGTAGTCGGCGTCGGAGACGTCGGGGCGGTCGAGCGCGTAGTAGAGATGGTCGTGCCGGGCGATCAGCTTTCTGAGCTCGTCGACGCGCTTTCGGGCCGCCGCGGGAGCCGCCACAGAGCCGAGAATAACACGCCGCTCCACGCGGAAGCCGGGCCGGCCGCGGCGGTCCGCGTCCGCTGAGCGGCGCGTGGAGAGCCCGAAAGACGCCCGAACGCGCGCGTGAGGTCGCCCTGCGGTTCATCTTTCCCTCGCCGACGTCGACGGCGCTGCCATCACGTCGCTGTCGGTGTCTGCACGGGCGACTGGGGACCCGAGCGGCGCGCCGAGCACGCCCGCGCGGTCACGCTCCTGCGCCCGTAGCCCGCGCGCCGAAGAGCGGCCGCCGCTCGCCGACTACGCGCGCCGGGGAGCCGTCTCGCCCTGGCGCCGGAACCCGAGCAGCAGCGTGACGACACCGAGCGCCACGGCCAGCCAGAGCGTCGCGGCGCGGACGAGCAGGGTCGCCGCCGCCGCCTCGGGAAGCGCGACCCCGAGACCCGCGAGGAGCCCGGTGAGGCTGCCTTCCGCGACGCCGAGCCCACCCGGCAGCATCGACACCGCTCCGGCGAGGGAGGCGAACGCGTAGACGAAGGTCGTCACGCGGAGCGGCACGACGACGCCGAGTCCGCCGAGGATCAGCGAGAACGCGAGACACTCGCAGAACCACGAGACCACCGACAGCACGAGGGCCACGGCCAGCGCGCGCGTGCCGAGCAGCGCCCGGCCGCTGTGGACGAACAGCCGCACCGGCTCGACCAGGCGCGCGGGCAGGAGATGCCGGGCCCGGCGACCGACCGCGGGCGTCCGGAGGGCGACGATCGCCGCGACCAGTCCGAGCGCGATCGCGCCGAGGAGGAACGGGCCACGCGGGAGCGCGGTGACGCCGAGCGCGCCCAGCGCCAGGAGCCCCGCCACGTCGGTCAGCCGCTCCGCCATCACGACCGACGCGATCAGCGTGACCGGCGTGCCGATCAGATCGCGGACCAGCACCGCCTTCAGCACCTCACCAAGCTTTCCGGGCGAGATCGCCATCGTGAATCCGGCGAGAAAGACCCGAAGGCTCGGCCGCCAGGGGAGCGGGACGTCGAGACAGCCCAGGTAGAAGTGCCACTTCGCGAAGCGCAGCGCCCAGTTGAGCGCGACCGCCCCGAGGATCAGTGGAAGGAGCGCCCACCGGAAGCGCGCCAGCGCCTGCAGCGTGGCGGGGAGGCTCGCCGCGGCGGCGAGACCCAGCGCCACCGCGGCGCCGAGCGCGATGGCGATCAGTAGGCTACGGAAGAGCCGCGGCGACACAGGGCCGGATTAGAGCATCCGGGCCCGCGACCGTCAATCGCGCGCCGGTTTCCCGTCGGCCCCGCCCGCGATCGCGGCCCGCGCGGAGGCCGGCACCGCCGCGGGCGCGCGGCGTGCCGCCGGCCACAGCGCGAGCACGCCGCCCAGCAGCACGACGAGCCCGCCGAGCCAGATCCACGCGACCATCGGATGGACCTGCGCCTTGACCTGGATCCACAGGCCCTGCCGGTCGAAGGCGCCCAGGATCACGTAGAAGTCGCGCATCAGGCCGTAGCGGACCGCGACCGACGCGAACGGCGAGGTGGATCCCGGGTAGAGGCGCTGGCCGGGATGGAGCGTGCCCGCGGGCCGGCCGTTCTCGGTGAGCTCGAGCGCGGCCTGCACCAGGAGGTGCGTCGGCTGATCGACGGCCGAGAGGCCCGTGAAGCGCACGGCGTAGCGCTCAAGCTCGAGCGTCTCGCCCTTGTTCAGCGTCGCCTCGCGCTCGAGCTTGCCCACCGTCGACGTCGCGACGCCAATGGCGATCAGCACCACGCCGAGGTGAACCACCAGCCCGCCGTAGCGCCGGTGGTTCTGCGCTAGGAGCCGGCCGACGGCCGTCGGCCACGCCTCGCCCGTCGCGCGCCGCCGGCCGCGCGCCGCCCGCCAGAGCTCGCCCAGCACGATGGCGGCGACGAAGTAGGGAAGCGCGTAGCCGAGCCCGACCAGCCCGATCGGCAGCCTGCCGAGCCACCAGGTGAGGAGGCTCGCTCCGAGCGCGAACAGAGCCGGTCCGCGGAGGAGGCGCGCGAGGACCGTCCACGATCCCCGCCGCCAGGGGACGAGTGGTCCCGCGCCCATGAGGAGCAGCGTCACGAGAAGGATGGGCCCGCTCACCCAGTTGAAGTACGGTGTCCCGACCGAGACCTTCGCGCCGGTGAGCGCCTCGGCCAGGAGCGGGAAGATCGTGCCCATGAAGACCGTGAAGCAGAACGCCACCAGCAGCACGTTGTTCACGAGGAACACGGACTCGCGTGACAGGAGCGCGTCGAGCTCCGCTCGCTCCCCGAGCCGGTCCCACCGCCAGGCCAGGAGTCCCAGCGACGTCAGCAGGATCGCCGCCAGGTACGCGAGGAGGAACGGGCCGATGGCCCCGCCCGCGAAGGCGTGCACCGACGAGATCACGCCGCTCCGGGTGAGAAAGGTGCCGAAGATCGTGAGGGCGAACGTGAGGGTGATGAGCGTGATGTTCCAGATCTTCAGCATGGGCCGCCGCTCTTGGACCATCACCGAGTGGACGAAGGCCGTGCCCATCAGCCAGGGCATGAACGACGCGTTCTCCACCGGGTCCCACGCCCAGTAGCCGCCCCACCCGAGCGTGCGGTAGGACCACCAGCCGCCGTAGAGGATCCCGCACGTGAGGAAGAGCCAGGCGGTGACCGTCCAGCGCCGGGTGAGGGTGAGCCACGCGCCGTCGAGGCGTCCCGCGAGGAGGGCGGCCATCGCGAAGGCGAACGGCACCACGAAACCGACGTAGCCCGTGTAGAGCAGCAGGGGGTGCACGAGCATGTCGGTGACCTCGAGGAGCGGGTTGAGGCCCCGACCGTCGAGCGCGGGCTGGGGCAGGCGCTCGAACGGGCTCGCGATCACCGTCATCATCACCAGGAAGATCCCCGAGACGACGAAGAGCACGGCGAGGGCATAGCCGGAGAGCTCGCGGCGCAGCGCGGCGGCCCGGCGCGCGACGAGCACGACGAAGAGGGCCTGGAGCCACTCCCACAGGAGGATCGAGCCCTCGAGCGCGCCCCAGAGGCCGGCGATCCGGTAGCGCAGCGGGCTCGCCACCATGCTCGTGCTGGCGACGTACCGCACGCTGAAATCGCCCGTGATCAGGAGGTACTCGAGGGAGACGACGGCGAGACTCACCAGGGCGAACTGCGCTACTGCCGCCCGCCGCGCGCTCGGAAGCCACCCGGGCCCGCCAGTACGGCTCGCGCGCACGCCCGAGATGGCTCCCGCGACGGCGACCAGGAGGGCCGCCAGGAGCGCCGCCGCGCCGAGCTCGGGGACGAAAGTCACCGGGTCACCGCCGCTCCGCTCGGAGCGCGGAGCCTACGGCCGTGCCGCCACGCATCATGGCCGCACGACCGGCGCGCTCGCCTTCGGCGCGGCCGCGAGCTTGGCGCGAGCCGTCCGGAGTCGCTCCTGAGCGCGGTCGCGATCGGGGCCGGTCGGCACGATGCGCACGAAGCGCTCGAGCGTCTGGATCGCGCCCGCCTGATCCTCCAGCGCCTCCTGGGTCCCGGCCTTGTCCCAGAGCGCGTGGGCGTAGTTGGGATCGATGGAGAGGGCCTTGTCGAACGCCTCGAGCGCGTCGGCATGGTGACCGGCGATGGCGAGGATCACGCCGAGGTGGGTGATCGCTTCCACGTTCCGGGGGTCGCGTCGGAGGATCGCGGTGTACGCGGCGATCGCCTCCTGGTAGCGGCCGGCGTCGAGGCTCGCGTGGGCCGCCTGCAGCATGCCCTGGAGCATCTCCTTGGAGAGCGGGCGGGGAGGCCCGCTGCTGGGCGCCGGCGCGACCATCGATGGCGCCTCCGGTCCCGCGCTGGCCATTCCCGGCTCCGGTGGCGCGGGGGTCGAGTAGCGCGACACGAGGACGCCCAGGATGACCCCGAAGACCAGGAGCCCGGCGCCCATCGCGCCGAGAGCCACGGGCTGCCGTGTCCAGGGCGTCACGCCGCCCGGTGCGGGCGACGGAGCCACGCGAGGCGGAGGGGCAGCCGGACCGAGGGCGTCCAGGCGCCGGAGCACCGCGACCGCGTCGCCCTCGTACCGGGCGTGGAGGTCCCGGTAGTCCTCGTCGGTGACGTGGCCGGCCGCGCGATCGAGATCGAGCTCGCGGATGGCCCGGAGGGCGATGAGCTTCTCGGTCTCGAGCCCGGCCCGCTCCTCGTCGGAGAGGGAGGCGACGGGATCCGCGCGCCGGTCCGATCTGGCGATCAGCGGCCAGACCGCGAACACGACCGCGGGAAGCGCGAGCCCGAGCGTGAAGAGGACGAGCGTCATCCCCGGCTCTCGTTAGTCGCTCAGCCGCTCGAGCTCGGCAGCGAGCCGCTTGCGGTCCGCCGCGCCCACGGTGGCCGCCGCGACGGCCGTCGCCGCCACGGGAGGCCGGCGCCAGCGGCGCACGAGGGTGAGAACGAGGACGAGCCCCCCGGCCACCGCGCCGAACGGCGCGAGCCAGAGCACGAGGTTCAGCCCCCGAGCGGGAGGCGCCAGCAGGACCCAGTCGCCGTAGCGCTGGACGAAGTACGCCGTGACCTGCTCCGGACGATCTCCGGCGGCGAGTCGCTCCCGAATGAGGTCGCGCATCTGATGCGCCATCTCCGACGGCGAGTCGGCGACCGAGAGGTTCTGGCAGACGACGCACCGGAGCTGGCTGGCGATGGCCTGCACGTCCTCGTCGCTCACCGTCGCTGCCTGGGCCGAGCGGTCGGCGGCCGCGACCACCATGAGCGCCAGGAGCACTGCCGGGGCGGCCACCGCGAGCTGGCGCAACCACGCGGCGCCCGAGCGGGCCGTCCGCCTGACAATCGCCCGTCGGCCGGCGCGCGGCGTCACGCGCCTCCCGTGCCGGCGCTCTCAGCGATCAGCGGCTCCACTGACTCCCGGAACGCCGCGTCGGTGACCCCGCCGACGTGCTTGCGACGGATCACGCCCTTCCGGTCGATCACGAAGGTCTCGGGCACCCCGTACACGCCGTAGTCGATCGAGACCTTGCCGGCGGGATCGGGCGCGTTCGGGAAGGTGAGGCCGAAGCGCTTGATGAACTCGAGCGACGCCGGATCCTTGTCCTGGATGGCCACGCCGACGACCACCACGTCCTTCGACTGGAACTGGCGCCAGCCGGCCTCGAGCGCCGGCGCCTCCTCGTAGCACGCGGGGTAGCACCACGACGCCCAGAAGTTCAGGACCACGACCTTGCCCCGGAGGCTCTCGAGGCTGACGGGCTTTCCGTCGAACGTCGTCAGCGTGAAAGGCGAGGCCGGCCGTCCGACCAGCGGGGACGGCACCGCGCGCGGATCGGTGCGGAAGCCGTAGGCGAGCAGCCCCACCACCGGAAGGGCGGCGAGGGGAATGAGCCACCGCAGCCGGAGCTTCACCGCGGCGCGCCGCTCGCGCCCGGGCCGCTGCCGTCGGGACGGAGGGTCCGCAAGAGCTCCGCGTGGTCCGGCACCGCGCCGTCCGGCGGCCGGTACTCCTCCGAGTGCTTCGCCATGATCGAGCTGGCGACGAACGTCCCGTCGGTTCCGAGCCTGCCCTCGACGACGGCCCCGCGCCCCTCGGCGAAGAGGTCCGGCGGGATGCCCCGGTGATAGACGGGGACGGACGCCTGCCCGTCGGTCAGGACGAAGCGCTGCTCGTGAGCCGGAACGTTCTGCACCAGCGAGCCCTGCACGACCATGCCACCCAGGCGATAGGCGCGCCCCGCTCCGCGATCCGCCGCCAGTAGCTCCGAGGGCGTGACGAAGTACACCATCGACTGACGCACGCCCGTGAAGATGAGGGCGCCGAGCACGACGGCGATGACGCCGGCGCCCAGGAGGAGCCGCCCCCGTCGGGTCACCGTCGCCCTCCGGCAGGGGGGCTCGCCTGGAACCGCAGCTGCTCCTGGATGCCTCGCTCGACGCGCCGCCAGTAGCCGAGGAGCACGCCGAACACCAGGACATACGCAGCCGCCACGAACGTCCAGTGGTCCATTTCGATTAGTATACCCGCGGGTCCACAGCGCGGACCCGACGTACAATCAGTCCATGAGCGCCCCGACGGTCCAGGGCACGTTGCCGGCCGGCGACGTGGACGCGCTCGTCCAGGGACGCCACCCCGATCCGTTCGGCGTCCTGGGTCCCCACGTGTGCCGCGAGGGCCGCGCGACCGCGCTGGCTGTCCGCGCCTTCCTGCCCGGCGCCCTCGCGGCCGAGGTTCGCCCGGAGGATCCGGGGCTCGCGCCGCGGGAGATGGAGCGTCTGCACCCGGACGGCGTCTTCGAAGCGACGTTCACCGGGCGGGCCGCGCCGTTCCGCTATCGTCTCGGGGTGACGGACGCCCCGGGTCGCGTGCGCGAGATCGAGGACCCCTACCGCTTCCCGTCGACGCTGTCGGACTTCGACCGCCTGCTGCTCGGCGAGGGCACGCACT
The DNA here is from genome assembly GCA_964463175.1 of uncultured bacterium. Lineage (GTDB taxonomy): Bacteria > Methylomirabilota > Methylomirabilia > Rokubacteriales > DASRDR01 > DASRDR01. Next base: position 7,293 of record CAYXBJ010000042.1, read on the forward strand.
ACCAGGCGTACGAGAAGCTCGGAGCGCACCAGACCGCGCTGGACGGCGTTGCGGGCGTGGTGTTCGCCGTCTGGGCGCCCAACGCCCGGCGCGTGAGCGTCGTCGGCGACTTCAACCAATGGGACGGGCGGCGGCACCCGATGCGCCGGCATCCCGGCGCCGGCATATGGGAGCTGTTCCTCCCGGGCGTCGGCGAGGGGAGCCGCTACAAGTTCGAGATCCTGGGGCGGGACGGGGGGCTGCTCGCGCTCAAGGCGGACCCGTTCGCGTTCGAGTTCGAGGCCGAGGAGCCGCGCACGGCCTCGGTCGTCGCCTCGCTCGACGGGTACGAGTGGGATGATCCGGGCTGGGTCGCCGAGCGCGGCCGCCGCAACGCCCTCGACGCGCCCATCGCGGTCTACGAGGTCCACCTGGGCTCGTGGCGACGGGTGCCCGAGGAGGGGAACCGGTTCCTCACGTACCGGGAGCTCGGCGAGGCGCTGGGGGACTACGCCCGCGACCTCGGGTACACGCACGTCGAGCTCCTGCCGGTGGGCGAGCACCCTTTCTACGGCTCGTGGGGCTACCAGCAGATCGGGGCCTTCGCGCCGACCCGGCGGTACGGGACCGCGAAGGACTTCATGGCCTTCGTGGACGCGCTCCATCGCCGCGGGCTCGGCGTGATCCTCGACTGGGTGCCGGCCCACTTCCCCCGGGACCCCCACGGCCTCGCCTACTTCGACGGCACCCACCTCTACGAGCACGCGGACCCGCGCCGGCAGGAGCAGTCCGACTGGGGGACGCTGGTCTTCAACTACGGCCGCCACGAGGTCGCCAATTACCTGATCGGCAACGCGCTCTACTGGCTCGAGCGCTACCACCTGGACGGGCTACGGGTGGACGCGGTCGCGTCGATGCTCTATCTCGACTACTCGAAGCGGCCGGGCGAGTGGCTGCCGAATCGCCACGGCGGCCACGAGAACCTCGAGGCGATCGCGTTCATCCGCCGGTTCAACGAGATCGTGTACCGCTACCATCCGGACGCGATCACCGTCGCGGAGGAGTCGACGTCGTGGCCGATGGTCTCGCGGCCCACGTACGTGGGCGGGCTCGGGTTCGGGCTCAAGTGGAACATGGGGTGGATGCACGACGTGCTCGACTACATGCGGCACGATCCGGTCCACCGGAAGTACCACCACAACGCGCTCACTTTCGGTCTGCTGTACGCGTGGCACGAGAACTTCGTCCTGCCGCTCTCTCACGACGAGGTGGTCCACGGCAAGGGCTCGCTCCACGCCAAGATGCCCGGCGACGACTGGCAGCGGTTTGCGGGGCTCCGGGCTCTCTACGCCTTCATGTACGGTCATCCCGGCAAGAAACATCTCTTCATGGGGGGCGAGTTCGGTCAGACGCGGGAGTGGAACCACGACAGGAGCCTCGACTGGCATCTCCTCGGCATGGGGCCCTACCACCGGGGGCTCCAGGGCCTCGTTCGAGACCTGAACCGCGTTTACCGGACGGAGCCGGCGCTCCACCAGGTCGACTTCGAGCCGGCCGGCTTCGAGTGGATGGACTGCTCGGACGCCGAGCAGAGCGTGGTCGTCTTCGTCCGGCGGGCGCGCGATCCGCGGAACCTGGTGCTCGTCGCGTGCAACTTCACCCCGGTGCCGCGCCACGGCTACCGCGTCGGGGTCCCCGTCGGAGGCTTCTACCGGGAGCTGCTCAATACCGATGCGGGGCACTACGGGGGGAGCAACGTCGGCAACGCGGGTGGGGTCCGCGCGGATCCGTGGCCCTCGGGGGGCCAGCCGTGGTCGGTGTCCCTCACCCTCCCTCCGCTCGGCGTGGTGATGCTGAAGCCCGGCCCCGGCTGATATACTCCGGCACACACCGCTCCCGATGTCACGAGCACGCCGGGCGACCGAGGGCCGATCGATGCCGCGAGACCGCGTCCTCGCCTTGATTCTCGCCGGAGGCAAGGGCTCGCGCCTCGAGCCGCTGACGCGCGAGCGCAGCAAGCCGGCGGTGCCGTTCGGCGGCCGCTACCGAATCGTCGACTTCGTCCTGTCGAACTTCGTGAACTCCCGGATCCTGTCGCTCTACGTCCTGGTCCAGTACATGTCGCAATCCCTGATCGAGCACCTGCGCACCGCGTGGCAGACCAGCGGTCTGGTGCCGGATCACTTCATCGCGGTCGTCCCGCCGCAGATGCGGATCGGCGAGGTGTGGTTCCGCGGCAGTGCCGATGCGGTGCTCCAGAACCTGAACCTCATCGACGACTTCGACCCCGATCTGGTCGCGGTGTTCGGCGCGGACCACATCTACCGCATGGATGTGAACCAGATGGTGGCCTTCCACCGCGAGCACGAGGCGGACGTCACCGTCGCTGCGCGCCCCGTGCCGGTGTCGGAGGCGTCGAGCTTCGGGAACCTGATCGTCGACCCGACCGGCCGCATCGTCGACTTCGTCGAGAAGCCGGCCGTCCCGCGCGGGATGCCCGGAAATCCCAAGCAGGCGCTGGTGTCGATGGGGAATTATCTCTTCTCGCGCCGGGTCCTGGTCGAGGCGATCCTCGCCGACGCGCGCCAGAACACCGAGCACGACTTCGGAAAGAGCATCATCCCCGCGCTGGTCCCGTCCGCGCGCGTCTTCGCGTACGACTTCCAGAGCAACGTCGTTCCGGGAATCAAGCCGTACGAGGAGCCGGGGTACTGGCGGGACGTCGGCGAGCTCGACGCCTACTGGCGCGCCCACATGGACCTCCTCGGCGAGACGCCCGCCCTCGACCTCGACAACCGGCGCTGGCCGATCCACGCGGGCCGCTACGACGGGCCGCCGGCGCGCATCATCGGGGGCGACTTCGAGGACGCGCAAGTCAGCGAGGGCTCGCTGGTCGTCCGGGCCACGATCCGGAACTCCATCCTCGGGCGCGGCGTGTGGGTCAACGAAGGCGCGGTGATCGAGGATTCGATCGTCATGGACTTCACGTCGGTCGGGAAGGGGGCCCACCTCCGGCGCGCCATCGTGGACCGGTACAACATCATCTCGGCCGGACAGCAGCTCGGTCTCGATCCCGCCGCGGACCGCGAGCGCTACCGGGTGGAGCCGTCGGGCCTCGTCGTCGTGCCGCGCGGCGGGCGGCGCGATTTCCTCTGGAACACCGAATCCCCCTGACCGGATCGACCGGGGGCTGAGCGGTCGTCGGCGGCTCGACGCCGACAGCGGACCGGGCTCGAGCCGGCCGCTACCCGCCGGCGATCGTGCGGGCGAGGGCCTCGGCGCGCAGCGTCAGCAGACGGTACCGCCGCACGGCGAGATAGGCGAAGGTCGCCAGAAAGGCGGCGACGTTCACCAGGAGGGCCCAGAGCATGGTGGGGTCCATCGAGGGGGCCTGGGGCTTCAGCACGGTCGCCGGCTGGTGGAGCGTGCGCCACCACTCGACCGAGAAGTGGATGATCGGCACGTCGAGCGCGCCCACGATCCCCAGCACCGCCGCGTACGTTGCCGCGCGCTCCGGATCGTCCACGACGCTTCGCAGTAGCAGGTACCCGAGGTAGATCACGAAAAGGATCGCGGTCGAGGTGAGCCGTGCGTCCCACGTCCACCACGTGCCCCAGGTGGGCTTCCCCCAGATCGATCCGGTCGCCAGCGTGAGGCCGATGAAGCAGACGGCGAGCTCGCCGCCGGCGGCCGCCGCGCGATCCCACGCGGCGCGGCGCGTCCAGAGGTAGGCGACGCTCGCCACCAGGACGAGCCCAATCGCCGCGTAGCCGGTGAGGATCGCGGGCACGTGCACGTACATGATGCGCTGCACGTTGCCCTGGATCGCGTCCCGGGGCGCCCAAACCAGTCCGAGCCAGAGCCCGAGCGCGAGGAGGATCGCCGCCAGCCCGCCGAGGACCCGGTGCACCGTCAGGCCTCCAGGACGTACTCGAAGGTGAGGAGCCCGGCGACCAGGAACACCACGTCGAAGCCGAGCAGGAGCTGCCACCAGGGCCACGCCGGGCCCCAGCCCTCGCCGGCCAGCGCGAGCTCCGTCAGCTTCACGGCGGAGAGCAGGACCGGCACCGCGAGCGGCAGGAGGAGCACGGGGAGCAGCACCTCGCGCGCGCGGAGATGGACGGTCATGACCGCGAACAGGGTGCCCACCGCCGCGAACCCGATCGTCCCGCCGAGCGCCACCAGGAGAAGCCGCGGCACCGCGCTCCAGATGTCGAGGTTGTAGAAGATTCCGGCCGCCACGATGAACGCCACCTCCATTCCCAGCATGAGCGCGGTTGTTCCCGCGAGCTTGCCGAGATAGATGGCGCCCTTGTCGGCGGGCGCGAGGATGAGTGCGTCGAGGCAGTCGTTGTCCCGCTCGACCGCGAAGGCGCGGCCGAGCCCGAGCACCCCGGCCAGGATGAACGCGAGCCAGAACAGCCCGGGCAGGGCGGCCCGGATGCGGTCGGCGTCGGGACCGAGCGCGAAGTAGAAGAGGAAGAGGAGCAGGATCGCGAAGAACCCGAGCGCGTTGGCGCCCTCCTTCGCCCGGCGCTCGACCGCGAGGTCCTTCCGGAACACCGCCCACGCGGTCCGCAGGAACGCGCTCACCGCGTGCCCCGATCGCTCACGCGCCCGCGTCCGTGGCGGAGAGGTACAGGCGCTGGAGCGCGTCCTCGGTGAGACTCGCGCGGGTCGCCTCGGCCGCGATGCGGCCGCCGGCCAGGATCGCCACGCGGTCGGCGATCGCCAGCGCCCGGCCGAGACTGTGCGTGACGACGACCGCCGTCCCGCCCTGGGCCTTGAAGGCGTGGAGGTAGTCCTCGAGGCGCTTGGTGCTGTCGTGGTCGAGCCCGGCGAAGGCCTCGTCGAGCAGCAAGAGCTGCGGCTCGCGGAGCATCGCGCGCGCGAGGGCGACCCGCCGGCGGAGCCCGCTCGACAGTGCCCGCACCCGCGTGTCGGCCTGACCGTCGAGGCCCACTCGCCCCAGGACCGCGTCGATCCGGCTCCGGTCGACCCGCCGGCCGACGAGGGACTCCGCGAAGGCCAGGTTCTCCCGTGGCGTGAGGTCGTCGTAGAGATGCGTGCTGTGCCCCACGACCGCGACGAGGCGGCGCACGGCATCCCGCCCGTCGATCAGGTCGTGGCCGCCGATCCGCCCGCGCCCGGCCGTCGGGCGCGCGAGCGTCGCCAGGAGCCGGACGAGCGTCGTCTTGCCGGAGCCGTTGTGACCGAGGATGGTGAGGACCTGTCCGGCCGGGACGTCGAGAGACACCCCGCGGAGAGCGGCGTGTGTCCCGTAGAGCTTCACCAGCCCGGTGGTCTCGATCATCGAAGCTAGGGTACGGCGGCGCCCGGGCCCGGTCACGCAGGAATTGGCCATGTGGCGTGACGGCCGAGGGCCCGCGCGGTGCGGCGCGGGCCCATGCCCCGGGTGCCGGAAGAGCTAGGCGATGCGCATCGCCCGAAGCCGGGCGATCCGGTCCTCGAGCGGCGGATGGGTCGAGAAGAGGTTGGCCAGCGAGCGCCCGGTCAGCGGGTTCACGATGAAGAGGTGAGCGGTCGCCGGGTTGGCGTCCATCGGGATCGCCTGCGACGCCTGCCCGAGCTTGCCCAGCGCCTCGGCGAGGCCGCCCGGGTTTCGCGTCAGCTGCGCCCCGGAGGCGTCCGCCTGGTACTCGCGCGAGCGGGACACCGCCATCTGGATCAGCAGGGCGGCGATCGGGGCCAGGATGACGGTCAGCAAGAGCGCGATCGGGTTCGTCCCGCGCCCCTCGTCGTCGCGCGATCCGCCGCCGAACATGAGCCCCCACCGGGCGATGCTGGCGATCATCGAGATCGCCCCGGCGACGGTCGCCGCGACGGTCGAGATGAGCATGTCCCGGTTGAGGACGTGGGACAGCTCGTGGGCCAGCACGCCCTCGAGCTCGGTCTCGTTCATGATCCGCAGGATGCCCTCGGTGACCGCTACCGCGGCGTGCTGGGGGCTGCGCCCGGTCGCAAAGGCGTTGGGCGAGTCCGACGGGATGACGTAGAGCTTCGGCATCGGGATGCCGGCTCGCGTGGCGAGATTCCGCACGATCCGCTGGACGACGGGCAGCTGATTCTCCTCGACCGGCTGGGCGCCGTACATCTTGAGCACGATCTTGTCGGAGAACCAGTACGAGACGAAGTTCATGACCAGAGCGAGCATGAACGCCATGATCATGCCGCTCCGGCCCCCGACGAGCCCGCCCACTCCGATGAACAGGGCGGTCAGGAGAGCCAGGAACAGCGCCGTCTTCAGCATGTTGCTCATCGTCGAGTCACCCTCGCTCCGCGGACAGGGCCGCTCCCCGTGCGCTCGTCACGTGTCAACAGGAAAGCTAGCAGACCCCCCGAGGACCGTCAAACCAGCGGGCCTCGAGAGAGCGGTGAGGCCCTCCCGCAGCCGCCTTTTCGCTTGACACCCCCTGGGGTGGCCCGTATACTGCCACCGCTAAGAAGATTCGATTTCATCGACACTTATCAGTCCGTTGGACGCTTCAGGCGAGCGACGCATGCAGATCCGTGTCTCCGAGATTCCGGACGATGGCCTCCGGCTCATCGACCCCACGGCCCTCGGACAGGTCTATCCGGATCCGGGCTGGGCGCTGGACGCCGTCGACCTCCTGATCGAGCGGGACGGGGGCCAGGTATCGATCGCGGGGGGGTTCCAGGCCACGGCGCAGCTGGCCTGTAGCCGGTGCCTCGACCCGATCGTGGCGCACGTAGAGCCCTCGGTGGACCTCCACGTCGAGCCGGCGCCGAGCGGCCGCCAGGGTCAGACCGAGCTTGGCCGCGACGACCTCGAGGTGTACTTCTATCACGCGGACATCCTGGACGTCGGGGAGCTCCTCCGGAGCGAGACCGACCTCGTCTTGCCGATGAAAGCCCTGTGCCGTCCGGATTGTCGGGGACTCTGCCCGGTCTGCGGCGGCAACAAGAACGTCACCGAGTGCCGGTGCGAGCCGCGCGGGACCGATCCGCGGCTGGCGCCGCTCGAGGCGCTCCGCCGCCTCCAATAGGAGATCTCGCCGATGCCCTTGCCCAAGCGCCGACACTCGAAGACCCGGGGTCGGAAGCGTCGCACGCACTACAAGCTCGACGCCCCGACGCTCTCGATCTGCCCGCAGTGTCGTGAGCCGAAGGTCCCGCACCACGTCTGCCCCCACTGCGGGTACTACAAGGGACGAGAGGTCATCTCGACCGAAGGCGCCTGAGAGCGCCAGCCTCCATGTCCCCGGCGCCGCCGGGTGAGCGGCCGATGAAGATCGCCGTCGACGCGATGGGCGGAGACGGCGGCGTTCCCGTCAGCGTCGAAGGCGCGATCGCCGCGGCCCGCGAGTACGGGCTCCACGTCGTCCTGGTCGGCGACCAGGCGGTCGTGGAGCGGGAGCTGTCCCGCCACAAAGTGGGCTCCCTGCCGATCACGCTGCGCCACGCCTCGCAGGTGGTGGAGATGGGCGAGCAGCCGTCGCACGCCCTCCGGCGCAAGCGCGACTCGTCGATGCGCGTCGCGGCCTCGCTTGTGCGCGACGGGGAGGCGGCGGCGTTCATCTCCGCCGGCAACACGGGCGCGGCCATGGCGATCGCCATGTTCACGATGGGCATGCTGGATGGCGTCGACCGCCCGGCGATCGCGGCGGTGCTCCCCAACAAGCGCGGCCGCACGATCCTGCTCGACGTCGGGGCCAATATCGATCCGAAGCCGTGGCACCTCGCCCAGTACGCGGTGATGGGACACGTCTACGCGCGGGACATCCTCGGCGTGGCCACGCCCCGGGTGGGCCTCCTCTCCGTCGGCGAGGAGGAGGGGAAGGGCAACGAGCTCGTGCGGGAGGTCTTCAAGCGGCTGGAGGAGTCGCCGATCAACTTCGTGGGCAACGTCGAGGGCCGGGACCTCTTCAACGGCAACGCCGAGGTCGTGGTGACCGACGGGTTCACCGGCAACGTGTGCCTCAAGGTCTCGGAGAGCCTCGCAGACATGCTGATCCACTTCCTGCGGCAGGAGATGAGCCGCTCGCTGTCCACGAAGCTGGCGGCCCTGCTCGTCCGCCCGGCCTTCCGCCGGCTCTGGAAGCGGGTCGACTACACGGAGACCGGGGGCGCCCCCCTCCTCGGTATCAACGGCGCATGCATCATCGGTCACGGCGCCTCGCCGGCCCGCGCCGTGAAGAACGGCATCCGGACGGCCGCGGAGTGGGTCAAGGCCGATGTCAACGGTCACATCCGGGCCGCGCTCGCCGGCGAGCTGGGTCAGTCTCTGGCCGAGGCGCGCAAGAGCCGCGCGGACGAGGGTCCGACCGAGCCCAACGGGCCGCGTCGCTATTGACAGCGCGCGCGGACATGTGCCCATCTATGCCCGTGTCCGCCGACGCGCGCCTGGCATTCTGCTTCCCGGGCCAGGGCTCTCAGGCCGTGGGAATGGGGCGCGCGTTCCATGACGCCTCGCCCGCGGCGCGAGCCGTGTTCGAGGAAGCGAGCGACGCGCTCGGGCTCGACGTCGCCAAGCTCTGCTTCGAGGGGCCCGAGTCCGAGCTCCAGCTCACCGCCAACACCCAGCCCGCGGTCCTCACCGTCAGTGTCGCGGGCGCCCGGCTGCTCGCCGAGCGGGGTCTCGCGCCGGCCGTCGTGGGCGGACACAGCCTCGGGGAGTACTCGGCCCTGGTCGTCGCCGGTGCCATGTCGTTCGTGGACGCGGTCAGCGCCGTCCGGCGACGGGGCGAGTTCATGCAGGAGGCCGTCCCCGTCGGCACCGGCGCGATGGCCGCCATTCTCGGAGTGGAGCTCCCGGTCGTCGAGGAAATCTGCCGCGACGCGGCCGAGAGCGAGGTGCTCGACGTCGCCAACATCAACTCCCCAGGGCAGATCGTCGTCGCCGGGCATCGCGCGGCGGTCGAGCGCGCGGTGGCGCTGGCGCCCGCCCGCGGCGGGAAACGGAGCGTGATGCTGCCGGTGAGCGCGCCCTTCCACTGCCGGCTCATGAAGCCGGCCGCCGAGCGGCTCACCGGCGTCCTCGCCGCGGTGCGGACGGTGGACCCGGGTCAGCCGGTCGTCCGCAACGTGGACGCGGAGCTCACCACGCGGGCGGCCGACGTGCGGCCCTTCCTGATCCGGCAGGTGACCGCAACGGTGCGCTGGACGGACTGCGTCGCGCGCATGGCGCGCGAGGGATGTCGCACCTTCGTCGAGGTGGGGCCGGGCAAGGTGCTGACCGGGCTGCTTCGTCGCATCGACGGCGCCCTGACCGGGATCTCGATCGAGGACACGGCCGGGCTCGACAAGGCCCTGACCGCGCTGGGGGCCTGAGCGGTGGGTGAGCCGGGCGGCGCCGGGCGCCCCCTCGAGGGCCAGGTCGCCCTCGTCACCGGGGGAACGCGCGGAATCGGCCGCGCCATCGTGGAAGCGCTGCTCGACGACGGCGCGACGGTCGTGTTCACCGGCCGTGACGCCGCGAAGGTCGAGGAGACCGCCGGCGCGCTCGAGGGTCGGGCCGGGAAGGCCGTCGGCCTGGTGGCCGAGATGGGCCGCGCCGAGGACGTCCAGCGCATGGTCGTCGACACGGACAAGCGCTTCGACCGGATCGATCTCCTGGTCAACAACGCAGGCATCACCAGGGACGGCCTGCTCATCCGGATGAAGGACGCGGACTGGGACGAGGTCCTCACGGTCAACCTGCGGGCCGCGTTCCAGGCGACCCGGGCCGCGGGACGTCTCATGATCCGCCAGCGCTCCGGGCGGATCATCAACGTGACCTCGGCGGCCGGCGTGGTGGGCACCGCCGGGCAGGCCAACTACGCGGCGGCAAAGGCCGGGCTGATCGGGCTCACCAAGAGCACGGCGCGAGAGCTGGCCCATTGGGGTATCCTGGTCAACGCCCTCGCGCCCGGACTGATCGAGACGGACATGGCCGGGGCCCTGTCCTCCGACATGCGCGACGCGTACGTCGGTCAGATTCCGCTCAAGCGGATCGGGACCGTGAAGGAAGTGGCGGAAGTCGTCCGGTTCCTGGCCTCGGAGGGAGCGAGCTACATCACGGGCCAGGTGATCCACGTCAACGGTGGGCTGTACATGTGAGGAGGTGAGGGACGGAGATGGCTGCGAGCGACAAGCCGGTCGAGGAGCGTGTCAAGGCGATCATCGTCGAGCAGCTCGGTGTCGAGGAGAACGACGTCATTCCGGCCGCAAAGTTCATCGAGGATCTCGGCGCCGACTCCCTGGACACGGTGGAGCTCGTGATGGCGTTCGAGGAGGAGTTCGACATCGAGATCCCGGATGAGGACGCGGAGAAGATCACCACGGTAGGTGACGCGATCCAGTACATCAAGGAGAACACCTAGCCCACGGGCGCTCGAGGCGCCACTGGCGGAGAAGGGGTGATGGGAGCGGACGGAGGCAAGCCACGAGTCGTGGTGACGGGACTGGGGGCGGTGACGCCCCTGGGGAACTCGGTCCCGGAATACTGGCGTGCCATCTGCGAGGGCCGGTCCGGCGTCGGGCCCATCACGCGGTTCGATCCCAAGCGCCTCGACTCGCGGATCGCCGCCGAGGTGAAGGGCTTCGACCCGCTCAAGGTCATCGAGAAGAAGGAGCTGAAGAAGCTCGACCTCTTCATCCAATATGCGATCGCCGCAGGCGTCGAGGCGGTCGAGGACGCCAAGATCGACTTCTCGCAAGTCGATCCGACGCGCGCCGGAGCGCTCGTCGGCTCCGGGATCGGCGGCATCCTCTCCATCCTCGAGTGGCACCGGGTGCTCCTCGAGCGGGGGCCGAGCCGGGTCTCGCCGTTCTTCGTTCCGTCCCTGATCGTCAACATGGCATCCGGCCAGCTCTCCATCCGCTACAAGCTCAAGGGACCGAACTCGGCGGTGGTGACCGCCTGCGCGACCGGCAACCACGCGATCGGCGACGCATTCAAGATCATCCAGCGGGGGGACGCCGACCTGATGGTTGCGGGCGGCTCGGAGGCGATCATCGACGAGCTGCCCCTCGGCGGGTTCGGGCAGATGAAGGCACTGTCCACGCGGAACGACGAGCCGACGCGGGCCTCGCGCCCGTTCGACGCCGATCGGGACGGGTTCGTCCCCGGCGAGGGCGCGGGTGTCATCGTGCTGGAGAGCCTGGAGCACGCCCGCCGGCGCGGCGCGCGCATCTACGCGGAGATCGTCGGCTACGGCATGACCTCCGACGCCTACCACATGACGGCGCCTGACCCGGAAGGCGACGGCGCGATCCGGGCGATGTCCGCCGCGCTGCGGGACGGCGGTCTCCGGCCCGAGGACGTCGGCTACGTCAACGCCCACGGCACCTCGACGCCGTACAACGACAAGACGGAGACCCTCGCCATCAAGCAGGTGTTCGGCGATCACGCCCGAAGGCTCGCCGTCTCGTCGACCAAGTCGATGACCGGCCACCTCCTGGGCGCCGCCGGCGGGATCGAGGCGGTGGCGACGGTGCTGGCCCTCCAGCAGGGCATCCTGCCGCCGACGATCAACTACGAGGCGCCGGATCCGGAGTGCGACCTCGACTACGTGCCGAACGCGGCGCGCAAGGTCGAGGTCGACGCGGCGATCTCGAACGGCTTCGGGTTCGGCGGCACCAACGCCACCCTCGCGTTCCGGCGCTGGCGCGCCTGAGCCGCCTGCCGGGCCGAGCCCGTCGCTGACGCGGCGGGCG
>CAYXBJ010000043.1:0-25793 GCA_964463175.1 uncultured bacterium
GTCGTCGAGCAGCTGGTCGAGCGCGGACTGGTCCACGACTTCGCCGACCTCTACCGGCTGACCGTGGCCCAGCTGGCCGAGCTCGAGCGGCTCGCGGAGAAGTCGGCGACCAACCTCGTCACCGCGATCGCCGGGTCCCGGAGTCGTGGCCTCGCGCGCGTCCTCTACGCGCTCGGCATCCGCTTCGTCGGGGAGCGAGCGGCGCGGCTTCTCGCCGAGCACTTCGGGTCGGCCGACCGCGTGGCGAGCGCGGGCGTCGAGGAGATCTCCGAGATCCACGGCATCGGCGCGCGGATCGCCGAGTCGGTGCGGCTCTTCTTCGACCAGCCCGCCAACCAGAAGGCTCTCGAGCGCCTCCGCGACGTCGGCGTCGTGCTCGAGGAGACCGCGCGCCCGGCCGGGCCGAAGCCCCTCGCCGGGAAGGCGTTCGTCCTCACCGGCACTCTCGCCGAGATGTCCCGCGACGAGGCGAAGGCGCGCGTCACCCGGCTCGGAGGCCGGGTGTCCTCCTCCGTCTCCCGCAAGACCGACTACGTCGTGGCCGGCGCGGAAGCCGGGTCGAAGCTCGAGGACGCCAAGCGCCTGGGCGTGGCGGTCCTCGACGAGGCGGCCTTCCTCGCGCTCACCGGTCGGGACGCGGTCTGAACGGAGGCGCGCCATGCTGAGGCTCGCGGCCATCCTCCTCGTCGCCACCGCCGCGGCGGCGGCCCCCGCCGAGCAAGCGGCCCTGCTCGAACGGCTCCACAGCGGCGGCGCCGAGGAGCGCCGGGTCGCCGCCGAGCGGCTCGGGCAGATCGGGGATAGCGGAGCGGCTCCCGCCCTGGTCCAGGCACTCCATGATCCCGACGTCACGGTCCGCAACGAAGCGCACGATTCGCTCTGGGCCATCTGGCACCGCTCCGGCGACCCGGCGATCGACGCGCGCCTCGCCCAGGGCGTCGCCCTGATGCAGTCGGGTAGCCTGCCGGAAGCGATCGACGTCTTCAGCGACGTGATCGCCCGCGCGCCCGATTTCGCGGAGGGCTGGAACAAGCGGGCGACCGCGTACTACCTCATGGGAGACCTCGATCGCTCGCTGGCCGACTGCGAGGAGGTCGTGAAGCGCAATCCGGCCCACTTCGGCGCCTTGTCGGGGTTCGGCCTGATCTATCTCCAGAAGGACGACCTGCCCAAGGCCGCCGAGTACTTCGAGAAGGCCCTGGCCGTGGACCCGACGCTCATCCAGGTGGAGGCTGCCCTGCTGCGGATCCGGGAGGTTCTCCGGCAGCGCCGCCAGCAGACGATCTGAACCCGGGACGCACACACTCAACGGAGGCCGCATGACCGCGCTCGATCCCCAGGTGCTCACCGAGCTGTCCCGCATCTCCTCGCCGACGATCGCCAACGCCATCGAGACCTTCAACGTGAAGCCGTGGAACACCGGCTTCGTGTCCTCCGACATCGTCTGCCGGTTTCCGAAGCAGCCGGCGATGGTGGGGTACGCGGTGACCGCGCTGATCCGGGCGGAGCCTCAGCCCGTCGAGGGCCACCGCGCCAACGAGTTCGCCTGGTGGGAACACGTGGCGGCGAGCCCCGGCCCTCGGGTGATCGTCATGCACGACATCGACGAGCCGCGCGGCCAGGGCGCCTACTGGGGCGAGGTCCAGGCCAACATCCACCGGGCCCTCGGGTGCCTGGGGGTCGTGACCGACGGGACCGTGCGCGATCTGCCCGAAGCCGAGGCTCTCGGGTTCCACTTCTTCTCGGCGCACGTGTCGGTCTCCCACGCCTACGTCCACATGGTCGACTTCGGCGCCCCGGTCAAGGTCGGCGGACTGTGGATCCGGGAGGGGGATCTCCTCCACGGCGACCAGCACGGCGTCGTCGTCGTGCCGCACGAGATCGCCGCCAAGATCCCGGAGGCGGCGGCCCGCATCGAGGCCCGCGAGCGCAAGATGATCGCGGTCTGCCAGAAGCCCGGCGTGACCGTCGAGGAGCTCAAGGCCGCCCGGACCGCGATGCGGCAGTCGTACTGAGCCATGGCGACCGCCGGCCGCCCGCCGAGCTTCTTCGAGACGGTCAATCTCCACTTCGAGCGGGCGGCCGCCCTCACCGACTACCCGCGGGGCCTCCTCGACCAGATCAAGGCCTGCAACAGCGTCTACGCGTTTCAGTTCCCGGTGCGCACTCGACGCGGGTACGAGGTCATCTCGGGCTGGCGCGCTCAGCACAGTCACCACCGGCTGCCGGTCAAGGGCGGCATCCGGTACGCGGCGGAGGTCAACGAGGACGAGGTCAAGGCGCTCGCGGCGCTCATGACCTACAAGTGCGCCATCGTGGACGTCCCGTTCGGCGGCGCCAAGGGTGGCGTCCGGATCGACGCCAAGCAGTACGACGCCGACGAGATGGAGCGCATCACCCGGCGCTACACGTCCGAGCTCATCAAGAAGAATTTCATCGGCCCCGGCGTCGACGTCCCGGCACCCGATTACGGCACGGGCCCCCGCGAGATGGCGTGGATCGCCGACACCTACCTGGCCTTCAATCCCGGCCAGATCGACGCGCTGGCCTGCGTCACGGGGAAGCCCGTCACCCAGGGCGGCGTCCGGGGGCGCGTCGAGGCAACCGGGCGCGGCATCTCCTTCGGGCTCCGGGAGGCCTGCGCCGATCGGGACGACATGAAGGCGCTCGGGCTCTCGACGGGCCTCGAGGGCAAGCGCGTCGTCGTGCAGGGGTTCGGAAACGTCGGCTACCACAGCGCGAAATTCTGCCGTGAGGGCGGGGCCCTGATCGTCGCGGTGGCCGAGCGCGACGGCACCATCTACCATCCAGACGGCCTCGACGTGGAGGCTGCCCACGCGTACCTCCTCGAGAAGGGCTCGATCCGGGGCTTCCCGGGGGCGCGCGATCTCCCGACCGCCGCGGGACTCGAGCTCGACTGCGACGTCCTCATCCCCGCCGCCCTCGAGAACCAGATCACCGCCGAGAACGCGACGCGGATCCGCGCCCGCATCGTGGCGGAAGGGGCCAACGGGCCGACGACGTTCGACGCCGAGCGGATCCTGCTCGAGCGCGGCGTGATGGTGATCCCCGACATCTACCTGAACGCCGGCGGGGTGACCGTCTCGTACTTCGAGTGGGTGAAGAATCTCTCGCACGTCCGGTTCGGTCGGGTCGGCAAGCGCTTCGAGGAGGCGGCGTTCGAGCGGATGCTGCGCGCCGTCGAGAGCGCCACCGGGCGCCTCTTCTCGGAGGACGACCACCGGAAGATCGCGCGGGGAGCGGACGAGATCGACCTCGTGAACTCGGGCCTCGAGGAGACCATGATCGGCGCCTACCGCCAGATCCGGGAGACCATGCACCGTGACGCGCGGGTCAAGGACCTGCGGACCGCCGCCTTCCTGACCGCGCTCCGGAAGGTCGCGACGACCTATCTCGAGCTGGGCATCTTCCCCTAGGCGGAGGCGCGCCCCGCGCGCGGAGTCGGCATCTCCGCCGGCTTCAGTCCCGGCCCCGGCCGGAGCGCGAGGCCGGGCGGGGTCCCCGGAAGTCGAGGTAGAGGTTGTACCCCGCGATGAGCATCGGAAAGAGATTGGAGAGGATCCCGATCGAGTCGTTCTTCCCGAAGGTGAAGTAGCCCAGCATCATCAGGCTGCCGATGACGCTCATGTACCAGAACATCCGGGGCACCGTCGGCCGACCTTCGGCGCGCGAGCTGTACAGCTGGACGAGCCAGCGACAGCTGAAGAGAGCGAGCCCCAGATAGCCGACGACCTTCCAGGGCGTGAGCGTCACACCGAAAATGCTGCCGATCACGTCCTGCATCCCCGTCCCGCCCCGTCGGCGGCGCCGGCGCGCGTCCCGTCCCGGCGGGCCACCGGCTACCGGTGCTCGCCGACCCGGTGGAGCTTCAGCAGATTGACGGTGCCGCGCACCGCCAGCGGCGCGCCGCCCACGATGACCAGGATGTCGTTGTAGCGGACCGACCGGTCCGCTAGCAGGCTCGCCTCGATGTCCGTCACCATCTGATCGATCGAGGTCTGGGACTTGATGAGCCGCGGGATGACGCCCCAGTCGAGAGCGAGCCGGCGCCGGACCCGCTCGTTGGGCGTGAACGCGACGATGGGCACCGGCGGCCGGTCCTGCGAGATGAGCCGCGCCGTGTAGCCCGACTGCGTGAACGCGACGATCGCGCGGGCCTTCAGCTCCTGCGCGGCGAACGACGCCGAGTCCGAGATCGCCTGGGGAAAGGACACCTCGCCCCGCTGCGACCGGTTCACCGTCTGGGGCGGGAACGCCGCCTCGGTCCGGCGGATGATGCGGTCCAGCACCTTCACCGCCTCGACCGGGTAGGCGCCGGTCGCCGACTCGGCCGACAGCATGACCGCGTCGGTGCCGTCCAGCACGGCGTTGGCGACGTCGGAGACCTCCGCGCGCGTGGGGCGGAGATTGGTGACCATGGACTCCAGCATCTGCGTGGCCACGATCACCGGGGTCCGGGTCAGGCGCGCCCGACGGATGATCTCCTTCTGGGCGATCGGCACCTCCTCGAGCGGCACCTCGACCCCAAGGTCACCTCGCGCCACCATGACGGCCGCGGTCGCGCTCAGGATCTCGTCGAGGCGGCCCAGGGCCTCCGGGCGCTCCAGCTTGGCGACGACCTGGACGTCGGAGCGGAACTCGTTGATGACCTCCCGGACCTCGAGGAGATCCGCGCCCGACCGCACGAACGAGACGCCGACGTAGTCCACGCCGTGCCGGAGCCCGAACTGGAGGTCCTCCCGGTCCTTCTCGGTCAGGATCGGCAGACGGACCGCCGTGCGGGGAAGGTTCACGCCCTTGTGGTCCTTGACGGTGCCCCCGGTCGTCACGCGGCACGCCACGTCCTCGCCGCGCACGTCCTCGACGTCGAGCGAGATCCGCCCGTCGTCGATCAGGACTCGGTCGCCGGCCTTCACGTCTCGGGCGAACCCCCGGTAGGAGATACTCGCCCGCTCCGCCGTCCCCACCACGGTCTCCGTCGTCAGGACGAAAGGGTCGCCCCGCCGGAGCACGACGCCACTGCCTCCGCCGAACGTGCCGAGCCGGATCTTCGGCCCCTGGAGATCCTGCAGGATCGCGATGGGCTTGCCGATCCGCGTCTCGACCGAGCGGATCCGCTCGATCGCCTGCCGGTGCTCGGCGTGGGTCCCGTGGGAGAAGTTCAGCCGGGCCACGTCCATCCCGGCCCGGGCCATCTGCTCGATGATCCCCTCGGCGAGGGACGCGGGGCCGATGGTGCAGACGATCTTGGCGAGCCGCTCCTGCGTCACCGTCGGGCTCCGCTCGCCGCGGTCAGGGAGCCGGGGAGACCGGCCGCCGCGACCGACCGCCCCGGCCCCGCCACCTCAGAAGGCTCCCTTGTCGAGACTGTAGAAGTTTCCGTAGACCGTCTCGCAGGCCTGCCGGAGCCGCCGGCGCTCGGTGTAGCGGGGGCCGAACCGGTCGAGCGCCTGACTGCTCGTGTCGACCCGCGTCCGGCCTTCCAGCACCAGCTCGCTCAGCCACTCGCCGATCAGGAGCGAGCCCGCGATCCCGATCGCGTTGCACCCGGCCGCCACCCAGAGGCCCCGGATGGTCGGCACCGCGCCCAGGAGGTAGTTGCCGTCCGGGGTGAAGGTCGGCAACCCGGCGCAGCCCTTGAGGACCGGCGCCCCGTCCAGCGCGGGGAACGCGCGGGTGAGGCCGCCCGCCAGCTCCTCCAGCACGCCGAGGTCCTTCTCGGTGTGCTCGATCTCGAACGTGAGCGGCAGGTCCTCCATCGAGAACGCCTTCGGATGCGCCTCGAAACCGCCGAGCATGAGGCCCCCGACCTCGGGACGGATGTACACGGAGGCGTCCGGCACTCGGACCACCGGCAGGTTCGCCGGCACCGTCGCCATCGGCGCGGTGGTCCAGTGCTGGTGCCGGAGCGGCACGGTGTCCACCGCGAGGCCGACCGCATTCGTGACGCGCTCGACCCACGGCCCGGCCGCCACGACCACCCGCGGCGTGTCGACGGGCCCGGTCGGCGTGTCCACACCGCGCACCACGCCGTGATCCAGGCGGATCGCGGTGACCGGGCGCTCGGTCTCGAAGACGACGCCGAGGCGCCGCGCGGCGCGCGCGATCGTCATGGCCAGCGTGTACGGCTCGACGTAGCCGTCGCCGGGGATCCACGCCGCGGCCTTGATGCCGCTCGTCTCGAGGAAGGGCACGCGGGCCTGCGCGGCCTTCGGCGTCAGGAGCTCGACCTCGAGGCCCCACGACTTCGCGTTCCGGACGTGCTCCTCGAGCTCACGGACCCGGCCGTCGGTCAACGCGAGCTTGAGGCTCCCCACCTGGCGGAATCCGCTCTCCTCGCCGTGCTCCCCCACCCAGTGCTCGAGGCGGTCGACCACGTGGCGGATGGAGCGGACCATGAGCTCGCTGGAGCGCAGCTGCCCGACGAGCCCCGCAGCCTGGGGAGTGTTCCCGCTCGCCAGCTCCCGGCGCTCGAGGACGACGACGTCACGGAGGCCGGCCCGGGCCAGGTGAAAGGCGATCGAGCATCCCCAGATGCCACCGCCCACCACGACGGCAGCGGCCTCGCGTGCGGGGCTCACGATGCGGCGGGAGCGCCGGGTTCGGCGCGCAAGCGGCGGGAGCTACGAGGCGGCGGCCGACGCCGCCTGCTTCTGACGCGCGATCTCGAGGAGCTCGTGGGGCAGTCCGAACCGGACATCTTCTTCGACCACCCGGAACTCCCGCACGGCAGTCGTGCCGCGCGTGCCGAGGTAGTCCACGACCTCGCGCACGAGGAACTCCGGCGTCGACGCGCCCGCGGTCACGCCGATGCGGGCGCATCCGTCGAGCCACTCCGGCCGGATGTCCCGAACGTCGTTGATGAGCCGGGCGGGCGTCCCCAGCGCCTGGGCCACCTCGCGGAGCCGGTTGGCGTTCGAGCTGTTCGCGGCCCCCAGCACCAGCACCAGGTCCACCTCGCCGGCCAGCTGCTTCACCGCGGCCTGGCGGTTCTGAGTCGCATAGCAGATGTCGTCCTTGGCCGGCCCGAGGATGGCCGGGAACCTCCGCCGAAGAATCTCGATGACCGCCTTCGTGTCGTCCACCGACAGCGTGGTCTGTGTGAGGTAGGCGACCTTCTCGGAGTCCTCGACCACCAGCTGCTCCGCCTCCTCGACCGAGTCGATGACGACGATGCGCCGCGGCGCCTCCCCGAGCGTCCCGATGACCTCGTCGTGGTCGGCATGCCCGACGAGCACGATCGTGCGCCCCTCCTTCGCGTACCGGATGGCCTCGAGGTGGACCTTCGTGACCAGGGGGCACGTCGCGTCGATGACCCGGAGGCGGCGGCTCGTCGCGGCCTCGCGCACCGCGGGCGACACGCCGTGGGCGCTGAAGATGACAGTCGCGCCCGCCGGCACCTCGTCGAGCTCGTCCACGAACACCGCGCCCTTCTCGCGGAGCGCCTCGACCACGTGACGATTGTGGACGATCTCGCGCCGGACGTAGATGGGAACGCCGACCACCTCGAGCGCCTGCTCGACAATCTCGATCGCCCGCTCGACGCCCGCGCAGAAGCCGCGGGGGCCGGCGAGGACGATCTCGGAGATCGGCGCGGGGGTCGGAATCGGGGGCTGGGCGCGGCCTGTCGTGGGCATCGCGTCTCAGTATAGGCGTCGCCGGGCGGCCCGCGCAAGCAACGCTCGCCGCGGGCGGGCGGTCACCGGAAGAGGTAGTTCACGCTCAGATAGAGCGCGCTCGAGTTGATGCCGGGGTTGATCGCACAGGACCCCGCGTTCGAGATGTGCTGGAACCGGTAACCGACGGCCACCGTCGTCGATGGGGACAGGACGACCAGGACACCCGGACCGCCCTGGAGGAGGAAGTTCACGTCGCAGCTGGTCTGCGGGAGATTCGTCTCGCCCAGCAAAATCCCCGCGCCCGCGTCGAAGTAGGCTCGGAACCGGGACCCCGTCAGGATCCACCGGCCGACTGCGGACAGCCCGACCACCGTCGAGGCGCTCACCTCGGTATCGAGGTGCAGGAGCGCCGGCTCGAGCATGAGCTCCAGGTTCCCGCGGACCCAGTCGGGGCCCACCAGGTCCGTGGCGACGTAGCCGACGTGCGGCAGAAGCTGGAGGCCGGTGACAGTGTCGAAATCGTCGTTCGTGCCGTGGCTGATCGAGAGCGCGCCGCCCAGCCCCACTTCTTTCATGCCGCGCACGATCGGATCCTGGGCCAGCGCGAGGTCCGCGGGCCCGAGGAGGGCCAAAACGATCAGGAGGCAGCCGGTCCCGACCCAGAGCGCGAGGCGGTCCGTCAAGCCCGGACGGCCGACGAGGTCACGGGCGAATCAGCACCTTCAGCGCCTCGCCCCGGCTCATGAGGTCGAGCGCCCGCGGCACGTCGCCGAGGCCCATCTCGTGCGTGACGAGCGGAGCCGGATCGAGCGTGCCGTCGGCGAGGAGGGCGACGGCTCGGCGGATGAGCCCCGGTGTGTGATGGAAGACCCCGAGGAGCCGGAGCTCCTCGTAGTGGACGCGCCGCGTGTCGAGCCGGACGCTCGTCCCCGGCGCGCAGCCGCCGAAGAAGACGACGGTGCCCCCCTTGCCCGAGATCGCCATCGCCTGCTCCCACGCCTCGGGTCTCCCGGTCGCCTCGATGACGCAGCGGACGTCGTCGCCCGCCGCCTCGCGCACCGCCGCGACCGGATCCGGGGCGCGCGCCACGTCGACGCACGCGGCGAAGCCGAGCCCTCGGGCGCGCTCGAGCCGGGGTCCCGTCTTGCCAGCCAGGATCACCCGGGCCCCGCCGGCGCGCGCCAGCAGACCGAGGAGCAAGCCGAGCGGCCCGTGGCCCAGCACCACCACGGTGTCCCCCGCCCCCACCTCGGCGGCATCCATCGCGCGGAGACAGCAGGCCACCGGTTCGGCGAAGGCCACGCGCGCGGCGTCGGCCGCCGGCGACACTGTGACCAGGTTCTCCGTCACGAGCCGACGCGGGAGCGCGATGTACTCGGCGTAGGCGCCGTTGACGAAGAGCAGATCGTCGCAGAGATTCGGCCGGCCGCGGCGGCAGGCGGCGCACGTCCCACAGGGCGCCGAGTTCGCGGCCACTGCCCGGTCCCCCGGGCGGACGGTACCCACTCCGGGCCCGACGGCCGCCACGGTACCCGCGAACTCGTGGCCGAAGATCGTGGGCACCCGCGGGATCATCACCGGGTGGCCCCGCCGGAGGGTCTTCACATCCGTGCCGCATGTCAGCGCCGCCTCGATCCGGAGCACCACCTCACCCGGCCCGGGCTCCGGGACCGGCGCGTCCTCGAATCGGAGGTCGCCGGGCCCGTAGAAGACCTGCGCCCTCACGCCCCCACCTCGACGAAGACCTTGAGTGCTTCGCGCCGCTCCATCAGCCCGACCGCCTCGGCGAGGCGCTCGAGGGGCATCCGATGCGAGCAGAGCGCGTCCACGCGAATGGCGCCCTGACGGAGGAGGTCGAACGCCTCCGCCAGGTCCGCCGGCGACGAGGAGTAGGTCGCGGTCAGCGTGAGCTCCCGCTTGTAGAGGTCGCCCAGCGGCAGCGGTACCTCGCCCTCGCCGACGAAGAGATGGACCGCCCCGCCGTCCCGGGCCCAGCCGAGCGCGGTCCGGACGAGGGCCGGCGCGGCCGCTGCCAGCACGACCACGTCGGCGCCCCGGCCCTCGCTCGGGCCCGCGATCGCCGCCGCGGCCGCCTCCGGCGCCACGGCGGCGTCGGCGCCCAGGGACTCCGCGAGCGCGCGCCGCGCCGGGATCGGATCGACGCCGACGACGCGCGCGCCGCGCGACCGGGCGAGTTGGAGGAGCAGGCACCCCATCGCCCCGAGCCCGGCGACCGCGACCGTGTCCCCGGGCCCCACCGCGGCGCGGCGGATCGCCCGCACGCAGCAGCCCAGGGGCTCGGTGAACGAGGCCACGGCGTCCGCCATGCCGGGAGGGACGCGGAACGTCACCTGGCGCACGTTCTCGGCCGGGACGCGCACGTACTCCGCGAAGCCGCCCGGGTCGACGTTCGACGCCTTGAAGGCGCGGCACATCGACACGCTGCCGCGCCGGCAGTAGTGGCACGCGCCACAGGGGACGTGGTGGGCCACGACCACGCGCTCACCCGAGCGGAAGTCCCCGGCGCCCGCGCCGGCCTCGGCCACCTCCCCCACGATCTCGTGGCCCAGGACGGCTGGCCGCGGCGCCGGCCCCCGCAGCTTGGCGAGATCCGAGCCGCAGAGACCGCAGCCCAGGACTCGCAGCAGGAGCTCCCCGGGCCCGATCCGGGGGGCGGGCCGGGTCTCGAGGCGGATCTCGCCGACCCCGGCGTGGACGGCCGCCCTCATGGGCCGAGCTGGCCGTGGAGATAGGCGCCGAGCGCGAGCGCGACCTTCTTGGGAGTGGAGACGCGGATGCGGCCGTCGAAGACGCGGAACTGCCTGGCCTCGATCTCTCGGAGGAGCGCCCGGTAGATGCTGCCCATGATCTCCGCCGCGATCAGCCGCCGCCGGTCGGCCGGTGGCCGCGCCGCCTTCGCCGCGCGGTAATAGGCGTGCGCGCGGTCGGCCTGAAAGCGCATCAGCCCGACGAACGCCGGCGTGTGCCGCCCGTGAAGCAGCTCGTCCTCGGAGTACCCGAACCGCCGCACCTCGTCGAGCGGCAGGTAGATGCGCCCGCGCTCGGCGTCCGTGCGGACGTCGCGCATGATGTTCGTGAGCTGGAGGGCGACCCCGAGGTTGACCGCGTAATCGCGGGCCCGGGGATCCGTGTAGCCGAAGATCTCGATGCAGCACAGGCCGACCGCCGCCGCCACCCGGTAGCAGTACTCGTAGAGCTCCTCGAACGCCGCGTACCGGCGCTTGTCGATGTCCATCTCGACGCCGTCGAGGATCGCCTCGAGGTGCTGACGCTGGATCGGGAACGCCCGGACGACCTCGGCCAGATGCTGGGCGATCGGCTGGGTCGGGCGGCCGTCGTACGCGCGGGCGAGCTCGAGCCGCCAGTCCGCGAGAAGCCGGCGCTGCTCGCCCGGTGTCCCCGCTCCCTGGTCGACCGCGTCGTCCACCGTCCGGCAGAACGCGTAGAGCGCGTAGATGGCGTGGCGCTTCCGCTTCGGCAGGAAGAGAAACGAGTAGTAGAAATTCGACCCGCTCTTGCGGGTGAGGATGGCGGACAGGTCAGCCGCGTTCATGACGTGATGCGAGGCCGGCGGCCCGGGACCGCCACGGCGCCCCGATTATACACGCCGGCGCCGCGGTGCGTAGCCGTTCGCCCAGAACCAGTCCACCGCGTCGCGCAGCGCCTGGTCCACTGGCGTCTGGGGCAGATTCAGCTCCCGGATCGCCTTGGCGGGGTCGAAGAACATCCGCTTCGCAGCCATGCGCACGGCCGTCCGCGACGCGATCGGCTCCTTCCCTGTGACGCGTGCCACGAGCTCCGCCCCCGCCCCGAACCAGAGCGCGACCCCCTGCGGCAGTCGCAGCCGGGGCGCCGCGATGCCGGTATGGGGCGCGAGACGCTCGAAGATCGCGCGGAGCTCGAGGTTCCCGTCCGCATGGCCCAGGATGTATCGCTCGCCGGGGCGGCCACGCCTGGCGGCCAGGACGTGCCCTCGCGCGACGTCCCGGACGTGCACGATGTTGAGCCCGGTGGCGAGGTAGGCGAGCATCCGCCCCTTGAGATAGTCGACGAGCATCCGACCGGTCGGCGTCGGCTTCCAGTCCCAGGGTCCGACGGGCGCGGACGGGTTCACGATCACCACGGGCACCCCGCGCTCCGCGGCGTCCGCCGCCTCGCGCTCCGCAAGGAACTTGGAGCGCTTGTAGTCGCCGACCATGTCCGCGAGCTGGACGGGCGTCTCCTCGGTGCCGGGCCGGCCGTCGGCGGGAATCCCGAGAGCGCCGACGCTCGAGGTGTAGACGACCCGCGCGACTCCGGCCGCCGCCGCGGCGAGGAGCAGCGCCCGCGTCCCTCCCACGTTGACCCGGTAGAGCACCGCGGGATCGGGAGCCCAGAGTCGATAGTCGGCGGCGACGTGATAGAGCTCGTCCACGCCGTGGAGTGCCGCCGGCAGCGAGCGTGGCTCGGCGAGGTCGCCCTCGGCGATCTCGATGGGGAGTCCGGCCAGCGCCCGGCGGTCGCTGCCGGGTCGCGCCAGGACCCGGACGGCCACGCCGTCGTCGATCAGCGCGCGCACGACGTGGCTCCCGACGAACCCGGTGCCTCCGGTGACGAGCGCCTTCATGCGCTCACCGGACGCTCAGAAGGGATAGTCGAGACCGACGTAGATCGCCGGCCCCTCCCGGCTGAACGCGAACTCGACGTGGCCCACGACGCTCGGCGGCGCGAGCCCGCGGAAACCCACGCCGGGAGTGACCTCGAACCGGGTGTCGACGAGCTGGTCGAAGGAGTTGAACACCTTGCCGATGTCGACGAAGGGCGCGACCTCGAACTCGGCGTCGACGCCGAAGACCCGCATCTTCAGCACCTTCGCCCGGAGCTCCGCGTTGAAGAGCACCCGGTTGTCGCCGAAGAATCGGTTCTCGGCGAAGCCGCGGAGGCTGTCGACGCCCCCCAGGTTCGGCAGGACCTGGAACGGGATGTTCGAGCCGCCGTACGTCCCCTCGTACAGCCCCCGGAGGGCCATGACCAGACGGCGGTCGACGAACGGCTTGAGGAATCTGGCCTCGGCACCGCCCTTCAGGTAGTCGGCGTCGCTCCCGAGCAGCTCCGAGGACGCCTCCCCGAACAGGCTGACGTAAAGTCCCTCGGTGGGCGTGGTCAAGGAGTCGCGGCTGTCGTGGATGAGGGCCACCCGCTGCGCGTGGATCGTGGCGCCCTGGATGCCCGGAAGGTCGGGGAACAGATCGCCGGTGAACGGCAGCCCGGGGACGCCGCCCCGGGCGACGTCGAACCGCTGGAGCGTCTCGCCGAGGGACAGTCGCATCGTCCGCGTCACGTTCACACCGAATATGGCGTATCCCCCGGCGTTCTCCAGCGTCATGTTGGTCTCGTTGTCCTTCTTCGACTCGGGGCCGACGCCGAAGAAGCGAACCGAGGAGACGCGCTCGTAGAGAAGCTGGACGTCGACGTGGAACCGGCCGCCGAACACGTCGAGGTTCTTGTACTGGAGCTTCGCCTCGCGGTCGATCTTCTCCGAGTACGACGCGATGAGCTCCAGGCGCTCGAGCGCGCTCGCATAGAGGTAGTAGCGGAACGTCCCCGTCACGCCGCGAATCTCGTTCCACGTGACCGAGGGGGCGATGATGCTGAGGACTTGGCCGTCCGGGTCCTTGATCATCAGGACCGGCAGGACACCGTACGTCTCTCCCTCGTTGGGGTCGGTGTCGAACGCCGGCAGCGGGATGAAGGTATAGCTGTTGTCCGCTGACGCCGTGCCAGGCGGCGCGAGCAGGCACCCGACGACCAGGAGTGCCGCGAGGACTCTCAGGGCTCGCTCGGGTCGTCCACGAACGCGCGGAGGAATCGGGCCAGGCTCCCGAGCGCCCGCTGCGATCGCTGGCCGAGGCGCCAGGCAGCGGCGAGGAGGGTCGGGCGGGCGAGGAGCCCGGCCGCCACCCACGGGCGCATCCGGCCGTCCGCGCCGACCGCGCCCAGCAGATCGCGGGGCACCTCGTCCTCTGCGCTGTCCGCGATGGCCCGCACCGTGACCGCGGGCAGCCCGGCGCGACGCGCCCACGCCAGGACGTGCGCGCTCTCCATGTCGACGGCCAGCGCGCCCTCGTCACTCCACCACGCGGTCTTCGCCGCCGGCGTGGTCACGACCTCGTCCACGGTGAGGAGCCGTCCAGTCCGGTAGCGGAGCCCCGCGGCATCGAGGGCTCGCTCGGCGCGGCGACGGAGCCCGGGATCTCCGCGGTCACCGTCGCGCGGGGCGCCCGGCGTCGAAACGGGATCTCCCACCACGACGTCGCCGGTCCGGAGACCCGGCTCGCAGGCTCCGGAGAGCCCCGTGACGAGGAGCGCGCGGGGCGCGGGGGACAGCCGGGCCATGTCGAGCCGATCGAGGATGGCGGCGCGAGGCCCCACGACGCGAACGGTCAGCCCGCGGCGGACCGCCGGCGCGAGGCCTCGGAGCAGGCCGCGGGCCTCCAGCGCGAGGCCGGCCACCAGGAGCAGGCGATCTTCGCCCGTGGGCTCGATCCCGGCGTCACGGCGACCGGGGACCCGCCGTCTGTCCGGCCTTCTCCGCCTGCTTCCGGGCGAGCCAGGCGGCGTAGGACTTGCCGGCCGCGGTGTCCTTCCCGGTGAAGTGGATCGTGCGCAGCTCCGCGTACGCGATCCGGTGGGGTCCGCCGCCCTCGGCGTCGAACATCTCGAGATACGGCGCCGGGGCGTCCGCATCGCGATTGAACACGTAGCCGTTGAGCTCCGTGCCGTCTCGCCTCACCAGGGTCGTGTTGCCGCGGTAGTCGAAGGCGAGCTCGACGATGTGGGCCAGAGGCAGGTCCGGGCCCGGCTCCGGCGCCCAGCCCTCGAGGCTCTTCTCGCCCTCGATCATGCGCGCCCGGTCACGGTGGCCACCACCGTGTCCCGGAATCCGCGCCAGCTGGAGAACGTCTCCTGGACGGCGGTCGCCTCGAAGCCGCAGTGCACCATGCAGTCGCGGCACTTCTCGTTCCCGCTCCGCTTCCCGTAGCGCTCCCAGCGGGTGCCGCGGATCAGGTCCTCGAAGCTCTGCGCGTAGCCCTCCTGGAGGAGGTAGCACGGGCGCTGCCAGCCGAAGACGTTGAAGGTCGGATTCCCCCAGGGAGTGCACTCGTAGTCGCGCTTCCCCATGAGGAACTGGAGGAACAGGGGCGACTGGTTGAACCGCCACTCCCGCTTCGGCTGGGACAGGATCCGCCGGAACAGGTCGTTCGCGCGCTGCTTCCGGAGGAAGTGCTCCTGGTCCGGGGCCTTCGAGTAGCTGTACCCCGGGGACACCATCATCCCCTCGACGCCCAGATCCATCATCGCGTCGAAGAACTGCCGCACCCGCTCCGGGTTCGCGCCCTCGAAGAGCGTCGTGTTCGTCGTCACGCGGTAGCCGAGCCGGAGGGCTTCGCGGATCCCCTCGACCGCCTGGTCGAAGACGCCGTCCTTGCAGACCGCCTCGTCGTGCTCCTCCCGGAGCCCGTCCATGTGGATGCTGAAGGAGAGGTACTTCGACGGCGTGAAGAGGCCGGCGTCGAGCTTCTCCTTCAGGAGGATGGCGTTCGTGCAGAGGTAGATGTACTTCTTCCGCTTCACCAGCTCGGCCACGAGCGTCCCGATCTCGGGGTACATGAGCGGCTCGCCGCCGGGGATCGACACGATGGGCGCGCCGCACTCGTCGACGGCCTTGAGGCATTGCTCGACGGTCAGGTGCTTCCGGAGGATCTGGCCCGGGTACTGGATCTTGCCGCAGCCGGCACAGGCGAGGTTGCAGCGGAACAGCGGCTCCAGCATGAGCACGAGAGGGTACTGCTTCCGCCCTCTGAAGCGCTGGGCGAGCACGTAGCTCGCGACGGTCCACATCTGGGACAGGGGTACGCTCATCGGCTCCGCCCGCCGGAACTCACACGGTCTCGCCGGCGCGCGCCGGCATCCGCCCCGTCTGGTTCTGCGATCGGAGAAAGCATACTACAACCATGGCCAGCGGCACGTGCAGGAGAACGCCGGCCCAGAGCAGCGCGGGCTCGGCCACCGCGGCAGTCACCGCGAGATTGAACGCCAGGACGAGGTAGTAGATCGCCACCGCCTGCCCCCCGTGTCCCGGCCAGCGCCGGCCCCAGCGGGGCGGCTCGCCGCCGACGCGGGAATCGAGAACGGTCCACCCCCACGCGATCGCCGCTCCCATGACCACCCATCCCGCGAAGTTCGCCACCGGGACTCCGAAGTACCGGCCCGGCTCCGGATAGTAGAAGATCCGGCCGAGAAACCATCGATCGCCGCGCACCGCCAGCGGATCGATCACGAGGTCGAGCCACATCATGAGCACACCGGCCAGCACGGCCAGGCGGAGGCGCGCCCCGCTCCCGACCGGCAGCGGGCGGTCGCCGATTCCGAGGAGGAGTCTGGCCGTGCCGAGGCTCGCGTACGCGAGGAACGTGAAGGACAGCGAGTCGAACAACGGGACGTTCGAGAGGTAGAGCTCGCGCTCCGCGGTCACCCCCGTGTAGTGGTACAGCCCGAACGGGAACCCGCCGCGCGTCGAGCTCCACTCGGCGACGAACGCCAGGCCTCCGGCCCAGATCGTGAACGCCGCCGCGCGCCGCCAGCCCCAGGTCGCCGTCGCGGCCGTCAGGTAGAGCGCGAGGAACCCGAACACGTACGGGCGCAGGACGATGCTGCCCCACGCGTGATCGAGCACCCCGAGGATGGAAAAAAGGTGATCGCTGCCGACCATCGTCCCGAGCCACCCATGCTACACTAACCCTCGGCCTGCCCGACCAGCGACCATGGTAGACACGGACCGAGTCGACGGAGCGCTCCAGCGCTCGCAGGACCACCTGCTGCGGCTCCAGGCCCCGGCCGGGTTCTGGCTCGGGGAGCTCGAGGCCGACACCACCATCACGTCCGAGTACCTGCTCTTCCGCCACCTGCTGTCCATTCGGGACCGGGACCTCGAGCGGAAGGCGGTCGCGCACCTGCGCGCCCGGCAGGGCACGGACGGCTCGTGGAACCTCTACGAGGCGGGTGTCGGCGACCTCTCCGCGACCATCAAGGCGTACTTCGCCATGAAGATGGCCGGCGTGCCCCCCTCCGATCCCGCGATGGCCCGGGCCCGCGAGTGGATCCTGGAGGCCGGGGGCCCGACCCAGGCCAACGTCTTCACGAAGATCACGCTCGCCATCTTCGGCCAGTACCCCTGGGGCGGCGTGCCGGCGATGCCCGTCGAGATCATGCTGCTGCCCCGGTGGTCCTACTTCAACGTGTGGGAGATCTCGTACTGGTCGCGGACCGTCCTCATCCCGCTCCTGATCGTGATGGACCGGCGGCCGGTGCACCCGGTCCCCCGCGACGCGGGGATCGAGGAGCTCTGGGCGCACCATCTCCATCTCGACGACCCCGCCTACACCCGGCGCGGGCTCGTGTCGTGGAAGAACGTGTTCATCGGCGTCGACGGCTTCCTCAAGACGTGGGAGGCCTTCGGCCCTCGCCCCTGGCGGGGCCGGGCAATCCGCGCCGCGCACGACTGGCTCGTGCCCCGGATGTCCGCGCCCGGCGGCCTCGGGGGGATCTACCCCGCGATGGTCAACGGGATCCTGGCGATGCGCCTGCTGGGGTATCCGGACGACCACACCCTGATCGCGGGGCAGATCAAGGAGATCGAGGCCCTCGGCATCGAGGAGACCCACCGCTTCCACCTCCAGCCGTGCGTCTCGCCGGTGTGGGACACCGCGCTGGCGATGAACGCGCTCCTGGCCTCCGGCCTGCCCTCCGGCCACCCCGCGCTCCTGCGCGCGGCGGACTGGATCATCGACCGCCAGGTCGTCGAGCCCGGCGACTGGGAGGTGAAGCGCCCGGGGCTCTCTCCCGGTGGGTGGGCGTTCCAGTTCGACAACCCCTACTACCCGGATCTCGATGACACCGCGGTGGTCGCGATCGGTCTCCACCAGATCGATCACCCTGACGACGACCGGCGGCGCGCCGCCATCGAGCGCGCCGTGCGATGGCTCCGGGGAATGCAGGGCAAGAACGGCGGCTGGGGATCGTTCGACACGGACCAGACGCGGCTGCTGTTCAACAACATCCCGTTCGCGGACCACGGGGCGCTCCTCGACCCGGCCACCGAGGACCTCACCGCGCGATGCATCGAGTGCTTCGGCCGGCTCGGAGCCTCGCGCGACGACCCGGCGATCCAGCGGGGCGTCGCGTTCCTCCGACGCACCCAGACGCCCGAGGGCGCGTGGCAGGGCCGGTGGGGCGTGAACTACCTCTACGGGACCTGGTCGGTCCTCCGCGCCTGCGAGGCGATTGGGCTCGGCCCGGAGGACTCGATGGTCAAGCGGGCGATCCGCTGGCTCGAGGCCCGACAGAACCCGGACGGGGGCTGGGGAGAGACCTGCGACTCGTACGCGGACTCCCACCTGAAGGGCCGCGGGGTGTCGGGGCCCAGCCAGACCGCCTGGGCGCTTCTCGGTCTGATGGCGGTAGGACAGGCCGGCACGTCGGCGGTCGAGCGCGGAATCGCGTTCCTCCTGCGAAACCAGCGCGTGGACGGCGGCTGGGACGACGCGCTGTGGAACGGAACGGGCTTCCCCCGGGTCTTCTACCTGCAGTACCACCTCTACGCCCACTACTTCCCGCTGTGGGCGCTCGGGACCTGGCGCCGGCTCACGCGGTAGTCCGGCGGGAGCCTACGCCTCAAATCGGAATGCCCGGTTCACTCGTCCTCGACTCCATCCAGGGTCTCGGGCGGTTCGGTCTCGACACCCTCTTGGCTCTCGGGCGGTTCGGTGTCTTCCTGGCCGATGCGCTCCGGTGGGCGGTGGTGCCGCCGTTCAAGGGGCGGCAAGCGCTCCAGCGGATCTGGTTCGTGGGCCTGCGCTCGATGTCGGTGATCCTCCTCACCGGCGCGTTCACCGGGATGGTCCTCGGGCTCCAGGGCATGCTGATGCTGCAAAGGGTCGGGTCGGAGGCCTTCGTCGGGCCACTGGTCGCGATCGCGCTGGTGCGGGAGCTGGGCCCGGTGCTCGCCGCCCTGATGGTGACCGGACGCGCGGGGTCTGCGCTCGCCGCCGAGTTCGGCGTCATGCGGATCACCGAGCAGATCGATGCGCTCACCGTGATGGCGCTCAACCCGATGCGCTACCTGGTGGTGCCGACGCTGGTGGCCGGACTGGTGGCGCTCCCCCTCCTCTCCTGGGTGTTCGACGTCGTGGGCATCTACGGCGGCTACCTGGTGGCCGTGAAGCTCTTCGGCATGTCCCCGGGGACCTACTTCGGGCAGATCCAGGCCTTCCTCGCGACGGCGGACATCTGGGTCGGCTTCTGGAAAGCGCTGGTCTTCGGGCTCGTCATCACGTGGGTCGCCTGCTACAAAGGCTTCAACGTCGGCCACGGCGCCGAGGGCGTGGGACGCGCCACGACCGAGGCGGTCGTTCTCGCATCGGTCATGATCCTGGTCCTCGACTACCTCCTGGGCTCGGTGCTCCCGTGACCGCATCCGGCGCGCCCGCGGTCCGGGTCGAGGGCCTCCGCAAGCGCTTCGGCAGCCAGGAGGTCCTCCGCGGGGTCGACCTCGAGATCGCCCCGTCCGAGCTGATGGTCGTCATCGGGCGCTCGGGCGGCGGCAAGTCGGTGTTCCTGCGGCACCTGCTCGGCCTGGTCCGACCCGACGCGGGGCGCGTGCTCATCGACGGCGAGGACGTGGCCACCCTCCGCGGGCAGGCTCTGGACCGGGTCCGGGAGCGCTTCGGGGTCGTGTTCCAGGGGGGGGCGCTCTTCGACTCGTCCACCGTGCTGGAGAACATCGTCTTCCCGAT
This sequence comes from uncultured bacterium, assembly GCA_964463175.1. Lineage (GTDB taxonomy): Bacteria > Methylomirabilota > Methylomirabilia > Rokubacteriales > DASRDR01 > DASRDR01. The sequence goes on from CAYXBJ010000043.1 coordinate 19,496, forward strand.
CCGCGAGCGCCGGCGCGTGCCCCCGAGCGAGCTGGTTCCCCGCGCCCGTGAGGCGCTGGCGCAGGTCGGGCTCGGCGAGATGGGCCACAAGTACCCCGCCGAGATATCCGGCGGGATGCGCAAGCGGGTCGCGATCGCGCGGGCGCTCGTCACCGAGCCGCAGATCGTCTTCCTCGACGAGCCGACGACCGGGCTCGATCCCATCCTCGTCAACTCGATCCATCATCTGGTCGTCGGACTTCACCGGAAGTTCGAATTCACCGCCGTCATGGTGAGTCACGAGATCCCGGAGATCTTCCAGATCGCCGACCGCGTGGCCATGCTCCACGAAGGGCGCATTCACGCCGTCGGCACCCCAGAGGAGATTCAGAGCTCGAACGACCCCGTCGTGCGACGCTTCATCCACGGCGAGGTCGAGGAGCACGCGGTCTAGTCGGAACCGGAGCGGAACAAGGAGGCACGGACGCCGCCATGGGTCGACGAGTGGAGCTCGGGGTAGGGTTGTTCATGCTCGCGGGGATCCTCGCACTGGCGTACCTGTCCATGAACCTGGGACGGGTCGACATCCTGGGCAGCCGCGGCTACGTCGTGTACGCCGATTTCCCGACGGTGGGCGGGCTCAAGTCCGGGGCGGGCGTCGAGATCGCCGGCGTCTCCATCGGCCGGGTGCAGTCGATCGGGCTCAAGGACTACCAGGCGCGGGTCGCCCTCCGGATCGACGACGGCATCAAGCTCCAGACGGATGCGATCGTGTCGATCAAGACCAAGGGTCTCATCGGAGAGCGGTTCATCCAGATCAGCCCCGGGGGGTCGGACAAGCTCGTGCAGGCCGGCGGGCGGCTGACCGAGGTCGAGGCGCCCGTCGACCTGGAGGAGTTGATCTCCAAGTATGTCTTCGGCAAGGTGTAGGGCCATGCGCCGTCTCCGGCTCTTCGGCCCCGGTACCTTCGCCCGGAGGGCGGGCAGGCCGGCCGCTCTGGCCGCGACGCTCGTCGCTGCGCTGACGTGCGGCACCGCGGCCGCTCAGGGCCAGGGCCCTGCCCCGGCGCCTTCGGCACCCGGAGCCCCGAGTTCGGCGCCAACTCCTACGCCGGCGCCAGCTCTCGGCGCAGCGCCGACCTCCAGCGCAGCACCGGCCCCGATCCGAATGTCGCTCGAGCAGAGCGTCCGGGCCGCGCTCGGGCGGAGCCCGGAGACCCGTCAGAAGCTCGCCGACCTCGAGGGCATCCGGGGCAAGCAGCTCCAGGCTCTCGGACTCGGCCGGCCGCAGTTCGAGGTGCAGACGGCGATCGGGCCCTCGCCCCGGGCCCGCGGAAACCAGGTCTCCTCCCCCGACGACCAGTACTCGCCGGACATCACCGGCGCCTTCGTCCGGGGCACGATCAGCCTCATCCAGCCCATCTTCACGTGGGGCCTGATCGAGAACGCGCGCATGGCCGCGGATCACGGGGTGCGCGCCGCCCAGGCGGGCATCGACGTCTCGAACACCGAGGTCGCGCTGCGCGTCAAACAGGCATACTGGGGCGCCGTGGCAGCCAAGGCGATCCGAACGTTCCTGCTGGAGGTCCGCGACCAGGTCGACCAGGCCATCGCGCGCACCGAGCGCCTGGTCGAGGGCGGCTACGCGACGGACATCGACCTCTACCGGTTCCGCTCCAAGCGGGGTGAGCTCGAGAAGTACCTCAACCTCGCGGACAAGACGATCGACCTGGCCACCCAGGCCCTGGGCACGTGGACGGGCCAGCCCAAGGGCGTGGCCGTCGATCCGACCGACGAGGGCTTACCCGAGAACGTCAAGCCGATCCCGGCCATCGACCTCTACGTGCAGGACGCGCTGGCCGGCCGGCCCGAGTTCACGCAGCTGCGCGAGGGCATCGAGGCGCGTCGGCGGCTGGTCGACGTCGAACGGAAGCAGGGCTACCCGCTCTTCTTCGTCGGGATCCTGGGTGATCTCGCGTACGCGACCAACCGGGACCGGCTCGAGAATCCCTACGTGATCGATCCCCTGTACCACACCGCCGTCGGCCCGGTCATCGGGTTCAAGTACAACCTCGACTTCGGGATCCGGGCCGGCAAGGTCAAGGAGGCCGAGGCGGAGGTCCAAAAGCTCGAGGCGCTGCGCGACCACGCCATCGACGGGATCCCGCTCCAGGTGCGGGAGGCGTACACCACCGTCGTGGAGGCCGAGCGGAACACCAAGGTGCTGAGCGAGGCCTATGACAACGCCAAGCAGTGGTTGGTAGCAAGCTCCTCGAACGTCGATCTCGGGGTCGGCGACCCGGACGATCTCGCCGACGCCTTCGTGCAGTACGCCCGGACTCGCGCCGACTACCTCCAGGCGGTGTACGCCTACGTCTTCGGTCTCGAGCAGCTCGCCCATGCCGCCGGCCAGGATGTCGTCGAGGTGCAGCGGCTCGCGCCGCCCAAGCCATGAGCCCATTCCGCCGGGAGGACTGAACAGATGCGACGGGTCCTGGTTCCGCTACTCTTCGCGGTCGTGGCCCTGGCGGGCGGCCGCCCCGCCGACGCCGGCCCGGCGACCGACCAGCTGAAGGGCAGCATCGACCGGGTGCTGGCGATCCTCCAGGACCCCGCGCTCAAGGAGCCCGCCAAGCTGGAGGAGCGCCGGCAGAAGATCCGGACCGTCGCCAACGAGATCTTCGACTGGCAGGAGACGGGCAAGCGAGCGCTCGCCCGCTACTGGCAGGATCGCACGCCGCAGGAGCGCGAGGAGTTCTCGAAGCTCTTCGCCGACCTCCTTGAGCGCTCGTACGTGGGCAAGATCGAGGCCTACAGCGGCGAGAAGATCGTCTACGGCGAGGAGACGATCGACGGCGACCAGGCCACCGTGCGGACGAAGCTCCTGACCAAGAGCGGCACCCAGGTCCCCATCGACTATCAGCTGCAGAAGATCGACGACCGCTGGCGCGTGTACGACGTCAAGATCGAGAACGTGGGCCTGGTCTCCAACTACCGCTCGCAGTTCAACCGCATCATCCAGCAGTCCGGCTATGCCGAGCTCATCAAGCGCCTCAAGGCGAAGGAAGAGGAGCTGAAGTTCGACGACTCGGCCACCAGCAAGGGGAAGAAGCCGTGACGGGCCTCGTGCTTGCCGCGGGCATCGGCAAGCGCCTCGCTCCCCTGACCGACGAGCGGCCCAAGGGCCTGATCGAGCTCGGAGGGCGCAGCCTCCTGGCGCGCCTCCTGGACGGGCTCCGGGCCGCCGGGGTCGACGAGACCGTGCTCGTCGTCGGATACCGCCAGGAGATGATCCGGAGGGCCCTCGGCCCGTCCCACCGCGGCATGGCGCTTCGATACGTCGTGAACACGGAATTCGAGAAGGGGCCACGGCTCTCGCTCTGGGCGGGTCACGCCGAGTTCCTGCGAGATGACGTCGTCCTGGCCGACGGCGACGTGCTGTTCGCCCCGCCGCTCCTCGAGCGTGTCGTGGGCGCCGACGCCCCCAACGTCTTCCTGGGGGAGCCCGACTTCGTGGACACCGGCGAGGAGATCAACCTCTATCGGGCTGGCGAGCGGATCGTGGGACTCCGGCGCGGTGTCAGCGGGCCGCCCGCCGCGCCTTACGAGGCGAGGGCCGAGTGGGTCGGCTTCGTGAAGGTGGGGCGCGCCGCAGGAGCCGCCCTCGCCGCGACGCTCGGGACCATGGTCGGCCAGGGCCAGGTGGACGGCGACTACGAGGTCGCCATCGACGCGCTCCTCGGGACCCACTCATTCGCGATGTGCCCGACGGCCGGGCTTCCCTGGGTCGAGATCGACTTCCCCCAGGACCTGCAGGCGGCGGAGACCGAAGTCCTGCCCAGGATCGAGCGGCTGTCGCGCGACTGAGCCGGCCGGGCCGCCCTTCTCCGAGCGTCGCCGCACGGGTCAGGCCGGGTGGAGTGGCCGGCGATCGAAACGCAGCGGGTGGCGACCGCACGCGAGGTCGACGTCGAGACCCTGGCCGGGCGGATCAGCGAGGAGGTCGTCACGGCCGAAGCCACGGTCGTCTGGTGGTCGCTGGTCGGCGCGGCGACGCGAATACCCGCGCCCTGACGGGGGCGACGGCGGATTCGCCCCCCTGGACCGAAGGGCCGAGCCGGTATGCGCCCGGTGAGCGTGATCAGATCCTCCGCTGACCCTCCTCGGCGCAGGCGAGCCAGGTAGCGACCTCGTCGGCCAGCCGTCCGATCCGGCGGAGGCCCTCGTCGGCGAACGTCCGACCCGGTCCGTCGAGGAAGCCCAGCGCCCCCTGGATTGCACCGTCGATCCGGACCGGAGCGGCCGCCACGGCCCGCAACCCCTCCACCTCCATGCGCTCGCGGAGCCACGACGCGATCGGCACGCGCGGGTCGGCGAGAAGATCCGGCGTCCACACCGGCCGGCCCTCCCGGACCGCGCGTCCCGCCATGCCGAGGCCGGCCGCGAGCGTCTCGCCGAGCCAGCCCTCCGTCCCGGCGGCGCTGGCCGTTGCCACGCAGGCCAGGCGACCCGCGGCATCCTCCAGCCAGAAGAGCGCGGTGCGCCGGACTCCCAGGTCCTGCCGGGCGGCCTCGAGCGCGTGCGCGGCGCTCGCCGCCAGCGCGCCCACCCCGAACGCGGACACGCCGAGTCGCTCCACGGCGCCCGGCTACTCCACGGCGACGGCGTCGATCTCGACCAGCATGTCCGGGTTGATCATCTTCCCGCACTCAACCCAAGTGCACGCCGGCCGCACCTCGCCGAACGCCTCGCGGTGTCCGCGGGCGACCGCCTCCCACTGGCTCATGTCCGCGAGGTAGACCCCGGTCTTCACCACGTGGCCCAGGCTGAGCCCGAGCTGCGCCAGCGCGTCCGACATCGTCCGGATCGCCTGGACGGTCTGCGCGTAGGCGTCGCCCCTACCCACGACGACGCCGCCCGGCCCCGCGGCGGTGCAGCCGGAGACCCAGGCCATGTCGCCGACCCGGACCGCCCGGGAGTAGCCGACCAGCGGCTCCCATCGCCCGCCCGACGACACCCGCTGGCGGGGCCGCATCACGGGTTGCCGTTCCCGGCGCCGGGCCGGAAATGCGGCATGACCCGATCGGCGAAGAGCCGCATCGACCGCGTGATCTGCTCATGGCTCAGGTATCCAGCGAACTGGGTGACGTTCAGGAAGTCGGTCACCTCGAAGTAGTCGATCAGCTCCCGCAACCGCTTGACCGCGTCCTCCGGCGATCCCGAGAGGCGCGCGAGGGTCGGGATCCGGTCATAGAGCGAATGCTGCGTCTTCTCGGCGTCGACCGTGAGGCTGTCGAGGAAGCCGAAGTATTTCTCCATGCCACGCTCGAAGGTCTCGTTGGCCTCGCCCGCGCTCTCCGCCAGATAGCAGAACATGGTCAGCCCGACCCGCATCCGCGCCGGGGGGTGCCCGTGCTCCCGGTACACGCGCCGATACGTGTCGATCTGGGCCCGGAGCGCCTCCGGCTTCTGGTTCGCGGGGAACGTGAGGATGGGCCAGCCGAGCGCACCGTAGCGGGCGAACGACGCCTCGCTGATCGAGGCCCCCCAGCACGGGATCGGATTCTGCACCGGCTTCGGCCAGATGCTGGCCCGCTGCCCCCGGTAGAGCGGCGTCTCGTAGCTCAGACCGTCGAGCTGGGCGAGGGCCTGGCGCACGACCGTGAGCGACTGGTCGAAGCGCGCCTGGCTCTCCTCGAGCTTCACGCCGAAGCCCATGAACTCGTGCGGCTGGTAGCCGCGGCCGAGGCCGAGCTCGAGCCGCCCGTTGCTCAGGCAGTCGACCATCGCCGCCTGCTCGACGACGCGGATCGGGTGGTGCTGGAACGGGAGGACGACCACCCCCGCCCCCAGGCGGAGCCGCCGGGTCTCGCGGGCGGCGGCCGCGGCCATCATGAGGCAGTCCGGCACCAGCGCGTATCCCGCGAAGTGGTGCTCGGCGAACCAGCAGGCCCAGTAGCCGAGCTGGTCCATGAGGCGCACCTCGGCGAGCTGCTGCTCGTAGCGCTCCTGGCTGGATTGCCCTTCGCGCCGGTCACACAGGACGAGATGCGAGAAGTACATCGATCGAGTGTCCTCCGCTCCGTGGCGGTCCGCGGCGACGACGCTCGCGCGCCAACGACCCCCGAGAGATCGCGACGGCGTGACTGTAGCGACGCCCGTTCGCCGCTGTCAAGCGATCGCCGGCGCATGACCCCGATTGACGATCCGATCACGCCACGCTAGCGTTCACGGGTGCGAGACACAGTCATCTCTCTCGGCGGGCACCGCCACCCGGAGCCTCCGTGAAGTTCGGCCTGATCGCCCAGATGCAGGCTCC